>JASGIE010000144.1:0-84290 GCA_049841055.1 Paludibaculum sp. | reverse complement strand
GTTGGTGCTCGCACCGGAGCCAACGTCAATATCCCCCGGTTCGCCGACCCGCCAAATGGGTCCTGAACCGGCTGGCCAACTACCTTTCCACGTCGAAGATTCCCATCCACAGTGGCTCCGCGCCTTCCGCCGCGAAATCGCGGCCCAGTACTTCGGCATCCTCCCCAATCAGTTCAGCTTCACGACGACCATCACGCTCGCCATGCACTGCGACAAATACTCCTGTCGTCTACCTGCCCATCGACTACCTGCCCCGCAAGGGCAAGTCCAAAATCGTGCCTTGGGATGCCGCCAGCTTCCTGGTTCTCATCCTCCGCACCGCCATGCTCTTCCGGCCCCTGCGCGTCTTTCTTCCCATCGTCCTGCTCTGTCTCATCTACGGCGTCGTGAAGATGTCCATCGACCTCACGCACCAGCCCAATATCTCCGCCTCCGCCTTGCTTGCCTTCGTCTCCGCGCTCCAGATTCTGCTCATCGGCATGGTGGGCGACGAGATCGCAACCCGCCTGGGCCTGCATGAGCCAGGCCGCCCCTAGTAGTGTGACCGTTGAGGAGCTCGGCGGACCCGAGCAATGATGCTGCTTCGGGCCTACCTCCTCACGGGCATGGTGGCCCACAAAGTTGTCTGGCAAGCTCCTGAAGCGGCAGGCAGGCTCAGGGCCCCGTCAGCCGTTCCGGCCTATCAAGGCCCTCAAGATCGCCGTCCTGACCGGCCTCCTGCTGCAGTGTTTCCTGCCGGAGATCCTGCCCATTGCCCGGGATCCGTTCCCGCTCCAAGTAGCCGGCCTGTGCCTCTTCACCCTGGGACTCGCTGTGGCTGTCGCCGCCCTGCATCCAACTCGGCCGCAACTGGTCTTGACGTGGAATCGGCCACCGTTCTGCCTCGACAGGAACTTGTTGCCGCGGGGCTCTACCGCTATGTCCGCCACCCCATCTACCTCGGCGACATCCTGCTCGTTGCCGGGTATGAACTCGCCCTCAACTCCTGGGGTGTTCTGCTTGTCGTGCCGCTGATTGGCTTCGTCTGGCGGAAGGCGGCTCAGGAGGAAGCCCTCCTCACGGGCTACCTGCCCGGCTATGCCGCATAACCCGCGGTCTCTCCGGACGGTTTCTGCCGCCACTCTTTACGATGCTGAGGCGCCGCACAGCCAGCCGGCCGTAGCCCGGATTCCCACCTCGAACGGAGTGGCCGGTTGATACCCAAGCTCTCTTCGTGCCGCTTTCTCGATCGACGCGCACGTCACCAGCATGTCGCCGGGGTCGCAATCGGATGCCGCTCGATGACGGCCTCACGCCCCAGCACCTGTTCCAGCGTCGCAATCATGTCTCTCCAGCAGCACCGGCTGGGAATTGCCCAGATTGTAGATCTCAAAATCGTGCTCGTGATCCAGGGCGCGCACAACCCCGTCGACGATGTCATCGACATAGGTGTAGTCCCGGCCGGAACTCCCGTCACCGAACACCACAATGGGCCGGCCCGCCGAGATGTTCTCTACAAACCGTCGGATGGCCAGATCCGGCCTCTGGCGAGGTCCATAGACCGTGAAGAACCGCAGGTACGACATCTTCATCCCGTACAGATGCGCATAGGAATGGCACAACGCCTCACCGGCGATCTTCGTTGCCGCGTATGGGGACATCGGCCTCAGCAGCGTGTCCTCTTCCGAAAACGGCACCTGATTGGACGCCCCGTACACCGAACTCGAAGATGCGAAAACGAACCGCTTCGTCCCAGATCGCCGGGCACACTCCAGAACCGCCGCCGTGCCCTCGACATTGACTCTCTGGTACAGTAACGGCTCTGTCAGGGATGGGCGCACACCGACCCGAGCTGCCAGGTGGACAACCGTTTCCGGCTGGAACTCGAGCATGAGCTGTTCCACTGCCGCCAGATCGCAAATGTCGCCAGACCGGAACAACACGGGCCCACCGGCCCGCGATTCATCCAGATTGCGCCGCTTCAGCGCCGGATCGTAGTAGTCGTTGAGATCGTCGAGCACAGCGATCGCATGACCGCTCCGCAACAGCCGGGAACAGAGGTGGGAACCGACAAAACCGGCGCCGCCGGTGACTAAAACTCGCATGGATGAGCTTCCAGTATGGCTCATCCCCTCACATCGCACCGGGACCGCTCAACGGGCAACCCGCGGATTCTACTTCTTGTTCTGCGCCGCGGGATCGGTCGGAGTGGTGGGCGTGGTGGTGCTCGTCGACGCCGCCGTCTGCTGCAGCCGCATGGTGCCGCCCAACGTCATCCCGGAATCGGTCTGCACGATCTCCGCGGCCTGCCCGCTGCTGGTCACGATGATGTCGAAATGGCTGGTGCCCGAGGCGGACCCGGTGAACGTGATCGTGCCCGAGCAATCCTCGTTGATCGTGTAGGTGCCTGTGAGGGTCTGCCGGTAGGTTGTCCCTGTCGTAGTCCTGTACGTATCGCCGCCGGTCAGCGCTCCAGCGCCGTCACTCACGATCCGGCCAACGACGTTGTGGAAATACAGGTAACCCTGGTTGTCCCAGTTCGTCCCGCTCAGGCGGAAGGAAAAAGGCGCCCTTCAGCGACGACGCGTCACAAGCCGTATCCGCGAACGTGAGCGGAGCGGCAAGAGCCCCTGCCAGAATCAAGGTCGCGAGCCGGCCAAAGCCTTTGCCTGTGAAGAAAGCTGACATCTTGATATTCCTCCCCTACCCCTCCACGGCGCGATCGCTCGCAGCGGGCGTACTCCAGTTGACGGTGCTCGCCGCCAAACGGGTTACAACGGCCGTGGATTTGACGCCTCATCCATCGAACGGCAGCCTCTTTTAGCGCCTCCTCGCCGCTTGATACAGCACGAGGGCTGCTGAGACCCCGGAGATCCCCAGGACCCACCACAACGTCCTGTCGGTCCCCTGGCTCCGGCCCATGCCCGGCCTCAAACTGGAACCCCGGCAACCACGCGTCCAACTCCTCCTCGACGCCTCGAACCTCGACGCCTCCACTCACCATTTCCAGGCCAATCACCGCGTCCCGTCCCAGAAAGTACACAAACCGGTTCCCCACTGCCCGCCCGCCGCTCTCCGACGTATCCGCAGGCTCCAGCTCAACACTTGCCGGGCCGAGTCGAACCGCGGCGCCTCTCGATACCCCAGGACATCCAGAGTCTCCCGCCCCTGCCGCGATCGCACCAGGTTCGCTGCTTCGGTTCCATTCACGATCGCCTTGTGCAACTCCTCCACCTGGATGCGATCTTCCCGCGCAATCACCGCGAACCAGTGCAGATCCGCCGGTCCCACTACTGCCAGTTCTTGCCCCATTGGCGGATTCCCGGTCGCCTCCAGGTACCGTTTCATCTCCTGCCCTTGCGCGTAATCTGGCTTTTCCATACCGGAATCGTCGCAATTCCACCCAGCCTCACCGGCGCCGGACCAAATGACCACCGGATCTCCGGCGGCGTCTGCCCGCTCGCCCCCAATGTCAGCAGGAATAGTAGGATTCGACTGGACACCTGCCCCATGCTACTCTCGCGAGTGATGCACATGGGTTCGGTGTTGCTGCTTTTGATGCTCCAAAGTCCCTCTGACTTCGAGCACATTACCAGGCAGACTGAGGGAAAGATCGGGATGGCGGCCGAAGTTGTTGAAACTGGAGCCCGCCTGGACTTTCACCACTCAGACCGTTTCCCCATGCAAAGCGTCTACAAGTTCCCCATCGCCATGGCCGTGCTGCAGCAAGTGGACCAGGGCAAGCTCCGTCTCGATCAACAGGTCCGCGTGGAGAAGTCCGACCTCATCGGCGGTAGGCAACGCAGTCCGATTCGCGACATGCATCCGGATGGCGGCTTCAGTATGTCACTCAAGCAGCTGATGCGCTATGCAGTCTCGGAGAGCGATGGTTCGGCCTCCGACGTCCTCTTGCGGGTCATCGGCGGACCCTCAATAGTCCAGGCCATGTTAAAGGGTCTAGGCATTCAGGGCATCAAGGTGGTCGACACTGAGAAGTCACTGGGTGGCGACAATCAGATCCAATACCGGAATTGGGCCCAGCCTGAGGCGATGGTTCGCCTGCTCAAGTGCCTTCAGCAGGGCAAGGGGCTCTCGAAGCCCAGCCGCGCCCTCCTGCTGCATTGGATGACAGCCACCGAAACCGGGCTCAAACGGCTCAAGGGCAACCTGCCCGCCGGCACCGAGGTCGCCCACAAAACCGGAACCTCGAATACCGTCAATGGCGTCACCGCCGCCACCAACGATGTGGGTCTCATTACCCTGCCGGATGGCCATCACCTGGCGATCGCCGTCTTTGTCATGGACTCGCCGCTCTCCCAGGACACTCGTGAGCGCGCCATCGCCGCCTTCGCTCGCCTGGCCTGGAACCGCTTCACCAGCCCGGCTCGTTAAGCGAGCTTCCTCGCCAGGATCTCCGATACCGTGGCCGGGTTCGCCTGGCCGCGCGACGCCTTCATTACCTGGCCTACGAAGAACCCGATTACCGTCGTCTTGCCGCCCCTGTACTGCTCCACCTGCTTCGGGTTGGCGGCGATGATCTGGTCGATGATCCGCTCGATCTCGCCCGTGTCGTTCATCGCCTTCAGACCCTCGCGCTCCATGATGGCCCGCGCCGAATCGCCGGTCGTGAACATCTTCGGCAGCACTTCCTTCGCCAGCTTGCCCGTCAGTTCACCCTTCGCCACCAGGGCCACCAGTTCACCCAGCCGTTCACCCGTCACCGGCGAATCCTCAATCTCTTTCCCGTCGGCTTTCAACAGGCCGAAAAGGTCGCTGGTCACCCAGTTCGCCGCCAGTTTCGGATCGCCGGAAACCGTAGCCACGCTTTCGTAAAACTCGGCCACGGCCCGCGTCGCGGTCAACACTTCCGCGTCGTATTGCTTCAGGCCGTAATCTTGTATGAACCGCTTCCGCATGTTGGCCGGCAGCTCCGGCATGGCGGCCTTCACCCGGGCCTTCCATTCCTCGCTGATCTGCAGCGGAACCAGATCCGGCTCCGGGAAGTAGCGGTAGTCGTGCGCCTGCTCCTTGCTGCGCATGCCGAATGTCTCGCCCAGGTCCGCGTTGTAGAGCCTAGTCTCCTGAATGATCCGCCCGCCCGCTTCCAGCACCCCCACTTGCCGGGCAATCTCAAAATCAATAGCCTGCCGCAGGAACCGGAACGAGTTCAGGTTCTTGATCTCCACCTTGGTCCCGAACGCGTCCGCGCCTTTCAGGCGCACGCTGACATTCGCATCGCAGCGCAGGTGGCCCTTCTCCATATCGCAACTGGAGACCCCCACAAACTGGAGCGCCAGCTTCAGTTCTGTCAGATACTGGAACGCCTCTTCCGAACTCCTCATGTCCGGCTCGCTGACAATCTCCGTCAACGGGGACCCGCATCGGTTCAGGTCGACATAGGAATAGGTGGTGCTGTCCTTATACCCGTCGTGCGTGTTCTTCCCGGCGTCATCCTCCATGTGGATACGGGTGATGCCGATCCGCTTGGTGGACCCGTCTTCCAGCTCCACATCCACCCAGCCGAACTCCGACAGCGGTTTGTCGAACTGCGAAATCTGGTAACCCTTCGGCAGATCCGGGTAGAAGTAGTTCTTCCTGGCAAAAATCGACTTGTTGCGCACCTCGCAATGCAGCGCGTAGGAAGCCTGGATCGCCAGTTCGACAGCATGTTGATTCAACACCGGCAGTGCGCCCGGCATGCCCAGGCAGACCGGGCAGACATTGGTATTCGGTGCCGAGCCAAACTCGTTGGGACAGGAGCAGAAGATCTTCGTATTCGTGCCGAGCTGAACGTGAACCTCGAGCCCGATCACCGGCTCGTACTTCGCGATCTGCTCAGGGGAGCCCAGGGGTGTAGCAACAGCAGCCATAAGCATTCATTGTAAGCCGACAACCTCCTGTTGCATGCTGGGCGTGACCCTCTCGCCCATGGAACTCAAACAGATCGCGTCCTTCGTCGCTGTCGCCGAACGGCTCAGCTTTGTGCGCGCGGCTGAGGCCCTCCACCTCTCGCAACCGGCGCTCTCCGCCCAGATCCACCAGTTGGAGGAACACATCGGAGTCCGGCTGCTGGAGCGGAATCGCCGCGTCGTCAAACTGACCGATGCAGGAGCTGTATTTCTCGTCGAAGCCCGCGACCTTCTGGCCAGAGCTCAGGCGGCCGGCGACCGGGCTCGCAAGGCCGCTCACGGCGAAATCGGCCGTCTCCGCATCGCCTTCGTCTTCTCCGCCGCCCTCGAAGTGGTCCCTCAAATCGTGGCGGACTTCCGCAAACAGCACCCCGGCGTCCGGTTGGACCTGGTGAACCTCCGTACCGTCAACCAGGTCCAGGGGCTGCTCGACGAATCGCTCGACATCGGCTTCCTGCGCCTGCCCACCTCGCATCCGCAGCTACAGATCACCGTCATCCACCGCGAGCCGTTCGCCGCCATTCTGCCGCCAGGCCACAAGCTCGCCTCCGAGCCGAACTTCTCCCTCGAACTTCTTCGCGACGAACCCTTTGTCTCCTACGGACGTGAGTGGGCGCCCGGTTTCTTCGACGCCACCATGCGGATGTGCGCCCAGGCCGGATTCAGCCCCCATGTCGTCCAGGAAACCAGCGAAATGTACACCGCCATCGCCCTCACCTCCGTGGGCGTCGGCGTAGCCATCGTCCCACGCTCCGTGCTCTCGGCCCAGTCCCATAACGTGGAAGTCCGGCCTTTACCCGAAACACTGGGCGCCTCGGAAATCGGGGTGGCCACACGCACTACCGAAATCTCGAAGCTTGTCCTTTCTTTTGTTCAGCTTGCACGTGCTCACGGAGGTCTGGACACGCCAGGTCTGTGATCGAAGAAATCTATCACAGAGTGCCAATCATACGATTGGACAAAATACAGCCTGTGCCGTTTACTGAAGTTGGGGAGCGAAGGCTCTCCGCTTCATGCCAGCTCCTGAGTTCACTCTCACAGTCTTCCTGATCTCAATTTCAGCCGGCCTCATCGGCGCGCTCACCGGTCTCGGAGGCGGCATCGTCGTGACTCCGGCGCTCACTCTGCTGCTCGGTGTCGATCTTCGCTATGCCATAGGCGCCAGCCTCGTTTCCGTCATCGCCACCTCCTCCGGCGCGGCTGCCGCTTACGTGCGGGATGGCCTTTCGAATATCCGCATCGCCATGTTCCTCGAAATCGCCACCACCGCCGGAGCCATCTGTGGCGCTCTTCTGGCTGGGAAAACCCCCACCCAGGCGCTAGCCCTCCTCTTCGGAGCCGTACTCCTGCACTCCGCGTGGCAGGTAGTCCGGATCCAGGGCGATCACGCCTCCAGCTCGACACCGGACTCCTTTTCGGCCCGGCTGCGCCTGGGCGGTGTTTACCAGGCCAAGGAAGGCGCCATCCACTACGAGGTCGGCCGCGCCCGCCTCGGTTTTGGCATGATGTACATCGCCGGCGCGCTGTCTGGGTTGCTCGGCATCGGTTCCGGAGCGCTGAAGGTCATCGCCATGGACCGCATCATGGGCATCCCCTTCAAAGTCTCTACCGCCACCAGCAGCTTCATGATCGGTGTCACCGCCGTGGCGAGCGCCGCTATCTATCTGAAACGGGGCTACATTCAACCGGTCATCGCGCTGCCCGTCATGCTCGGGGTGCTCAGCGGTTCGCTTCTCGGCGCGCGGCTGCTGCCCCGTCTACCCGTCCTGACCTTGCGCCGCATCTTCGCCGTGGTCGTCGCCGGCATTGCCCTGGAAATGATCCGCAGCGCCGTGGCGGGAAGGATCTGACGCCATGATCTCCTCTGACCAGAAGCTCCAGCACCTCATCTCCGCCACCCTTCGCGGCGGAGTCCTCGTCGCGGCCACCGTCGGCCTCATCGGCGGAGCGCTCTATCTCTTTCTACTCCGCCTGTTGTGGCGTTCGGCCACTTCTCAGGACCGGATACGCCCTTCGCCTCGCCGTCGCAGGTTCTCCATCTCGCCTTCGGGGCTCGTGGGGAGGACACCCAGGCTCGTGGTCTCGCCATCGCTCAACTCGGCATCCTGTGCCTGCTCTTGACCCCTATCCTGCGGGTGGCTTTCTCCATCCTCGGATTTGCCATGGAACGCGACCGCACCTACGTCTTTATCACGGCGGCGGTTCTGTTGGCGCTTACCGGCAGTATCGTACTTCGCTGACCCGGTTCAGGCGACTCTCCGGAACCAGGCTTTCACGTGGCGCTCAGCGGCGAGTCTCCGGCCTGCCTCCTCGCCAATGATCCGTAGCGCCGTATCCAGCCCGTCCGCCTCCAGGCCGGTCTTGGCTAACACAGACACCAGCCAGACCTGCTCCACCAGCTCGCCAGTGCGCGCATCCCGAATGTGGCGTCGACCCGTGTCTCCGGCGGTCGAAACGGCGGAGTTCTTGAGTTGAAAGGTCTGCTGAGCGGCTTCAATCATGACGCTCCATGCACCTTCCCCCACCACGATGTCGCCGCTCAGCGCGATCATCGAATGCGGACACCCGTGAGACCGCAGCACCCTCAGCATCTCGTCGCCGGCATACCCCTTCCCAATAGCCCCTAAATCCAGTTTCATGTTTGGCTTACGGAGAGTGATGATGCGCGTCTTGGGATCCAGCTCGACGTCACGGAAGGTAGACGACCTGCTGCGGTCGCCGATGGTAATGTCAAACGCGCCATTGGTCGCAACCGCCAGGCTTTGCGCGGCCTCGACGTTGCGATAAAGATCCAGCGACACCTGGGCACGGCCGGAACGGCACAGACGGTTCAACTCGCTTTCAGGCTTGTAGTCCGAGAGCGTCTCATCGAGTTCGCGGAGCCGCCCGAAAGCGGCGCGCAGGGCGTGGTCGGCCCGGTCCCGTTCGCGGGTCTCGATCACCACGCGAACCAGCGTGCCCATGGCGGGCTCCACGAGCTCGAATCGTTCAGGTCTACGGATCGACTTCTACTCCATTGTTCCAGAAGGAGTTCATCTCCACCACCGAAGGCACCTTCAGCGGCCGCACCAGCCGGAACCCCAGCCACTGCGCATCGGTGAGATACCAGATGCTCTTCGGAAGTTGCGGATCCTGCTGCTTCCAACTGGCGTCCGAGGCGACCCGGGCGCCGCAGCGCAGGCTGGAGGCCGGATCGTTCCACGACCCGCCACGCGCCACCTGCGGGTAGGCGGTCTTCGACTTCACCCACGGATTCACCGCATCGCCGGCCGGATATGGGGCGTACGCGTCCAGCGTCCACTCCATGACGTTGCCGAGCATGTCATAGAGCCCCCAGGCGTTCGGCTTCTTCGTCCCGACTTTTTGATACTTGCCGTTGGCGTTGGCGTCATACCAGGCTGAGGCCGCCAGGTCCACCGGCGCGTTGTCGGCCCGGCAGGCGTACTCCCATTCGGCCTCGGTCGGCAACCGGTAGAACTGGCCGGTCTTCGCGCTCAGCCACTGGGCGTACTTATTCGCCGCGTGCTGGGTCATGCTGATGGCCGGAAAGCCGTTCAGACCCATGCCGAAGCTCATCTCGACATACGGCCGCGTCGGGTGGGACACGGCATCCACGTCGGGCATCTTCCCGTCGGCCTGGGCGAACTGGAACAGACGGTACTCGTCCCAGGTCACCTCACGCGTCGCCATCCAGAAGGGATCCAGCCGCGCCTTATGCTGCGGACCCTCATCCTTTTGCCGTCCAGCCTCTCCGGCCGCCGTACCCATGGTGAACTCACCACCAGCAATCGGGACCATCTCGAAACTGACATCCGTACCAGGAATGGTGGATTTGTAAGGCTTCATATCCGAAGCCTTCTTCTCCTTGGTCCCGGCGGCGATGCGGCGGTGCAGCGCCTCCACCAGTTTCTGGTCGTCGGCCGGTTTGGCCGGGGCCGCAGTTTGAGCGGCCGCCGGCAGCGCTAATAGAAAGAAGAACTTACGAAATTTCCGCATGGGTCGGACTAAATGAACTTGGTCTTGCCCGGCAGAGGCATGGGCGGAACCGCCAGGCTGCCCTTCCAGTCGATGGTGTCCGGCACGAGCCGCTCCTGAGAGTTCAGGGCCTGCTCCCACGTGATCTGCTGCCCAGTGTAGGCGGCCATCCGGCCCATCATTGCCAAAAGAGTCGAGGTGGCCATGCGCTTGCCGTCATTGATCGGCTGGCCCTTACGGATCGAGGCGAACAGCACGTCGTGCTCGTGCTGGTACATGTCGTTCTTCTGGCCTTCAAAGGCCCAGGGATTCTGACCTTCGATGCGCGGATTCGGCCCGCGGCCGATCGTGCAGGTGCCCTTCGTCCCCAGGATGCAGTCGGAGTTCTCGTTGTAGCAGTTCTCAATCTGGCGGTTCGCTACGAACGCCCGCGCTCCGTTCGGATAGATGTAGTTCACTTCAAAGTGATCGAAGATGTTGCCGCCGTTGGCCGGAATCTGGCGGCCGCCGACCGCGACACAACTCACCGGCGGCTGGTCCTTCATGGCCCAGGCCACCTTATCCACGCTGTGGACCGCCTGCTCCACCAGGCTGTCGCCGCAAAGCCACTGGAAGTTGTACCAGTTGCGGATCTGCCACTCCGTGTCGCTCATCCCGGCCGGGCGGGTGCTCTCCAGGGGCATCGGCTTCACCGGACTCGTGTAGTAGGTCGCATAGTAGGCAACAATGTCACCAATCGCCCCATCCGCGACGCGGTCGAACGTCTCCTTTATATAGTTGGAGTACCGCCAGCAGAAACCGGCAACCAGCGAGACGTTCTTCTTCGTCGCCATGTCGACTGTTTCCAGCACATGACGCACCCCGGGCGCATCGGTCGCGACCGGCTTTTCACAAAATACATGCTTGCCTGCCTCAATCGCATACCGCAGGTGCTGTGGGCGGAATCCGGGCGGAGTGGCCAGAAGCACCACATCGACTCCACTGTCGATCACCTTCTGGAACGCATCGAGACCCACGAACTTCTTGTCGCTGGCGACCTTGATCTTCGGACCGGCGGCGCGTTGCAGCCGGGCCAGGCTCTTGTCGATCGTGTCCATGTCGATGTCGGCGACGGCCGTTAGCTCGGCAAAGTCGTCAGCCTTCAGGGCTTGGGCGGCTGCACCGCTGCCACGGCCGCCTGCACCGACGAGTCCAACCTTGATTGCATTCGCGCTTTGCGCGGCGGACAGAATGGCGGGGAAACCCCAACGCCGGCTTTTAGAAAGCCGCGGCGGCCGGGCAGCCCCTCAGCTGATTGGTTCATGTGGCTATTTTACAGCCGGACACCCTCCATCGAAGAGAAGCAAATCTAATAAGAACCAAGTAGTGTGATTTTGATATTGGCAAACAGACCCGTTTACCCTAGACTGGCTAAAGTTTGCTAGCTTCAGGTTCTATACTCTTAAATTCGGTTAATTTGACCGCACGCGGAGTACTGCTCACCGCCGCTCTGACAATGGTCTGGGGCGCGGATGGGGCTCTCACCGCGGCCGCCAGGCTGGCTCCGTCCTCCGCCGGCCTCGTCGTCACTCAGGCGAAAGCAGGGCACGGCGAACGTCTCTACCGGCTCGATTGGTCCGGCCAGGGGACGCGTTCTCAGTGAAGGCTTCGCCGCCGCCGCGGACCCGGACGTATCTTTCGACGGCAAGCGCATACTTTTTGCCGGCCGCCGCGCGGCGGGCGATCCCTGGCAGATTTTTGAGATGGACGCCGATGGTACCGGCGCCCGCCAGATCACCAATGAAAAGGGCGGCTGCCGCCAGCCGGTCTACCAATCGCGCATCTTTTCGCTGGATATTCCCGACCCCTGGCCTCAGGTCGCCTTCGTGTGCGGCGGGGCTCTCTACTCTTCTAAGCTGGACGGCTCCGAGGTCCAGCGGTTGACCTACGCCGGCTCAGGCGACGCCCAGCCTACCATGCTGCCGGAAGGCCGTATGATCTACACCTCCACCGGCCGCCTCTTCGGGATCAATCTGGATGGCACCGACTACGCCTTGTTCACTGGTGGTCTGAATGCGCGTTCCGCCGCCGCCGTGGGGCGCAAAGTAGTCTTCGTCGAGGGGGTCGGACAACTGTCGATGGTCACCCAGGAACGTCCGCTCCACTCCCACTCAGCCCTCACGGCCGCCTCGGATGGCGTATTTGCCGCCCCGTCCGCCTTCGGCGAGAACGCGGTTGTGGTTTCCAGGAAGGGCCCGGCTGGCTGGGGTCTGTGGCGGATGGAGCTGGCAACCCGGCGGCTGACACCGATCTTCGATAGCCCGGAATTCGATGAAATCCAATCCCGGGTGATCGGTCCGCACGATGAACCGGATGGCCGCGGCACTGTCGTCGACCCCGCCGCGCCCAGCGGTCACCTCTATTGCCTCAGCGTCTATACCAGCGACCGGCCCGTGCCGGCCGGCTCCATCAAGAAGATTCGCGTGCTGACCGGACCCGAGACTGCACCCGTGCGGTTGGGCGAACTTGCCGTGGAAGCTGACGGGTCGTTCCATCTCGAAATCCCCGCCAACACGCGCGTTAAGCTCCAGGCCGTGGACCCCTCGGGGCGCGTCACGCGCAGCAGCGCCTGGATCTGGGTCAGAAACAAGGAAAACCGGGGCTGCATCGGATGCCACGAAGATCCGGAACTCGCTCCGGAAAACGTAGAAGCCCAGGCGGTGATCAAAAAGCCGGTGCGGTTGGGATTGGGGGACAAAAAATGAAGCTCGGCCGGCTTGTGATTCTGTTAGCCGCGACTCTCTGGGCGGGTGACGAAAGCCCGCTGCCGGTATTCACGGACATCACGAAAGCCGCCGGCATCACCTTCCGCCACAGCTATGGCGACCACCACCTCGACAACATTGTCGAAGGCACCGGGGGCGGCGCCTGCTTCTTCGACTACAACAACGACGGATTCCAGGACATCTACTTCGTCACCGGCGTCTGGACGAAGAGCGTCAGCGACAACGAAGGCCGCGATCTGCGCGGCAAACTGTCCGGCAAGCTCTACAAGAACAATGGCAACGGCACGTTCACCGATGTGACCGCCCAGGCCGGCGTCGCCAGCACGACCTTCGGCTCGGGCTGCTCCGCCGCCGACTACGACAACGACGGCCGCGTCGACCTCTACCTCCTCAACTACGGCCCCAACACCCTCTATCACAACAACGGCGACGGTACCTTCACCGATGTCTCCGAAAAATCCGGGCTGGCTGATCCCCGCTGGAGTGTCTCCGCCGTCTGGCTCGACTACAACAACGACGGCTGGCTCGACGTCTTCGTGGGCAACTACCTGAAGTACGACGACGGCAAGTTCCGCGACTTCTATCCGGCCCAGGGCTACCCCGGCCCGCTCAGCTACAGCGGGCAGCCCAACGCCCTCTATCGCAACAACGGCGACGGCACTTTCACCGACGTCACCAGGGAAGCCGGGGTCTATAAGCCCAACGGGCGGGCCATGAGCGTCACCGCCGCCGATTTCAACGACAACGGCTTCCTGGACATCTTCGTGGCCAACGACGCCATGGAGAACTACTTCTACGAAAACACCGGCAAGGGCACTTTCGTCGAAAAGGCCCTCGACCTGGACATCGCCTATAGCGAACACGGCCAGGGCGTTTCCTCCATGGGGCCGTTCTTCGGCGACGTGAACCGCGACGGTTGGCTCGACATCTTCGTCCCCAACCTCAACTACGTCAGCCTGTTTGTCTATAACCCCAAAGAGAAGCACTTCGACAACCAGGCCAATCAGGCGGGCCTGTCCGCCATGCTCGGCCAGTACGCGGGTTGGGGCTCCGTCGTCTTCGACTACGACCATGACGGCTGGCCGGATCTCTTCACCGTCCACGGCAATGCCCACCACGAGTACGTCCAGGAAGACACCCTGGTCCGCAACCGGCACGACGGTACGTTCGAGGATGTCTCCCGCCGCTCCGGCGCCTACTTCAACGAGAAGTACGTGGGCCGCGGCGCATCCTGGGCCGACGTCGACAACGACGGCGACATCGATCTGCTCGTCATCAATATCAACGATGTGGCCAGGCTGCTGCGCAACGATGGCGCCAGCGCGAAACCGTGGTTGATGATCGACGCACGCCTGAAGTTCCCCACCGGCTCCCGGACCGCCATCGGAGCCCGCGTCACCGTCACCGCCGCCGGTCTCAAGATGATCGACGACGTCAACCCCGTCCGGGGCTACCTCTCCCAGGGCGACCCCCGGCTCCACTTCGGTCTCGCTGGAGCGAAAGAAGCTGATTCCGTCGAAATTCGCTGGCCCGATGGACAGGTCGAACGGCTCGAACACGTGAAGGCCAACCAGATCCTGAAGCTGGAACATGCGGCCACGGCCAAGGCGGTGCGTTGAGTATGAGAGCGCACACCATTGCAGTGCTGGCGGCCGGGCTGGTGGTTCTGCTGGGCTTGGGCGGAGCGGCCCCGAAGAAGCCTGTGTATGTGGGCGCCCGCGCCTGCGGCCAGTGCCACGACGGCGCCGGCATGGGCAACCAGTACAGCAAATGGCTCACCACCAAGCACTCCAAGGCCTATGCCGTCCTGTCCCTGCCGGAGTCGGTCGAGATCACCAAACGGAGCGGCCTGCGCGGTCTGCCCTGGAAAGAACCCATCTGTCTGGGCTGCCACTCCACTGCCTCCACCGCCGAGGACTGGGAGAAGGATGACGCCTTCCGGCCCGAGGACGGCCTGCAGTGCGAGTCCTGCCACGGCCCGGGCAGCGAGTACATGAGTGAAGAGGTGATGCGCAATCGAGCCGAAGCCATGAAGGCCGGTCTGCGCCTGCCCACCGAGGACACCTGCCTCGGCTGCCACCTCGAAAAAGGCTCCCACACCGCGGTCAATCCCAATTCCACCGTGGACATCAAACAGGCCATTCCCCGGATCGCCCACCCTCTTCCCAAACCTTCGCAACTGCGAGCAGCCCCAGCGCCGCGTGGCGGCGACTTCATCGGCTCCTCCGCCTGCGGAGCCTGCCACAAGGGTCCTGAGTACGGGCACCAGTGGGACGTCTGGCGCCGCAGCGATCACGCCCGCGCCTGGGCGGTCCTCTCCACGGAGGCAGGCCGCCGGATCGCCGCCGATATGAAAGTCACCGGCGATCCGCAGCTCAGCAAACAGTGTCTGGGCTGCCATTCCGTCGGTGCCGAAGCGAATGAGGGTGTAGGTTGTGAAGCCTGTCATGGCGCCGGGAAGAAATACGCCACCGAAACCGTCATGAAAGACCCGGCCGCGGCCAAGGCGGCGGGCCTGCGCATCCCCGCCACCACCGGCTGCAATCACTGTCATCGCGAGACGCACGGCAAGCCGTTCGACCCGGCCAAAGCCTGGACGAAAATCGCTCACCCCACGAAGCTTCCACCGCCCCCGGCGGAAACCCGCTACAAGACGCCGCTGAACCTCACCTTCCGCCCGCACACGACCGAACTGTGGGTCACCTGCGAAGCCGGCAACGTCGTGGCAATCGTAGACACCGTCTCCCGCCGCAAGCTCACCGAAATCGCGGTGGGCAACGCACCCACCGACGTCGCGTTCACCCCCGACGGCAAACGGGCCTTTGTTTCCAACCGCGAAAGCGACACCGTCAGCGTGATCGATACGGACACGCGCAAGGTGACTTCCACCCTGAAGGTCGGTGACGAACCACATGGCGTACTCACTGATGCACAGGGGCGTAGGCTCTACGTCCTGAACACCTCCTCCAACGACATCTGGGTGTTCGACGTCGCCACGTTGCAGTTCGTGAAGACCCTTTCGGGTGGCATCGGCCCCTGGTCCCTCGCCCTGGCGCCCAACGGCAAGACCATCGCCGTCACCAGCACCTTCTCCAATCTCACCGGCTTCCGCAAACCGCTGAAGTCGGAGATCACCGTCATCGATACCGAACGCGCCACCGTCTCCGATCGCGTCATGACGCCCGGTACGAATCTCATGGCGGGCATCGCCTGGCACCCCAGCGGCCGCTTTGCCCTCGCGACCATGAATCGTACGAAAAACCTGGTCCCCATGACGCGCCTGATGCAGGGCTGGACGATCACCAATGGTCTCGCCGTCCTGTGGGCGGACGGCACTGTCGACCAGGTGCTACTCGACCAGCCCGGCTCCGGCTTCTCCGACGCCACCGATGTGGCTATCACCAACGACGGCCGCTACGCCCTCGTCACCAGTTCCGGCACGGACCGCGTCGCGGTCGTCGATTGCGCGAAACTCGAGCACCTGCTCAAGACCGCCACGAAGTCCGACCGCGAATCCGTCATCCCCAACCACCTCGGCAAATCGGCCGAATTCCTCGCCGGCTTCGTCCCCACCTCCACCAGCCCGCGCGGCGTCACTATGGGACCCGACGGCCGCTACGCCTATGTGGCCGGTTCTCTCGACGACGATCTCACCCTCATCGATCTCAAGACCCTCCAGCCCGCCGGCCGCATCAGCCTCGAAGGACCCAGGGAGATCACCCTCCAGCGCAAGGGCGAGAGGCTTTTCCACAACGCGAAGGTCTCGTTCCGCCGCCAGTTCGCCTGCCACAGTTGCCACCCTGATGGCCATGTCGACGGCCTCGCCTACGACATCGAAGCTGACGGCATCGGCGTCAGCCCCGTGGACAACCGCACCCTGCGCGGCATCTACGACACCGCCCCCTTCAAGTGGGAAGGCACCAATGCCACCCTGCGCCGCCAGTGCGGCCCTCGCCTTTCGGTTTTCTTCACCCGCACGCTTCCGTTCACGAACGAGGAACTTGACGCCCTGGACTACTACATCACCACCATCCAGCGGCCGCCCAACCGCCATCACACGCCCGGTGAGGCGTATACCCCCGCCCAGAAACGCGGCAAGGCAATCTTCGAGCGCGATACCGCCAACGACCGGCGCGTCATCCCCGTCGAAAACCGCTGTGTCACCTGCCACATGCCGCCTTACTACACCAGCCGCAAGAAGTTCGACGTCGGCACGCAACAGGCGCTCGACCGGCAGGGCACGTTCGACGTCCCGCACCTCAACAACATCTACGATTCGGGGCCATACCTCCACAACGGCATGGCCAACACGTTGGAAGAGATCTGGACCGTGTTCAACCCCTACGACAAACACGGCGTGACCAACGACATGACCAAGGATCAGTTGAACGATCTGATTGAGTTCCTGAAAACACTATGAAGTACCTACTCGCAGCAGCACTGTTGGCGACGTGCGCCGCTCCGGCGCAGACGGCGGGCAGCGTAAACAAACTGCCCTACGTGTACACGAAGTGGAAGCAGTTCACCACCGAGAACGGGTTGCCGAACGACCACATCTTCGCGGTGAAATCCGACGGTCCGCGCATCTGGCTGGGCACCGAGAATGGTCTCGCCATGATCGACAAGGCGTCTGGCAAAGTAAAAAGCTGGACCGAAAAGGACGGCCTGCCCTGGCGCGTCGTCACCGGCATCGACGTCGACAAGAAGACCGGCGATGTCTGGCTCGCCCTCTTCGGCGGCGGGCTGGCCCGCTTCAGCGGCGGACGCTTCGAACACTGGCACCAGATGAACAGCGGCTTGGTGAACGATGTCGCCTATGGCGTCGCCGTGGAGAACGACAACGTGTGGGTCGCCACCACGGCCGGCGCCTCCCGTTACAACACGGTCTCGCGCGAATGGTCGGTGTTCACGGAAAAGAATGCGCCCATGGAGGAGATCTGGAACTACGGTGTGAACTACCGCGACGGCAAGGTCCACCTCGCCGTCTGGGGCAGCGGCGTTCTCGAGTACGACGTGGCCACCAGCCGTTGGAAGGAATACCTCGATCCCGACGGGGAGATGGAGATTGATCTCTATCGCGACGACGGCATCGTCCACGTCATCACCACTCAGGCCAACTACATCGACAAGGTCCTTTGGGTGTCCACCTACTTTGGCGTCTGTCGCTACGACGGCCGCAACTGGCGCGCGTTCTACAACAAGGACTCCGGCAACCCCAGCGACTTCAACAACAACCTGCGCGCGCGCAGCGGCAACGAAGCCTGGTTCGCCACCGACAAGGGCGTCGGCGCCGTCATGGATGCCGCCACCAATACCTGGGTCGCCTATACCCGCGATCCGAAGTCCAAGACCGGCAAGGCCGTCGTCACGCGCGACAAGACTGTTCTTGAGACCGTCGAAATGGGTCTCAACCTGACGCACAACTACATCCTTGCCATCGATGTTGACGGCGATGACGTCTTCATCGCGACCTCCAAGGGTTTGGCATGGGGCGTCGGAGATGGATACTATGGCGGGTTGCGCGAGCGGCCCAGGGCTTTGGCTTCCAACGGGAGGGCGTCCAAATGAAACGCCTGCTACTGATCCTGCTGTGTCTCGGCGCTGCTTTCGCCCAGACCCCGAAAATGTCCGCTCCGCAGACGGACCCCGAAACCCAGGAAGTCCTGCGCCGCATCAATGGCCTCACTCCCTATGAAGTACCGGACCTCAAGCCGCGTACGGAACAGAACTACGCTCACACCTCCACCGACGTCGAACCCTTTGGCGGCGTCAAACCCTACAAGGAGCACTTCCTGGTCCAGATGGAGTACACCGGCCCCGGCAGAGCCATCCCCGAACCGGTGGGCCTAAAGAGTGTCCGCATCGGCTTCATCGGCCCCATTGAATCCACCGTCTCCATTGCCACCGGCGGCAAGAGCCACGAAGAGGTGCTCGGCAAGATGATGCTCAAAGGCGCCCAGTTGGCGGTGGAGCAGGCCAATGCAAAGGGCGGCTACCTGAAAGGCAAAATACCGTTCGAGATGGCGGTTGCCAACGACAACGGCCTGTGGGGCTCCACCGGGAACGAAGTCGTGAAAATGGCCTACGAGAACCCGGTATGGGCCATCCTGGGCACCATCGACAGCGCTAACTCCCACATCGCCATTCGCGTCGCCCTGAAGGCAGAAGTCCTCATGATCAACACGGGCGATACGGACCCGACATTCATCGAGACCAACATCCCGTGGGTCGCCCGCAACATGGGCGACGATCGCCAGCAGGGCTACCTCCTGGTCGACTACATGATCCGCAAGATGGGCTACAAGCGCATCGGCATCATCCGCTCCAGCAATCGCTACGGCCGCTTCGGCGTCCGCGAGATCAAGGACAGTTCACGCCGCCTGGGCCACCCCATCGCCATCGAGATGGCGTACAAGGTCGGCAGCGACGACTTTTCCCTGCAACTTGACCGCATCCAGGAGATGAACGTCGACGCCATCGTCCATTGGGGCGACGCCCGCGAAAGCGCTCTCATCCTCAATCAGCTCCGCGCGCGCGGCATGAAGCAGCCTTACTTCTGCTCGGACCGCAGCGTCTCCCCCGAGTTCACCCAGGTCGCCGGAGCCAACGCGGAAGGCGTCATCTGTGGCTATCCCTGGGATCCTGACCGTAAGGATCCCAAGCTCGACGAGTTTCGCAAGACGTTCAAGGCCCGCTTCCAGGAAGATCCGGAAACCTATGCCGCCCACGCCTACGACGGCATGAACATGCTCATCTGGGCCATCCAGCAGGGTGGCCTGAACCGCGCCAAAATCCGAGACCTCATCGCCACCCGGTCCAAACCCTGGCCCGGTGTCACCGGCGACATCCCGCTCAGTGCCGTGTTGGACGATGCCGGCGATGTCTTCTTGGCCCGCTTCGGCCAGGGCCGTTGGAGTTATCAATCGCGCGAATCCCTTCAGATTCCGCGGGGCTTTGTGCCGGTGCGCGACCGCACCAGCCGGGGTCTGGAGACCGCGAGCCGCTAGCCATGCCTCGTCAACGGGACACCTGGAGCCGCCGCGCCTTCCTGGCGCTTACCGGCTCCGCGTGTCTCTCGGGGCAGGAGCCATACCTCGACAAGCGCTCAACTCCGCTGGAGTACGCCGGACCGGGCCGCGAGCTCGGCCGGAAGCGCGGTGTCGATGTGGTTCGCATCGGCTTCTTCGGCCCCTGCGATGCGGCCCATGTCCGCGCCGGGTCCATCTGGATGGGCGCCATGCTCGCTCTCGAGGATGCCAACCGGGCCGGCGGCTATCTCGGCAAGCCCTTCGAACTGGTCGAACGCTGGTCCGACGATGTCTGGCGCAGCGGAGCCTCCGCCGTCGTCCGCCTGGCCTATACAGACGAAGTCTGGGCCATCCTCGGCGGCATTGACGGGGCCACCACTCACCTGGCCGAACAGGTGGTCGCCAAGGCGCTCCTGCCCCTGGTCGATCCCGTCAGCACGGATCAGACCGTGAATCACGCCAACGTCCCCTGGATGTTCTCCTGCGCACCCGGCGACCCCGCCATCGCCGCCTATCTCACAGCGCAGTTGCCGGAAGGCGAATTCACAGTGGTTGCGGGCACCGATCATGACTCCCGCAACCTGGCAAAGGAGTTTCTCAAGGCGGCCGCCTTCAAACGCCGTCTGCCTGCCCAGCGCCACGACATCGGTTCCGGTCCGTTGCAGTTGCCCGCCCTGCAGGGTGCGGCCTGCGTGATTCTCGCCTCACCGGCGGAGACCGAGGCTGTCATGGCCGCGGCGCCGGAAGGCATGCGGCTGCTCGCCGGCCCGGCCGCCCGCAGCCGGGGTTTCTCTTCGCGGCGTCACGTGGTGACGCCCAGATTGCATTCGGCGGACGACGCCCGCATTCAGCGGCTGGTCAGCCGCTTCGGACGTCCCGCCGACGATTTCTCACTACTCGCCTACGACGCGGCTCAGTTCGTCGTCGAGGCCATCCGCGAAGCCGGACTCAACCGCGCCTTGATCCGCGACCGGCTTGCGCCCCACTTCGGCCCCCGCGGCCGGAGAATCCAGGAGGTTTCCTCATGACACTCAACGACGCCCTGGCCGAGATCGCCAGCGCCACCACCATCGAAAAGAAGAAGATCACCAATCACAGCGTGCTCAACGAGGCCTACGCCTACGCCAAGCCCAGCTCCTTCTCCCGCGGACTCCGCCTGGACTTCGGCAATATCGCCGTCCTCCTCATCTCCGGCACGGCCAGCATCGACGAGTACGGCAAGACTGTCCACGTCGGCGACTTCCGCGCCCAGCTCCAACGGACCTATCAGAACATCACCGGCCTGCTCGCCAGCGAAGGCGCCACCTGGAAGGACATCGTCCGCACCACCTGCTACCTGCGCGACATCGAGCGCGACTACGAAGCCTTCAACGAAGAGCGCACCGCCTTCTTCGCCGAGCAGGGTCTCGACCCGCTGCCCGCTTCCACCGGCATTCAGGCCATCCTGTGCCGTCCGGACCTGCTCATCGAGATCGAAGCGATCGCAGTCTTCCGCAAGCCTTCCGCCGAGTAGTCGGCCGCTCGCTTTTGACTGCCCATCGGGCCCGGCGCGCCTCTCGCGGCGCGACAATGGAGAGGTGCGCAACCTCGTTCTTTCTACCCTCCTGCTGGCTGTGAGCCTGGTGCCGCCCGCGCCGGCGCAGGATTGGCGACCGCTGTTGAACGGCAAGAACCTTGACGGCTGGCAGGCCCGTGGCGAAGGCATTTGGACCGTGATGCCGGACGGCTCCCTCCTCGGCCAGCGCCGTCACGACAGGCCCGAAGAACCGTTCGGCAAGCCCTGGCCCGTGGACAGCAAGCAGTACCAGTCCTGGCTCTACCGCCAGGCGTGGCTCTACACGACTGCCGCCTACAGCCAGTTCGATCTGCACGTCGAATACTTCCTCCCCGCCCGCACCAACAGCGGCATTTCGATCCGCGACGTCTCCCGCGCCCACTACGCCATAGGCGAAGCCGGAGCGGCCGACCCGCCTCTCCAAACCACCTTGAAGGGCACGCCCGCCCACATTGGCTACGAGATTCAATTGATCGATGGCGACGCGGACAAGTATCCCACCGGCAGCGTCTATACCTTCGTGGCGGCAAAGAAGGGCGTGCAGAAACGCGACGAGTGGAACTCGATAGATATCGAGTCGCGAACGAACCTGATCCGGGTGAAAGTGAACGGCGAAGTGGTAGCCGAATTTGCTGGAGACCCCGCGCGATCGAAAACCGGCCCCATCGGCCTCCAGCTCCACGACCAGTTCACCTTCGTGATGTTCCGCAACATCCGCATCCGCGAAATGAAGTAGCGCCCCAAACCCCGCGTTGCGAACCGCGCACGTCAGGGTCTGTGAAACAATCGCATTTTGATCCCGGCTACTCTGGTTGGCCCGGTTTTTGGCGATCGGGTCGATTTCGTGGCCCGGTACTTGATCGCGGCACCGCCTTGGCTTCTCAGCCGGCTTACACCCCTTCTGAGGCGCCTAAATTGGCTAGTTTCGCCGGTTATTCGTCTCTGGCCGGCGCTACGCGGCCTCTGCCTCAGGCCTCACCCGCGTCCACTGCGTCACGTTGTACGCCAGGGCCACCCAGAGTGCCTCCATCCCCGCTTTCATCACGCCTCGCACCGAGAATCGACGCCAGCCCTTCACCGCTTTGGCCCACATATGCGGATACTCCGCTATCTCGCTCCGCTTCTTGTACAGCTTCTTGATCTCGGGCTGCTTCATCCTCGATAGATATCGCTTCATCGCCGGGCTCTCCACCACACGCTCCACTTGCCGCGCCCCTCCGCCCGGACAGCATTGCTTCTGGAACTGGCACTGCCCACAGTCGCTCGCCTGCGCCGCAAACTTCTCGCGCAACACTCCGTGATGCACCCGCTCCTGGATCACCACCAGTTGCTTGCCCGCCGGACAGATCAACTGCTTGCCTCCTCTTCGGCCGCGAAACGCCGACGGCGCAAACTCCTCAGCGATCCCGTTGCGCGCACACGCCCCGGCTTCCCTCGATCGATCTTCTTTCCACGGCGCGATCAACTCGATCTCCAGTGCGCTGCTCATCTCCACATTGCCCCGCGTCGCATACCCGTTGTCAGCGATCACCTGCCTGGGCTGCTGGCCTGTGTTGTCTTTGACCTTCTCCACCGCCGGCAGCAATGCCTGTGTGTCGTTGGCTTCCGTGCTCACTCCGATCCCCACAATCATCCGGCACTTCGGTTCCGTGCTCACCTGCACGTTGTAGCTCGGCGCCCAACTCCCGTCGGCATGCTTCATCTTGCGGGCATCCGGCTCACTCTCGCTGACCCGGATTTCCTTCCGGTTTCGCGGCGTCCCATCCGCTTCCAACTTCTTCAGTTTTTCCAGTGCCGCAGCCGCTCTCTTGACCGCTTCTTCTGCCGCTCGTTTCTGCGCCGCCTCCCGTCTCCGATCGACCCCTTCTGCCTCTTCGTTCGCCCGGCGGTCCAGTTCCCGCATCACTTTCCGCGCCTGCTTCAGCCGCTGTTGCAGCGTCTTGCGCCGATGCAGCGACGACCGCCCGGCCACTGCCTTCACCTTGGTCCCGTCCTGCAGCATTGTATGGAAGTCCACTACCCCAGCCGTCTCCAGCATCGCCAGGAACTGCGCGAACAACCCTTCCACGCCCTCTCCATTGCCCACTCGGAAATCTGACAAAGTGTGGTGATTGATGACCTCGGTGCCCGCCAGCCACCGCATTCCAGGCTCGTAGGCCATCATCCGCTCGATGGCCCGCGCCGAGGCGACGCCCAGGCTGTAACTGTAGATCCACAAACTGGCCAGCAAGCGTGGCGACCAACACGGGCGTCCCGCCGTTTGTTCTCGCGATTTGAGGTTGGTCTCAAACGCACTGAAATCGAACCGTCCGCTCACTGCCCAAATCACCCGCGCCGCGTGGTTCTGGGGGATGAGCCCATCGATGTCCAGTGGTTCCAATCGCATCTGCGCCCGGTCGATGGGGAGGTACTTGATCTTGCCTTGTAGCTCGGTCGCCTGTTCCACGAATCCAGAGTAAGACCAGTCCGAAACATTTGTGCGGAGAAATGTTTGAGAGGCCTTGGATTTTTTCACAGTCCCGTCAGTAAGCGGGCCACGGTCCCCACACTGCAAACCGCGCACGTCAGTAAGCGGGCGCTCATCCTCGTCGCGTCTTCAATGGAGTCCCCATGGCTCTATTGGCCGCGAAACCGCTCAAAGCCCCATCGGGCCGGGCATACGGTAAGGCGGTCCCCCGGGTCCGCAGTCGACCCCCTGGTCGACTACGCGAAGCCTCATCGTCACCCCACGAACCTGACTGTCAACGGAGTCCCGCATGACCCCCAGGGCCGCAAAATCGAATGGAGCCGCTACGAACCACGACGGTAACGGAGTGGTCCCCGGCGCGCGCTTCAGTCCCGTCTTCGACGGTGGCCCCTCCCACACGACGAACCACCACTGGCACAGAGTCGCACAAGGCCCTGAGGGCCAATGCTGGATCATTCAGCGGCGCACCTGCTTGTCTGGTCAGGACTGCGCCCTTTCCTTCCTGAAGACATTCAACACGGAGGGAATGACAACCATGTTGAGAAGCGTAGACGTGAACAGCCCGCAGAGGATCACCATGGCCATCGGTGCCTGAATCTCACTACCGGGCTTACCGGCGCCCAGGGCGACTGGGATCAGGGCAAGTCCGGCCGACAAGGCGGTCATAAGGATAGGAGAGACGCGCTCGGCAGCACCACGTTGAATTGCGCGGCGGAGGTCTGTCTCGCCCTCGACTTCCCGCAGGTGTCTTATGTGCGAGACCAGCATGATTCCGTTTCGAGTGGCGATGCCAAAGAGCGTGATGAATCCGATAATCGACGCAACGGAGAGGATGCCTCCGGAGAGGAAGACTCCAGCCACGCCGCCAACCAAAGCGAAGGGCAGGTTCAACATGATGACGAGCGCGTCACCGATGCCCTGGAAGGCAGTCGTGAGAATCAGGAGGATCCCTGCAATGACAAATGCGCTCAGCCAGATCAGCCGCTGCGAGGCACTCGCTTCGCTTTCAAACTGCCCGCCATACTCGATGCGGTAGCCTCTCGGTATTTTGACCAGAGTGTTCACGCGCCCCTGGATGTCGTTCACTACACTCCGCAGGTCGCGGCCAGCGACATTGCATTGGACGACGATCCGCCGCTGCACGCCTTCTCGCATGATGAAGTTGGGACCGCGATCTTCCCGGATGTCCGCCACCGAGCCTAACGGCACCCGCGCACCGGTCGGCGAGTCGATGAGAGCGTCCCTCACCTGATCGATCCGTTCTATCGGTCCAGTCTGATACCGGAGCATCATCGGAAAACTCACCTGCCCCTCGAGTACCTGGCTCACTTCCTTGCCGACGAAGGCCGTCTGGACGGTTTCTGCGACTTGCCCCGCCTGCAGCCCTAAACGGGCGGTCAGCACTGGGTCGACTTTCACTTTCAATGTTGGAATGTCTGTCTGTTGTTCGAGCGAGAGATCAACCACTCCAGGGACGGCGGCCATAACGGACTGCACCTGCTTTGCCATGCCTCGAAGCGACACCAGATCGTCTCCGAAAATCTTCACAGCGATGTTGGCCCTTGTGCCGGAAAGCATGTGGTCGATGCGGTGAGAAATCGGTTGTCCGATCGTCACATTCATTCCTGGAAGAAGCGTCACCTTCTGCCGGATCTCCTCAAGAACAGCATGTTTCGGCCTACCCTTCATCTGCAGGTTCACATCAATTTCCGCCGATTCGACGCCCTGTACGTGCTCGTCCAGCTCGGCGCGACCAGTCCGGCGGGCTGTGGACAGAACCTCAGGCACCGAAAGCAGGATTCGCTCCAGCGCGTTGCCCAGCTGGTCCGATTCGGCAAGACTCGTCCCGGGTACCGTTACCGCACTGATCGTCAGCGTGCCCTCATTGAACTCCGGCAAAAACGCCCTGCCCATGAATGGGACGGTGCAGACTGCGGCGGCAAGCAGCAGTCCGGCCAGCACCATCACCATCGCACCGTGATCCAGCGACCAGTTCAGCACCGGCTGATACAGCCTCTTAACCTGTTGCACCAGCCATGGCTCATGTCCGGCCAGAATGGACTTCGCCCGGGACAGCAGCAGGGAGCAAAGCGCCGGTGTCACGGTGAGTGCGACCAGCAGAGAAGCAAACAGTGAAACCACATAGGCCAGGCCGAGCGGGCGAAGCAGTCGGCCCTCGACGCTGGAGAGAAAGAACAGGGGCAGGAACACAAGCCCGACGATAAGCGTTGCGAATACGACTGAACTCCGAATCTCACTGCTGGCCCGATAGATCACCTCCATCGGGCTGAGCCGCTCTGAATCGGCCAGGATGGAATTCTGGCGCAACCGTCGAATGACGTTCTCTACGTCAATGATGGCGTCATCGACCAGTTCTCCGATGGCGATTGCGAGTCCCCCAAGCTCATGGCGTTAATCGTCAGGCCCATCCATTTCAGGCCGAATACGGCAGCCAGAAGGGAGAGGGGGATCGCGAGAAGGGTGATAACGGCGGCTCGAACATTGACCAGAAACAGAAGCACAACCACGATCACCAGCACGGCGCCTTCGGAGAGTGCGGCCCGCAGGTTGTCGAGAGCCCGCTCGATAAAGTCCGCCTGACGAAAGACCTGCCGGTCGATGTGCATTCCCTGCGGCAAGGTCCGTTCGATATCGTCGAGCGTCTGGTCGAGCGATCGTGTAAGCGCGAGAGTATTTGCGCCCGGCTGTTTCTGAATCCCAAGAATGACCGCGGGCTCTGCCTTGTGAGAGCCTTCACCACGCTTCAGCGCGGGCCCAATCTGAACAGCCGCCACGTCACGGACAAAGACAGGCCGGCCGTCGCGGGCGGTGACGGCGATCTGGCCGATTTCGTCGACACTACCGACACGACCCAGTCCCTGAATCAGGTACTCCTGTCCGCCGGCCACGCGGAATCCGGCAGACGAGTTCCGGTTGGACTGTTGTAGAGCTTTCTCCACCTGGTCCAGCGTTATATTGAACTGGCGTAGGCGAACCGGATCAACCAGAACCTGGTATTGTTTCTCTCCACCACCAGTCGGAATGACCTGGGAAACGCCTGGAACGGCAAGGATACGCCTGCGCACGATGGTGTCCGCGATCGTTCTGACATCGAGTGGCGAGTGGCGATCCGACTCCAGGGTGATGAACAGGATCTCCCCCATGATGGAGGAGATTGGCGCGAGGTATGGACGCTCAACGTTCGGGGGCAGTCCGCCGGATGCGAGATTGACCTTCTCAGTGACAATCTGGCGGGCGCGATGAATGTCTTCTCCCCACTCGAACTCGACCCAAATCACGGCTACTCCGACAGCCGTGGCTGAACGTACGCGGCGTACACCCGAGGCGCCATTCAAGGCAGATTCGATAGGGAGGGTCACCAGCGATTCCATCTCGGTAGGCACCATGCCCTTGCCTTCCACCAGAATGGTCACCGTGGGCGCGGTGAGATCCGGCAGGACGTCCAGCGGCATGTCTTTTGCAATAAACGCGCCGTAAGCCAGGAATGCAATGGACAGCGCCAGCACCAGGGCGCGGTACTGGAGAGACCAGCGAATCAGTCGATCGATCATGATGCTCTCCTAGTGGACGTGTCCGTGGGCGGGAATCTGGCTGGACATCGCCGAGAGTCGTATCAGGTAAGCGCCACGCGAAACAACCCGTTCTCCCGGCTTGATCCCTTCAAGGATCTGCAGGTATCTGCCTTCGACGAGGCCCGTTTTAACAGGACGGCGCGCGAACGATTCCCCCTCCAGCTGGACAAAGACGACTGGACGGCCGCCATCGTCCACAACCGCGGACACCGGCACGGCGGCCTGGGGCTTTCCCTCGGGACCCAGGAGGCGGGCGAAGACGGTCTGGTTGATGGCCAGTTGGCGATCAGGATTGGCCGCTTCGAAAATCACCCGGAATGTGCGCGAGGCAGGATCCACGAGTCGACCCACGGAGACGAGCCGTGTCAGTTTCTGTGTGGCTTCCCGGCCGGGGAACTCCAGCTCCGCATCGCGGAACTGAGCAATCCGCGGCAATTCGCCTTCGGGCACGATGGCCGAGATATAGACGATGCTTGGGTCGACGATTTTGAACAGGACTGTGCCTGCCTCCACATTGGAACCAGACGGAGCCCGTGAGTCAGTAATCACACCGCCGATTGGGGCTCGGATCAGAAACGGCCGCGGCGCCGATTGATCGCTTGCGGCCTCGATGCCCGCCTGGTATTGACGCAGACGGGTATTGGCCGCCCTCACACGAGCCTCGGCAGTCTGCTCGACGAATCGAGTCTCGTCCACCTTTCGGGCCGGTCCGGCGCCGGCGCTCAGCAGCCGCTCGGATCTTTGGCGCTCCTTGCGAGCCAAGTCGAGCGCGGCGGTTGCCTCCGCGCTTGCAAGCTCCAGGCCCGGCAACTCGGATGGGTTGTTAATGGGCGGGATGATCGTTGCCAGAACCTGCCCTCTTTCGACGGATGTTCCAATACCAGGCATGCTGCTGCTGGCCAGCCGGCCGCCAAAGGGGACCGCCACTTCCGCTTCGCCGCCGGCGCGCGGCGAGATCTCCGCGGGGACGCGGATTGCTTCCCGCGCCAGACGTGCCTGAACCACTTCCGTCGCGAAATCGAGTGACCACTGCTGCTCTTTGAGGAATGGCATGGTCTCCTCCTTTGCGGCTTCATCCTGGTGAACCGCCGACTTCGCGTCGGCAAACACGGTCACCGATCCGAGATCATGTCTGTCCGACAAGTCCGGCGCTGAAAGAACAATGCTCATGACATACTCCCCGGGCCGCTTTGGACGAACGTCGACGCCGAAAATTCCGGGCCGCGAAGGGCCGGCACTGCTGAATACTTCTTCCGCTCCCCCGTGCGCCGCCAGAACCACAGTTACTTTGCCCGACTTTTGGGGCTTGAATGTTCCAAGGCTCGTGAAATGGACGGCAAAGCGGCTGCTTGTCCCGGCGACAAGAGTCGGGTACTCGAGGAAGAGCTCCGTTCTCTCCGTCCAGTGGCTGACTGTCTCCTTGTGGGGCTCTTCCTTGGCCGTCTTTGACGCAACAACTCCGTCCGGTTGGTCTCCGCGCCGGCACGAAATGAGGCTTACGGCTGCCAGGCAGAATAATAGGTAGTTGCGTTTCACTTGGTCACCTCCTGGCCCAATGCCCGCTCCAATTCGAGTTGCGCTTCCCTCACTGCGGTTCCCAATTCGATGACTCTCTGTTGCGACTGCCGCTGCAACCGGAACACGTCCAGCAATTCGAGAATCCCAGCCGCTCCCTCCTGATAGGCCGTGCGAACGATTTTCAGAAGCTCTTCGTTTCGGCCTCCCAGTTCCTGCCGGTATTTGGTGAGGGCGGCACGCCTGAGCAGGAGTGTGGCATAGGCTCCATTGACCTGTGCACGGATCTCATGCTCTACTGCCCTGCGTTGGGCTTCGACCCGAGCCTGTTCCGCTTGCAGGAGACTGACTTCGGCCTGGCCGCGATTGAAGGAAGGAATCGGGATGGTGACTCCCAGGAATAATCCGTTCTGAGCCCTATCGATGAGGGTGCCGCCGGGGCTTATCGCTGAAACATCGGCTCGTTTCAATCCGCCTGCGACAGTTGGCTCGGGATACCGCAGCCGGCCGGCCGCTTGCTGCTCGATCTGGAGTTTGGCCAGCAGATGGTTTGCCGCGCGAATTTCGGATCGGCTCGCCAGTGCCTTGGACAGCAGCACCTCGGCACTGGGGATCTCCACTGGAGGCTCTTTCTCGAAGGGAATGAGTGTTCCCTCCACCGCGCTGATCTCGGTGCCCGGTGGCAGGAACTCCAGGAGAAGCGCTTTGGCTTTGGCTGAATTGGCGGCCATTGAGGATAATTCAGCGCCGAGTTCCACCAGTTCGCGCTCCCAGCGCAGGCGATCAAAGCGAGTCCCTTCGCCTTCTTTCTCCCTGGCGGTGAGCACCCGGATCACTTCCCCCAGATCCGCGATGGTGTCGTTCAAGACTTGTTCCCGGCGTTGTGAGGCCAGAAGCGCGTAAAACGCCGATCGAACTTCGGACCGCAGGCGCCACACGAGAGCGGCCGCACCGGCTTCGGCCGCCGCCGTTGCCGGGTTTATGCTCTGACGCAGCAGCCTGATGCGCCCTGTCAGGGGGAGGGCTTGCTCAGCCTGGAAGAACTCCGTGTAGCCCGCACCCTCCCGGCTGTAGCTGAAACTGGGGTTGCTATACAAAGCTCGGCCACGAGCTTCGGCGCGGGTTACGGCAACCTGGGCGCGAGCCGCGACCGCCTGAGGACTCTGCCGGTTGAACAGCTCAAGCACCTGTTCTTCCGTCCAGGTTTGAGCGAGGCCGTTTGATGCCAAAAGCAACGGACTCACAAGAGCCAGGCGGCGGGCCCTGGTCGCAATCATAGGGAACATTCTCCACCTCAAAGCACAACAGAAGAAAATGGGCGCAGGTCGCGCGAGCGCGTGGAGGTGGTTATGCGGGAGGAGAGCGAGGCGGGAGAGCGGCTAAACCTGGCGGGTCGTGCGCCTGGGGCGACGGCGACCGGACCAGTTCATAGCGATTGGCCGGCACTCGAATTGTCAGTGGCTCACAGGTGATAGCGATGAAGGAATGACAGCTACTGGCGGCGAGGAGAACCCAGTCGATTGGCTGGACGTCGTCATCGCTGTCGGGTCCGTGCAAAGCCGAACCATCGCCTGCCGAAGTGCTCAAATGGGCGTGCGGCATTATGCCGGCATGCCGGTGCTCCGGATCCTGGTGATGCAGATGGGCGAGCGGAGCCTGCGCGAAGCTGAGAAGCAGCGCGAGGGTCACCGTGAGTGCCGTGCCAGGACTCAAGATACTCACGAGTTCAGTTTTTCGGAGCACGATTGGTCAAATCACACTGAACAGCGCACTGAGCAGCGACCTTGGCCCTGAGCCTCGCCGGATCGGTCCTAAAACTTCGACCCACCAGGCGCTCTGCAGCTGCCAAATGGCGTTCTGATAGGCGGCCTTTGCTTGATTGAACGAAGTCAGGATCTGATTCGCCGACCGCTGAGCGTCGAGCACTTCCAGCAAACTGGCCTCCCCTCTTGATAGCTGTACAGCATGACCTCGCGGATGCGCGCCGCGCGATCCACTGCGTCTTTGTTGTACAGGTCAAGCGCCTGCTTCGCAGAACTCATGGCAAAGTAGGCCTTATCCACGTCCGCGGCAACCTGCGCCTCGGCCTGTCTCACCTGCACTTCGGTGAGATGCTGTTGTGCCACAGCCTGGCCGATGGCTGCTTTCTGATTGTTGAACAGGAACAGGGGGAAGGAAACGATCGCACCTAGCGCCTGGTCATTGCCAACTCGTTGGTACTCCACCGCCACGGATACATCCCTTTTCCGCAGCGCCTCTGCCAGGCGCGTTCCACGTTCTGCTGCGCTGGAGATTTCCGGGCAGACAACAAGTCAGGCCGCTCCGAGAGGGCCATTCGACGAAGTTCCTCCAACGACAGAGGCGATGATGGTCCGGCCAGCCCGCCCACCACGTCGAACGCCGGGGGACCGGACGAAGCGGACACGCCGGTGCGAGCCATCGGGCTTGATTCCAGAGTGGCTGAAATCCAGCAGCGTCTGAATGTCGCGGCACTGATCGCCAGTAGCTGGATCGAGCATCGATCACCGCCTGGCTGAAAGAAAGCCGCGCGGCTTTTATCCGGTCGAGGTCGATGCCAGCGATATCGCCGGCTCGAAAACGGAACTCCATCAGCCGCTCCTGACCTTCCTTCCCATACTGTCTGTCGGCGTCCTCCGCCAGTTCAAGATTTGCCTTGGCCAGCAGCGCCGCCGTAAACGCCTGGCGCAGCAGAAGCAGTTGCTGCCGGATGAGGTCGAGCACCTGAGCCCTGCTCGATTCCAGAACGGCCTCGGCAGCCTCTGGCTTCTCAATTCCCGTTTACCTCCTCTTTCCAGAAGCTGTCCGAGTTGTACGGTGTAAGTCGGGTTAGCGCCAGCGTCACCATTCGTGGCTACAAACCTCGGCACGCTCCCCGGCACGTTGGAGATGACGGGTATCTGCTCCAGGCCGATCTGAAGTAGTGGGATTGGGTCGCAATCCGGCGATTTGTCTCGCCGCCGCACTGATCTCCACCTGATAGCGCCCGGAACTCACCGCGAGATTCCGCTTCACCAGAAGCTCTTCCGCCTGTTCAAGGCTTAACTGACGGGAGGGATTGGCGCCAGGGGCCGGGGTTGCGCGTGGCATAACGCCAGAGACGCAAAGGCAATTACAACTGCCGCAATATCACGCTTCATGTTTCACCCTTCTTCCATAGACCGTCGGAAGACAGTACTCCTTCGCTGTCTTCATTCCTCATCCGGCGTGGACCAGGCCGGGCCAATTGTGCTGAGTGGGAATGTGAGGGCTAGGGTGCTCGGATCGGGCAGGGCTGAGGGCCGGGAGCATTTGGAACAGTGCGCTGGAGCGTGGCGGGAAGGTGCAATTCCGGCGCCTTAGGCGGCCAGATCAAAACATTTGCAATACCGATGTACGGGGCGGAGCAGACGTTCTCTGCAAACGCGTTGCTGGGCTCCGAATGGTATGAGGTGGCTTCGAGTGCGTCTTTATCATCCAGGCTGGCCAGGAATTGCTGTCCTTCCTGTAGCCTGAATGATCCTAATCCGTCGTTCAGAAACACCGCGAGGATACGGCGAACTCCGGTCGTCACGACGAGGTCGTCGTCGTGGTCGCCATCAACATCTCGGGTGAGGAGGCCGGAAGCGTCCGGCCACGAGGAGAAATCGAGAGCCTGATCGTAGTTCGACGAGCTGAGATGGATGGAGACCCTCGAAACCCGAGCATTGAAACTGCCGGCATTCAGGGCATAGACAACGTCTGGATTGTGATCGCCATCGAGATCGTCGACCACGCAGCGGGGAGAGGTAACTGCGCTTGAGGCGCCGAAACAGTGCTCCGCCAGCAGCGCCCGCGTCGGCTCATTCGTCGGCTGAGCAGCAGCAAGTGCAGACAGGACGCAGGCTGCATACACGATGCGCGCGAGCAGGACCGGCTTGTACTTGCCTCCTTGCACTTGACGAGCCCCCATTATCGCTCAGGAGAGATTCGAGCCTGATCCCTAGGATCGGGTATCTTTCAAAAGCTCAGGCCATCATCCAACCGGATCGTCTTCAGGTTTAGAACCGGAGACTGGCGGCACATTGCTGACCAAAACCTTGTCAACACGGTTCCCATCCATATCGACAACCTCATATCGCCTGCCTTGGGCGGTAAAATGATCGCCCTCTGACGGGATCCGCCCGAGCTGCGACACCACGAATCCCGCGACTGTCGAAAACCCTTGATCGTGTTTGCCTGTCAGTTCTCGGATGCCAAGCACTTCCTTGAACTCAAAAACTGGAGTGATTCCATCGACCAGGCATGACCCGTCTTCGCGGCGGGTAGAAATGCGATTCCAGCCCTTCTCCAGGTGCCGGCAGGTCTCCGACCACTGCCTCGAGGATGTCGTGCATAGTGATCAAACCCTCCACGCCACCATGCTCATTCACAACCAATGCAATGTGGGTTCTGGAGTTCTTGAATACTTCGAGAACCTTTAGCGCACGCATCATCTCTGGAACTGCGGGGAGCCGGCGAAGGGTGGAATTGGCGTCAAGGGGATGGCCGTTGGCACATAGGTCGAGCAGGTCTTTGACGTGGACATACCCGAGCACTTTGTCGAGGCTTCCATCGCCGACAGGGAATCGGGAGTATTTGTGTGCAGTGATGGCGGCGCGAATTTCCGCCGGAGCTGCCTGCACGTCCAGCCAGGCTATGTTCATCCTCGGCTGCATCAATTCAATGGCCCTACGGTCGCCGAGGTGGAACACACCTTCAATCATTTCCTGTTCGGCCATCTCGAACGTGCCGGCCTGGGCTCCTTGCTCCACCATCAGCCTGACCTCTTCCTCTGTTACCGCCGGCTCACTACTTCCGCGAAACGGAACAAGATGCATGACCATATCGGTGGACCAGCTCAGGAATCGAACTGCCGGACTCATGGCGCGCGAAAGCAGTTGCATCGAAGGAGCAACTGCTATGGCAAAGCGCTCCGGATTGGATAGGGCGATGCGCTTTGGAACCAGTTCGCCCAGGATGAGCGACAGGTATGTGATCGTGAGCACGACCACCGCCATTGCAACGGTTTCTCCGTGAGGAGACAATCCCGGGATGTTGTTCAGGCGCACCGCAAGCTGCTCGCCTACTGTGGCTCCGCCGAACACTCCAGCCAAAGTTCCAACCAGTGTGATGCCCACTTGAACCGTTGAGAGGAAGTCATTCGGATTGTTGGCGACGTCTAGTGCCGTTTGTGCCTGCCGCATTCCTCCCTCGGCCTTGTGCAGCAGGCGGGCCTTACGTGCCGAGACGATTGCGATCTCAGACAATGCGAATACGCCATTCGCAATCACAAGTGCGAGAATCGCCACGATTTCGATGGATATCCCTTGCATACGACACACATCTCCGTTGCGTCAGACCATTTGCCTCGACATGCCGGCGGCACCCGGCTCGCGGATTGCGAAGCCTCGCCGTGAGTGTCGCCGTGGTTCACCTGGGAGCTACATACCAGGAACCTCTTCCGTCAACAGACTGACAGGCTGCCCGGCAACCTTGACACGGCTCAAGCACGGGCCTGCCGCAACTTCCCCAGTCGATTTGATAGCCCGAGGCTCGTTGGATTGGATGATTCCCGCATAACATACAACCACGGCCCCTTCGAACGGAGGAAGGCGATGGCCGTTGGAGGTCCTGGCTTCATTATAGAAGGCGCTTTGAGGAGCTTCCGGGCGCGGTCGAGCCCTCCTGAGCAAATGCCGAGGGATGGTTCGAGACAACCAAGGCCTGTCGTCAGGAACCGGCCTGATGCTTAAGTGCAGGCAAGCCAATTGAGTTGTTTCTATGCGGGCCGTCTACCGAGGCAATCAGGTAAGCTTCCCACTGGCTTCTGCCAGACGATGGAATCTTGACCGTGAACGTGCTTCCCTTGCCGGGTTGGCTCGTTACCTCGATCATCCCCTCGTGTTGCATTGCGATCCAACGAGCGATAGAGAGCCCCAGCCCTGCTCCGCCCATACCCCTGGATCGGACTTTGTCTGCCCGCCAGAAGCGATCGAAGATATGGTCCAGGTCCTCCTTCGAGATTCCGATCCCGGAATCACTAACAGTGCAGAAGGCGTTTTCGCCCTCAACGCCCAGTTGGATCTGCACGCAGCCGCCCGGCAGATTGTACTTGATGGCGTTGTCGATCAGAATCAGAAATAACCGCCTCAGCGCGTCGGAGTCCCCAAGCACTACGATCGGGCGAGGAGGGACGGAATGTGCTCAGTGCAATGCCATGCTCGTCGGCGAGTTTCCGTCCTTGCTCGAGTGCGCCCTGCAGACTTACGCAGACATCGGTGAGTTCGCGCTGCAGTCGGTCCTCCCCCGGCATCCGCTCTTGCCAGCAGCAGCAGGCTGTCAATCAGGCGGCTTGTCCGCTCCGACTCGGCCAGGATCTGAACCATGTCCTCGTGATACTCGTCATTCGTTCGTCCGCCGCGGACAGCGAGTTCGGCTGTCGTTCGGATGAGAGACGGGTGCCCGCAGTTCATGGGAAGCATCCGCGGTGAACTGCGAGATCCTCTCCACGGACGAGTTCAGCCGGGCCAGCATACGATTGAGCGTTTCGGACAGCCGCTGCAACTCATCCGAAGTGTTCGGCACCTCCAACCGGTCCACGAGGCTGCCGATCTCGATCGACTCGGCCGCCTCGGTGATCTGATCCACGGGCCGCAGGGCACGCAAGCTGATCAGGTAGCCTCCCGTCGCGGCAACAAGCAACAGCAAGGGCAGTGCTAGCCAAAGTATGACCCCGAAGCGATGCAGCGCCTCATAGAACTCTTTCATCGGCGCGGCGACTTGAATCGAGTACGGCTGGCCATTTACGATGACCCTCCGGGTTGCGAACCGGACCGGAGTCCTCTGCACCGTGAGATCCTCAAAGATAGGAGCATTTCCGAGTTGATCCGGCCGGCGAATGGGAACCCGGCTGTTCTCCAGTACCGCCGAACGGTAGAGCCACTCACCTTTCTCATCGCAAACCTGAAAGAGATCTCCGCCAGGTCCAAGTACCGAGTGCTCCCGGAACTCATCACGGATCTCAACCGGCGACAACGAGGCTATCTGGAGCTGCATGAATTTTTCCACACCGCGGACGCGATCTTCGAGCTCTTCGTCGATTGTGTGGAACGCGCTCGCCCGCATCGCAAACCAGCTTCCGACCCCGAAGACCGCCAGTCCGACGGCCAGCATCACCAGGTACCAGGCCGTCAACCTGACGCCGATCGAACGAAACTTCATTCTGCTTCCCTCTCGCGGACGGTATACCCGAAGCCTCGCACCGTTTGAACCAGCCTCGGGGATCCATCCGCCTCCAGCTTGCTGCGAAGTTGAAAGATGAACACATCCAGGGTGTTGCTTTCGACATCCCGGTCGATCCCCCAAACCGCTTCAAGCAGATCGTCCCGGGATACGACTCGTCCCGCCCGGCGCATGAGATGCTCGAGCAGGACGAACTCAGTGCGGGTCAGCGGGATTGGGTGGCCATGGCGCTGGACCTCGTGGGTCCTGGTGTCGAGTGTCAGGTCTGCTACTTGAAATGAACCAGCTGCGCTTGCGGTGGAACGCCGCGCAATAACACGCAACCGTGCGGCAAGAACTTCAAACGAAAATGGCTTGGTGAGGTAGTCGTCCGCGCCGGCATCGAGGCCGCGGACGATATCGCGCTCCGAATCGCGCGCCGTCAGCATCAGGATTGGCGTCAATACGCCGTTGGACCGCAGGCGTTTTGCTACCTGTAGCCCCTCCAACCCAGGAAGCATGATGTCCAGTACGATGGCATCCAACTGCCGGCTCAGACCCAGTTCGAGCCCGAGGATGCCATCTGTCGCGACATCAACCATATGACCCTCTTTGGAAAGGCCGCGACGCAGGAGTTCAGCCAGCTTCAAATCGTCTTCAACGACAAGGATTCTCATAGTCCGAACTCGTTCTCCCAGCTTGTCACATCCACCTTAAGGTGACCTGAGTCCCGGCGCTCCTGGAATCTAGGCGTTGACTCCTGGCGTGGTCACCATCCTGCGCACCGGAATAACTTGCATCAATGCAGGGTGTCTTCCGTGGCTACGAATGTGCCAGGGCTGGAGTCGGCCCTGGCCGCATTCCATTTGCGCCGCAGGGTTCGCCGCATACCGGAATCGCTGCTCGTCACCGCCGCGGCGACAGGATGCATACTCAGGCAACCTTAAGGTTTCTCCGCCATAATGAAGGCCCGTGCGAGAGTCGCCGTTATTCGTTCTACGAAACATTGTGATGGTTCTGTTGGCCTTGACGCCCGGACTCCTTCTGGCGCAAAAACCGACCCTTCGAGGCCAGGTCACCGACGAAAGCGGCGCCGTGGTTCCCTCCGCATCGGTACAACTGAATGGGCCGTCCGGCTCCAGGACAACAAAGACAAATGCCGAAGGAAGCTACGCCTTCCTGGACATCCTGCCCGGCGAATACACGCTCCGGGCATCGGCTCCCCAACTCATCCTTCGGGATCCGGTCAGGCTCACCTTCGCGTCCAGGTCACAGTCGCTGAATCTGGTTCTTCATATCTCTGCGGAGAAACAAGAGTTGACAGTGGAGGAGAGTTCCAGGCCGGCGGTGAGCACCGAAGCTTCGGCGAATGCCAGCGCGGTCGTTATGCGCGGTAGCGACCTGGACGCGCTCTCGGATAATCCCGATGACTTGGCGGCTGATCTTCAGGCGCTCGCCGGTCCGGCCGCCGGCCCCAACGGCGACTCAATCTTCATCGACGGCTTCAGCGGCGGCCAGCTTCCGCCCAAAACCTCAATCCGGGAGATCCGGATCAACCAGAATCCGTTCTCACCTGAGTTCGACAAGCTGGGATTTGGCAGGATCGAGATCTTCACCAAGCCTGGCACGGATAAGTTCCACGCCGACCTCGGCTACAATTTCGCGACCGACAAATGGAACTCGCGAAACCCATACGCTGCCCGGAAGGCGCCGTTTCATCTCCACGAATTGCGGGAGATGCTGACAGGCCCCCTCGGCAAGCGAGCTTCCTTCAACCTGACTGCGACGCGGGAATGGGTCGACAACGGCAACGCGGTGAACGCCGTCGTCGTGGATCCGCTGAGTTTTGTTGTGTCGCCGTTCAGCAATACCCCGCTGGCGGAACTTAGGCGGACCATCGTCACGCCGCGTGTGGATTACGCGCTCAGCGGCAATCACACGTTGACTGTGCGCTACTCGTATAACCGCGACATCGTGCGTAACGCGGGAATGGGGGGTTTTAATCTGGAGTCGCGTGGATACCACAACGATGCACTGGGACAGACGCTGCAGTTGACCGAGACCGCGGTGGTCAACACCCGCGTGATCAACGAAACTCGGTTCCAGTATCTTCACTCAACGATGGCCGCGCAGGCTAACCTGCCTGGGCCTGCAATTCAAGTGCTGGAGTCGTTCAATGGCGGCGGCAATCCCATCTCTCGAACAACGGACGCGCAGAAGAATGTCGAGGTCCAGAACAACACCACACTCATCACCGGAACGCACACCCTGCGGTTCGGCTTCCGCGTCCGTACGTCGGCCGTGACGAACAACTCTCCACAGAACTATGCGGGGACCTTCACCTTCTCCGGTTCACTCGCGCCGAGGTTGGACGCCGGTTTTCAACCTGTCCTGGACGCTTCGGGGCAGGCAACTCAGGTGAATATCAGCTCGATTGAAAGCTATCGCCGGACCCTGTATTTCCTGCGAGCCGGCCTGACCGCTTCTCAGATCCGCGCGCTCGGTGGCGGGGCTTCGCAATTCAGCATCAACTCCGGAACGGCGGAGATTTCGGGCGATCAGGTCGATCTCGGCGCGTTCATCGGCGACGACTGGAGAGTTCGTTCGAACCTCACATTGAATCTTGGCTTGCGATACGAGTCCCAAACGAACATTCGCGACAGGACAGATCTTGCCCCTAGAATCGGGTTTGCCTGGGCCCCTGGCGGCGGGGTGGGTAGCGCGAGGCCCAAGAACGTAATCCGTGGCGGATTCGGCATTTTCTACGACCGCTTCGCTCTCGCCAATGTCCTGACCGCCAGACGCTACGATGGATTCACCCAGCTGCAGTACTTCGTTCCGGCCCCGGATTTCTTTCCTCTCGTACCTCCGGCCGGTGCACTTTCGGGCCCGGGGCCGTCGAGCACAATTCAGCGGGTCAGCGCGGGTTTGCGCGCCCCTTTTCTGCTGCAGTCCGCTGTCGCTTTCGAACGGCAGTTGCCTTTCGGCACGACCATCGCTCTCACCTACGCGAACTCCCGAGGCATTCGCATGCTGCGGTCGCGCGATATCAATGCTCCTCTTCCGGGGACCTACGATCCGGATGTCGCAGGCAGTGGCGTTTACCCCTCGGGTGGTCCGGGGTTAGTGGCATTGATGGAGTCGTCCGGCCGGTACAACCAGAACCAGTTGATGCTGAATGTGAATTCCAAGGTCAACAACAATCTCTCGCTCTCCGGTTCTTACGCTTACGGACGAGCGATGAGCGACACCGACGGAGTTGGGACCTTCCCCGCGAATCCGTACAGCCTCGAGGGTGAGTATGGACCCTCCGCGATCGATATGCGTCACCGGGTCTCCCTCAGTGGCACGATCAGCACAGTTTGGGGCATTCGCCTCAATCCACTTCTCACCGCGAATACCGGCCCTCCTTTCGACATTACGGCCGGGCGTGATCTGTTCGGCGATACGTTCTTCAACGACCGGCCGGGTATCGCGACCAGCGCCGCGAAACTTGGTGTCGTTCGAACGCCCTACGGGTTGCTGGACCCGAATCCGTCATCGGGCCAGGCGCTATTGCCCCGCAATTTTGGCCGTGGCCCCGGTCAGATCATGCTGAACATGCGTATCGGCAGGACATTCACATTCGGATCTCGCGAGGCTCGCGCTCCAATATCGACCAACCCTGGTGGGGTATCGGCTGGCTCCGGCGGCTCCGCGCGCGCGGATTCCGGTAGTCCATTCTCGCTGGGCGGCGCGGCGGCTGGTGGAGGTACGGCAAGCCGCCGCTACAGTCTGCTGGTCTCCATGCAGATCCGCAACCTCACCAACCACAACAATCCCGGACCAATCATCGGCAACATCACGTCGCCTCTCTTCGGTCAAGCCAACCAGCCGGCAGGATCCGGAAACTCTCTTTTCTCCGAGAGCGCCAACAACCGGCGCTTGGAACTACAGATGAGGTTGACCTTCTGATGACGTCGCAGTCCGGTGGCGGAATGGGAACACGTCCTCGGCGGGGCTTGGGAGATGGGCGCACTATGGAGGGAATCGTGGACCGGCGCCTCGTCCATGATCTCGCCCGGCTCTACATATTGCACCGCTCCGCAGCCGCGCCTGTCGGCTGCGATACCCTCACACAGGACCTGCGACATCATGGAGTTCCGATCGACGCCAGATCTGTCGCGCAACTCCTCCACGCACTCTGCCGCAAAGGCTATCTGAAGCTGGCTCAGCATCCTGCAAGCACCTCACCGAAACGGACTTATACCGCCACCGGGCAGGGTCACGACGCGGTGGTGGGGTCGCGAACGAAGCTGCGAACGCTTTACGCCACGCTGAGTGGCAAAGCCCCGGGAGCCGGCCCGTTCAGCCAACCTTAAGATTCGTTCTGCACAATGGCAGGCATGAAACTGCCTGCAATAACTGGGATGATGCTGTTTCTGGGTGCACCCTTGCTCCTGTCAGCGATGGTGACCGAAGCTCAACGCTCCACCATCGACCAGGCCACCGCCTCAAAGGGAGTCTTCACCGAGGCCGAGGATACCTACAAGGTCACCTTTCCGCGAACAGACGTGAAAGTGACCGTGGAAGGCCGCCCGATGCCGCCCTTTCTGGGCTTCAGTTCCTGGGCTGCTTTTACTAGCGGCCCGCATGGCGATTTGATGGTCATGGGCGATGTAGTGTTGATGGAGGACGAGGTCAACCCTGCCATGTCCGCGGCCCTCGATGCAGGCCTCGAAGTTACCGCATTGCACAACCACTTCTTCTTCGAGGCTCCGCGAGTGATGTACATGCACATCGGCGGCAGCGGCTCCGCCGATCAATTGGCACTGGCAGTCAGAAAGGTACTGGATGCAGTGAAAGCTGTTCGTGCCGGGAGGCCTGTCCCTGCGTCCAGCTTCGCTGGAGTGGCCGTCTCCGAAAACAGCGCTATCACTGCTCCAGCGCTGGATGCGATCCTCGGCGTCAAAGGAGAGACGAACAGCGGAATGTACAAGGCCACGATTGGCCGAAGCGCGACCATGCACGGGTCGAAAGTCGGCAAGCAGATGGGAGTGAACACTTGGGCAGCATTCGCGGGCACCGATGCGAACGCGCTCGTGGACGGTGATTTCGCCATGACGAAGGACGAATTGCAGGGAGTTCTCAAGACTCTTCGCAAAGGGGGTATCAACATCGTCGCAATTCACAACCACATGACTCACGAAGAGCCGCAGTATGTCTTCCTCCACTACTGGGGCAAGGGCCCCGCGGCACAGTTGGCAACCACGATCGCCCAGGCGATGACTCAGCAGCGTGCCCTGCTGCGGGGAGCTGCGGAATCCCGGGAGATCGTATTCGTCTGCGAGCACGGAGCCGCAAAGAGTGTGATCGCCGCGGCCGAGCTCAACAGGATTGCCAGGCTCAAAGGCCTCGCACTCCATGCCGTGTATCGCGCGACGTCGCCGTCGGAGACCATTGCCCCGGCGGTTTCTCGCATCTTGGCACGGGATGGGATCAATATGCATGATAGGCCTTCTGTGGTGACAGGCCTCGATGTGGAACGCGCCAGTACAGTGGTAACCATGGGCGCCAGTCTCCCGCCGGGAGTCAAACCTGCAGACCTTCGCGAGTGGAACGACGTCCCGTCCGTCAGCGACAATCTTGAGGCGGCATGGGCGGATATTCGCCGCCGGGTTGAGGGACTTGTGGAAGACATCGGCAAATCCTCGATTCAGCGGGAGCAACTCAGGTGAAACAACTGGCTTTGGCGGCCGGACTCCTCCTGGCGCCCCACGGGTGTCGTGCCGCGATGATCTCGTTTGATACCGCTCACCCGGGATCTTTACCCAACGGTTGGACTGTGGCGATGACCCACAAAGGCGGGGCTCCCAAGTGGGAAGTCCTCAAGGACGACTCAGCTCCCAGCAAGCCGAACGTGTTCGCTCAAACTTCCAACGACTTGACAGCCGGCCGGTTTCCGCTAGCCGTCTACGAGAAGGCGACGGTTAAGGATGGAATTCTGTCGGTCAAATTCAAGTCCATTTCGGGCGAAGCAGATCAGGCCGCGGGCTTGGTTTGGCGGTACAAGGATCAGGACAACTACTACATAGTTCGCGCAAACGCGCTGGAAGATAACATCGTGTTGTACAAGGTGGAGCACGGACAGCGCCTCGCACTAGCTCCCAAAGGCTCGCCTTCGAAAACCTATGGAGTCAAGCACAGTGTGCCCAGGTTGACATGGTGCACCCTCTCGGTTTCGTTCCGTGGCCCGGTCTTTACTGTCAGCTTTAACGGAGAACTTCTGTTTGAGGTGGACGACGCCACATTCACGGGAGCCGGGAAAGTCGGGCTGTGGACAAAGGCCGACAGCGTCACCTACTTCGACGATTTCCAGTTGGACGGCGGATAGCGCTTCTTGAGATCCGGTGCCCAGTGTGCACGCAGTAAACGGCTTAGTCGTTTATTTTCAATTCCCCACCGCCTTCCAGGCTCAACTCTGATGCACAGCCATAGACCGGATTTCTGACTCTAGCCGGCAATGGCGAACAAACGGCGGTCACAGCACTTCAACTTTTTCCTCATCCCTTACTTTGCAATAGTTTACCGGGAATTGCCACGCCCATCCCTAGATCCGAGGGACTATCATCGTTCCGGAGCACGAACTATGCAAAACGACGATGCCCGAGACGACGCGATGGCCGCTGCTGCCCTCGCTCGCAACATCCGGACCGCGGATGACAAACTCTGCCTCCTCACCGCCGCCGAAGCCGGAGTGTGTTCGTACGAAGACCCTGCCCGCTACCACGCCTGCTACGACGACATCCTCCGGGAGTTCCAGCCGCAATCCCTCCATGAACAGATCGTTGCCAACGCCCTCGCCGCCCACATCTGGAGTCAGAAACGCTATCGCGGTGTCGAAAGCGGCCTCATCGACGCCCACCTGCGCGAAACCCTCGGCCAGACCGCCCCCGGCGCACCCAAACCCTCACCCGCCCGGCGCCTCCATCAGGCCTTTCTTCCGTTTACACGCGCTGAACTCACCACCCTCACCACCCTCGACCTCCTCCACGATCGCCTTCACCATGCCACACGCGCCAACGCCGATCGGCTCCTCAAGGCCCGCCGTCGCCGCGAATCCGCTACCAAAAAGGAAGCCAACCAGGGACGCTAGCCATGACACCCCCTTCCCCACAACTCGACCTCTCCCCACGCCGTCTGGCCGCCAATCGCGCCAATGCCCGCCGCTCCACCGGTCCGCGGACAGAAGCCGGCAAGCGCGTCTCCTCCCAGAACGCCCGCAAAGCGCCGCCCTGCCCCTTCACGCACGACCTCCCCAGGCCGTTTGCGATCGAGTGGTTCCAGGAGGCCCTCAGCCGCACCGCCTCCTGCGCGAACGAACACGCGCGCCTGCTACTCATCAATCGCTGCATGCTTCAGGCCCACGAGATTCGCTGGCGCGCCCTCGAGCGCACCCTCTTCGATACCGCCTGCGCCGAAACTGGCGGCGACCGGGAGGAAGCCGCTCGCTGGGTGGCGCACCAGCCGTCTTTCGTCAAGGCGCTGAAGGCTTACTTCCACTGGATCGCGCGCCGCATTCTGCACGTCGAACGGCAGCTCGCGGCCATCGCAGGCACTGTCGCCACGGAATCCGTGAAGGTCATGGCCGCCGGAGCCTCGTTCGACACATCGGCCGTCCAGCCCGATGGCTCCTTCGTCATTTCGTGGAATCAAACCCACCCTGCGGGACTTCTGGAATCGCTGAACGGGGCCTTCCGCCCCATTCGCCCGGTCCCGGCCATCGGCGCCATCCGGCCCATCCCTCCGGTCGCGCCCATCCGGGGCCGCTACCGCCTCTATCCCTACTGCCCCTCCGGGCCGCTGCGGACCTCAGACGATCAGCGATCCGGCCCTCCTTCCGGACCGGACATTCCTCCGGATGAGGGCAGCCGGTTCGGCGGACAAAACGAAGCCAGGGCCAGCGCTCAGCCTCAATCCGCCGCCCGGGCCTCCAAGACTGTCCTCACAAACGAACCCACTCCGCCACGCCGGGATCCCACACTGCGATCCGCGCACGTCAGTAAGCGGGCCACGCACACGCGAGGTCCACGAACCGGCACCGGGTTCACCGGGCGCAAGGCGCGCCCCACTCCTAGTGCGCCTGCTGCTTCAGCAGCGCATCCTCGATCTCTACGATCTTCTTCTTCAGCCAGGCCGCTTCCGTCCACTGCCTGGCGGCCTCCCGGTACAACTCACCGGCGTCGTAGAGCAGCCCCGCCTTCTCCAACGCGGCGGCGCGCGCAACCACATTCACGGGATCCGCACCGGTCGCCGTGGCCAGCATCGCGTCGACTTCCTTCCGCTTCTCCTCGGGCAGGGCCTTCACGCGCTCCGCCAGCGTACCCTTCGGAGCCGCCGCGCCGCTGCCACGCGTCAGCATCACTCCGTAATGTTGCTGGCTCGCCACCGACAGTTTCTGCACTTCCGGCAGATAGCACGCAGCCACGGTCCTCCGGCCCACCAGTTCCCCGGACTTCACCTGCACCTGCGACTCCGTCAACGCGGCCTCGCCGTTCGGCGAAAGCGCCGCGGAATACTTCTCCGGACAGAACAGGAACGCAGCCGAGGCGGAACCGGCCTTCAGCACATCGCCGGCAAATAGGATCTCGCCGGGCTTCACGGCGGCGGCCGGCGCTTTGCCCCGCACCACCGTCGCCCCGGCCCCCATCACCAGGCCCACAGGTTGTGTCTTTCTGACCTGCGCCGGCAGCACCGGCAACAGCAACACCAGTGACACCCATGCCAAACGACTGCCTTGCATCTCAAACCTCCGCAACGGTGTAGATCGATTGTTCAGCGCTTTTGCCCCGTACGGTAAACTGACCCAGGCGCCGGGCTTCCACTGAGCCCTTCACTCGGTCCCAGGTCGCCGCACTCATGAGAATGCGGGTTTGGAACTCTTTATTCAAGCCCTCCAGCCGGGCCGCCAGGTTCACCGTATCACCCAGAGCCGTGTAATCCATCTTATCGCCTGAGCCGACGTTTCCGACGATCGCGTCGCCGGTATGGATCCCCGCCCCCGTGCGGAACTCCAGGGGCTGGCCCACCATCTCCATCGCGCACCGGACGGCCCGCAGCGCATGATCGCCCAGTGCGGCCCCTTCCGCGTCGCTGAAAATCGCCATGATCCCGTCGCCGATGAACTTGTTCACCTGCCCGCCATGCCGCACGATGCACGCCGTCATCACTGCGAAATACTCGTTCAGCCGGGCCACCACCGTCTCCGGTTCCTGCGCATCGCACCAGCCCGTAAATCCCCGGATGTCCGTGAACAGGATCGTGACCGCTTCCCGGCGGCCGCTCAGCGCGATGGTGCCCGAAGCGTCCAGAGCTTCCGCCACCTGCTTGCCCACAAATACCCGCACCGCATTCCGGTAGGTGTCCCTGCCTCGCACGGCGAAGAAGTAGCCGAAGACGAGGGAAAGCAGCCCTGAGATTAGCAGCGGCAGCAGGATCTCCGACGGCGCCATCAGCATCCCCCGCCCGAACAGCAGAAACCCCAGGCCGGTGCTGAGGGCCGCCAGAACCACAAAATAGCCGAATAACGGCCAGCCGGCCACCAGCAGCGTGGCCAGCGCGGCCGCCAGGCTGATGACCACCGTGACGGCCACCTTGAGAGACGAATTCAGGGGAGCGATATGACGCCCGCTCAGCAACGTCCAAACGGCGTTGGCGTGAATTTCCACCCCCGCCGTATTGGCCGGCGTACCCGCACGGAACGCGTAGAACGGGGTGGCGTGCCGGTCCGTAATCAGGTCCGGACCCAGCAGGACGGCCTTCCCGCCCACCCAATCCTGCAATTGCTTCCGCCTCCCGGCGCGCGCCGCGTCGATGAAATCGCAAAGCGATACCCGCGGAAACGTCCCTGCCGGACCGACATAGTGGATCAGCATGTTGTGCTGCGGATACGGCACCGGCCGCCCCAGAAATCGCTCGGAAACCGCCAGCGACATACTGCGCGAACCCTCCGCCTCGACAAGTTCAATCGAGCGGATGAAGTCGTCCTCGTCGGCCCTCAGGTTCACATAGGCGGTCTGCCCCAGCGCCGCCGCCGCCATGTTCATCGGTACCGGCCACTTCCTCTGCTGAGACAACGTCGACGCGGCATACCCGCACATCACCGGCATGCGCGCCGAGGTGGAAATCACCGCCTCCGCCATCCTCTCATCGAACCCCGCGGCCCATTGGTTCACGGGAATTGGGAAGGCCACGTCAAGCCCCAGCACCTTGGCCCCCGCGTCCGCCGCCGCTTCGATCGCCTCCGCGTAATACCCATGCCACAGCAGCAAAGGCTCCGGGAAGCGATCCAGGGATTTCTGATCCACCACGATCAGAACGATTTCCCGGGGTTGCTCCGGATGCGCCGCGACGAAGTAGAGATCGCCCGCCTTCAGGTGCAGCAGCCGGAAGATGCGCGTCTCACCCAGGGCAAAGGTGAACACAGTGGCAGCCATCGCGATGAATACAACCGCAGAAATCAGCCTCCACTTGCCCCTGGGCACGGCACCCTTCCTTTCGACTCAAACCTAGTGTAGTCGAAGCGCCCGCGGACACCGTCATTGGGAAGGAATCGACGAGTCTGTCCAGGTGGAAACGCCCGCTCTCGGGGCAACTCGCCGAATCTAGCGCGCCGGACTGTGAATCAGCGTGGTGGCAAGGCCCTGGAATCCGTTCCAGGCAATCTGGACGCCGATACAGAACAGGATGAAGCTCGACAGCCGCATCACCACGCTGGTGCCCGTCGGGCCGAGGGCTCGGCTCATCCGCTCGGCCGAGATGTAGCAGATCCAGATCAGAATGCAGATGACGCCCGCGCCGAAGAACGACGCCACCAGCGGCTCCAGGGAAAACAGAGACGGCGTATCCAGCCGCTTGGGCAGGTTGGCGCCCAGGGTAATTGCGACGGAGATGGACCCCGGCCCCACCGTCAGCGGCAGCGTGAACGGGTAGAAGGAACGCATCAGCAGGTCGACATCCGTAACACTCTGCTGGTCTTTGTTCGGACGGTCGGGCTGATTGAGTAGCGTCCACCCGGCCGCAGCGACAACGATTCCGCCGCCCACCTGGACGGCGCTCAACGAAATCCCGAAAAAGGCCAGCACATGGGCGCCAACAAAGAGCGACGCCATGAGCAGTGCGAAGCTGTTGATCGCGATCTTGCCGGCCAGCCGCGCGCGGACCTCGCTCGGATGCGACCCCGTGAGGGCGAAGAAGATCGGCGCTCCCCCCAGCGGATTCACGATGGGGAACAGCGTGGCGGCGATAAACACCGCGCCCTTGGCGACATCGGGAGCGGAGAACTGGATGAGCATGGGCCTACATCCAGTCTATGCCGCGGGGCTTCAGTTCTGGCCGTAAGTGGCGCCGGGGCCGTGCTTCCGCAGGAAGTGCTCATCGTGCAGGGCTTGGCCAATGGCGTTCAGCCCGGGATTCGAGGCCCACGCTGATCGAGGCCATCCGCGCGATCTCTTCGAGCAGGACCGCGTTCATCGCGGCCTTGGACGGCGAAGCGCCCCAGGCGAACGGTCCGTGGCTGGAAACCAGCACTCCGGGACGGGTGAGGGGATCGATGCCCTCAAAGCGGCGGATGATCGCCTTGCCGGTGTTCAACTCGTACTTCGTCTTGATCTCTTCGTCCGAGAGCGGTTCGGTGACTGGGACCGAGCCGTAGAAGTAGTCGGCGTGTGTGGTGCCGAAGCAGGGAATCTCTCTTTTGGCCTGAGCCCAGGCGACGGCGTAGGTGGAGTGGGTATGAACCACACCCTTGACGCCGGGGCAGTGTCGGTAGATCTCGAGGTGCGTGTCCACATCGGAGGAGGGGCGGAGAGTGCCTTCGACGATCTTGCCATCGAGGTCCGTGACGACCATATCCTCCGGGCGTAGTTTCTCAAAGGGAACACCGCTCGGTTTGATCGCCATCAGGCCTTCAGCCGGTGAGAAACCGCTTGCATTTCCAAAGGTATACATCACCAGTCCACGGCGCACGATCTCCAGATTCGCTTCCAGGACTTCAACTCTGAGTGACTCGAGCAGCATGAATTCTCCTCTCTCCAGCGTATGCGATAAGATCCTCTAGACGGAAGGAGCATTCATTTCATGGCCATCGTAGCCGGAGTCGATTTCGGAACCCAAAGCGTACGCGTGTCCCTGTTCGACAGCGCCCGCGGACGGTTGGGCGCAGCAGCGGCGGAGTATCCCGTGCTGAGAAAGCGCGAGGATCCGGATCATGCGACACAGCGTCACGCGGACCACATGAATGCGCTTGCAGAAGCGACCCGCAAAGCACTGGCAGCGGCCGGGATCGCCGGCGATGCCGTCGAGGCCATCGCGCTGGATACCACCGGCTCCACCGTGATCCCACTCGGCGAAGGTTTGCAGCCTCTGGACGATTACTATTTGTGGTGCGACCACCGCGCTAAGAACGAGGCGGCGGAGATCACCCGGCACGCCCGGGAGTCCAGTCTGGAAGCTCTGAACTGGTGCGGCGGAGTCTACTCGTCGGAATGGGGCTTCTCGAAGCTGACGCACTGGCTGCGCCACAATCCCGAAAAACGCGGCGCCATGGTGACCGCGATGGAGCATTGCGACCTCGTGGCGGCCGATTTGTGCGGAATCACAGACCCGGCCGAGGCGCCCCGCAGTATCTGCGCCATGGGCCACAAGTGGATGTGGAACGCATCTCTCGGCGGGTTGCCGCCCGAAGAGTTTCTGGTGGGTGTCGATCCTCTGCTGGCCGGCGTAAGAGCCAAGCTCGACGGCCGCTATGAGACTTCGGACGTGCTGGCCGGCCACCTGTCGGCGCAATGGGCGGAGCGCCTGGGGTTGAAGGCCGGCATCCCGGTGCCGGTGGGCGCCTTTGATGCGCATTGGGACGCCATCGGCGCGGGCATTCGCGAAGGCGACGTGGTCAACGTCGTCGGAACTTCCACCTGCATGATGGCTATCGCCCGCGAGGTGGGCCTGATTCCTGGTGTATGCGGCGTGGTGAAGGGATCCATCCATCCCGACTATTACGGCATCGAGGCGGGGCTCTCCGCGGTGGGCGACATTTTCGAGGCCATCGCGCGGCGTGCCGGATCCACGGTCGCGGAACTCTCTCAGGGGCTGGAATCCTACAAGGCCGGGTCCACTGGTCTCCTCCGCCTGACTTGGGATAACGGCGACCGGACGGTCCTGGTGAACCCCGAACTCGGCGGCGTCACCCTCGGCTGGACCCTGGGTACGACGGCGGCTGATGAACTGTTCGCGGCCATCGAGGGCACGGCGTTCCACACCCGCATCATTCTCGAACGGATGGCGGGCCACGGCGTCACCATTCACCGGGTCATCAACGGCGGCGGCATCCCGCAGAAGAACCCTACCCTGAACCGCGTGTACGCGAATGTGTTCAACAAGCCGGTGCTGGTGCCGGCGCAGGAAGTGACCAGCCTGGGTTCGGCTATCTTCGCCTTTATGGCCGCCGGAGCCTTCAAGACCATCGACGAAGCGCAGGCTGCCCTGTGCCCGACATATCACGTGATCGAACCGGATCCCGCGGAAGTGGCGCGCTACGAGCAACTCTTCCAGCACTACGAGAAGCTCTACTTCGCATTGGGCCAACCGGGTTCGGATGCCGTGTCTCTCGGCGAAGTGCTGCCGGCCCTGCGGAAGTTGCGCGGCCAGGCTTCCGCCGTATAGACTGAGTTACTCCCATTGGCGTGCCGGAACCACCGGCACGCCGCCAATTTTCCCAACCTTATTGAAATCGCAGGACGATTCCGCCGCCGGCAACGATGTTGTGTTGGCCGCCTGACAGTGCGGCGTTGTACAACGGGCTGCCCGAGTAGAAATCCCGGATCTCCGCCCGGAGCCCGACAAACCGCCACAACTTCGAATCGATGCCGCCGCCGAAATCGAAAACACCGCGATGGACACGCCTTGCCGCCGGATTCGGGTCGCCGCCTACCAGGAAGGTGCTCTGTTCAAACTGGCCATAGCCGCCGCCCACCACCGCGTAGGGGGAGATCCGTGCCGTGGGCCGGAACTTCACGCGAACTCCGGGTGTGACGAAGAGGCTGGCGAAGTCGCGAGTGGCATTTGGGTTGCCGGTATCCACTGTGCGGTTGGGGCTCGCCAGAAAATGGGCTTCGCCATAGACGCCCACCGTCCTGTTGCTCCAGAGCCTGTACCCGTAGTTGGCCTGTAGGGCCACACCCGCATTGGGTTTGAACTTCGTGTTGCCCGAGTCACGGGAGGGGCCGAAGACGCCGCCGAGGGTGAGTCCGATTTCATGGCGCGGCGCCTGTTCCTGTGCGGTGACGGCGCTGGCGGCCAGAAGGCCGAACGCCAGGATGCGTGAAAAGCAATTCGTTCGCATGTGATTGTGTTCCTTTATTTGTGGAGTCCCGGCCAGTTCCTGTTGGCGTCGGCGATACGCTTCTCAACGTCCTGCGCCCACTTCCGCTGAACATCCTTGCTGTAGTTGAGGTAGAGCTTGCCGTCGATGATCTTCCAGGCTTCCGGATCGATCTCGGCGGTGTAGCCATTGCTGACGGCCCACGCGCAGTAACCTCCGAACTGCGGAGCGTACTGTTCGGGATGAGCTTTGAAAGAGTCGCGGTTCTCAGCGCTGGAAAACCACCAGTTGGCGCCCATCCAGGACGTGGCGTACTGCACGGAGCCCATCACGGGTTGAGACTGCTTGAAGTAGGCCACCACATCGTAGCCTTTGGCGGCGACGCCCTGTCGGGACCTGTTGACCGGTTCCACCAGTCCCGCCCAGGCCTGCAGGGCCGAGACGAACACGATGCCGGCGAGAGCCATACAGCGGGCTCGCATGGAGTATGTTTTCTGCTTCATGCCGCTTTATGGCATTCGCGGCGTTGAAAATTCCCAGCCACCCGCGCGGGAATAACAAACGAGGCGGTGTGGATGACACAGGCGCCTGCTGATTTGCGCCCGTGGAGATACCGGGTGCCATGAAACTCATCGCTACTCTTTCCATGCACTGCGGCCAGGTTGAGTCGTTGTCCGACGGGTTTGTCGACGGAGATCTGGCGGCGATGGAAAGCCTGGCCGTCGAAAAGCACCTCCAGGACTGCGCGTACTGCCGGGACCGGATCGAAGACAAACGCCGCTGGAAGCAAAGGCTCAGAGACAGCGTGAAGTCGATGACGGTGCCGGCCTCGTTGCTGCTGAGCGTCCGGGGCCGCATCCGCTGCGCAGCCGCGAACTGAACCACCTATTTGAAAGGAATTCTCATGCCTCGTTCAGTCGGGAAAAACGTTCTCATCACAGGGGCCTCGTCCGGCATCGGCCAGGCCATCGCCGTGCGTTTCGCGCAGGAAGGCGCCAACGTCGCCATCAACTACAGAACCGGACCGGAGCAGGCGGAAGCCACGGAAGTGCTGGTGAGTGAAGCCTGCATGGCCGTCCGCGAATCCGGCTGCAAGGATCTGGTCATCCAGGCGGATATCTCCAAGGAAGACCAGGTGCGGACGATGTTCGCAAAGGTCATTGAGGCCTTCGGCTCAGTCGACGTGCTTGTGAACAACGCCGGCATCCAGAAGCCGTGTTCGACACACGAAATCGATATTGCGGACTTCGACCGCGTGCTGGGCGTGAATCTTCGCGGCGCGTTTCTGTGCTCGCGCGAGGCCATCCGGCACTTCCTTTCACGCGGCGGCGGCGGCGTGATTCTGAACAACTCGAGCGTTCACGAGATCATTCCGAAACCGAAATACCTGCCCTACTCCATCAGCAAAGGCGGCATGGAAAACCTCACGAAGACCATGGCGCTGGAGTATGCGAGCCAGGGGATTCGCGTGAATGCCGTGGGACCCGGTGCGGTAGTCACCCCCATCAACAGTGCCTGGATCGACAATCCCAAGGCGCGCATGGATGTGGAGAGCCACATTCCGATGGGCCGGGCTGCGAAGGCCGAGGAGATCGCATCGGTGTTCGCCTTCCTCGCATCCGACGACGCGTCCTATATTACCGGCCAGACGATCTTCGCCTGCGGTGGCCTGACGCTTTACCCGGAATTCCGCGTCGCGTGGTCGTCCGGCGAATAGGAGCGGCCATGCAACTGACAGGCAGAGTCATTCTGATCACCGGCGCCAAGGGTGGGCTGGGCAACGACGTGACCGGGCGGTTTCTCGCGGCGGGCGCCCAGGTGGCCGGTGTCTCCCGCTCCATCCAGGATGCCGATTTCGAGAATCCGTCCTTTCGGGCCTTTCCGGCGGAACTGTCGAATGCTGCGAAAGCAGCCGCGTTGGTGAATGGGGTATACGCGCACTACGGGCGGGTGGACGCGGTGGTCCACCTGCTGGGCGGCTATGTGGGCGGGCACAGCGTGGCCGACACGCCCGACGCCGTCTTCGAACAGATGTTCGACCTCAACCTGCGCTCATTTTTCTATCTGTCTCGCGCCGTTCTGCCCCGGATGAGAGAACAGAAGTCGGGCCGGTTGCTGGCCATCGGGAGCCGGGCTGCGGTTGAGCCTGTCGCCACGGCGGCTGCCTACTCGGCCTCCAAAGCGGCACTGGTTTCCCTGGTGAAAGCGATCGCATTGGAGAACCAGGATGCGGGCATCACCGCCAACGTGATCCTGCCGGGGGCCATCGACACGCCGGCGAACCGCGCCGCCATGCCGGACGCAGACCACACGAAGTGGGTGTCGCCCGGGCAGATTGCCAACCTGCTGGTCCATGTGGCCGGCGACGGTTTGTCCCAACTCAGCGGCGCCGTCATCCCCTTCTACGGCGCGGCTCTCTGACTTCGAGAACAGGAGACTTCCATGCTCGTCATCGAACGGATTCTCACGGCTCTTGCCGCCTACCTCGCGGCCGGCGTCATTTTTGGACTGGCCTTCGTGGCCGCCGGCATCCACCGCATCGACCCGATCGCACGCGGATCCAGCATCGGTTTCCGGCTGGCGGTCTTTCCGGGTGTTGTTGCGTTCTGGCCATTGTTGCTGAAGCGCTGGATGGGCGGCGCGGCCGAGGCGCCTGTGGAGCGGAACCCGCACCGGTCGAGGGTCTGAGATGATCCAGCCACTCCGCCGGTCGCATCGATGGATCTGGATGGCCCTGGCCGTTCTGTTGCCACTGCTCCTCTTGGCCGCGCTGCTGGCCCGTCGCGCCGCGGCGCCGCGGAATGCGGACCTTCGCTGGGAGGAACTTCGATGAGCGTGCAATATGCGGCCGTTGGCTGGAACCGGCAGAAACGCATCTACGACACTGTGCTAGGCTGCACGGCGGCCGGTTATCTGCTGGCGTTCGCGGGCCTGGGCGCGATACTGAACCCGACGGCAACGATTGAGACCCTGTTGATCCGGGGCTTGGGCACTCTGGCCTTGCTGATGCTCCATGTGATTCTCTGCATCGGGCCGCTGTGCCGGCTGGATCCGCGGTTCCTGCCGTTGCTCTACAACCGCCGCCATCTGGGCGTGAGCATGTTCCTGGCGGCCCTCGCGCACGGAATATTCTCCCTGGTGCAGTTCCATGCTCTGGGTGATGTCTCGCCGCTGGTGAGCGTGTTCGCCTCCAACACCCGGTATGCGAGCCTGGCCCAGTTTCCGTTCCAGGCCCTGGGCGCGGGCGCGCTGCTGATCCTGTTCCTCATGGCCGCCACCAGTCATGATTTCTGGCTGAAAAATCTCTCCGCGCCTGTCTGGAAGCGGCTGCACATGGCTGTCTATCTTGCTTACGCGCTCCTCATCGGGCATGTCGCCCTCGGCGCGTTGCAGTCGGAAACCAGCCCGCTGCTGGCGGGCGTGCTAGCTGTGGGAATCCTGTTGGTGACCGGTCTCCATCTGGCGGCGGGCTGGAAGGAGAGGCGGCTCGATGCGGCGCGATCCGCTGCCCGGGCGGATGGCTTTGTGGACGTCTGCGAGGTGCTGGCGATTCCGGTGAATCGGGCGCGCATCGTGTCATTGTCCGGAGAGCGCGTGGCTGTCTTCCGGTACGACGACTGTGTCTCGGCCGTCTCGAACGTTTGCCAGCACCAGAATGGACCGCTGGGCGAGGGACGAGTGATTGACGGCTGCATCACATGCCCCTGGCATGGCTACCAGTACCTGCCCGATACAGGCGCGTCGCCGCCGCCGTTCACCGAGAAGGTTCCGGTGTTCCGGACGCAGGTCATCGGCGACCGGGTGCTGGTGCATCCTCAGCCCTTGCCGCCTGGACAACGTGTGGAGCCGGCTTGCGTGACGGCCTGTGGATCTAAGGGGAGGGGCTGATGGCACCCGAGTTCTACGTCGGCTATCTGGCGCAGGCGCCGCCGCGTCTGGCGGTGTTTCTTCGCAGCGTTGTTGCCGTCATTGCCGCGGCCGGCCTGGCTACCGCTCTCCTGCTGACTGCGGGCCAGTCCCCCTTCGCGGATTCCACGTTTGAATATGGTCGGTCCGGGAAATACGAGGGGCAGTTGACGGAGTGGCCCTATCCTATGCTCGTCAGCGCCAACCAGCGATATCTGCTGGTGGCTCCCGGCAAACACGGCTTCTCCGCTCGGGAACTGGACGGGCGATGGATTCGCCTGAAGGGTACGCTCATCCGGCGGGGCGAAGAACAGGATGCTGGAAGTGGAGCCTGCCACAGTGCAGGCGCTTGACGCTCAACCGGCCGGCAGCAGCCTGGCGCAGACGGATCTCGGCGACGTCGTCTTGAGCGGGGAAATTGTGGACAGCAAGTGCTTTCTGGGCGTGATGAACCCCGGCCAGGGCAAGGTTCATCGCGATTGTGCCGTGCGCTGCATCAGCGGTGGAGTGCCGCCCGCCTTTTTGGTGAACGACGCAAACGGAACGAGGCGTGTGCTGCTGCTGACGGGCCGCGACGGCCGCAGGCTGGGCCGGGAGATCCTCAATTTTGTGGCGGAGCCCCTCACCATCTCCGGGCGATTGAAGAGACAGGGCGAGACGCTGCTGCTGCAGGCGGATCCCTCGGATTTCCGCCGGGAATAAACCGCGCGAACACCGCGATTTCCCAGGCAGTGGTGACAAGAACTCTCGAACCCGCTATCTCGACGCTGCTGCCGGTGCCGGCGCCGGTCCTCGGACTGGCCGCCAAGCTCTTCGCCTTCGACCGTGTGGAGCAGGCATACGCGGAGTTGCGATCGAACGACGATGGCAAACCGTTTCTCCAGCGCTTGCTGGATCTGTTGGAGGTCCGCTGCAAGGTGGCGGAGCGGGATCTGGCGCACGTACCGCGATCGGGTCCCGCTGTGCTCGTAGCCAATCATCCATTCGGCATCCTGGAGGGCGCCGCGCTGGCGACAGTGCTGCGGAGCATTCGCCCGGATGTGCGCTTCCTGGCGAACGGCATCCTGGGGGTCTTCCCTGAAGTGCGCGATCTGCTGCTTTCCGTCGATCCGATGGGCGGCGCGGCCCGCCGCAATTCCGGCGCGCTGCGACAGGCGATCGAATTCCTGCAAAGCGGTGGGCTGCTGGTGGTATTTCCCGCCGGAGAGGTCTCTCACTTTCAGTGGAAGCAGCGAATGGTGACCGACCCGGAGTGGAACCCGGCGATTGCCAGAATCATTGAGATCTGCTCGCGGCGCGGTGTGAGCGTGCCCGTGGTGCCGGCGTATATCGAGGGCAGCAACAGTCTGCTGTTTCAGGCAGCAGGCCTGGTGCATCCGCGATTGCGGACGGCGCTGCTGGCTCGGGAGCTCTTCAACAAGCGCCGCCACACTCTCGATGTCCGCATCGGCTCGCCGGTGGAGTGCGCCAAGCTGCTGGCGATCGAGGGGGACGCTGCCCGGATCTCCTACCTGCGCTGGCGTACCTATCTCCTGGCGCACCGCTGCGAGTACAAACCTCGTACAAGAATGCCGTTCCCCGCACACGGGCGCCGCAAGAGCGTGGTGCCGCTGGCCGGGGCCGAGGATCCCTCCGTGCTGTCGGGCGAGGTGGCTGCGCTGCCCGAGGGTTCGCGGCTTGCCACATCGGGGGTGCTCGCGGCCTACATCGCCCCGGCGGGTTCGATCCCGAATGTCCTGCGCGAGCTGGGACGGCTGCGCGAGAAGACCTTCCGGGCGGTCGGGGAGGGCACCGGACAGGCGAGGGACTTGGATCATTTCGATCAGCACTACCTCCATCTCTTCGTCTGGAACGAAGAACGACGGGAATTGGTGGGCGCCTACCGGTTGGCCGGCACGGACCGTGCGGAAGGCGGGCTTTACACCGCCTCGCTCTTCCAGTACGGCGAGGCCTTTCTGCAGCGGTTGGGCCCGGCGTTGGAACTCGGCCGGAGCTTTGTGCGCGAGGAGTACCAGAAGGGGTTTGCGCCCCTGCTCCTGCTATGGAAGGGCATCGGCAAATATGTAGCGAAGAACCCGCGGTACCGGACGCTGTTTGGGCCCGTGAGCATCAGCAATGACTATCAGGCCCTCTCGCGGGAGTTGATGGTGGCGTTCCTGGAAAAGCACGCTTCCTTGCGCGACTGGGTGGGCTTGGTGCGGCACCGCCATGCGTTCCGCCGCCAAACGGACCTCCCGCTGCCGGAGGCCGGGTTCGATGTGGAAGACCTATCGGAGGTCGTATCGGATCTCGAACCGAACCGCGTGGGGATCCCGGTGTTGTTGCGGCAGTACCTGAAACTCGGCGGAAAACTGCTCGGGTTCAACGTGGATCCGGAATTCTCGAATGCCCTGGATGGATTGATTCTCGTGGACCTGCTGCGGACCGAGCCGAAGTTGCTGCAACGCTACCTCGGCCCGGCGGAAGCAGCCGCGTTTCTGCAGTTTCAGAAAGGACAATATGGAACACAGTAAAGCTTTTGTCATTGCGAGTTGGCTGCTGCGCGGCATAGCCGCCGTCATCCTGCTTCAGACCCTGTTTTTCAAATTCACGGGAGCGCGGGAGTCCGTCTACATTTTCTCGGCGCTCGGCATGGAACCGTGGGGGCGCATCGGTTCCGGTGTAGCGGAACTGGTGGCGGCGATCCTGTTGCTGATGCCTCGGACGGTGCTGCTGGGCGCGGCCCTGTCCCTGGGCGTCATCAGCGGCGCCATCTTCTTCCACCTGACGAAGTTGGGCGTGGCTCTGCCGGCCGTGGACGACCACGGGGAACTGTTCATTCTGGCCGTGGTAGTCTTCTGTTGTTCGGCGGGGCTACTGGGAATGCACCGCCAGGAGATCCCGCAATTGCGCGCGGCCGCGGGCAGTCTGATTCATTAATCACGGCGCGCTTTGGAACCACGGTTGGTGTGATTGCATCAGAAATACGGAAGAGGGGCCGAGAATGATCATCAAGTCCAGACAGTCGAGCGATCTACGCTATTCGCAGGTGACGCCCAAGGAGCAGTACCTGAACCGCCGCCGCTTCCTGTCGGCCGGGTCGCTCGCGCTGGGCGCGCTGGCGCTGCCGAATGAGTCCGCCCTGGCCGGTACAAAGTTGGACGGCGTGGTGAAGAGCAGCTACACGGTGAGCGACAAACTGACTCCCTACAAGGACGTCACCACCTACAATAACTTCTACGAGTTCGGTACGGACAAGGACTCTCCGGCGGTCAATGCCAGGAACTTCCGCACCTCTCCCTGGATTGTCTCGGTGGAGGGTGATGTCGCCAAGCCGAAGAAGTTCGACCTCAACGAGATTCTCAAGGTGGCGCCGCTCGAAGAGCGCATCTACCGGCACCGGTGTGTCGAGGCCTGGTCGATGGTGGTGCCCTGGATCGGCATCCCGCTGAGCGCCCTGCTGAAGCTGGTGGAGCCGACGGCCAAGGCGAAGTATGTGGCGTTCCAAAGCCTGTATGATCCGCGACAGATGCCGCGGGCCGGCGCGCTGGACTTCCCCTATATGGAAGGGTTGCGGCTGGACGAGGCGATGCACCCACTGACAATGCTGACGGTGGGGTTATACGGCGAGGTTCTGCCCAACCAGAATGGCGCGCCGCTGCGCCTGACCGTGCCGTGGAAGTACGGCTTCAAAGGGATCAAATCGATCAACCGGATCCGCCTGGTGGGCGGCCAACCCTCGACAAGCTGGAACACTATGGCGGCGCGTGAGTACGGCTTCTATTCGAATGTGAATCCGAACGTGGATCACCCCCGCTGGTCGCAGGCCAAGGAGCGCCGCATCGGAGAGTTCTTCAAGCGCGACACGCTGATGTTCAACGGATACGGCGATCAGGTGGCCGGGCTCTATTCCGGCATGGATCTGAAGAAGAACTACTAACCGCCATGAAGCGAGTTCTTACCAGCCGGTGGGCGAAGCCCGTGGTGTTCAGTGCGGCGCTGGCCCCTGTGGTGCTGCTGATCTGGCAGTTCTTCCACGATGGACTCGGCGCGAATCCGCTGCAGTTCATCACCTACGCAACGGGTGACTGGACCCTGCGATTTCTGGTGTTCACTCTGGCCGTCACTCCGTTGCGCAAACTCCTGAACATGCCGGACCTCATCCGCTTCCGCCGCATGCTGGGGCTGTTTGCCTTCTTCTACGGCTGCCTGCACCTGATGACCTACCTTTGGTTCGACAAGTTCTTCGACTGGTCTGAGATCCTGAAGGACATTGCCAAACGGCCCTACATCACCATTGGGACCCTCGGTCTGGCGCTGATGGTTCCCCTGGCGATCACCTCGAACAGCCGGCTGGATCCGCCGGATGGGCGGCAAGCGCTGGCAGATGCTGCACCGGTTGACCTACGTCAGCATCGTGGCCGGTGTGATTCACTACTACTGGCTGGTGAAGCTGGATGTGACCAGGCCGGTGTTTTACGGAACACTGGCGGCGATCCTGCTGCTTTACCGGGTGGCTGTCTGGATCGCCAAATCCCGCTCACGGCGAGCACCTGTCGGCGTGGCCGCCTGAGCAGTCCGGGCCTGTGCGCCCGGCGCAACGCCCAGCATCCGAAAGCCCGGCAGGGAACGCAGGTCCAATTCCGGGCATCCCGCCTCCGCGCCTAATCGGCGCATTTCTTCCAATGTGAAGGCCCTCTGGACACTCAACGGCCCATCGTTCCGGGTGAGCCGGTTCCGGCTCAGCAGCCTGGTGGTTAGCACGACACACCAGTAAGGCAGGCGGCCGCGGATGAGGTCGCTGATGACAACCGACTGGCGGGTGACACGTGTGAGTTCGTGGAGCGCGGTGCGCACCTGGGGTTCTGTCAGGTGATGCAACAGCAGGGAGCACAGGGAGAAGTCGAAGCTGCTGGCCGCGAAGGGCAGGCTGGCAATGTCCGCCTGAACGAGGCGGATCTCGGGGTAGCCGGCGCAGGCGAGGCGGGCGATCCGCAGGACCTGAGGGTGGGTGTCGCACGCGGTGATCCGCACGGTGAGTTGGCTGCGGCGGGCCCACCGCACGATGGCGCGCGGCAGGTCGCCGCAGCCGGTTCCTACATCAAGGAGGGCGAGCGGCGCACCGGCGGGGAGCTTCGCCGAAAGCCGTCGCAGGGTGTTCACCATCAGGGCTCTGCCGCCGAACAGGCGGTTGAGAAGGGCGAGGTCGCGCAGATTGTCCCGCAGGTCAGCGGGCTCGATGAGGGTGTCGTCCAGCAGTTCCGGCCGGTTGATGCGCTCCAAGCTTCACCCCACCTGCCAGGCTGGCCGGCTTGCTCCCGTACCAGATGCATTCCGGCGGTACCACAGCCGCAGAAGGCCGGTTGCGGAGACCGGTCTGGCGCCGCGCCGACGCTGGAGGTCACCGATTTCGAAAGCCAGTTTCCAATGGTGGAGCATGGCGCCGTAGGCCGCCCCCAGAGGGACCGAGGGGTCGTAGACGTGAGTTGCCTCAGCGCCCACCCCGTTGAGTTCGATGACCTTGAGATTGCGGCCAGAACGGAAATCTTCCAGGGAAGGCACGCGCAGGTCGAATCGGCCGAAGGCGAAGCCGGCATGCTGTTTGCTGATGCGATCGATCCCGGCTTCCAAAGCGGGGCTCCACAGATGCGCGCCGTTGGTAAAGATGGCGCCTCTGCAATGGGATCCGATCTCGACAAGCTGCACCTTCTCACCCTGTCCGGGGATTTCGTTCAAGTCGCGGCGGCAGTGCTTCTCATAGACGGCGGCCATGCAGACGGCGCGTTGGTCGCGCAGGATCAGTTCACGTAGCGGAGTGCCGCCGTCACCCTCCATCACTGGGAACGACTTCCACGTGATGGAGGTGACCGATCCTGCAACTGCGCCGGGCATGCGATGGTAGAACACGCCGAACTCCAGACCGCCGATGTAGCGCTGGATGATGATGTCGTCCTTCGCAGTGTGCAGGTAGTCTTCCATTTCACTTCGAGTACGCGCGATGACGACGCCCTGCCCTCGTTCGCCGATATCGGGTTTCAGGACGACGGGCAGTTCCAGTGCATGCCTGGCGAGAAACCGCTCCGCTGAAGCGATGCGAGCCTCCGGGCTCTGATCTTTGGAGATGAGCTGGAACTCGGCCGCGTCCGGGCCGAGCTGGGAGAGGATCTCTGATTTGGACTCGCCGAACAAGCCGCCGGTCGCTATGCCGGGATTGGCGGCGGTAAACAGAGTGAGGGAACGATGGCGGAGGCCGAGCCAGATGAGATAAGGCACGATGGGCAGGTAGGCGACCCAGGCGGGCCAGAACTCCCACTGCAGCAGTCGCTTGATGCCACCCAGCCAGAGGCGCCGGCGGCGGAAGTTGAACAGGATCCGCGCTGCGTGCAGGAGCAATACGGCCGAGCCGGCGATGGCCGCCGAGGTCAGGATGCTCTCTGCGCGATGCGCCAGCACCGTCCGCAGAGCTGCCTCGCCGAAGAGAATCGCGGCGCCCACCAGCAGGGGTGTCCAGAGGGCGGCCGCCAGGGCGAACAGCCCCGCGAAGCGCCAGAGACTGGTTCGCAGCAAGCCCGCCGCGAAGTAGGTAGGCAGGCGCAAGCCGGGGGTAAACCGGCTGAGGAAGACGACTGCCAGGCCGCGCTGTCTGAGCCATTGCGTGGCCTGTTCGACCCGCGCGGGCGGCAGGAATCGGGTGATGGGAGCCCATCGCAAGGCTACTGTTCCGGCAAGCCTGCCAAGAAGGAAGAGCAAAATGTCTCCCGCGAAGATGCCGGCGGTGCAGGCCAGCACGCCTTCCGCGAAGCTCAGTTTGCCTTGCGCAATGAGCACGCCGGCGCCGATGCAGGCGAGGTCCTCACTGGCGAATGTGGCCAACGCGATGCCTGCGAGTTGGGCAATCACGGCCGCCGCTCCAGTTGCAACGTCTGGCCCGGGTGCCACTGGCACGGGGCGGCCGGCGAATAGAAGAAGTCGACGGAATGATCGTCGACCTTGATCCAACTGAAGCTGACGGTCTGCGCATCCGGGCGGTGCATGCAAGGGGTGTAGGCGCTGGGTCCTGCGCCGTGGCTCTCATGAAAATGGTAGAGGGATAGCGCGTCGACTCGTGCCTTTGTTCGCAGGGTGAACTCCTTGCGCCGGAGGCTGCACACGGCCTGTGTGTCGAATGAGGACGAGATCAGGGGCATGAACGGATCCCCATTCGGGAGGATCGCCAGTTCGTGGCCGTTCCATTCCGAGACCGCTGCGGGAAGGCCGGGCTCCAGGGCCACGAGGGTGAATGGCGCCGTGCCATCGAGATCGGTGCTTGCCAACTGTTCACAGGCGGCCATCGCCGAGGATGCATCCGCCAGTTCCAGCAGGACCAGGCCGCGGCTGCGGGCGCCGCCTGCCGGGGAGGCTGCCGCGGAAGCCCCCAGGTTTGCTCCATTCAGCAGGCAAAGCGCGACGCCAGACTCGTTGGCGCTGATCCAGGTGCCGCCACAATCGCCGTCGACCGGGGCGATGAACCGCACGCCGTCCCGCCGCTGCAGGCGGGGCGCCATGGCCGGTTTCCGGGTCAGTTTCTCGTCGCGGTTGCACAGCAGCTCATAACCGGATTCGTGATGGAGCCAGCTCACGGTGCACATCAGGCCGCCTCCGCCTTTTTTGTCGCCAGGTGTCTCAGGGTGGAGGGCGCCATGCCGAAGTCAGGGTCCACTGCAACGCCATGAGCCAGCAGCGTGACCGCGATGAGGGCGAAGTGGTGGATAGTGTGGCTGCTGAGGGTCTGGAGTTCGCGGCTGACGGAGGACATCAGGAAGCTGTCGCGCACCTGGCTAGGGTCGGCGTCCTCCATCCGAACCCAGACGGCGCCATCGCAGCGCAGAACCGGCATCGTCTCCAGCCTGTGCATGATGGAGAGGATCCTGGCGGCTGCGGCGGAACGGTTGCGTTCCACCGATTCGTCGCGCCGCCGCGCATCATAATCAATGTGCGCTGATTCGACACCTTCCAGGAAGCATTCATAGAACTCAAGGATGTGGCGCATGTGGCCACCGGCTCTGTGCGGGGCCAGGCCGGAGGGTATGGTCGAATAGGACGCGTCATTCAGCCGGTTCAGCAGCGCAAGAGCCTGACGCAGCCACCGGAGGTTGGTGGCAATCAAGGCATCCTGCCGCTCTCGCGTGCGCGGCTCGCAGTCTCTGGTGGATGTTGCCATGTGGTTCACACCAGTCACAATCCCCGGCACGAGCGGCTTTATTCCAAGGACATGAGTTGCGGCGGCCAGCGAAAAAGAGGTGCAAACAGAAGGAATATGCTTGCGGCCGGACGTGATTACTTGGGCGGCAGAACGAGAAATCCGATGCAAGCCACCAAGTCAATTGAGACCGCCCGGGCCCACGGCCGGACGATGCTGGACGCCCTGGCGGCGCACTGGCCGGAGTACCTGATGGAAGCTGCGAACCTGGGCCTCTTCATGATCTCGGCCTGCGTCTTCGGAGTCCTGCTGGACCACCCTCTGTCGCCGCTCCATCAGGCCATCGAGAATCCGGCTGCCCGCCGCGTGGTGGGCGGGTTGGCCATGGGGCTTACGGCGATTGGGATCATTCATACGCCCTGGGGTCAGCGGTCCGGCGCGCACATGAATCCGGCAGTGACGCTCTCCTTCTATATGGTGGGCAAGATCGAACGCTGGGATGCGGTGTTTTACGCCGTGTTCCAGTTTCTCGGTGGTGTACTGGGTGTCGGTCTGGCCGACCTCGCCCTCGGGTACCCCCTGCGGCACACCTCGGTGAACTATGTAGCCACCGTGCCCGGTGAGAACGGCGTCGGGGCTGCTTTCGCCGCCGAACTGCTGATCTCGTTTCTGCTGCTGTACGTGGTCCTGAATGTGTCGAACCACCCCAGATGGACCCGTCTCACGCCATTCTTCGCGGGCGCGATGGTCGCGCTATTCATTAGTGTGGAGGCGCCGGTGTCCGGCATGAGCATGAACCCGGCGCGTACCTTCGGATCTTCATTCTTCGCGGGCGACTACCGCTCTCTCTGGCTCTACTTCACGGCGCCTCCGCTGGGCATGCTGCTGGCGGCGGCACTCTACACCAGGCAAGGGCCGGTGTTCTGCGCCAAGTATCACCATCTCAACGGCCAGCGGTGCATCTTCCGCTGCCGGTATCACGAACTCATGGACCTCCGGCAGGACTGATCCTCCGCCCAATCCAAGCAACCCGCACCGCTCACCACCAGTCTGCCTGTGCGCAGGAAGGACGCCTCATGAACAACAACCACTACGACGTCATCATTATCGGCACGGGCGCCGGCGGCGGCACCCTGGCCCACAAGCTCGCACCCACCGGCAAGCGCGTGCTCGTGCTGGAACGCGGCGGCTACGTGCCTCGAGAGAAGGACAACTGGGACCCGGCCGCAGTCAATTTGCACGGCAAGTACCAGACCCGGGAGGTCTGGCACGACCACTATGGGAAACCGCTCCATCCCCATACCAACTACTGTGTTGGAGGGAATACGAAGTTCTATGGCGCCGCCCTGTTCCGTCTGCGCCGGGAAGACTTCGGGGTCCTGCGTCATCACGGCGGGGTGTCGCCGGCCTGGCCGATCTCCTACGACGATCTGCAGTCCTACTACACCCAGGCGGAGCGCATGTACCACGTGCATGGCGAGCGCGGAGAGGATCCGACAGATCCTCATGCCTGCGCGCCGTACCCTTACCCGGCCGTCAGCCACGAACCCCGCATGCAGCAACTGCACGAGGACTTTCAGCGGCTTGGTCTGCGTCCCTTCCACACGCCACTCGGCGTAATGCTCGACGAGAAGGACCGGCAGGCGAGCAAGTGCATACGCTGTTCCACCTGTGACGGGTTTCCCTGTCTCGTCTACGCGAAGGCGGATGCCCAGGTGCTGGCCATCGACCCAAGCCTGAGCTATCCGAACTTCACGCTGCTGACCGGAGCGAAAGTGGAGCGCCTGGAGACGAGCGAATCCGGCCGCGAGGTGACCAAAGTTCACGTGGAACGCGAGGGGGTACGCGAGGAGTACTCCGCGTCCATGATCGTCGTCTCCTGCGGCGCCATCAACTCGGCGGCGCTGTTGTTGCGCTCGGCCTCCGCCCGCCATCCGCAAGGGCTGGCGAACGGCTCGGGTGTCGTGGGCCGGCACTATATGGGGCACACAAACTCCGTGCTGATGGCGCTCTCGAAGTGCCCCAATCCCACTGTCTTCCAGAAGACCCTGTCGGTGAATGACTTCTACTTCGGCGCGGACGGTTTTCCATACCCGATGGGTCACATCTCTTTTGTGGGCAAGCTCGACGGGCAGACGCTCAAGGCCGGAGCGCCGGCCATTGCGCCGGGCTTCACTCTCGACCTAATGGCGAGCCACTCGCTGGATTTCTGGCTCACTTCGGAGGATCTGCCCGATCCCAACAACCGCGTCACGGTGGACCGCGAGGGCAACATCGTCCTGTCCTATCAGCCCAACAACGAAGAGGGTCATAAGCGGCTGATCGCGAGGCTCAAGCACCTGATGCAGCAGCAGACTGCCTGCCCGATGCACGGACATGAGTGTCATCAGGGCCTCTTCGCTCGCAATCTCTTCCTGGGTGAACGGATCCCGCTGGCCGGCGTAGCCCACCAGAACGGCACCATCCGATTTGGCGAGGACCCTGCCACTTCTGCGTTGGACGTGAACTGCAAGGCGCACGAGCTCGACAATCTGTATGTCGTCGACGGCAGCTTCTTCCCTTCCAGCGGGGCGGTGAATCCGGCGCTGACGATCATGGCGAATGCTCTGCGAGTTGGCGATCACCTGATTGAAAGGTTGAACTAGCCATGCTGCGACGCACTCTGCTCTCCTTGATTCTGGTGGCGGTGGCCGCCTGGGCCGAAGGTGGCCCGCCGATTATCCAGGCAGTGGATTCCATCGGTCTCACGGTGTCCGACCTCGACCGCTCAGTGGGGTTCTATACCCAGGTACTGCACTTCCAGAAGGTCACCGAGTCCGAAGCTTTCGGACCTGAAGTCGAACGGGCGAACGGTGTCTTCGGCGCCCGGGTGCGCACTGCGCGGCTGCGCCTGGGTGATGAGTTCATTGAACTGACCGAGTACCTCGCTCCGCAGGGACGGCCGGCGCCCGTGGATGCCCGCAGCAATGATCGGTGGTTCCAGCACATCGCACTGATTGTCAGCGACATGGACCGTGCCTACCAATGGCTGCGCCAGAACAAGGTTCGTCACGCCTCCAGCGGTCCGCAATTGCTGCCTGCCTGGAACCGGAATGCCGGCGGCATTCAGGCGTTCTATTTTCGCGATCCCGACGGCCATCCGCTGGAGATCCTGGCCTTTCCGCCGGATAAGGGCGATCCCAAGTGGCATCGTGCCTCCAGCGAACTGTTTCTGGGAATAGACCACACGGCGATCGTGATTTCAGACACAGAAGCGAGCTTGAGGTTCTACCGAGACCTCCTGGGCCTCAAGGTCGCCGGCGAGAGTGAAAACTTCGGCCCGGAACAGGAACGGCTGAACAATGTGTTCGGCGCCCGGCTGAGAATCACCGCTCTTCGCGCCCCGGCCGGACCCGGCATCGAGTTTCTCGAGTACCTGGCGCCGGCCGGCGGCCGCCCGTATCCGGCGGATGAGAGGCCCAATGATCTCATCCACTGGCAGACCAGATTCCTGGGGATCAGCGCGGACGAGGCCGCGCGGACTCTCCGGAAAGCCCGGTCCCCATTCGTATCCAGCGGAGTCGTGGAACTCCCTGGAGCGGAAGCGGGTTTCCGGAAGTCCTTCCTCGCTCGCGATCCCGACGGCCATGCCGTGCAGGTTGTGGAACGCTAGCGCAACCTCCCGTCCGAAAACTCAACGAATTGACACAAGGAGAAAGACCATGAAACTCATCGCCCGTATTCTGCCCGTTTTCGCGCTGGCCGCCCTCTTCCTGAGCACCAGCGCCGCATTCGCCGCCGATGCCCATAACATGCACACCACGTCGGGCTTCCAGGGCCCCAAGGCCAACACTGGCATGGCGGTCCACAGCCGTGACGGCAACAAGAGCCTCTTGAAGGTCACTGACGACTTCAAGGTGCCGGACACGCCCGCTCCCACCTGGCGGGTTGTGGATTCCAAGGGCAACATTTACACGCTGGACGCCTTCAAGATCAAGGGCGGCGAGAAGCGGGAAGTCGTTGTCCCTGGCTATGTACCGAACATCGCAAAGGTTCAGGTATGGTGCGCCTTTGCGGAAGTCCTGCTGGGGGAAGCCAGCTTCTCTACCCCGGTGAAGTAAGACGCCGGCTGTGTTCGTCCTCCGCGCGCCCATGCCGGAGGACGGACGCGCGGGCGCCCTATCGAAAGAAACCATCGCCACGGGAATAATCAACCCCGGGAAAGGTATTTCAACCTCGTATGGCAGCCGGAGCAATGGAAAGTTGGATGGACGACAACGTGCCCCAATTCCCGCAAAATACAGCGACCAACTCCGCCGCCCTCCCTCCGCTCCATGCGGGGCTGGGGAAGGATCCGGAAACCGAGGCCAGCGCGCTCACGGCCGGCCTGGCGCCAGAGCAGCGCTTCGAGATCGAGGCGATGCCTCACCTGCGCGATATCTTCCAGACCGCCACACGCATCCTGGGTGACCGAAACCGGGCCGAGGACGTGGCGCAGGAGGTCTTCCTTCAGGCCTGGAAATCGTTCAACCGGTTCGAGCCGGGCACGAACTGCCGGGCGTGGCTCTTCAAGATTCTGTTTCACTGCGTAAACCACCACCGCCGCAAGTGGTTCCGCTTTCCGCTTCTCAAGGAGACTGAGGAGTTTATCGAGGCCAACCTCACATACGTTCCGCCTGTCCCCGAGCAATTGACCGACGAGGAGATCCTTTCCGCCCTCGACCGCATTCCCAGCGATTTCCGGGCTGTCGTCCTGCTTGTCGACGTTGAGGAGTTCGCATACAAGGATGCGGCCGAGATCCTGGCCATACCCATCGGCACAGTGATGTCGCGGCTGAGCCGCGGACGCAAACTGCTGCGGGAGCAACTGGCCACACTGGCCCGTAGTTATGGGATCGGCAAGCCGGGCGCGGAGGGACTGCAGTCATGACACAGACCGATTTCAGTTGGAACTGCGAGACGCTGCGCGAGCATCTCGACCTCTACATGGACAACCACCTGCCGGCCAATGAGGGGCTTGCCGCGCAGACTCATCTCGAGCAATGTCTGGACTGCGCCGCGGAATGGCAGGCGCGCCGGATGTTCCGGGGCCGGCTGCGCCAGGCTGTCCGCTCGGGTGACACGCCGCCCTTCCTTGAGGCCCGGATTCGCGCAAACCTTCGATCCACGCACCGCTCTTCGTCCTGGCATCGAGTCTGGGCGCCTGTCGCGGCGGCGGCCGTCATCTGCCTGGGTTCGGCAATCGCCTATCAACTGGGCGCCCTGCGGCTTACCACGGCTTCGCAGGAGTCCTACATCGCTTCCGTGTCCAGCAGGATTCCCGCTTTGATGCGGGTCGGGCTCGGCGACCACATCCACTGCTCTGTTTTCCGCAAGTTCCCGAAGAATCCTCCAACGGTGGAGGAGCTCACCAGGAAGTTGGGTCCCGAATACGGCGGGCTGATTCCCATCCTGCGGAAACACGTTCCCCCTGAGTTCACGCTGATGCAGGCTCATCAGTGCCGTTATCACGGCCGGCCGTTTGTTCATCTCTCGCTGAAACATGACGCGCGGCTCATCTCGCTAGTGATCGCCAGGAAGTCGGACGGCGAATCGTTCGAGGCGGCGAAGCTGATTCCCGAGTTCGTGCACACGGACATCGCGATGTATCACAGCGGCATCCAACGCTTCGAACTCACCGCCTTCGAGACCGGCAGCCACCTGGTCTACCTGGTCTCCGACCTTGCGCGCTCCACGAATCACGACCTGATGCTCGCCCTGGCCCCTGACGTCAAAGCCTACCTGAGCTCGCTGTAGCCACCTTCCAAAGCCCGGGACCGTATGGTTCCGGGCTACTTTTGTCTTCTCCCTCGCCTTTCGCCCGCCGCAAAATTCCTTTCTTTCGCCGGAATACTCTCCCCGTTTCCCGGGCTTCCATCACTGCAAACGAACGCAAAAGGAGCCCTGCCGTGACCGCTGAAGAAGTTCGACTCCAACAAATCCGCGACCGCAAAGCTCATTGGAACCGTTGGGGTCCTTACCTCAGCGAGCGCGCCTGGGGCACCGTCCGGGAAGACTATAGTGCCCACGGAACGGCCTGGGAATACCTGCCGCACGACCATGCGCGATCGAAGGCCTACCGCTGGAACGAAGACGGCCTGGCCGGGATCTGCGACCGGCACCAGCGCATCTGTTTCGCTCTCGCCCTCTGGAACGGACGTGATCCGATCCTGAAGGAGCGCATCTTCGGCCTGACCGGCAACGAGGGCAATCATGGTGAGGACGCTAAGGAGTGCTACTACTACCTCGACAGCACGCCCACGCACTCCTACATGAAGTACCTGTACAAGTACCCGCAGGCGGCGTTCCCCTACGAACAGCTCGTGGCGGAGAACCGCCGCCGCGGCAAGGGAGAGCGTGAATTTGAGCTGATCGACTCCGGCGTCTTCCGCGACAACCGCTACTTCGACGTGTTCGTGGAGTATGCGAAGGCCGGAGCGGACGACATCCTGATCCGCATCACGGTCGCCAATCGGGGCATGGAGGATGCGCCGGTCCACGTCCTGCCGACGATCTGGTTCCGCAACACCTGGTCGTGGAATGGAGCCGCGCACCGGCCGAATCTGCACGCCTCCGCCCCCGGCGTCATTGAGCTGAACGAGCCCAAATACGGCAAGCGCTGGCTGTTGTGCGACGGATCGCCCGCCCTGCTGTTCACCGAGAACGAGACCAATGCCGCGCGCCTGTACGGCTACGGTGACGGTGCCCGGTTTGTGAAGGACAGCATCAACGATGCCCTGGTTCACGGCGCATCCGATCGTCTCAATCCCGAGCAGCGCGGGACCAAGGCGGCCGCTCATTACCAGGTGAACGTCCCGGCCGGACAGGCCGTCACGCTGCGCCTGCGTCTGACCGATTCTTCCCGTCACCAAGGCCTTCTCGACAGCGCCTTCGACGCAGTGTTCGACCAGCGCAAGACGGAGGCGGACGAGTTCTACAACACAGTGATCCCGGCCGGCCTGTCGCCGGATGCGCGCAACGTCATGCGCCAGTCGTTCGGCGGCCTGCTCTGGTCGAAACAGTTCTACCACTACGTAATCGGCGATTGGATCAATGGCGACTCCGCCGCTCCGCCGCCCCCGGCGGAGCGCCGCGGCGGCCGCAATCACGAGTGGGGCCACCTCTACAATGCCGACGTGATCTCGATGCCCGACAAGTGGGAGTACCCGTGGTATGCGGCATGGGACCTCGCGTTCCACTGCGTCCCGCTGGCCCTGGTGGATCCGGAGTTCGCCAAGGACCAGCTCACGCTCATGGTTCGCGAGTGGTACATGCACCCCAACGGCCAGTTGCCTGCATACGAATGGGCCTTCGGCGACGTGAATCCACCGGTTCATGCCTGGGCCGCGCTGCGTGTCTACAAGATTGAGAAGAAGCGCCGCGGAGTGGGCGACCGCGCATTTCTCAAGCGGATCTTCCACAAGCTGCTGCTCAACTTCACCTGGTGGGTGAACCGGAAGGACGCGGAGGGCCGCAACGTCTTCCAGGGCGGCTTCCTCGGCCTGGACAACATCGGCGTCTTTGACCGCAGCGCTCCGCTGCCTACCGGTGGACACATCGAGCAGGCGGACGGCACGGGATGGATGGCGATGTACAGCCTGAATCTGCTGGCCATCGCCCTGGAACTCGCCAAGGACGATCCCTCGTATGAAGACGTGGCCAGCAAGTTCTGGGAGCACTTCCTCTACATCGCCCATGCCATGAACCATCTGGGCCGCGACGGCGAAGGCATGTGGGACGAGCGTGACGGTTTCTTCTATGACGTGCTGCACCGCACGAATGACGGTCATCTGCCCTTGAAAGTGCGCTCGATGGTGGGGCTGATTCCGCTCTTCGCGGTGGAGACGCTCGAACCCAAGCTGATGGACCGGCTGCCGGGCTTCCGCCGGCGTTTGGAGTGGTTCGTGGAGAATCGCCCGGACCTCTGCTCGAACGTGGCCTGCATGTGCGCGGAAGGCGCCGCCCAGCGCCGGCTGCTTTCCATCGTGGACGAGAACCAGCTCCGCTCAGTACTGCGGCTCATGCTGGATGAAAGCGAATTCCTTTCGCCATACGGCATCCGCGCTCTTTCCCGGGTCCACAAGGACCAGCCCTACACACTGCGGGTGGATGGCCAGGAGTATCGCGTGGACTACGAGCCGGCCGAATCCAGCACGGGCCTCTTCGGCGGCAACTCCAACTGGCGCGGACCCATCTGGTTCCCCGTCAATTACCTGCTCATCGAGTCTTTGCAGAAGTTCCACCACTATCTGGGCGACAGCTTCCAGGTGGAGTGCCCTACCGGCTCGGGACAGTATATGAACCTCTGGGAGGTGGCGGCCGAGCTGTCGCGCCGTCTGACGCACATCTTCCTGCGCGGCACCACCGGCGCGCGCCCGGTGCATGGACCCAACGGCCTCTACCAGACCGACCCGCACTGGCGCGACCTGGTTCTCTTCTACGAGTACTTCCACGGTGACGACGGCTCCGGCGTCGGCGCCAGTCACCAGACCGGCTGGACCGGCCTCGTCGCCAAACTGATGCAGCAGAGCGGAGAATAGCCATGTACACTCAAGCCATTCAGATTCCCAGGTCCATCTGCGCCGACCTCGCGCTGGCGTCCACCCGAGAGTGGCTCGAGACCAACGGTCTCGGCGGCTTTGCTTCGTCCACCATCACCGGGCTCAACACACGCCGCTACCACGGGCTGCTTTGCGCGGCCACGAAACCGCCGGTCGGCCGCCTGATGCTCCTCTCCAAGGTGGAGGAGACTCTCATCGTCGACGGGCATCGCTACGACCTGTCGGTCAATCAGTACCCGGGCGCCGTGCACCCGCAGGGCTATCAGCACCTGTGTGAGTTCCGGCTCGATCCCTACCCTGTCTTTCTCTACCAGGTGGACGGCCTCGAGCTGGAGAAACGCATCTTCCTCGTCCATGGCGAGAACACAGTGGTGATCGAGTATGAGCTGCGCGCCCTGGACCGGGATGGCCTGCCGTCGTGCGAGCTGGAACTCCGGCCACTGTTGGCTTTTCGCGACTATCACTCCACCACGCATCAGAACGAAGCCATCCACGGTGGCTTCGACTCCGCGCCTGGGCTGGTGACGCTGACGCCCTATTCGGGGCTGCCTTCGCTCTTCCTAGCGCACGACGCGCAGCAGGTGGAATCCGCCGGCTACTGGTACAACCACTTCGAGTACGCGGTGGAGCGTGAACGAGGCCTGGATTTCCAGGAGGATCTCTTCAACCCGCTGGTTCTGCGCTACGCATTCGACAGGCGGGCCCGGGCCACGCTGATTGCGTCCACCGGCCCGCGCGACGCGGCGGCGGCGCCCCAGTTGCGGCGGGATGAACTCGCGCGGCGCTCGGCGATCGTAGCCGCGGCTCCCTCCGGCGAGCCGCTGGTGCGCAACCTGGTGGCGGCCGCTGACCAGTTCATCGTGCAACGCGGCTCGTTGAGCACGGTGATCGCCGGCTACCCCTGGTTCGCCGATTGGGGCCGCGACACAATGATCGCCTTGCGTGGTCTCACGCTCTACACAGGGCGGCCGGAGACGGCGCGCCAGATCCTGCAGGCCTTTGCGGAGAGCGTCGATCAGGGCATGCTGCCCAACCGCTTCCCCGACGCCGGAGAGGCGCCCGAGTACAACACCGTGGACGCGACGCTCTGGTTCTTCGAAGCCATCCGTGCCTACCTTGCGGCCACCGGCGACTACACCTTTGTGCGCGATAGTCTCTTCTCGACGCTGAAGGACATCATCAACGCTCATTTGCGCGGCACGCGCTACGGCATCCGCGTGGAGGACGACGGCCTGCTGCATTGCGGTGAGCCGGGCGTCCAGCTCACCTGGATGGACGCGAAGATCGGTGACTGGGTGGTGACGCCGCGAACCGGAAAACCAGTGGAGATCCAGGCCCTGTGGTACAACGCCTTGTGCGTCATGGAGGACCTGAGTCACCGCTTCGGCGACCTGGGCGCCGAGTTGTTCCTGCGCAAGCTCGCCCAGCATGCGCGCAGCAGCTTCAACGAGCAGTTCTGGAACGAGGACGCCGGCTGCCTCCACGATGTCGTGACTCCATCCGGGAAGGATCCCGCCATCCGGCCCAACCAGATCTTCGCGGTGAGTCTGCACTACCCTATGCTTTCGCCCAGCCGCGCCAGGCAGGTGGTGCGCACGGTTCACCGGGATTTGTTCACCCCGCTGGGCCTGCGTTCTCTCTCCCCCCGCGACCCCGCCTACCGGCCCCGGTACGAAGGCGGCGTCTATGAACGCGACTCCGCCTACCATCAGGGCACAGTCTGGCCCTGGCTGCTGGGACCGTTTATCTCCGCCTATGTCCGAGTGAGCGGCGCGACTCCGGAGGCCAAGGCGGAAGCCGCCGGCTGGCTGGAACCCATCGCGGCCCACCTGCGGACGGCGTGTCTGGGGCAGATCAGCGAAATTGCCGACGCCGATGCGCCGCATGATCCGCGTGGCTGTCCCGCCCAGGCCTGGAGCGTCGCCGAAATCCTCCGCGCCGCCGTCGAGGATGTCTTCTCTCCAGCGACGCCCACTCCCGCGCGGGAATCGCAGGCCGTTCTGACAACCTGACCCGCCGATCGCGCGACCGTGGTGGCGCGTCGCAAAGTATCGGAAAATCAGCTCTCAATCTACCGGAATAAACGCAGTTTAGGCCGGATCTTCTAGTCGAACCGATCTATCGTCCCTGGAGAATTGACCATGTATCTCGTCAGACTTATCGCTCTGGCTACGGCGGCACTTGCCCTGCCTGCCCAAACTGTCGTCAATCGGTCGCTGGATGCCGAAGGCGCGCGCCGCGTTCTTGCCGCCTTTTCCGCGCAGGCTGCGAAGCTCCACACCACCGGGGTGGCCGCTGTGGTCGACGACGGCGGCAACCTCATGGCGCTGCAGCGTATCGATGGCACCTTCGCCGCCGGAGCCAACATCTCCATCGGCAAGGCGCGCACCGCGGCTTTGTTCAGGAAGCCTACCCGTGTGTTTGAAGACATTGTCTCCAAGGGCCGCACCTCCATGGTGGCCCTCAACGACTTCACCCCGCTTCAAGGTGGTGTGCCCATCGTCATGGACGAGCAGATCGTCGGCGCCATCGGCGTCAGTGGAGCCGCCAGCGCCGCCCAGGATGAGGAACTCGCGATGGCCGGCGCGGCCGCAATCCATTCCGGACCCGATTCCGTATCTTTCTTCGAGAGACAGAAAGTGGAAGAGGCCTTCGCCAAGGGATCGGTTCTTTTTAACGAGAACCAGCGCTACATGGTCCACGCCAGCCGCAGGGAGATGGCCGGAGCAGCCGAGATTCATAACGAGGACGCCGACATCATCTACGTCCTCGATGGCACGGCGACCATCGTCACCGGCGGAACCGCGGTGGAGGCCAAAGCGATTGCACCCGGCGAGCTGCGTGGTACGGGCATCAACGGGGGAGAGTCGCGTCAGCTTCACAAAGGCGACGTGCTGATTGTGCCCGCCGGTACGCCTCACTGGTTCAAGGAAGTCACCAATCCCTTCCTGTACTACGTCGTGAAAGCTCGTTGATCCCGGGAAAGGAGCCGTGTCATGAAACCGCTTTTCGCATTGCTCGCGCTTTCAGCCCTTTCCTCGAACAGGCCGCCGGCGCCTGAGGCCGTCATCGATCTCGCCAGGGAGGAAGGAGTCGCGCTGGTCAAAGGCCAGTGGCGCTACAGCGACACCAGAATCGTGCCCACGGCGTTTCGAGCACCCGGGCCGGAAGGGCAACCCACCGGCGGTCCCGTCGACACGAATGACTTCACCCCGCATGCGGGCGGAGCGGATTACGATGACTCCGGCTGGACCGTCATCGCTCCGGCCACCCTCGAACAGCGGCGCGGCGCCGGCCGTCTCAGCTTCAACTGGTACCGCATCAACATCACCATTCCGCCCCGCATCGGTGGTTTTGATCCCACGGGTACGACAGCGGTATTCGAAACCTCGCTGGACGACTACGCCGAGATCTGGGTCGATGGGGAACTCACACGCGCACCCGGTCAGCAGGGCGGTTCGGTCATCAGCGGCTGGAATGCGCCCAACAGCCTGGTCATCGGCCGTAACGTGAAGCCGGGCCAGAAGATCCAGCTTGCCATCTTCGGCATTAACGGGCCTATCTCAAACCCGCCCACCAACTACATCTTCATGCGCTCGGCGCGCGTTGCTTTTCATCGCGCCGAACCTGGCCCCATCGCCATTGCCCCAGCCGAGGTGAATGTCGAAGTGGTGCGCGATCTGCCGGAAATTGATGCGATTGTGGGGGCCAACCCCAAGATCCACAAGCTCGCCGAGGGTTTCCAGTTCACGGAAGGCCCGGTGTGGGACCGCGCGCGGGGCCACCTGCTCTTCAGCGACCCGAATGCCAACACCATCTATCGCTTCACGCCCGCGACCGGCAACCAGCCTGGAGAACTCTCCGTGTTCCGCCGGCCCAGTGGCTACTCCGGCGCCGACGTCGCCGAGTACGGCCAGCCCGGATCGAACGGACTCACCTTCGATCCCCAGGGCCGCCTTACCATCAACGAGCACGGCAATCATCGCGTCACCAGACTTGAGCCCGATGGTTCGCTCAGCGTGCTGGCGGATAGCTACCAGGGCAAACGGCTGAACAGCCCGAACGACCTCGTTTATCGCAGCGACGGGACACTGTTCTTCACCGACCCGCCCTTTGGCCTGCCGAAGTTCTTCGCCGACCCGCGCAAGCAGCTCCCCTTCAGTGGCGTTTTCTCTATCCGCGACGGGGCATTGAAGCTCCTGAACACGGAGTTCACGGGTCCCAATGGGATCGCCCTGTCGCCGGACGAGAAGCTTCTCTACGTCGCCAACTGGGACGATCACCGCAAAGTCATCCACCGTTACGAAGTGGCCCCCGACGGCTCGCTCTCCAACGGCAGGCTCTTCTTCGACATGACCGCGGCGCCGGGCGAAGACGCCCTGGATGGCATGAAGGTAGACCGGGAGGGAAACCTTTACGTCTCAGGGCCTGGCGGCTTGTGGATCCTTTCTCCCGGCGGCCGCCGCCTAGGCCTGATCATTGCGCCGAAGCACCCCCACAACTTCGCCTGGGGCGACGCCGACGGAAAAACTCTCTACCTCTGCGCTCGCGGGGCCCTGTACCGCATGCGCCTCAACATCGCCGGAATCCGGCCCTAGGAGTAACACCATGCTGAATCCACGTTTATTGATTCCAGCGGCGGCGCTTGCCGTCGTCACCCTCTTTGCCGATACCCCCGCAGCCACCAGGAGACTTCTTCGGGAAGTCCGCCACGAGCTCGTCATGCTGCCCTACTATGGCGTCTTCGACAACCTTTCGTACAAGGTGGAGGACGGCAAGGTGACGCTGCTGGGCCAGGTCGTCCGGCCCGTGCTGAAGGACTCCGCCGGCCGCGTAGTGAAGGAGATCGAGGGCGTGCGCGAAGTTCAGAACGAGATTGAGGTGCTGCCTCTGTCTCCCAACGACGATCGCATCCGCCTGGCCGCCTTTCGCGCCTTGTACAGCCATGCCTCGCTCAGCAAGTATGCGCTCATGGCCGTGCCCAGCATTCACATTGTCGTTCGCAATGGGAATCTGACACTGGAAGGGGTCGTGGCCAATACCGCGGACCGCACGATTGCGGGTCTGGAAGCGAGTACTCTTCCCGGTGTCTTCTCCGTGGTTAATAACCTCCGGACCGACGACGGCCACTAGAGTGCTTTCAGTCCGGCAGGAGGTCTGGCGGGCCGGTAGATTAGGAAATATTTACCATCCCTCCCGTATTACCGCCTCGCGCGGAAGCCTTTCTCGTCGCAAGTGGCTCATTCTAAACAATGAGACCTCTGGTACTAGGCGTGCACTAGTTCTAGGAGTGTCATACTCAGTCACACGCGGAGTAGCAGCGTGGTAACCACTCAGACGGGAGAAACGCTCGGCGCCGAACACGCCCCGAGGGCCCTTACCTGTCCGCGTTGCGGTTGGAACAGCGTTCGGGCTTCCATGCAACAGGGCTTGGGCGACTCGCTGCTGGCGATGTTTTGCCTTGAGCCGAAGCGGTGTTCCAAGTGCCTTCACCGGTTCTTTCGTTTCAACCGGAGGGCCAAATACGTTCTGCCTCTGATGGTGTGTTTACTCATTGGAGGAGTACAGCTTAGGCGGCAAATTCGTCAATATCGGATCGATGACGCCAGGGAGCGCGCGGTCCATATGATGGCCATGCCCGGCAGTGGTTCCACGAGTTCCGGCCAGGGTACAGCCGCCGCCATGCAGGCGAAACCGGAGTCGAAACCCAGCCAATAAGCGACGTTTCGACCCCCGCATTCGCTCTCCGATTTTCACCTCATTTTCCCCCTAATCCGGGGATTGTCCCTAAGTGGTAAATATTTCCGGGCTAGGGACGAGTTCGCCAATATCTACCGGTACTATGGTACTGATGGGAAGGCTATCTCCCTAGTTTTCAATCAGTGTGTCTTTGGCCGGAAAAATGCTTGTTAATGTGCGATGCCTATCACAAACGCGTTCTCCATGGATGTGAAATCGCGCCGCAGTGTTTCCGTGAAGGACACCGCTAGGCCGCTCGCCACAAAACAGCGCCCTCACCGGTGCAGCAGCGCGGAGCGGCTCGCCGACAAGCTCCTGCAGAGCCCCAAGTTCCTTGAGGACTTGCGTATTGTGATGCAGCGGATTGAAGCGGGCGAATAGCTCGCGAACAAGAACTGAAGACCGATCTCTCTCCTCCCTGCCGGGCGGTTCGTTGAACTAACCAGGTAATCGAACCGTCCGGCCTCCCTTTCGCTCCTACCCTCTCGTCCTACCCGCCTTCTTAATCTTCTCCAGAGCCTCGAGCATCTGTTTCAGTTTGTCGGGCACCCGGTCGGCCAGATTGTGCTGTTCCCCAGGGTCTTCTGAGAGGTGAAACAACTGTGGACTAGGGTCGTTCCCTAGTTCGATATGAGTTTCATTGGTCTTCGGACCGGGCTTTCCTTCAATCACCTTCCAGTCCCCCTCGATGAGCGAGAGCGCCCCGGCATGCTCCACCAGCGAGGTCCGTCCTTTCCGCGTCTGACCCAGCAGCACCGGCAGCATGTCCAGGCTATCCGGGGCCGCCTCCGCAGGCAGTCCCTGCCCGGTGAGTTTTGCAAAGGAGGACAGCAGATCCACCTGGCAGAAAAGCGCATCCGACACCATTGGCTTCACCTTGCCCGGCCAGCGCAGCAGGAAGGGCACGCGGGTGCCTCCGTCGTAGGCGCTATATTTGCCGCCGCGCCACGGTCCCGAGGGCTTGTGATTGCCCAGCAGTTCCACCGCCCGGTCCTGGTACCCGTCGTCGACCACAGGGCCGTTGTCGCTGGTAAAGATGATCATCGTGTTGTCGGTCAGCTTGTTGCGGTCGAGCGCCTCCATCACCTGCCCGACGGTCCAATCGAGTTCAGCGATCACGTCACCCCGGGGGCCCATCGGCGTCTTGCCGACAAACCGCTTGTTGGGCATTCTCGGAACGTGGATGTCGTGTGTGGCGAAATAGAGGAAGAAGGGATTGGCCTTCTGCCGCTCGATGAATGAGACCGCCTTGCCGGTGATGGTGTCGGCGATGTCCTCATCCACCCAGCGCGCCGACTTGCCGCCGCTCATGTAGCCGATGCGGCTGACACCGTTGACGATGGTCATGTCGTGGCCGTGGCTGGGATGCATCCGCAAAAGCTCGGGATGAGCCTTGCCTGTGGGCTCGGTGCCTACCTGCTTGTCGTAGTTCACGACGATGGGATCCTTGGGATCGAGTCCCACCACGCGATGATTCTCCAGATAGACGCACGGCACGCGGTCGCCCGTGGCGGGCAGCAGGAACGAGTAGTCGAACCCGATTTCGAGCGGGCCTGGCTTCACCTCGCCGTTCCAGTTCACGTTGCCGGTGCCGAGGCCGAGATGCCACTTGCCCACCGCGCCTGTGGAGTAGCCGCTCTTCTTGAGCATCGCCGGCAGCGTGTAGCGGCCGGGTTCGATGATGAGCGAGGCGTCGCCGGGCAGAATCCCGGTCCCCTTCCTGCGCCACGCATACTCTCCCGTCAGCAGGGCGTAGCGGGACGGAGTACAGGTGGCGGAGGGGGAATGCGCATTGGTGAAACGCACTCCGCTCGAGGCAAGCCGGTCGAGATTCGGCGTCTTGACCCTGGTCGCGCCATAGCAGCTCAAGTCTCCATAGCCGCAATCGTCCGCATAGATGTAGACGATGTTGGGCCTTTGCGGGGCCGCTTTGGCCCTGGCTTGAGAGAGCAGGGGAAGGGCCGAGTACAGGAACTGAGAACGCGTCATCTGCATGGGTTCACCTCGGAACCCTTCCAAAAGATCGCATTTCGATGCGGCCCGTCAAGCGCGGCGCGTCTAGAATAAAGTCACACCACAAAGGCGGTTTGCGCCGTCAGTAGAGTGGAGTGGCTCCGGAGAGAGGCGGATTCATGCGGGCTGGCTGGGTCTCCGCGGTATTGTTGATTTGCGCTGCCGCCGCACTGGCGCAGCGCTACTTTCCGTTCTCCCGCCGGGAAGAGGGCCCGCGTCCGGTCTTCGAGGCAAAATCCGAGTTCCACTTCGTACGGCTGGAATATACCGACCTGCCCCAATACCACCGGCGCTTCGGCTTCTCCTCCCGCAGCGGCCAGGGCAACGGCTGGTGGATGATGGATTGGCCCGATGCCGACGAACATTTCACGCAAGGAATCCAGCGGCTCACCCGCATCCACACCGGCGAACCGCACCACTTCGGCCTCACCGACAAGCAGCTCTACGACCACCCCTGGATCTACGCCACCCAGGTGGGCTGGTGGGGCCTCTCCGACACCGAAACCGCGAACCTCCGCGAGTATCTCCTGCGCGGCGGGTTCCTGGTGGTCGACGACTTCTGGGGTGATGAGCAGTGGGAGACGTTCCGCCGCACGATGGAGCGAGTTCTGCCGGGTGAACCAATCGCCGATATCGAGGAAACGGACTCCGTGATGCATGTCCTCTACGACATCCGCGACAAGGACCGCACCATCATCCCCGGCACGCGTCACCTCCGGGCCGGACCCAACGGCACTGCCAGCGCCCAGTATCCGCCGGGAGCCGTGCCCGCCTGGCGCGCCATGACGGACGGAAAGAACCGCATGGTGGTCGCCGTCAACTTCAATACGGACGTCGGCGATGCCTGGGAGTACGCGGACGCCCCCGAATACCCCGAGGCCATGACCACGCTCGCCTACCGCTACGGCATCAATTACATCATCTACTCGATGACGCACTAACGCCCGGCCTGGATCCATCCTTCATCCAGCACCGCATGCACAATCACGGTACGGCCGTTGGTGGTGTACACCAGGTGGATCTTGCCATCCTTCGTCTGGATCGCCACTGGGTAGGCGAACCCCGCCTTGCCCGTACCCACATCCCGCTTCCACGGCCAGGTCTTGTCATTGTCAGCCGACAGCGCGACCGTCAGAGGCGTCCGGTCCTCCATCGAATTGTTGTAGACCAGCAACAGTTTCCCGCTCTGCAGCTTGATGAAATCCACGGCCGCGTTCGGATTCGGGAACTGCGAATCCTTCCCTTCCGTCCAGGTCTTGCCACCATCCTGCGACTCGGCCCGGATCACATAGCCATCCTTCACCGGACCGTAGCCGCCGCCTCGCCGGCAATAGGCGATCAGGTGCCCCGGCGTGATCTCCGCTGCCGCCGGCTGGATGTTGCCCCTCTTCGACCGCACCTGCCCGCTCTCGACCCATTGCCGCTTCTTCACATCCCAACGGAGGAACCACGACGTCGAATCCGGACCCACGTTCTCCGTATCGCGGCCGGTCTCGTGGTAGGCCGGCAACAGGTACTCGCCCGATGCCAGAACGATGGGCCGCCCGCGCACCATCATGCCTTCCCGTTCCGACACCACAAAACTCTCCGACCACGTCTTCGCCTGGTCGTGCGACACCTTGGCCTGGATCCGCGACGTCGACCAGGTCTCGCCCCAGCGCACCACATAGAACAACCACACCACGCCATCGGGAGCCTGCCAGATCACGCCATTGCCCACCGACCGGAACGGATCCGACGCAATCAGTTGCGGAGCCGACCACTTCTTCGTCGACTGTTCGAAGCGCGACCCGAATACGCCCGTCTTCACGGCATACTCATCCGCCCCGCCGTAGTACACGAGGTACAGATCCCCATTCGAAAGCTCAGTGATCGAGGCCGGATGCTTGTACGGGCCCGTCTTGACCTCGGGCCCGAAGACTCGTTCCGTCACCAGCTCCGCCGGCCACCCCAGCGTCAGGAAAAGAAAGAAAGCCGCAATGAGTCTCATAGGCCCTTGTCCGCACTCCAGATCGTTGCCGCGATCACACGCTCAGTCTGCGCCTGCTCGGGGAAGTAGTACACCGTCACCAGCTTGCCGTTCGGGCCGCTGCACCGTGCGCGTATACCCCAGATCCCAGGCCGCGCCGTCCTGCCGCAGGATGATGTCCTTGCTCCACGACTTGCCGTCGTCCTCGCTCAGCACCGCGCGGATGCCATACGGCTCGCCTCGATAGCCGTACGTCAGGCACAGCCGTCCGTCCTTCAGCCGCAGCATGGACGGTGGATTCCCGCTGAATCCGCCTGTGAACTGCACCGGCCGCGTCACCAGTGTCCAGTTCCGGCCCAGATCCTCCGACGCCCATAGCTCGATCCAGTCCGTCTTGTCGTCTTTCTTCACCCGCACGGCGGTCAGCAATCGTCCACCCGGCAGCCGCACCGTCGAAGGCATGATGGAGAACAACAGAGGCTCGGGACCGATCCAGCCCTGGACATTCCAGTTCACTCCTCCATCGGTCGTCCGGATGCACAGCGGCCGTCCTTCCCGCCCGTTCTCCTTCGCCGCCGTGACGAACGCCAGCGCCTCGTGCCGGCCCAGCACCACGTAATCGGTGCGCGCCGCGATGCCTTTCCGATCGAACATGGGCAGCTCAAACGGTCCCGCCCAGTCCTTCCCCTTGTTCGACGTATGCCACAGCCGCGACGGACCCGTATGCACTCCGCTGAACCGCAGCGTCATCGCAAAACCCGGAGCCGTGAAATCCATCGGCTGCGTCAAGGGTACAGCCGCGCCGCCGCCCTGTTCCGGTGGCAGCAGGCTCTTCGGAGCCTCAATCGACCACGTCTCACCGCCATCCAGACTGCGCGCCAGCCGCGGCTCTTCCGGCTTGCTGCTGTCGTACTGGTGCCGGTCCATCGGCATCTTTTTGAAGTAGGCCGCGCTGAAGCCCACCAGGATCTCCTGGCCCCAACTCCAGATGCCGTGATTCGCCGGCCAGCCGCCAAAGCGGCCGCTTTCCCGGTAAACCACCATGTGCCGCGCGGCCGGCGCGGCCCAAAGCGAGCCCCCCAGCCCCGCCAGTACGGTTCGACGTGTCAATCGCAAAGCCATGGTCCTCCACTCTATATAAAAAATGCCCCCGGACACGAGGTGCGGGGGCATGAAGAAACGATCTGCAGCCAGACTTCCGGCAGAGGTGGGGCCGGCCTGCGCCAGCCCCTGTCGCCCGGGTCTAGAAAATGATCTTCATGACCAGGGAGATAATCCTCGTCTCGTTGTTCATGTCCGCCTTCAACTGGCCGAACCGCGAGTTGGTGACGTCCACCGACACCGGCTGGCCGAACCACGGGTGATTGAAGGCATTGTAGGCATCGGCACGGATCTGCCACTTCACACGTTCCTTGATCAGGAACTGCTTGTAGACCGAGATCTCGGCCGACTTCACACCCTGCGCCCTCACGTCGGAAAACCGCGTCGGGAAGTCGCGGACGGTGTAGGCCGCCTGCGCCTTCTTGGGGAACAGTGTCACGTCGAACCACTTGTCGTAGGACGGATCCCAGTAGCTGCGGCCGTTGGCCTTCGCCAGTGCGGTGCGCTGATCGTCCGTCAGCTTCGCGCTGCGAGGTGCGATGTTGGCGGCGTTCGGGAAGTCCATGATGAAGCCGGACTGAATCGCGTACTGCGCGCTCAGGTTCCAGCCACCCACGATCCCGTTAACCAGTGCGTTGGAGTGACCCAGCACCGGCTTGCCCTTCCCGAAAGGCAGTTCGTAGATCCCCTGGATCGTGAACTTGTGCGGGATGTCGTACTGCGTCAACCGCTTTTCCAGTTTCGTGGAGAGCAGGTCGTTGGTATTGGTGTCGGTCTGGTCGAGCACGCTCACCTGCTCCAGGGTCTTTGACCAGGTGTAGGCCGCCTGCATCATGAACCCCTTGGAGAAGCGGCGCGTCAGCCGCGACTGCAGCGAGTGGTAGTTCTGCTTCCCGATCGGCACGTCGGTGATGGTCACCTGCGAGAACTGCGGATACGCGTACAGTAGCTGGGCACGAGGAATAGTCGACCCATTCAGACCCGAGTTCGGCAGCAGTCCGGCCATCGGATTGTCCACCTTGGCCGTGAAGTACGCCGCCCGCTGATCCACCGGAATCTTCGCCAGCTCACTGGCCGGAATGAAGTTCTGGTTCAGGCTCACCGGCAGCCGGTTGGTCAGGTTCCCCACATAGGAGACGTCCGTCACCATGTTGAACGGCAGTTCCCTCTGGAACCCAATGCTGAACTGGTGGGAGTAAGGCAGCGGACGGTTGACGAACTGTCCGGTCACCGCCTGCCCCAGGTTGGTGGCGAGGCCCAGCGTGCTGCCGATGGGCTGCAGCAGGCCGCCCGGGTAGATGGACGACGGGAACGGATCGCTCAGCGAAGCCGCCGGCGTCAGGTTGCCGTCGACCGACGAGACCAGCGGAGTCTGCCGGCTGAAGCCCGTTGCCTGGCCCCAGGAAGACTGGCCCAGCATGCTCAAACCGTACCCGCCGCGGATCACCCACTTCGGCAGCACATTCCAGGCAAAGCCGACGCGCGGCTGCCAGTTATTGCGCTTCGGTTGGAACGCCTGCGCGCTCACACCGTTGACGCCCGCGTAGACCAGGCCGCCCTTGATGTCCAGGCCCGTCACCTTGCTGGCAATCGGACTGGCCGTGGCTGTATCAAACGTCCGGATCATGCGGTTGAACCGCTCCTGAATGGGCGCTTCGTAGTCCCAGCGCAGTCCGATGTTCAGCGTGAATTTCGGAGTGAGCTTGAAGTCGTCCTGAATGAACAGGCCGTAGTACTGGCTGCGGTAGGCGGGGTCGATGTTGCGGTCGACAAAGCCGCCCGTCGGATAACCCAGCAGGAACGTGGCGAAATCGTTGCCCGAGAGGTCGTCGCCCTGGGTAGGATTCGCTTGCGTCCAGGACGGGTTGAAGCTGTAGCTGCCACTGGCCAGGCCCGGCTGCAGCTGATTCCGGTTATACCGGCGGATGTCGCCGCCGTACTTGATGATGTGCCGGCCGCGTACCCAGTTCATCGTGGGCGTGATGCTCCACGTATCGCTGGCTTCGTAGCTCTTTACCGTGCCGGCGCCCACTTCGGTCGAATTGCTGAAGTTGAAGCGCGGGAACTGAATCGTAGTGAACTGGGCGACCAGCGCATCAGAGAAGCCCAGTTTGCGCGGATCGAAGTTCTCGGCATAGGTATTGCCGCCGAAGCCTTCATAACGGGCCAGGCCGCCGCGAACGCTCAGCACCATCGTCGGGCTCAGCGTGTAGGTCCACTCCGCGCCCCAGTTGCGGGACACGCGGGTCGAGGGCCATTCCGTGCTCGGCTCCGCCGCGTTGGTGCCCCACACACGCCCGGCATGATTGATCCAGGGCGTTTCGCCGTAGCGGAAGGCAATGCTGCTCTTCTGGGTCAGCTTCAGGTCCATGCGGCCCAGCCAGCTGTTGTAGCCGTTCATGTCAGGTGCTGTTCGGATTCTATCGTGTTTCCCTATTAACCTT
>JASGIE010000143.1:0-24868 GCA_049841055.1 Paludibaculum sp. | reverse complement strand
GGTCTTTATGTGCTGGTCTTCTTCGTTCAGTTGCGTATTGCTAAGGTTAATAGGGAAACACGATAGAATCCGAACAGCACCTCCTCGTTGGCATCCACGCGCAACGGCTTCTTGGTCACGGCTGCGTACGAGGCGATCATCTCCTCGTCGTTGGCCAGTCCGACCTTGACCTTCAGCACAGGAAACGGGTCCGCTTCCAGCACCTTCTGCCGGACGACCTCCGCCTTGTCGATGCCGATGGAAAACGTGGTCACCGGAGCGTCGTTGCGATCCAGACCGAAGTGCCGCCATAACGGGATGTTCAGCTTCTTGCCGACCCAATCCAGTAGCGCAATGTCGAGCGCGGCCTTGCCCGCCCAATTGCCCTCTATCTTCTGGAACGCGGTCTGCATGAACTTGGCGAACTGCCACGGATCCGCGCTTTCCAGCCACGGCCGGATCGCTTCCAGCGCCGCCGTACAGGTCTCGGCGCTCTCCTTGTAGCGAATAATGGGCGCGCCTTCGCCGATGCCCGTGACTCCGCCATTGGTGAACTCGACGTAGAACGTGTCCCGATAGTCGCTGGACGACATCACCGTGGTCCAGGTGTGCTTCAGCTTCAGCCGGCGCGTCTTCAGGACGACGCCATTCTTCTTGCTCACCATCTTCGTGGGAACCGGAGCGGCCACTGCCGCGGTCGTGCCGAGGAACGTTCTGCGCTTCACTGCTTCCACCTCCTGCAGGCAACCAGCAGCTTTGTCCAGGGCTGGTCGTCCAACTTGCTGACCTGAATCACCGGATGCGTGTTGGTGGTGGAGTGGATAAACTCGCCATTGCCCACATAGAAGCCGGTGTGGTTGATCTTCTGCACCGACGGTCCGAAGTAGACGAGATCGCCGGGGCGCAGGTCTTTGCGCTCGATCTCGGCGACTTTCTCCCAGAGTGCCTGCGGTTTTGCGTCCCGAGGCAGATCCACCCCGCCGCGCCCAACCAGCATCTGCACAAAGCCGGAACAGTCGTAGCCCGCGGATGAGCGCCCGCCCCAGGTGTAGGGCCGGCCCAGGAATCGTTGCGCAAGCTGGATTATCTCGGGGATCTCCAGGATCTTTGGGGTTTCCACAACATCGCCATGCTGGATGGAGCCCGTGCGGCCGTCCGGCAGCAGGACCTGCAGCCAGCGGTCGCCGCGCACGGTCTGGTCCGCCACCACCTCGAGCCTGGTTTCGAAGGGCAGGCTGACGAGCGGCCGGTGCTTGGTCACCGAGGCTTCCCGGTAGACATGAGCGAGGAGTGCCTGGACCGTGACAGTTCTTCCCGCAGGGTAAGTCTCGCCGTCCTTGAGTACGCGGACGCTGGCCCGCTCGATCCAGCCCGGATAGTCGTCGCCGGGAGTGGTAATGCTGAGCCAGCCCTCCTGTTCCGCTGTCACTTTGACGGTCATGCCGTAGAGCGCCTGCGACACTACATCGGAATCCGTGGACGGCTTGGAGTACATATCAAGGACCGGCTGGAGAATCACAGCCCGAGTTTCCGCCATGAGACAACCTGAAGCCAGCAGAAGGGATAAGAGCGTTCGAACCACCTGATCAGTATACTCCCTGGCAGGCGTACACCATTTACGAGTGGTGCTTTCAAGTGCTACAAATACAATACCTTATTGCATTGGAGAAGTTGCGTGTCATCCATGCCAGGTGTATGATGGAAGCATGATTATTTCCATGCGCAAGAACGCCACCCGGGCGGAGATCGATTCGGTCATCCAGCGCATCGAGGACTTCGGGTACAAGATCCACACGATCGAGGGTGAAGAGCGTGTCGTGATCGGTGCCATCGGGGTAGGCGACACCAGTGCCTGTCTGGAGGCGCTGGAGGCGATGAATTGTGTCGAGAAGGCAGTGCGCATCTCGGCGCCGTACAAGTTCGTTTCGTGGGAGTTCCAAGCCTGGCCGGACGACGATAACAATCGGCGGCAACGTCCATGTCGGGAACTCCGAATTCGTGGTGATGGCCGGCCCGTGCTCCGTCGAGAGTGAGAAGCAGATCCTCGAGTCCGCGGAACTGGCGGCCAAAGGCGGGCGCGAAGATCCTGCGCGGCGGCGCTTTCAAGCCGCGCACGTCACCTTACGACTTCCAGGGGATGGAAGAAGAGGGACTGAAGTTGCTTGCGAAGGCTCGCGAGCATACCGGCCTGGCGATCGTCACGGAAGTGATGTCGGACAACGACGTCTCGCTGGTGGCCTCCTACGCCGACGTAATGCAGGTGGGCGCCCGAAACATGCAGAACTTCGCTCTGCTCAAGGCATTGGGCAAGTGCGGCAAGCCCGTGCTGCTGAAGCGCGGGTTGAGTTCCACCATCAAAGAATTGCTCATGTCGGCGGAGTACATCGTGGCGCACGGCAACAACGACGTCATGCTGTGCGAACGCGGCATCCGCACCTTCGAGACGGCGACCCGCAACACTTGCGACATCGTGGCCTGTGCCGTGTTGAGAGAGCTGACGCACCTGCCGGTGATCCTGGATCCGAGCCACGCGACGGGCAAGCGCAGCCTGGTTCCGGCATTGTCCCGCGCGGGCGTGGCGATTGGAGCCGACGGCCTGATCGTCGAGATCCACCCGAATCCGCAGAAAGCGATCAGCGACGGTGCACAGTCGCTGGAGCCGGCACAGTGGCTGGACATGATGAAGAGCCTGCAGCCGTACATCGAGCTGTGGAAGGCTGAGCGTCTGTCGCCGGTGGCAGTCTAGCCGTACGGCAGTGTAACCTGCAAGGAGTGCTGAAACTCACACCTGGGCGCTGGGCCTCGCTCGGCGCCCTTCTTGCGATTGCAGGCCTCGCCGCCTGGTGGATGCTCTGGCGGCCCGCCACCGCAGCGGACCTCATCGGGCTGTTTCCAGACGGGGAAGCGCCCACCCTCTATGTGGATGTGGCTGCCCTGCGCTCCACTGGATTGCTGGATCTGCTGGCCGGCAAAGCGGGCGCGGAAGAGCCGGAGTATCGCAAGTTTGTGGCGGTCAGCGGCTTCGATTACAGGCGCGACCTGGATGCCGTCGCGATGCGGGTACGAAGTACGGACACTCTGCTGGTGCTCAAGGGCCGCTTTGATACCACAAGGCTGGCGTCCTATGCGAAGGCAAACGGGGGGCGCTGTACGCCCGACGTGTGTACGGTGCAAGGCTCCACGCCGGAGCGCCAGATCTCGTGGACCCCGATGAAACGACAGATGCTGGCGCTGGCCGTCGCACAGGATCCACTGGCGGTGGCCCTGCTCAATTCCTCGCCAAAACGGGTTTCGCGGACGCTGCCGTCGTCGCCGATCTGGTTGGAAGTGCCAGGTTCTCAATTACATGGCGGGCCTGGACTGCCTCCGGGGCTGAGCGCGCTGTTATCGAGCCTGGATGGCGCGGACCGCGCCCTGTTGACGGCGGGAATCGACGGCATCGGCTTCGCGCTGGAGTTGAATGCGACCTGTCCCGAGCCGTTGAAGGCAAAGGAGATCGCCGGACGCCTGACCCAGATGACGGAGATGTTCCGCAAACTGCTGGCGCGGGAGAATCAGACGCCCAATCCGGCCGATCTAAGCGGTTTGCTGGCCAGCGGGGAGTTCGCGGCGGACGGGACGGCGGTGAAGGGCAAGTGGCCGCTGTCGAAGGTGCTGTTGAACTCGATGCTGGGCAAGTAAAAGGCTACTGCTCCAGCAGCTTCTGAATGGAGCCTTCGAGCTTTTCGACGGCCCGGAACCCCTTGAACTTGACCCGGGCAAAGCCTTCGCGGTCTATCAGATAGGTATACGGGCGATCGGTTGGAAGGACTTCCGCCTGGCCGCGTTCGAGGTGCCCTGGCATGACGTTCATGCCCTGCAGGGAGGCGAAGCTGCGAATGCCCGCGGCATCGGCCGGAGTGATAGCCACGCTCATCAGGCCGTCGCGCCCAAAACGGGTGGCCAGCTCATTGAGCACGCCGATCTGGGAGAGGCAGTCGGTGCAATCCGGCGTCCAGATGGTGACGGCCAGGACGCGCCCCCGGGAACTGGGAGAGCGAGCGGTTACCGGCTCTCCAGGCACCTGGAAGCTGATGTCGATGGCTTCCTTGGAGTTCATGAACATCAGACTCTGGGGGTTCATGAGCGCCAAGATGAGTCCGAGGACGACGATGGCAGGGATGATGATGGCGGCCGCCCAGAATCTGGGGGAGATGGGTTGCGGTTCGATCTGATTCACCAGGGCGTCCTTTACTGCAGTCGCGCCTTGAGCCGTTCCTGATCCACAAGTTCGTCGAACACAGCCAGGACCTGCCGCCGGAAGTGATAGACCCGCTTGATGTTTTCGCGAAACTCGCCGTCGTAGTGGGGGTGCGACAACCACTTCTCAAAAGTGGATTTGGGGATTTCGATGTCGCGGCGCAACTGTTCGGGGGAATGACCTCGCAGAAAGAGGCCATAGAACATCGCGGCTTCGCGCTGGACGGCGAGCGGATCGAGGTCCTCGTACCACTGGAGCACCGGAGGTTGGAGCGGCGCACTTTCCACGGCTGGTTTCATCCCTCTCCAAGAAAACCCGAGTATAAACGGGGTGCGGCACTGTCGGCAAGAGCGCCGTAAAGCTGGGTCAGACTCTAATTGGATGCAAGGATTCCGCCGATAGTTTCCTGGGATCCTATATGCGAGTTTCCACGATCGTCATTGGCGCCAGCAGCCTGCTGGCTTTGCTGGTCTGCTGCGTTCCGGTGAAAGCGGCCGATGTGTCCAAGCCGCCGGCAGCGGAATCGAAGGTGCCCGTCCCAGCCGCAAAACCGGCGGTGAAACCCGCGGCGGCCGCCGCGAAACCTGCCGCTCCGGTGGCGAAACCCCAACCGGTAGCGCCGGTCACTTCCGCGGCGAAGCTGGCTGATTTGAACCTCTGGCTCTACGTCCACCCCTCGACCAACATGCTGGCCGGCATCGACTGGCAGAAAGCGAAGACGTCGCCCACCGGGCGGATGTTCGCGCGCCAGTTCGCGGCGCAAGCCAGCAAATTCCAGGCGTCGGGTCCGGCGCTTGCTCTGTTGGACAACGTCGACCGGATCCTGGTTTCAACGAACGGACAGGCAGCGTCCGAGTCCGGGCAGCCTCCAATCGTGGTGGCGCTGGAAGGACGCGTGGACCGGGCGTTGATGAAGAAGATGATGCCTCCGGGCACCGCGCTGGAGCGCTTCAAGGGAGCGGACCTGCTGGTGCCACCTGCCAGCAAGGAACCCGAGATGCTGGCGGCGCTGGTGAACGACCGCCTGGTCCTGATTGGGGACCGGGATTCGCTGGGCCGCGTACTGGAAGCCAACTCCGGGACACGCAATGTGGAACTGTTGGAGCGGGCCACGGCCTTGTCGTCGCAGTGTGAGATCTGGCTGGTGTCGGCGGTGGCACCTTCGGTGGCTGCCGGTGGCTCGATGCCTAACATGAAGCAACTGGACGACATCGAGTCGATGGACTTTGGCATCGCGCTGCAGAAGGGCCTGGGCATCCGGGCGAATCTGGTGACGAAGGACGAGGAGTCGGCCAAGGGCTTGGCGACGATGACCCAGCTGATCGCTTCCATGGCGAGCCAGCAGTCGAAAGATTCGCCGGAACTCGCCAGCCTGGCGCGAAGCCTCATGGTGAAGGCGGATGGGATGAAGGTGCAGATCCAGTTGGATGTCCCCCTGGCTCAGTTGGAGCGAGGCGTCATGCAGATGCGCGCTTCCGCGGCGACCACCGGGAAACGGACGTTGGAATCGTTCCTGGGCATGCAGCCGAGCGGGCAGATGCCTCCGGGATTGCGTCCCGCGATGAAGGGATTCCCGGAGAGTTCAGCCGCTGCGCCAGTGACGGTGGCCGTGCCGGCGGCTCCGGCGGTTCCGCAGAAGAGAACCATCCGAATTAGCGGCATGGACGACGGTCCGAAAGAGATCACGTACACGACCGGCGGGACCAGGTAGGCGGCCGGACGCCTGACCGCCCGCCGCGGGTGTAACAGGAATCGCCTGTTCTACTCCCTGGCGGTTAAAAATTGCTAACATGCGGGCATGGTCAGAGGCGGATTTACTTCGATCTTAGCGGGGCTGGTCCTGCTTTCATGCAACGCGGCGATTTCACCGGTATGGGCCCAGGAGGCGGGGTCTGAGCCGGTATTCAAAGTCTCAGTCGTCTCCAAGAACACGAAAGCGATCAACTACAAAGTCCTGGGTGGGGCGACGCGAGTAGACCTGATTGGCACCGCGATCATGCCGGGGGCAACCGGAAAGGCCAAGGTCGAGAGTAAGCAGAGCCGGATTGATATCGATGCGAACGTCGAGAATCTGGACTCCCCTTCGAAGTTTGGCGCCGAGTACTTGACGTATGTGTTGTGGTCCATCTCCCCGGAAGGGCGGGCCACGAACCTGGGTGAGGTCCTGCTCGACAAGGGCAAGGGTAAGCTCTCTGTTTCCACTGACCTGCAGGTGTTTGCTCTGATTGTGACGGCGGAACCGTACTTCGCGGTGCGCCAGCCCAGCGACCTGATCGTGCTCGAGAACGAGCTGCGGAAGGATACCAAGGGTCAGGTCTTCATCGTCGATACGAAGTACGAGCTGTTGCAGAAGGGCCAGTATTCGCGGCTGCCCAATCCGCTCTCGCTGACGGTGGACACGAAGACCTTCCCTCTGGAGTTGTACGAAGCCCGCAATGCCCTGTTCATTGCCCAGGAATTCGGCGCGGACAAATACGCCGCCGACATCTATTCCAAAGCCAAAGGCGCGCTGCAGATGGCGGACAACGCGGTGCAGCGCAAGCTGACGCGGGCCGACATTGCGACGTCGGCGCGGCAGGCTGTGCAGTTCGCGGAAGACGCCAGGGAACTGGCGATCCGGCGGCAGCAGGAAGAGGCCCTGTCGAACGAGCGGGCGGCGGCGGCCAAGCGGGAGTCGGACGCGAAGGCGCGGGCAGACGAGCAGGAACGCCAGAGAGTGCAGGCTGAAGCGGACCGGCAGGCGGAAGAGGCGCGGCGTGCGCTGGCGGACAAGCAGCGGATTGAGGCCGAACTGGCGGCGACGAAGGAAGCGGCGCGGCGAGCCGAAGCGGAAGCCGCGCGCCTGGCGGCGGAAGCGGCTCAGCGGCAGGCGGACGAGAATCGCGCGAAGGCGGAGCAGGCTACGGCCGCGGCGGAAGCTGCCAAGGCGCAGGCCCTGGCCGAACAGGAAAAGGCGCAGAAACTGGCCGAGGCGGCCGAGCGCGAGAAGGCTGAGCTGCGAGCGAAGCTGTTGCAGCAGTTCAACCAGATCCTGGAAACCAAGGACTCCGATCGCGGGCTGGTGGTGAACCTGGGCGACGTGTTGTTCGATACCGGCAAGTACACGATCAGGCCTCTGGCTCGCGAGAAGCTGGCGCGGCTGTCGGGCATCGTGCTGGCGTATCCCGGCCTGAAGCTCGAGTCCGAGGGCCACACGGATAACGTCGGCGGCGAGCAGTTCAACCAGAAGCTCTCCGAGCAGCGGGCGCAGACGGTGCGGGACTACCTGGTCTCCCAGGGCATTCCGGACGCGAGCGTCACCTCGACGGGCAAAGGGTTCAGCATGCCGGTGGCTCCGAACGACACGGCGGCCGGCCGGCAGAAGAACCGCCGAGTGGAAATCATCGTTTCGGGTGAGGTGATTGGAACGAAGATCGGCAGCAGGTAAGCTGAGTTCTTGCTTTCCTATCGTGACCGCTTAGTGGAATACATCCGGCGGGAAGCCCGTCCGGAAGACAAATACGGCCATCAACCGCGGCTCTACAGCCTCGCCTGCGAGGTGGGCCGCGGTTTGGCTTTTGATGACGATGTGGTGTTTGCGGCGGCGTGGCTGCATGATCTAGGGGTGTTTGTTGGACACCGGCCCGAGGATCCCGCCCTGCTGGCACAGTGGGATCACGTGGCCTATACGGTGGACCGTGTGCCTGGGATCCTGGCCTCGGCGGGCTTCGATGAGACAAAAATCCCGGCGGTGCTGGAGGTAATCCGCACGCACCAGCCGTTCGACGACCCGGTGACACTGGAAGCTGTCATTGTCCGGGACGCCGATATTCTCGAACAACTGGGTTCGATTGGGATCCTGCGCGCGGTGGCCAAGGTGGGGCGAGACACGCGATACCCGACGTTCACGAGTGTCCGGGCCGTGCTGGAAAAGGCGGTCGCGACGCTGCCGTCAAAGCTCCGCCTGGATTCTTCAAAGCGCCTGGCCGAGGGCAAGATCCGGACGATTGAGGTGTTTCTGCAGTCCCTGGCGGTTGAGGACCAGGGCGCGTTGTACTAACCGCGCCGCGATCCGGACGGGCCTTTAGTGAACCGCTGCGGTCGAGACCGGGACCGCGGCAGGTGCCGTCTTTTCAGCGATTACCGTCGGTGGGCTGATCAAACCGTAGTCGAGGATGTCGTAGGCTTTGCCGGCGGGCTGGTACTCGGGGAAGTCGGCCCAGGCGGCCGGCCAGGCGCGCATGCGCGGCTTCGTGGGGTTGTGGAACGGCCCGAACGTGTTGCGCGGCGTGGAGACGACTTTTACTGCCAGGGTGTGCTTGCCTGGTGCCGCCGGGATGGAGGCAGCGTATGGAGGCCAACCGAGGACCCCGGCTGGTTTGCCGTCGAGAAGGAGTTCCGCCATCGACCCCTTCCAGTCGTTGAGCTGAATGTGCAGTGCGTTGCTGCCCGCCGGCACCTCCACATTGGAGGTGTAGACGACGGAGCCTGAGTAGAACGGATAGCCCTGAGCGGCCCATGGCCCCATTTCCAATGCTTTTGCCGGCGCAAGTTGGAAGCCCTGTTTTACCGGGACGGCGGCGAACTGGCCTGTGATGTAGATGTTCTCCAGTTCCATGTGGACGTCGAAGGGCTGGGCCGTGATCTGGACAAAGTTGACCCCGGGCTGAACCAGGGAAGCGATGGGCGCGGCCATCAGGTGCGGATCGAGCCAGCGCTGGGCCGTCTTGAAATCCACGGGTTTTCCATTCAGGGTAATGCGGTAGAGCTCGGGCGTTTCGACGGCGAGCCGCAGGGAGGCGGTGTCGACTTCCATCCCGACCTCGAAGCGGAAGGTGGCCCGGAAGCCGGATTTCGCGTCGAAGTGGTTGCGGTCGAGGACGGAGCGCTTGTACTGGACGGCATTGTCCCAGGCCGGGCGTTCAAAGCCGTGGCGCTGCCAGATGAGCCAGTTGGCGCGCCAGGTGTTGATGTTCTGCCAGGTCTCGGCGCCGACGGTGAGGTCGCAGTAATCGAGAGCGAGGATGTTGGCGGAATCGGGCTTGGCCTGCCAGGTGGGTTCGGGGATGGGGGTTCGGGTGGCGGCCACCGCCTGGACGGGGTTGGCGGCGGCGGAGCGGGCGATGAGGAGAAGGGAGGCAGCGGGGGCGAGTTCCACCGGGAAGGTGGCTTTGCCGGCGGCGGGCGTCCACTGGGCAGGCACGGTACGTCCTGTGGTGGTGTCCCAGGTTTCCAGGGAGGCGGCGTCGACGGTGGCGGCGGTCTTCACGGCGGCCAGGCCACTGTTAGTCAGGAAGAGAACGCGGTCACCGTTGGGCAGGAACCGTTCGGAAAAGCCGATGGAGGTTGGGACTGCGCTGGAGAACGTGATGCGCGGCGCCAGGCGGCGATGGAGTTCTGAGAGCAGCGCGGCGTTGGAGTCGACATCGTGCCATTGCGCCCGGTAGCGGGTCTTCATGGCCTGGGGCGCCTCGCTGGGGCGGCCGTCAACGAAGACGGGCGCCGGCGACAATGAGAGGATTTCTCCACCGGCCGCGAGCCACTGCTCGAGGACGGGCAGGGTCTGCTTGCGGAGGTTCGTGAGATCAGGCGGCAGGATGAGCAGATCGTAGGAGGCCTGTCCGACAGTGAGCTTCCGGTTCGCGACTTTGGCGAACCATTCGAGCATGTACTCGTCGCCGAGATCGTAGTCCACCTGGTGTCCGGCGAGGAACTGATTCAGGGCCGCATTGTTCCTGCGCATGCGGTCAAGTTCCGGAGTCGCGGCGGCGCGGCGGGCGTAGAGGAAACCGCTGGTGGTCTGCTGAAGGACCAGCGCGCGGTTGTGGGCGGTGGTGAGGCTGTTCAGATAGGATACGCGGGCCAGATGGTCATTGTGGGTGCGGTAGTAGGGGAACCAGGCGGAGACGTCGCTGAAGCTCTGCGGGTGGTCGCGTTTGCGGGCTCCGCGGACGGTGGTGAAGCTGAGGTGCTGGTCCATGAAATTGATGCCGTGGACCATGAGCCAGTCGCCGAAGCGTTTGTAGTGTTCGAAGGTGCTGTCCCAGCCGGCGACACCGTAGGCTTCGCAGAACGCGCGGCGGCCGAGCTGGTGGGAGACGCTGGCCACCTGTTTGATGGTGAACAGCATGTGCGGATCCTCACCGGTGAGGCGCAAATTGGTGCCTTCCAGCATGTCGATGCCGGGCACGTGTTCGAAGGCGTAGAGCGAGGCGTCGGCGGGCGTGATCCAGGGGGCGGGCCACTCATGTTCCATCCAATGCCCGGTGAACTGGAGGCCATTGCGGTCGCACCAGTCGAACATGGGGGCCATGAAGTTCTCTTTCCAGAGGTCGTGCAGGGTCTGCCAGTAGTCGAAGCGAACCTTCTGGAAATCACCGGTGTCCCAATAGAGTGAGGCGATGTGATCGGCGAGGTCGTACCCGTTGCGGAGGCGGAACTGGGAGAGGATCTGGAAGCTGAGGGGCAGGGCGTTCTTCGCATTGTCGTAAGCTCCGCCAGTGGCCAGCAACGGCTCGTCGGTGAACGACCATTTCACGCTCTTGCCGAACTCCGAGCCGATCTCGCGTTTGTAGGCTTCGTAGGTGGTTTTCAGGAAGAGGGGCGCGGTGCGCGGGTTGGTGAGATCGACGTAGGGGAACTCGCCGGTCCAGGGGTTGCCGGAGGCGCGGCGCAGGCGGAAGGCGACGACGGACTCGCCGGATTCGACATCCTGCTTCGCGGAGACGCGGCGGGCCGAGGTGACGGCTCCGGCGTCGTCCTTCTTCACGGCAAAGAAGGCGACGACGAGCGGATTGGTGGAGACGGCGGAAGCGGGCTGGTCGACTTCGGCGACGACGTATTGCGAGGCGGTGTCCGGCGCTTCGGCGGGAACATGACCGCCGGCGAAGCCTGACGGATAGGAGTTCTCGTCGTAGATGTTGACGAGGAGACCGAGGCGTTTGCCTTCTTCCAGGGCGAAGCGCCAGAGGCGGAACCAGTCGGTGCCAAGGTACTCGGTGATGAGGCCGGGCCGTGGGTGGATGAAGACACCGCCGAAGCCCTGCTTTTTGTAGTCGGCCAGCATCTGGCGTATGCGGGGCTCGCTCATTTCGTCGTTCCAGACCCAGAGCGGCATCGGCCGGTAATCGGCCGGGGGGTCGGCGAAGTGCTGCCGGAGTTCCTGTAAAGTAGCGGGCGGACGCGGTGGTAGTGCTTTGGGGTGCAGGGTGGGTTGCTGAGCCTGAGCGAACGCGGCCAGGAGGGGAAGGGCGGTGAGAAGATAGCGCATGACGGCCTCGGCGTTTCGATGCTATCAGGATTCAGGGTAGATTGAGTAGAGTATGCGGATCCTAATCTCTCTAATGTTGGCGGCCGGGTTGTGTGCCCAAGGGCAGAGGGTTGCGTTCGAACCTGGAGCCGTGTGGCCGGACGCGGAGGGCAAGCCGATTCAGGCGCACGGCGGCGGGATCCTGCTGCACCAGGGCGTCTACTACTGGTATGGCGAAGACAAGACGCTGGGGAACTTCAATCGCACGGGCGTGGCGGTGTACTCGTCGAAGGACCTGATGAACTGGAAGCGGGAGGGGCTGGCGCTGCCCAAGGATGGCGTGCCGGAGCTGTTCCGCGAGTCGGGCGTGTGCGAACGGCCGAAGGTGCTGTATAACAGGCGCACGAAGAAGTTCGTGATGTGGATGCACCTCGACGATAAGCCGTATGCTGTCGCCAGCGCGGGTGTGGCCGTGTCGGATACGCCGGTCGGCCCGTTCCACTTCGAGGGGTACTCGAGGCCGGTCAAGTTCGACTTCGGATACTCGGAGAAGGACCGGACCAATCAGAAGGAACTGGGCGGGACTTACCGGGACATGAACCTGTTCCTGGACGAGGACGGGCGCGCGTATGCGTTCTACTCGTCGGAGGACAACTGGACCATGTATGTGGTGCGGCTGAACGCCGAGTTCACTGGACCGGAACTGCCTGTGGTGCAGGGCAAGACGTGGCAGAGGATCCTGGTGAAGGATCAGCGGGAGGGGCCGGCGCCATTCAAGTACAAGGGCAAGTACTACCTATTCAGTTCGGCGTGCACGGGCTGGAAGCCGAACCGGGCGTCGTATGCGGTGGCGGAGAACATTCTGGGGCCGTGGACCGTCAAGGGGGATCCGAGCGTTGGGCCGGAAGCGGAGACGACATTCCGGTCGCAGAGCACCTATGTTCTGCCGGCTCCGGGCAAACGCAAGGATGCCTTTATCTTTATGGCGGACAGGTGGAATCCGGAGAAACTGCAGGACTCGCGGTATGTTTGGCTGCCGTTCGTGGTGCAGCCGGAGGACAAGATCGAGCTGAAGTGGGCGGACCGGTGGGACTGGTCGGTATTTCAGAAATAAGGCGGAGCCGCGGTGCGGCGGCTCCGCAAGCCTGAGGGCTACTGTTTTTCGAGAATCAGCTTGTTGTCCATTTCGCCCATGTCGCTGGAGAAGTGGCGATTGACGGTGAGCGTCTTGCCGTCTTCAGAGAGCTTCCAGCGGTCGACCATGGTGAAGTCGTTGTCACCGAACTTGCCTTTGCTGGTGATGATCAGCACATCGCCATCCCACTTGAGCACGCTTTTGACGGGATTGCCGCGCATGTCGTTCGTGTACTCTTTGCCGTCGGTGGTGTACTCGCGTTCGAACTCCATGTCGCCCATGTCGCTGGTCTGCTTCATGGCGATCTTGATCTTGGGTTCGTCGTGAGTGACGGTCTGAGTCATGCTGCTGGGGGCCGGAAACTGGCCGAAGTCGCTCTTGGAGGTGTTCAGCTTCCAGGAGCCGGTGAAATTGGGTGCGGCGGCGGCGAAGGCGGTGGTAAGAAACGCCAGGACGATGCCGGTAAGCAGTGTACGTTTGCGCATGCAGGTTCCTCGTTGCGGACGCGGCTATAGCCCGATGGACGGATCGGGCTGCCTGATAGCGTATTGGTATTGGGGGCGGGGGTCAAACTATCGAAGGGCGGCCAAAAGGCGCTCGATGTCCGCGTGATCGTTGTAGACCGAAGGGGACACCCGCATGCGGTGATCGGTGATGGTGACGTCCACTTTGGCTTTCCTCAGCTTCGGCTCGATGAGTTCGGGGTGCTCCAATTGAAATGCGACCAGAGGGCCAGCGGAATCCTCGGGTGTGATGAGCGGGTGGCCCAGTTTGGGCACTTCCCGCCTGAGATGAGAGATCAAATCCTGGCTGTGTTTCCGGATGTTGTCGACGCCCAGAGTCTGGATGTACTGGAGCGAATAGGCGAGGGTCTCGGAGACGGCATTGGCGAGGGTGCCTTGCTCGAAGTAGCCCGCGGCGGAGACGTCCTGCTCCCATCCGACGGGTGAGGGGGCAGGCTCGTCGTAAGGGAACATGTGGTTGGAAAAGTTGCGCAATTGGCGGTAGCTATAGACCGGGCGCTTGAGGCGGCCTCCCAGCAGGTCTTTGCGGGCGTAGAGGAAACCAAGACCGAAGTCGCCCATCAGCCACTTGTAGCTGGCCGTGGCGCAGAAGTCCACGCCTGAGGCCTTGACGTCGACGGGCATGGCGCCGGCGGCCTGGACGATATCGGCGTAGACGAGGGCGCCCCGCGCGTGGGCGAAATCGCAGATCCGTTTCAAGTCGTGCTGGAAGCCGTTGATGTAAGAGACGAGGGAGATGGCGACGAGGCGGGTGCGGTTGTCGATGGCCTGTTCCAGGTCCTTGATGTCGATGCGCCAGTCCCTCGGCTTCACGATGCGGACGTCCGCGCCCTGTTTGCGCAAGGCGTCGTAGAGATAGAGGGAACCTTCAAAGTGGAGACCGTCCGTGACAATGTTGGCGCCGGCGGCAGGCAACCCGAGGGCTTGCACGACCAGGTTTTCTCCCGCCGTGGTGCTCTGGACGAAGGCGATCTCTTCGGGCGCCGCGTTGATGAGCCGGGCGAAGAGCTGTTTCGTCTGGGCCTGGGAACCCCCGTGGGCATTGGGGTTGACTCCGGTGCGCAGGCCTCCGCGATCCCAGATGCCGCGTTGCTTGTATTCCTGGTAGAGCTCCGCCGCGGCTCGTGCGCCATTGCTGAGGGGGTGCCAGCGTCCGGCGTTCAGGCAGGTCTGGAACCCCTGCACTCGGAAGTTCGCCTTGTCGGGCAGGGAAGGCTTTGATTCCGAGGCGGCGAGGCTGGCGACGGCTGAGCTTTGGAAGAAACCGCGACGAATAATCATCGGAAGGACCTCCGATCGACGGCTGAGAGCCGGGAATTCAGACAGGGAGGCGCGACAGGGCCTGGTTCCACGTGGGAAGCCTTGGATTCTAGCACAGCATTCGCGGACGGAGGTTCAACGTGAATTGGCCGCACGCACGTTGAGGATCACACGCCGGTAGGAGGTGAGCTTGGGTGAGCCTTCGTCGGTGACCGCGAGAATGATGTGGGCGACGCCCGTGCCGGAGCAGCGGCCCATGCCGGCGAACCACTGCGGACGGCAGGCCGCGGTTGGCGTCACTACGGCCTTCTCTGTGGAGGCGCCGGTGAGCGTGACCGCTGCCAGGTTCGAACCGGCGCTGCCGGCTTCGCCGTAGTGGAACCAAGAGTAGTGGAGTTTCTGGCCGTCGGGGTCGGTGCTTTGCGATGCGTCCAGTTGGACCGGTTGGCCGACCACGGCGTCGAGGATCACCGGCGCGGTGCCGGCCTGGCCGTTCACGACAAGGCGGGGGTTGTGGTTGGCGTGCGCAAGATCGGCATAGGTCCAATCCATGCGGGCCGCGAAGTCGTTCTGATAGGCATCGCGCCAGCGCCAGATGGTGGCGTGGTCGGAGATGTACTCCTTGCCATCCACGCCGGTGACCGTGTCCTGGGAAGTCACGCGGGAGAAGAGGTCGCCACCCTGTGTCCAGATCGGATGAGTTTCGCCGTAGGGTTGGCGATAGATGTAGCGGCCGCCCCAGCCGCCCCAGTCGGGACGGCGGTAGGCGTTCAGGCCATTGTCGAGGAGCCCGAGGAACGAGGGGGTGTCGCCTTCCATGATGAAGGCGAACTTCGGGTAGAGTTTGCCCAGGGGACCTTTGCTGCGAATGTTCGCGTCCAGCCACTCGTTGGTCACTACGGTTCCGTTCGCGCCGGCGCAATTGCGGTAGTAAACGTCGCCGCTAATGCCGGTCCAGGTGGCGTAGTAGTATCCGCCACTTGTGGGGGTGGAAGGCAGAACGATGTACGACAGGGAGGGGAACTCGCGGCGGATCCAGGGGCCGGCGTCGTCCTGGTCAGAGATGGAGTAGACGCGCAGTTTCTCGACGACCTTCTGAACGGCGGCTGGTTCGCGGGTCGATCGCAGGTGAATGAGGGCCTGCGCGAGTGTGTTCGCGCCGCCCCACACGCTGATCCAGAGCGGCCGGGGATCGTCGCGGTCCGCCGCGCGGAGGATCGCCCGGGCGCCCTCGGAGAGCTGGTCGGGTCCGGTGGCGGCCATTCCGTAGGCGGGTTGTCCTGTGAAGATGAGACGGTCGAGGTCTTCGGCGGCAGGCCAGCCGGCGGCGTGCTTGAGAAGATTCGGGCGCACCTTGCCATAGGCCTGAACCAGCGTGTGCATGGTCTCGGGGTGCACGACTTTCTTCTGCCAGGTGGAGGTGGTGGCGACGATTCCTTCCACGTCGAGTTCATTCGAATAGAGCAGGAAGCGGATGAGCGACATCTGATCGTCGGGTTCGTTCCCGATGTCGCTGAGGACGATGACGCGCGGGTGGCCGGTGAAGTTGTCGGGCGGCGGGATCGACGGGGGCTGTGCCGCTAAGGGCAAGATCGCTGCGAACGTCACTGCCGCGAGAAGAACACGGCTTCTTGTTCTGGCCGTCCGTCCACTGCTCACATTTCGCTGTCCTGGATGATCCAATCGCATCGAGTTACCGCTCCCGTGGATTCACAGAAACCACGGGCCTACTCTATGACATCCAGGTTGGCAATTCCACAGGCAGCCGGGACGTCGGCGGTTGCCTGATGGAACTGCCAGAGGCTGGGATTGTGAGGGACTCGCCTAGTGCACCCTGGTCAACTGCGGGAGGCTCGATGCGGTCCAGCCCCCGCCCAGCGCCTTCACCAGCAGGATGTGCGCCTCGATGCGCCGGCGCAGGATATCGATCTCGTTGCGCTGGTTCTGCAGCGCCGCGGTCTGGGAAGTAATCACCTGGAGGTAGGTGTCGACGCCGCCCTCGTAGCGGACTTTGAATATGTCCAGCGACTGCAGGGCGGAATCGGTGGCGGCGGTCTGCTGCTGAGCTTCCTTCTCCAGAATGCGCAGAGCAGCCAGATTGTCTTCCACCTGCTGGAAGGCGGTGAGCGCCGACTGCCGGTAGTCCGCCACCGTGGCCTCGTAGTTCGCCCGGGCGGCCTCCGAGTTGGCGCGGCGCAGGCCGTGATCGAACAGGGTCTGAGAGAACGCCGGGCCGACGGCCCACATCCGGCTGGGCCAACTGAACCAGTTGACCGCTGAGGTGCCGGTGAAGCCGGCCAGCGCGGAAAGGCTGAGTGAAGGGAACCAGGCCGTGCGCGCGATTCCGATCTGTTCATTGGCTGACGCCATGCGACGTTCCGCGGCGGCGATGTCGGGTCTCCGTTCCAGTAACTGGGAAGGAAGGACGCCCGGAATGGCCGGCAGCACCGGATGCTGGATGGTGAGGGGGACTGGCGGGATGCTGAGTTCGGCGGGGGGCTTGCCGACCAGCACGGCGATGGCGTGCTCGTAGCGTGATCGGTCGACCGCAACGTCCGTTTCGGCAACCTGCGCAGCCTGTAGCTGAGTGCGGGCCTGGGTCACGTCGGAGAGCGGCGAGGCTCCGCCATCGTAGCGATCCTGTGTGAGCTGGAGCGCCTCCTGGTAGGCCTTGACGGTATCCGAGAGCAGCCGCTTCTGCGCATCCGCGCTGCGGAGTTCGAAGTAGTCCATGGCGAGCTCGGCATGCAGGCTGAGGCGGGCGGTTTCGAGATCGGCGGCGCTGGCCTGGGCCTGCTCGGCGGCGCTTGTGATCTGGCGGCGGATCCTGCCCCAGAGATCGATTTCGTAGTTCAGGTCAAAGGGCAGTGAGAAAGAGCCCACGCCGTTGTTGGCGGCGGATTTGTTGAAGTAGGGCTGGTTGGCGGACAACCGTTCCGCGCCAGCCGAGGCGCCCGCTGTGATAGTGGGCGCCATCTCGGATTTGCGTGCCCGGATGGCGGACCGGGCCCCCTGAAACGCGGCCTCAGCCTGTTTCAGCGTCTGGTTCGCCCCGTCCACCTGCTCCTCGAGCTCGTTGAGCCCGGGGTCGTTGAACAGTTCCCACCATTTTCCGCGCAGTTGCGCGTCGCCGGGCTGCGCGGTCTTCCAGCCGTCCATCTCCTTGAAGGAATCAGGGCCGGCTTCCTTGAAGCGGGGCGTGGCGGGTACATCGGGACGCACGTACTTCGGGCCGACCATGCAGCCGGCGAGCAGCAGCAATGCGGCACAAAGGATCACTATCGGGAAATGTTTCATTTTTGAGCCGCCTTCGCGATCCGGACCGGCGTGCCGGAAATGAGAGAGTCAGACGGAGACAGGACTACTTCGTCTTCCGGTTGGAGGCCCGAATTGACCTCGACCGTGGCTCCAAAGTCGCGTCCGATGGAGATGGGGATCAACTCCGCCCGGTTGGCCCGGACAACCGGGCGGAGTTGATCCCCATGTCCATCGGACGCGACTTGGAGGCCGCGGGTCGAGGTCAATTCGGGCCCCTGCCGAACCGGAACGAAGTCGTGTTCTCTGCGTCTGACTCTGGTATCCGGCGCGTCCGTCATCGCGACAAAAATGAAACATTCCGATGGTGACTGTGCGGCATTCTCTGTGCTCGCCCGGCTGCATGGTCGGCCCGAAGTACGTGCGTCCCGATGTACCCGCCACGCCCCGCTTCAAGGAAGCCGCGTGTTCAAGGAGATGGACGGCTGGAAGCCGCGCAGCCCGGCGACACGCAAGCTGCGCGGAAAATGGTGGGAACTGTTCAACGGACCCGGGCTCGACGAGCTCGAGGGGTCGCGGGGCGAACCAAGACGCTGAAACGGGCTAAGGCCGCGTTTGGGGCCGGTCCGCCATCCGGGCACGCAAATCCGAGATGGCGCCCACTATCACAGCGGGCGCGCTCGGCTGGCGCGGAACGGTTGTCGCCAACCAGCCCCTACTTCAACAAATCCGCCGCCAACAACGGCGTGACATTTCTCAGCTGCCTTTGACCTGAACTACGAAATAGCACCACCAGATCACGGACGCCGAGCACACCGATCTCGAAACCGCCCGCCTCAGCCTGCATGCCGAGCTCGCCATGGACTACTTCGAACTCCGCAGCGCGGATGCGCAGGAAAGCGGCTGCTCTCTGCGGATACCGTCAAGGCCTACCAGGAGGCGCTCCAGCTCCGGCGCGGGATCGGCTGCGATGAGCGGAGCCTCAGCTCTCCGACGTGACCCGGGCCCGCCGCTCGGTACAGGCTCCGCCTACCCAAAACGAACATCATGAAGCGGTACGTTCGGCGCGCCATCGCCGTATCGTCGGCAAGCCCCCCGCCCGAACTCGTGTCCCGCGGGTCCCTCGCGGTCCAAGATCGTGCTACCGGCCATTCCGGGCGTCCTTCCTTCCCGTTACTGGAACGGAAGCCCGACATCGCCGCCGCGGAACGTCGCCCTAGCCGATGAACAGATGGAATCGCGCGTCGTTCCCTTCACTCAGCCCTTCCCCGCGCTGGCCGGCTTCACCGGCGCCTCGGCGTCGAACTGGTTCGTTGGCCCAGCCCGATGTGGCCGTCGGCCCAGCATCTCAGACCCTGTTCGATCACGGCCTGCGCCGCGCCAACTCGAGGCCGCCCGGCAAGCTCGACCGCGTAGAGCTACCGGCAGTCGGCGCTCGCCTTCACGTGGAAGACGATGCTGGTCTGCCCTGGAGAAGGAAGCTGGCGGCCGACCGCCACCGTCCGGCCCGTGCCGTCGCTGGACGTGTTCGAGCTCACTACGAGGGCGGCGTCAACCTTCCTCTCCAGGTGATTGCTGCAGACCGCGGCGCTGCAGAACCAGCGCAACGAGAATGGAAGCCTGCGCAGCAGAGCGCACGTGCCTGCTGGTGAAGGCGCTGGGCGGGGGCTGGACCGCATCGAGCCTCCCGCAGTTGACCAGGGTGCACTAGGCGAGTCCCTCACAAATCCCAGCCTCTGGCGGCCGTAAGGACAACCGCCAACGTACCAGCTGCCTGTGGAATTGCCAACCTGGATGTCATAGAGTAGGCCCGTGGTTTCTGTGAATCCACGGGAGCGGTAACTCGATGGATCCGATCATCCAGGAGCACAAAAATGTGAGCAGTGGACGGACGGCCAGGACGAGGCCGTCTTCTCGCGGCAGTGACGTTGCGCAGCGATCTTACCTTAGCCGCGCGGCCCGTCCGAGTCCCGCACCCGACAACTTCACCGGCCACCCGCGCGTCATCAGTCCTCAGCGACATCGGAAGCAAACCCGACGATACGACACTCATCCGCTTCCTGCTCTATTCGAATGAACTCGACGTGAAGGAATCGTCACCACCGTGGCAGAAAGAAAGTCAAGTACACCGAGACCATGCACACGCTGGTTCCAGGCCTATGGCAAGGTGCGCCCCGAATCTTCTCGAGCACGCCGCCCCCTGGCCCTTCCGCCGAAAGACAACCGTCTCATCTCCACAGGACAACCCGCCCCTACCGGAATGGCCGCCACCGGACCCGTCTCCGAGGGCGCCCAGCCCTTCCCCGCGCGGCGGACCACGATCCGGCCGCTCTGGATCAGCGTGTGGGGGCGGCGCGAACACGCTCCGCGCAGGCCCTCATTCCACCTGCAATCGACCCGGCGAAGCCGGCCGCCGTCAGAAGGTCGGATCGAGAACTCACCCGTACTCCATCTCTGACCAGGACGACGCCGGCCCCTGGAATTCACCGCGACCCTCCCTGTCGTACATCGTTCTGCCTTCCACCCCACAAGTGGCGAATACTACTACGCCACCTGACCGGCCTTAGCGGCGACACTTTCTCCGCAATTGCGCGCGAACGGAACCGCTAGTAACCAACGAGTGGCTGGACGCGAACATTGGCAAAGGTCCCCTCGGCAAACTCTCCGAAGTTCGCCTTCATCATGGAAGGCGACGCCCCTCGGGTTCCTCGACAATGGCCTGAACCCTACCCGCCGTCCCGACTGGGGCGGCTGGGGCGGCCGCTACGTGTATTCGCCAACCCTACGGCGGAACTTCATCCGATCTGAACAGCATGGCGACCTCTCTCCGCGTGACTTCCCAACGCGTCACCGGCGTGGATGGCAAGGAGTACGTCTCCGACCGCGCCACCATCTGGCGCTGGCGCAATGCCCCCTATGGGAAAGCGACTTCGCGGCCCCATGGATTGGACCTATGCGACATCTTGCGCACGCCGACCGGCGACCCCGGTCCGTGAACAGCCACAGCACGCGCGGTGATCCTCGACGCCGTGGTCGGCCAACCGTGGCCGCTCGGCGAAGCCGGCGGCGCCGGTTCCGAACCTGGCAGCGGTCACGCTCGCCGGCGCCTCCGCGGAGGCCGTCGCATGACGCCGACCGCGGCCTGCGTCCGCAGTGGTTCACCGGCATGGGCCGCTGCTCCGGCACGGGACCGTCGCCCACGTGGTTCGCGGTCACCGAACGAAGGCTAGCCCAAGCTCACCTCCTACGGCGTGTGATCCTCAACGTGCGTGCCGCCTCAAGTAGACCTCCGTCCGCGATGCTGTGCTAAAAGATGAAGGCTTCCCCACCATCCGAACCAGGCCCTATCGCGCCTCCTGTCTGAATTCCCCGGCTCTCAGCCCATGAAAATCGGAGTCCTTGCAATCGTACTCGTCGCGGTTTCTTCCGAAGCTCGCCCGTCGCCAGCCTCGCCGCCTCGGAATCGGAACCCCCGCGAACCCGGAGTCCGGGGCCGAGACCTGCCTGAACACCGGACGCTGGCACCCCCTCGCGATGAGCGCGCCGCGGCGGAGCTCTACCAGATACAAGCAACGCGGCGTCTGGATCGCGGAGGCCTGCGCACCGAAGTCAACCCCAATGCCACGGAGTTCCAGGGCCCAGACGAAACAGCTCTTCGCCCGGCTCGTCGACGCGGCGCCCGAAGCATCCAGGAGCACGGCGGAAGACCTGGTCGTGCAGACCCTGGTTGCCTGCAGCCAGCGCCGACGTTGCTGACGGACGGTATTTGAAGGTTCCCTATCTCTACCGACGCCTTGCGCAAACAGGGCGCGGGACGTTCACATCAGTGAACCGAGGGACTGGCGCATCGACATGCAAGAGGACCTGGAACAGGGCCGTCGACAACCGCCGCGCTCGTCGCCTGTACTCGTCTCTTACATCCAACGGCTTCCAGCACGACTTGATACCGTCGCCCCACGCGCGGGGCGCCCTCGTCTACGCCGATATCGTCCGGGCCGCCGGCGCATCCCCGTCGACGTCAAGGCCTCAGGCGTGGACTTCTGCGCCACGGCCAGCTTCAAGTGGCTGATGGGCGACTTCGGTCTTCGTTTGCCTCTACGCCCGCAAAGACCTGCTGGGAGGCCGCCTGGGCCCCACCCCGGTCTATAGCTCTACCGCCAATACACAACTTTTCGACCAGCATGTTCCTTTACGACGAGCCTGCCCCCTCACCCATCGGAATGGGAGCAGACGTCTCCGCCGCGCGAGCGAGGCACCACCGATCCGTCTCCGAGACCTCCTCTCGCTCCGGTCCTCCGGATTCTCGGTCGTCGACGACATCCGGAGCACGGCCCGGGTTTTGATCTCTCATCTCAGGCGGACCGACTTGGGCCGCCCGCTCATCACACCGAGGATTCCGGTCGCCCTCTCGGTCGCGTTGATTGGAGCACCCCGAACTCATCCGAAGCTGAGGAAAGCCAAAGTGAACATGCACCGTCACCGATCACCGCATGCGGTGTCCCCTTCGGTCTACGACAATTCCTGGACGTGGCTGCGCGGCCGCCCTTCGAATAGTTTGACCCCCGCCCCCGATACCGATCGGTATCAGCAGCCCGATCCGTGGTGCTCGGGCTGTCGCCGCATCTGCAGTACGCAAACGTACGCTGCTCCGGCATCGTTATCACGCTGCCGCCGCCTTCGCCGCCGCCGCACCCAATTTCACCGGCTCCTGGAAGCTGAACACCTCCAAGAGCGACTTGGGCCAGCGGCGTGACTCGGACCCGTCACTCACGACGAAGCCCAAGATCAAGATCGCCATGAAGCAACCAGGCGACATCGGCGACGTCATCGATCAAAGTCTCGCCGACGGCAAAGATGTACGCGGACGACATGCGCCGGCGATCCCGTCGAAAGCATGTCAAGTGGGATGGCGATGTGCCTGATCATCACCAGCAGAAGTTCGGTGACAACGACTTCACCATGGTCGACCGCTGAAGCTCTCTGAACGACAGGAGCGCTTCACCAGTACGATCGCCGCTTCTGCGGCGACATCATCGAAAGAGCAGACAAGCTGATCTCAAAAACAGTAGCCCTTCGGCTTCGCGCGCGCGGCTCCGCCTTATTTCTGAAATACCGACCGGTCCACCGGTCCGCCCACTTCAGCTCGATTGTCCTCCGCTGCGCCACAAACGGCAGCCAAAACATGCGCGAGTCCTGCGCCAGTTCTCCGGATTGGCCGTCTCCGCCATAAAGATAAAGGCATGCCTGCGTTTGCCCCCGGAGCCAGAACATAGGTGCTCTGCGACCGGAAGTCCGTCTCCGCTTCCGCCCAACGCTGGATCCCCTTCAGCGGTCGCCGGCCCCCGAATGTTCTCCGCCGCCGCGTCCGACGCCCGTCCGCTTCCGGCCTGGCCGATTGGATGCTCCTTGTACTTGAATGGCGCCTGCTGATCCTTCACGGATCCTCTGCCACGTCTTGCCTGCACCACAGGCAGCTCCGACCTCCATGGACTTCAGCATTCAGCCGCACCACATACATGGTCACGAGTAGAACACATACGCGCACTATACATGCCCAGGAACGGGTTCATGTCCCGGCAAGTCCCACAGTTCCTTCTGCTGGTTCGGTACCTCTGCGAGTATGCGAAGTCAACTTGACCGGCCTCGAGACCCCTGAAATGAAACGGCGGCCGCGTATCGACACGGCCACACCGCGCTGGCGACGGCGTACCGCTCACAAACTTCTTCGTGCGCCTGTTATACGGCGCCTTGGGTCCGCGCGCCGACTCGCGACGGCTCCGGCACGCCATCTTGGGCAGCGCCAGCCCCTCCCGCTCCAGTTGCCGATCAGGTCCTCGACGAGTACACCGCCACGCCGTACGATGAATCCCCAGCGTCTTGTCTTGCGCCATACCGTATAGTCGAGCGCCCTGGTGCAGCAGGATCCGCGCGCCCGTGAATCGGCTTCCTCCTGAATCCTGATGGCGTCGAATGGCCGAGCCGTGGTGGCTGTCTTCTCGCCGCTCCTCCTGGCCGCCGTTGCGCTCGGGCTCAGCGACCCCACCTGCGCCCAAAGCGCTCGCCGCGTCCGCGCTCTTACAGGAACTCCGGCAGCACTCGCCAGGGCCTACCGGCCGATGCCGCTCTCGGCTCTGGAACGACGAAATGAGCGAGCCCCGCGTGCGCGATGCTGGCCGACTAGAAAGAGCGGGGCTTCGGCGTCTCGTCGCCGCGGCCGCCTCGTCTTCGGGCACGGAGGTGGAGCCCGCTCTGGCGCTTCGCCCTCGAAGAAGGCAAACAAACAGGTCTCCTCGTCGAACCTACGACGAAACTGCTCTGCGTCCAGGCTCGCCGGCAGATGTTCACCGAAGCGCCCCGGACACCGCCTCGATCAAGTAGTCACCGAAGTCGAGCCAGCCGGCTTCACCGTCTGCCACGATCCGCTCGTCGTCACCTTCTCTTTGCCGTGAAGGACGACGCCGGAGCCGTCCGCAGCGTCTCCGCGAAGCAGTCAATCCAGCCGTCCGTGGTGGCTTCCGCGCACGCCTCCGGCAACCCCTGGACCGGCGACCCCTGCGTCGATTCTCGCCGACCCGCGCGCCGCCTCTTCCTGAAAACCGCCCCTACGGAACCGGAACCAAATGGCTGGAATTCGCGAGCGTGAAATCATCCTCGCCGACGACCGTGGCACTGGCAAGCCAATGCGAAGAACGCCCTGCCCCTCAGCTTCCAGATATCCTCTCCCAGTTGGCTCCGGCCAACGGTGGACCCCGCCGATCAGCATGCGCCTCTGCGCTCTATTGGGACGCCGGTGATTTCCCGGAAGGGTTACCCGAACCCTACACGGACCTTCTGGAAAAAAAATTCCATGGCATCTTCAACTGATGACATGGCCTCCGTTCACCGGGCATTCGAATCAAGATGAGTGGCCCGCCCCCTCGTACGCCGCCGACGCTCACTCTCCTGGACGCGTGCCGCAGTCGACCTGGAAGGCACCGAATTACACGGCCCGGGTGGGGACCCGCACATCCTGTCACCATCGAACAGTGGCCGGCGTCTCCCCCAAGACCGGCCGCCGCGCTCTCGAAGCCTACGGTGTCGCCGGCTGAGCGCCTTCGAACACTCCTTTCGGCAAAGTGGCTCATGGTCCACGGCATCAATTGCATGGACCGGCACCTCCAGCTTCACCACCGTCCGCGGAGCCCGCAAACGCGACCACCGCAGAGCTTCAGCAACCTCTCCGCCTGGTTCCCTTCCTACCGACACCG
>JASGIE010000142.1:0-9518 GCA_049841055.1 Paludibaculum sp. | reverse complement strand
CCATTAAGGTTAGAGGGAAACACGAGAGAATCCGACAACACCTCGTGCGGGTTCAACGCCACGAACTTACACCACTGCCCATTGTCTTCGCCTTGTCGGTCGCTGATTCCGCTTCGCACCGCGCCGCCGTACGCGACGGCGTGCTGTATGGAAACAAGGTGCTCGGCCGAGAGATGTTGAGGGTCATCGACGCACCGGCCGGCTATGCGCCCAGCCCGAAATTCAACGTCATCGAGTGGATCAAGGACAGAGCATTCGGGTCCACTCGCACATCCAGGATGATCCGCTGACCGGCGAGATCCTGCACGACAACATATTCCTGGACGGTTACCGCTTCCCCGGCCGTCATTCCACGGACAGCAGTACGATTTCCTGCGTTACATCGTCGCCCACGAGGTAGGACACGCCCTCGGGTTGCGGCACAACTTCGCGAAGGGCCCGCCGACGACGGTCATGAACTACTTCGACTCCAGCGAGGGTGCGGCGCTGGGTCGGCGAGCGCCTCGGCAAAGAAGGGGCTGAGATCACCGGAAAGTCATGCGCCACGTTTATCTGGACGAGCCGCTGGACGTCGGTCGCCGCCCCTTCTGCACCCGACCACCAGCCCGGCTGCAGGCCTCTTCCCGGCTGCCAGGCCGGACCAGGAGGGTACGGCCGTGCATGGCGGCCCGGGCATGACGCGCCAGCGCTGTCAACAGCCCGGCCGCAACGGCGGCGGCACGCAGGCGCGGTTCGACGTTCAACCGAGCTGCTGATTGCGGGAAGCCGCCTACTGGAGTGATGAAGGTGGGTGCCCCCGGCCGCTGAGACAATCCACGTTCGCCTCCGGACCAGGGTCCCGATGCATGCGCCGGTTCAAGCCATGCGCCGGCCGGCGGGCTGTTCCAGATCGTCTCGAAGAACGACGATCCCGAGACCGAGGACTGGGAGTTCCCGTCGGGCAGTCTCGTACGGTGTGTGGAGCGGCAACTGGCGGGCAACCTCGAATTGGTCGCCGTGCAACTTGTTCCGATCCTGTGCACGCGCATCGTTTCGACATGAGATTCCTCTCGACGCTCGCGCCGTTCCTGCTCGCGGTCATTGTCAAATCGGCCCGGGAGATCTCCGCCATCGTCGCGGAAAACCCTGCCGTGCCCCGGGAAGACGAGCATTTCCGCTTCCTGGTCGCCTTCGGTCCGGACACTGCGGGTTGAAAACCCTCGCGGCGCAGAAGCCGCTCGCCAGGCCCGTCGAGCATTTCAGCATCGGTGCGCATGCCGGCTGCCGTGGACATGGCTGTACAGTGGCTCCGGAATTCAATTATTATACATCGTATAATATCATACGTCGTATGATAAAATCTGCCGATGGCCCCACCGCATCCCTCGGACCGTCGCCAGCGAAAGCGGCAGAGCACCGCTTCCCATCTTTCCGCAACGGCGTTTCGGCTCTTCGCAGTATCATGGATACGAAGCCGTATCCATGGAGCAGATCGCCGCCGAGGCCGATGTGGCCAAGGCCACGCTCTACAACCATTTTCCGGTCAAGGAGGCGCTGATCGCGCATCGCTTCCGCGAGGACATCGCGGCCGACATGGCGCAGCGCACTGACGCACTCTCGGCGTACAGGACCTTCGATGAGCGCATGCGCTACCTGCTGCGCGAATCCGCCGCGTGGCACAGTGCGCGCAAGACCTACCTGCCCCATTACATCCGCTTCCTGGTGAACCAGGGCAGTGGTCGCCGGAAACCGCGAGCGGTGGGAACGACTACACCGGAACCGTGCAGATCCTCACGCACATGTTCCACACCGCACAGCAATCCGGAGAGATCACGTCGAAGCAGCCGGCAACGCAGATCGCCTGGAGCTTCCAGTACCTGCTATTCAGTGCCGTAACGGGATGGCTTGCCGATTCCGGCTCCAGCCTGGAGAAGCGCTTTCTCGCCGCATTCGATCTTGCTGCTGCACGCGTTGCCACCTCCACCGGGGTGGAAGGCAAGGCGATGATGATGCGGACATCCCCGCTCGGCCTGCCATTGCTCGCGCATATCCGCAGGGATCCTCCTGCCGCTCGCCGACAGCTGCAGCAGGAAATGGGCGATGTGGCGAAACTCGACATCCTCTTCAACTGCATCTGCTACTTCTTCGATCCGGAAGACGCGCGCTGGATACCGGCGGACCATCATGCGGACTTCATGCGCCACCCACGCCAGCTGGAGATTTTTGCATCCTTCAACGGCCGGAACGTCCGGACCACGGAGGGCCCCGACTGGTAGCGCCAGCGCCGGATCCTCGCGCCCGGCTTCTCGCCGAAGCGCGTCACGGGCTATGTCGCGCTGATGCGGGGTGCCGTGGACGACTGCATCGCCATCGAGCTTCCCGCCCGCCGCGGCGACAGCCTGGACGTCGATGCGAACAGCGTCACCACGCGCATCACCATGGACGTGATCCGCGACGCCGGTCTCGGAACGCACTTCGCGGGCGGAAGCCGATGCGATTTCGGTTGCCATCCGCGCGATTTCGGCGCAGGGCACTGCGGTAACGCTACTTGCCGTCGCGCCCCTGACCGGCTGCCGCGATCTCGGCAGGGCCGGAAGCTCCGCCATCTCCAGACCATAGACACCCTGATAGCGCGGCACGTCGCCGCACGTGCGGCGCAACGCGACCAACAGCGGACCGGCGACGTGCTGGGCATGATGCTTGCTGCGCGGGATGCCGACCGGGACACAACCCGCTCCGCGCTCTCGCCCCGGGAAGTGCATGACAACTGCATCGTGCTGTTCGGCGCCGGTTTCGACACCTCGTCTTCCGCACTCGCCTGGTGGATCGGCCTGATGGCCCTGCATCGCGATGTGGCCGACCAGGTACGGCGAGAAACGGCAGGCGTCGATGATGTCACCCGCCTGCCCCTGCTCAACGCCACGCTGAAAGAGGCCTTGCGGCTCTCACCCGCCCTCCGCCGCACCTGTTCGGCCGGGTAGCGCTGCGGGATATGCAGATCGGAGACACGCACGTACCCAAGGGAACGATGACCGTCATTCCCATATGGCACCTGCATCATGACGCCCGGAACTTTCCCCAGCCCGAGGCATTCCTGCCGGATCGCTTCATGCCTGGCGCGCCGGTGCTTCCGCGGGGCGCCTACATCCCCTTCGGCGCCGGCCCCCACTTCTGCCTGGGACAACACTTCGCCATGGTGGAAATTGCCGTGGTCGCCGCGAGGCTGATCCAGCAGTTCGATCTGTCGCTGGCGGGTGGAGATTCGCTGCCCGAGGCGCATGTGGACCTGGTGCTGAAGCCAAGAGAAAGGCTGCTCGTACGTTTTTCGCGCCGATGAGCCGCCCGTTCCCGAACCCGTCTCGGCGAACCACCGCCTCGTGTTCTCCATGTTGCGGTGTAAACTGCGGGCGGCGTTCGCCACCAGCAGCGGCGCGAAAGTGCTGGTGACGAAATTCCTTGGACCGCTGCCGGAGAGTGAAGTTGGCTGACCAGATCCTGCCGGGCCGTGCCCGGCTTCTCGTGACAACGAGTCTTCTTTTCGGCTTGGGCACCGCAGCCGCGGCCGCCGACACGCAGGCCATTGGCGAAGCGCTGGGGCTGGACGTCAGTGCCGAATACATCGTGGAGTATTGCCGCGACCATGGCGCGCCGAATGCTGCGGCGCTGGATTCCACCTGGCGCGCCTGGCGCAAGGCACAGTCCATCGACGCGCTGCAGGGGCAGCTGGATGCCGGCACGCGGGACAGAATGCTGAAGGGATTCCAGAGCCTGCGGCCCACAGTCAGGGAGCAGATGCGCAATGCCGGCCAGCCGGCCGCGGCCTGCCGGAGCGCGGCCAATCTGTGGGAGTCGCCGCAGTACGACCTGCGCGGCAGTCATCCGGAGCTGTATGCGGGATCGTCCGCAACACGCGCCCCGCCGGCGGCCGCCGCACCGGTGGCTTCCTCGCCCGCCGCCGCCAACGCCACCGTGGAGGCGGGCAGCGGTACGTACTACACGCCTGCCCAGATACGGGCGCTGACCGCCTCCTGGCGCGCCGCCGGCAGCTATGCCGACGCGAAGCAGGCCATGCGCGCGCACGGCCCGGTGTATGTCCAGGGCAAGGTGGTGCGCCGCGGCGACAACCTGTATCTGGTCAGCGAGGATGGCCCGTTCATATCGCGGACTCTGGTGAATCCCCGCCTCGAGCTTGCGCCCTACGAGGGCCGGACCATCACCGTGGTGGGCGAGCTCGATGACCTGCCTGGCTCGATGATGCGCCTTCTAAGGCCACGCATCGTCAGCGATACCTCGCGGCTGAAGCCCTCGACGCTGGACAGCCGCGGCGGAATGCGCCGCGCGGACGTGGACCCTGAACGCATCATCGCCAGTCCGGGAAACGGCATCCGTCCCGATCAGATCTTCGGCGTGCTGCACCATGGCTACGGCGCCACCGGTGCCAGCGGATACGAGTTCCGCGAGGAAGCGCGTCTGCTGCTCAAGGACGGTAGCGCATACTTCGGCAAGCGCCTTGCGCCCGAGTCCGTGGACAAGGACAAGTCGCGCCAGCTCGAGCCGCAGCAGTGGGGACAGTGGCGCAAGGCGGGCGACGGATTCGAACTGCGGCGTCAGGACGACTACGGTCAGCCGGGTCAATGGGAGCGCGCCGAAGGCAAGCTGCTGCCACGCTGGCGCGACGGACAACGGCTCGATGCCACCTATACCACCCAGAGTTTTTCCGGCTCCGCACTGCTCGGCGGTACATACAGCCGCAGCAGCATCGTCTTTCGTCCCGACGGCAGCTTCGAGCGCATCGGCTACAGCCAGTCCAGCTCCGGAACGCTGGCGCAGAACAGCGCGAATTTTTCTTCCAATGCTGCTTCCCATTCGGATGGCTCGGGTTCCTCGTCCACGGCCAGCGGCGGCATCAATGGTGGATCCGGTTCGTCGAACATTGCAGTGACGAACCGCTCCTCGAAGGACGGCTCCGGCAATCGTGGCACCTATGTGCTGAGTGACTATGGCCTGCAGCTGCGCTACGACAATGGCCGCGTCGAAAACTTGCTGTGCGCCGCCTGGAATACGGAGATGAAGAATCTGCTGATCGGCGGCGTGACGTATTCGCGCTGAGACGACCACCTCCCAGGTTCCAAGTGGCCCGAAGGACGCGGCGGCTCTCGCAGTATCGGCCGCTACTTCGCGGCGATGCGCAGGCCCACGGAGTTGAACTTGCCGTTGGGTGAACGCCCTTCGCCGCGCATGATGCAGCTCGTCGCGCTGACGGCATACCAGGAGCCGCCGCGCACGATGTTCACGTAGGTGCCGGCCTCCACGCCGTTCTCGGCGAGACCGACGGTGGACGTCCATTCATGCGCATTGCCGGCCATGTCGTAGCAGCCCGACCAGGACTTGCCGCTCTCGTAGCTGCCCACGGGCGTGGTGTAGGCGCCCCAGGTGTAGACCAGGCGGCGGAACTGGTCGGAATTGGCGAAATCCGCGTTGGCGGAATAGCCGCTGGCGGTGGAATCCGAGGAATCGTACTGCCAGCCGGTGACGCCACCATTGCTGTTCATCGAGAGGATCTCGCCGAGCACGCCGGTGTCGGTGCTGGCGTCATAGCCGGTGCCCTGCGTCACCACCGCATCGTCGTAGTAACTCAGCGTGTTCATGCCGGAGTTCAGCACGAAGGCCGTGCACACGGCATTGCAGTTGTGATGCAGGCTGCTGAACGTGCCGGTGCCGGCGTCGTATCTGATGCCGGCGCTGCTGCCCCACGGGTATGTCCAGGTGCTGTTGGCACCCAGCGCGGCCCATTCCCACTCGGCCTCGCTGGGCACATAGAAGGTGTAACCGTTGTCCAGGTATTCAGTCAGCCAGGCGCAGTACGCAACGGCCTGGGTGTAGGAGATGAACAACACCGGGCAGTTCTCCTTGCCGGACGGATAGCCGCCGCCGCTCCAGTAGGACGGATAGGAAGTGATGCCCATGGCGTCGCAGTAGGCTTTCCAGTTGGCGTTGGTCACCTGGTACCTGCCCATGCGGTAGGCAGAAAGTGCGACGCTTTCGCCACCGCTGGAGCAAGACACGGAGTTCACGGTGCCGGATGTGTTGTTGCAGCCGGCAGGAAGCCGCAGCGTGTAGCTGCCGCTGCTGGGCAGCGTGATGGCCAGGAAATCGTCGAAGGACTGGACGGTGGCCGTGGTGCTGTACGTGGGTGTGCCATCCCAGCCCGTATCGCCCCACAGCGCGGTTCCGCCGGCGCCGCTCGAGGAGCTGCTACTGCCGGAAGAGACGGAAGAACTGGAAGAACTGGAGGAACTGGAGGAACTGGAGGAATTACTGCTGGCCGAGGAGCTGGACGAGCTGGACGAGCTGGACGAGCTGCTGCCGGAGCCCGACCCGCTGCCGCCGCAGCCGCCGAGCGCCACGGCGCCGAACATTCCCAGCGCCCGCAGCACGCGTCGCCGCTGCAACACCCCTGCAACTGACCCGATCGACTCCGTCATTCGCAGTCTCCCGGCACGCGCGGATGCGCGATCCCCGGGGGATCGGACCGCGGGGAGCGGCGGTTGTTCCCGACAGGACGCTCGGGCGGTGCCCGCGAATCGTGAAAATTTGTAACAGCGGTCCGATGAGCGCCGGATGGTCGCACCGCGTGTCGAACACGCCCTCCATGCGCTTCGAGTGGGAGAACTTCGGCGGATCGCAGGAGACGAGGCCGAAGGCCTGCCGGCAAGAGATCGAGCCCCTTTACCATGGCAGCCGCCTCCGCAGCTCATCGAGTGCCATTTGTACGCGCTCATCATTTCTTGCAACCGGGAAATCGCTCTTCACCGATTGAAGCCCGTTCACAAAGAAGCTGCCGACGGCGTGTCCATGTCAATCGGCACGTCAGCCACGAGCACGACTGGACCATCGAAGCTGGAGGCGTGCGCAATCATGCGCCCCGCCGCATCGAAGATACTGGAAATGCCGTGCGTAGTCGCACGAATGATCGGGACTCCGCCGAGGACTGCCGCCCAAACCGTCACGCGGTTGTGCGCATCGGCCACTTCCTTCCAGTCGTTGGAGGGTGCTGCAAGAATCCCTCCGCGCCGGGCAACCGGCCGGACCCAATCGCCATAGTCCAGGTCGTAGCAGATCACGCCGGACACCGCTGCAACGCCTTCATGAAAAGCGGGCGGCATCTTCGCCGGCGGCCCTTGCTCGATGCCGCGCACCGGATGCTGCTTGTCGTAAGTAGCCAGGATCTCACCCCTCTCGCTGACGATCACCAGGATATTCCGTCGCTGATCGGTGTCGAAGTATTGGGCGACGATGATTGCGCGCGCAGCCTGCGCCCACTCGGACAACTGCAACCGCCAGCGACTGACATCTGGACCGCCGACGACAGCGGCCATTTCCGGCATCACGATCACTCGCGCTCCGCGAGCGGCCGCTTCGGCAACCCTGGGAGCGTAAGCGCCGATGACATCGGCAACCTCGCCTGACGTCATTGTGGCGAACATGCCCCCGGTTCGCGGCGGCCGATCCACTGCAACCGCCCCGACGCGAAGCGACGGCCGGCTTTCCTGACACCGAACGCTCGTCCCACGGCTTCGTGCGCCGAAGAAAAGAGTGCCGACCAGGATTGCGAGGCCGACTCCCGTGGGAACCAACGTACCCGAAGACACAGGCCCCTGCGCGCCGAGCAGAACCGGAAGGGACGCCGCAAGCCCAAGCAGCGCCACGACGACGAGTTCGTGGCCGAGCCGGGCGATGTGGACAATCGCAAGCGCCCGTTCCTGTGTCCGAAGGAGCGGTACCGCTTGCCGCCCGAACACGATGCCCGGAACGAGCGAAACCAGCACCGCCGATGCCGGAACGATCAGCAGGCCCCAGCTTGGGCTGTTGGCGGGCCAAGCCCAGGCCGCAATGCCGAAAACGATGCCCCAAAGCATCGCCGTCAGTGCGATGTTCAGGAACTCGAGTACCCGCATGAACGGAAACGTTCCCCAAAGCACAGCGGCCGCCGCAATCGCGCCAGCAATCGCAGCGGAAAGCATGACAAGAAATGGAGAAAGCATATAGGTGGCAAAAGCCAACGGCGTGAGCATGGCGAAGCCGAGCCAGGCGATCCTCCAACGTGCCGAAGCACCAGCCAACGCGCCCGCGAGCAGCCCGGAGGAGAAGTGCGAGCGCAATTCCGTTCATGGCGACTTCCGTCGCGTTGTTGTCTGCTTCTCCGTCAGTCGCCGAACAACGTCGATGAGCACTTTCACTCTGCGTTCCAGGGCATCATCTCCCAACTGCCGTGTCATGGTCTGCATGCCCATGAATCCGCCCACCGCGACCTCGGCGAGCAGCTCGGCGCTGATGTCGTTGCGGATTGATCCCTCTTGCTGCGCTTCGCTGAATTGCTCGGCTGTCAGCCGCACCCAGTGGCGCAGCGACTCCGGAACCTGATCCCTCAACTCAGGCTCGCGCCCCAGATCGTCGACGAGGCGGCTCATGCCGACCGGACCCTCGCCTTGCTGTGCCAACCGCGCGAGGATGTGGGGGACGGCGAACAACCTGTCGACTGCGCGACGATGACGTTTGACCTCCGCCATCACCTTGGCGGCCCACCGCGCCTGGTAGTCGGTCAAGACGGCCAGGGCGAGAGACGCCTTTGAGGGGAAATGGAAATAGAAGCCGCCCTTGGTGAGGCCGGAAGCGCGGATGATCTCGTTGAGCGAAGCCGCGAAACCCCGCTCGGCAAAGATCGGAGCGGCCGCGTCGAGGATGGCGCGGCGCGACCGTTCGGTGCGCTCGCGATTCGGGGTACGCCCTGGCCCGCTCTTTTGTCAGGAATGCCCATCCTGCTATTGACAAACCATCTGGTCGGTTTGTCAATATGGTGGCAATCGGTGGCCCTTGGCCTGCCCAGCCAAGGACTGAAATGGCGGGAGCGAGGGATTCATGCTCCCGCGTATCTTGCGGAGCTGTGTCGAACTCCGCGCGGGCGGCGAATGCGAAACCGACGAGATTGCCGTTCACCGGATCGATGGCACAGTGGACCAAGCAGGTGCGGCTCTTCAGCGTGCCGTGAAAATCCCACCGGCCCAGCGTCCCGAGAGTCACCGGATCCATCGCCACCGGCAACGCGCCCTCCCAGAACGCGAGCAGCACGCCGCCGTGCACCAGCACGCTGGTGTTGGCCAGGTCACGCGGCATCCCCCGCACGCTGTCGTCATCCAGATGCGGATTGCGGTACTTGCCGAACAGCGCGCGGCCGGCGCCGCGCTCGGCCTTCCAGCGCTCCGTTCGCGCATAGCGGCTCTTCAGGCCGACCCTGCCGTCCGCAAACCGGAACATCGAGATCAGGCCATCGCCGTTGAAGGGGATGTCGTCCGCAAACTTCGGCGGGAAGACGTGGTCTGCCGCGGTCCGGTAGAAGGCGCCGTTGATGATCTGCGGCGGGGACAGGACCCGACGACTTCCAGATCGTCGATGTCGACCTCTGCCCGCGAAGGGGCATTGACGCCACGCCGATCTGCGCGCAGGAGATCGCGCACCGCCGCGCCACGCGCGGGCGCTAA
>JASGIE010000141.1:0-23038 GCA_049841055.1 Paludibaculum sp. | reverse complement strand
AAGGTTAATAGGGAAACACGATAGAATCCGAACAGCACCTGGAGATCGTAGGGCGCATCCAGGAAGACGACACCTCAGCCCCGGTAAGGCACGGAGAGTACTTCTACTTCACACGGACATTGAAAGGGAAGCAGTATCCGGTCTATCTGCGCCGCAAGGGCGCGAGCGGTCCGGAGGAAGTCCTGTTGGACGGAAACGCCCTGGCCGCCGGGCAGAAGTACTTCCAGGTGGGCACGTTCTCGGTGAGTCCGGACCAGAAACTGCTCGCCTACGGGACGGATACCTCGGGCGACGAGACCTTCACGGTGCATGTGAAGGACCTGACAACCGGCCAACTTTTGCCGGACCAGATCCGAAACGCCTACTACAGCGTGGAGTGGGCCGCTGACAACAAGACTTTGTTTTACAACGTGTTGAACGAATCGAAGCGCCCCTTCAAGGTATTCCGCCACACCCTGGGAGCCGCCACCGACGTAGAGGTGTTCCACGAAACCGACGAGCGGTTTGAAGTAGCAATCAGCAAGACGCGCAGCAAGGCTTACCTGCTGATCGACAGCGACAGCCAGACCACCTCCGAAGTCTGGTGTCTGCGTGCGGACCAGCCGGATGGCAAATTCAGCCGGCTATACGAGCGGATCCAGGATGTCGAGTACCAGGTGACGGATCACGGCAGCAACTGGTATATCCGCACCAGCGAAGGAGCAAAGACCTTCCGCTTGATGGAAGCACCCATCGCCCACCCCGAAGCCCGCAAGGAGATCATCGCCGCCCGCAAGGAACGTAACCCTGGAGGACGTCGACACCTACTCCGATCACCTGGTGGTGACTGAACGGGCCCAGGACCTGCTGCGCCTGTTCGTCCGTCGTTTTTCCGACGGGCAGGAGCACCTCGTCTACATGCCGGAGCCGGATTACACCCTCAAGGGCGGAGGTGGCTTCGAATACGACACGCCCGGTACTACGAGTTCAACTACACCGCCTGGTGACGCCACCCTCGGTGTTCGACTACGACATGAACCCTGCGTCAGCGCACTCTGGTCAAACAACAGGCTGTGCTGGGCGGCTTCAAACCCGAAAACTACGTCAGCGAACAGATAATGGGGAAAGCCAGGTGACGAGGACCCTCATTCCTATTTCTGTCAGTTTCCCGCAAGAGGCCTGGTGAAGGACGGTTCGAATCCCTGCCTTCTCTATGGATATGGCGCGTATGGGATTTCGTCCGATCCCACCTTCAGCGTGGAACGACCTCGACCTCCTCGACCGCGGCTTCGTCTACGCAATTGCGCCACATCCGTGGCGGGGGCGACCTCGGCGAGCCCTGGCATGAAAGCGGGCCGCATGCTGAACAAGCCGCATACCTCACTGACTTCATTGCCAGCGGCACAGATGCTGATCGCCCGCCGCTATACGCAGCCGAAGAAACTGGGCATTCTGGGCGGCAGTGCGGGCGGCCTGCTGATGGGCGCCGTAGTGAACTTGCGGCCGGACCTGTTCGGCGCGGTCGTCGCCAAGGTCCCTTTCGTCGACATGCTCAGCACGATGATCTGACACCTCCCTGCCCCTGACCGTTGGCGAGTATGAGGAATGGGGCAACCCGGACGACCCCGAAGTACTACTCGTACATGCGCACCTACTCCCCCTACGACAACGTGGAGCGCCAGACCTACCCGACCATGCTGGTCACAGCCGGATTGAACGATCCGCGAGTAAGTTATTGGGAGCCGGCCAAGTGGGTCGCCAAGCTGCGAACGATGAAGAAGGGGGACAATCTGCTCCTGCTGAAGACCAACATGGGAGCGGGCCAATTTCGGGCCTCGGGCCGCTATGAGCGATTCAAGGAGACCGCGTTCGACTACGCCTTCCTGCTCAAGGGCGCTGAACGTGAGCAGTCAAACCGCCGCAAAATAGCAGGATTCACGGGTCCGATTAAATTCGGACCATCGAGTTTGTTATCATGCGGCTTCATGGTGACGACGAACCGCTACTCGATTGGAGTGGACCTGGGGGGCACGAACCTTCGGGCCGCCGCCATCGATTCCGACGGACAACAACTAGGTAAGATCTCCGGAAAGACGAACTTGCGCGAAGGCCGCGAGGCCGTGATCGAGGACATCGTCACTGCCATCCGGGCCTTGCGGGACGAGTTCGGGCAGGACCGGCTTTCCGGGATCGGCGTCGCGGTCCCAGGCTTTATCGAGCTAAAAAAGGGCCTGATCGTCGGCTCAAACAACCTGCCCGCCTTCGACGGCTTCCCGCTACGGGACGACCTGAGCGAGAAACTGGGCAAGCCGGTGATCCTCGAGAACGACGCCAACGCCGCCGCCCTGGGCGAGAAGTGGCTCGGCGCCGGCCGGGATGTCGACGACCTCGTTCTGCTGACGCTCGGCACGGGCATCGGCGGCGGCATCATCTCCGATGGCCGCATCCTCCACGGCTTCGTGGGCATGGCCGCGGAACTCGGCCACATGACCGTGATTCCCGGCGGGAATCCCTGCGGCTGCGGCAACGAGGGCTGCCTGGAGAAGCACGCGTCGGCGACGGCTGTGGCCTCCATGGGCCGCCTGCTGCACCTGGGCGACAACCCGACCTCGAAGGACATCCACCAGATCGCGATGGGCGAAGGCGACGATGCGAAGAAAGCCCGCCACGTCTTTGAGCTGATGGGCACCGCCCTGGGCATCGCCATCGGCAACCTCATCAACATCTTCAATTTTCCGTTGTACCTGTTGAGCGGCGGACCGCTGCCGGCATGGGATTTGTTTGCCCCGGCGATCTTCCGGGAAGTGGGAGAAGCAGTTTCACTTACCGCAATACGAAGACAAGGATCGAAAAAGCGACTCTTGGCGGTGAAGCAGGCCTGTATGGCGCGGCCTGCCTGCCTTTCCAGTGTTCGGGTGAGCTGAAGCGCGCAGAGACTTAGCAAAGGATTCATCACTATGTATTGGCTTGGAATTGATATCGGCACGGGCGGCAGCCGGGCCCTGTTGGTGGATGCACAAGGCAAGGTGAAGGCGGGCTTCACGGCACCTCACGAAGAGATGAAGATGGAGCGGCCCCTCTGGGCCGAGCAGTGTCCGGAAGACTGGTGGGCCGCGGCGCAGAAGGCAGTGCAGGGCGTTCTCAAGGAAGCGGGCGTCTCGGGCGCGGAAGTGAAGGCCGTGGGCTTGTCCGGCCAGATGCACGGCCTGGTTCTGCTCGACGAAAAGAATGAAGTGGTCCGTCCGGCTCTGATCTGGTGCGACCAGCGCAGCCAGCCGCAGGTGGACTCCATCAACCAGACCGTGGGCAAGGCCAACGTCGTGGCGCATACCGCCAATCCGATGCTGACCGGCTTCACGCTGCCCAAGCTGCTCTGGGTGCGCGACAATGAACCGGCCAACTTCGAAAAAGCGAAGAAGATGCTCCTGCCCAAGGACTACGTGCGGTTCAAGCTGACGGGCGAGCACGCCACGGAAGTGAGTGACGCATCAGGCACGGGCCTGCTGGACGTGGTGACGCGCCGCTGGTCGGGACCGATGATCGAGCGGCTGAAGCTGGATTCCTCGCTGCTGCCCGACGTCAAGGAGTCGGTGGACGTCAGCGGCACGATCACCAAAGCCGCGGCCAAGGCGACCGGGCTGAAGGAAGGAACCCCGGTGGTCGGCGGAGCCGGCGACCAGGCGGCCAGCGGCATCGGCAACGGCATTGTGAAGAGCGGCGTGGCCTCCTGCACCATCGGCACATCCGGTGTGGTGTTCGCTTACCTGGACCGCCCGCAGTACGACCCGACGGGCCGGGTCCACACCTTCTGCCATGCGGTGCGCGGCAAATGGCACGTGATGGGCGTGACCCAGGGAGCGGGCCTCAGCCTGCAGTGGTTCCGCAATCACTTCACGACAGGCATGGACTACGACGCGCTGGTGGCCGAAGCCCAGCAGGCGCCTCCGCTGTCCCACGGACTGTACTGGCTGCCTTACCTGATGGGCGAGCGGACCCCGCACCTCGATCCGATCGCGCGTGGCGGTTGGATCGGCCTGACGGCCAAGCATGGCCGAGGCGACCTGGTGCGGTCGATCATCGAAGGCGTGAGCTACAGCCTGAAGGATTGCCTGGGCGTCATCGAAGGCATGGGCGTCGACGTAAACGCCGTGCGAGCCTCGGGCGGCGGCGCGAAGAGCCTCTTCTGGCGTCAAATGCTGGCCGACATCTTCCGGCGCGGCATTTCGACGCTGGAGAATTCCGAAGGCTCGGCCTACGGCGCGGCCCTCCTGGCGCTGGCCTCGGCCGGTGAGTACAAGAACGTGGAAGAGCTGTGCGAAGCGGCGGTGAAGGAGAAGGATTGCCTGATCCCCAGCGTGCACGAATCGGCGGCCTACGATCGCGGGTACGAGGTGTTCAGTGTGTTGTACCCGACGCTGAAGCCGGTGTACGGGCTGATTCACCAACTGGCGTAGCGAGACTGAGAGTAGTTGGAAAACGGGCGGCGGTCCCTGATGGGGGTGGCCGCCTGTTTTGCGTGGGGGGGCTGGCGAGGTACGAAGTAAGGCAGAACTGGAGCCACTCCTGGTGATTGCATTCGACCGGCATTGAGGATACCTACCCAGCCCCTCAAGGAATCACAGACCCGGGAAGGCCAGTTCGGCGCGCAGTTCCGATCGGGATCGCGGAGGACGGATCGCAACCGGATGACGCCACCAGAAAGTGGACCGTCAACCTCAGCAACCGCAGAGTCAAGTCCCCGTCTGCGCGTTTTCCGCAGGAATCGGCACATACAAGCCGACTTCCGATAACCCAATGTTGACATCTCATGCAAAGGACACGTCGCATAACGACGCTGTCGTCATTCCAGACGACCACCTAGGATCGCCTGTGAGTCTTGAGTAGTGCTTCAGGGACAAACACTAGATCCCCTCTTGCCCTTGAGCAGGCAACATAGAGCTTGTTGCGTGTTTGGGCCTTAATGTCGCGGAAGCTTCCGCGATGCCAAGCGATCACATTGCCTGGATTCAGGACCACACACACATCCTGATACAGGTCTACTCCTTTCGACACCCCCCAGTTCTGGGAATTACAGGCATATTTATAGTGCTCATTGTAGAAAAGCTTAACTATATTCGGATCTTCATAGATTGCATTCACCGCTGCAGGTTCATCTTCATATTTAACGATGCTGTGCCGCTCATCAAAAGCCTCCATAGAGATGCCAATTTTTTGAGTGATGAAGTCGCAGACAGTTTTACTGCATCGGCGACTCGTCTTGAGGCTATCAGTATCCACCTTTAATCCAGCACGTTTGAACCGTTTTTGGTAGGCAGCGTAATCGTCATGGAGGCTGGCATTCACAATTCCGTCTCGGCTTGTGTCAAACGTATGCTGAAAGAAGTCGCCGACGAATGTTGCATTCAGATTAGCGGCGCTGATGTCCATCAAGAAACTAAAATCGTATCCCGCGAAATCTTGGACTTCATCTACGAAGAATACGTCGAAATACTTCTCCATGCGTGCTATGACAGCACTTATCAGATTGGACTGCTCAATAAATTTAGCTAGCCGGTTGGCATAGAGCCGCCGACTGGAGGACATATAGCGACTGTCATCCGTCAATTTGTACTTCGGGAACTCCGGGGGGCGCTTGAACGTCAGGCCCTTAGTGTCTTTGCTCGAACGGAGAAATGGACGATAGCAGAAACCATGCAGAAACCGGAAGTAGGTATAAAGCGTGATATTCGAAGGAAAGTAGCCGAACCTCCGCATAATTTTTAGACGTAGATTGTCGTAATTCAACTCGGTGTACGTGATGATGAGGAAGCGCTGTTTCTCATCAAGGTTTGCGACGAGGCGGGAGGTCTTGCCGGAACCAGCAACAGCGAGAATTACGCTCTTATCCATACTACAGCTTCTTGAATATACTTCGGAGCAACAAGCTCCGCTCTCTTCTTCTCAAGCAATTGGAACGCAGCATCCGTCTTGTTATCTAGCATGTACTCTTCTACCGTCAGCTTCTTGCGGCCCGCTAGAAACTGGCTATCACAGATAGCCTTATTGTCTTGGTACATGCAAACTTCGAAGGTGTGCCGCGCGTCGTTGGCGTCAGCAAAAATCTTAATAGAATCCGAGGTGAAGTCAGCGTAGTTGGCCACACATTTCGCACGGTAGTCGCCATCGTTGTCACGAATGGCTGCGACCTTGATACCAAGGAGTTTGGCCAGTTCCAGATAACGCTTGAAGCTCGTCCCGTCCACAGAGATCAAATGGACACCATCTGCGTCAGTGGAGGCACCAATGGCACTATTCTTATAGAGAGCGTCCATCAAAATGAATTCGGCATCGCCTTCGACAAGGATTGCTTTCTTGCAAAGCGCAAGCTCTAGGAGATTGTTGTCGGGAGCCTTCATGAAGAACTCTGCAGTCTCTTGACTGAGGTGTTTGAGGGAAGCCGTTCGCGATGGAAACTCCTCGCTCAATATCAGAACTTTTTTGAGGTTCAACCTCGTTGCGATAAAACTACTGTGAGTAGCGATGAAGAGCTGCTTCTTCTCTGATGCGCGTATGCGCTCAATGAGCTTGCGCATGTGGACGTGGCTCAAGTGGTTCTCGGGCTCTTCGAGCAGAAGTACGTCGAGTGCTTGCTCCCGGTTACGTAGGGCGAACTCAGTCTTTATAAAGCACTGTCGACCTTTGCCCTTGCGTTCGATCGGGATATCCCCCTCTGTGATAATAATATCCGTTTCGACATTGGCTTTCGGACTAGTGCGAACATCGAACTGGTAGGTGTCGACGGCCTCATTCATTTCCTTAAAGGCATCCTGCTTGAACTTCGCTTTTGCTTTGCGGTATTCGAAGTTATGACGGTTGCGCTGAGCAACGGTTGCGCTTGCAGCATACATAGAGCGCGTGTACTCGCGCGTTGCATACTCGTTGTTGATTTGAGAACTATCGATGAGGAAATGCTTGAGGGGCTTCTGGTACGGCAAGATGCTATGGTCCGTGAATGTCTGAAAAAGGATGGCATAGTACTCAAAGGGAAAACTTTCATGGTTTTCCATTAAGATGGCCTTAATATCTTTTGTGTACTCGTCAACAGGCTTGCACACCATTTTCAAGCCGACACAGTCTACGCCCTTGCTGTTGTTTCTTCCATCTAGATCGTGTTGGTCGTCAATCCCGTCGAGGTACACTTCCACCAAGAGTTTGGGCAGGTCCTCAGTTTTCCTCTCGCCAGCCAAGAACTCTGCAATGCAATCCGAATTGAATAGAGTCTCGAGCCCCAGCGCTTCCACTTTACTCCTACTTGCGCTGAGCACGATATCCAATGCCTGCAGAACGGAGCTCTTCCCGGCTTCATTGCCACCGACCAAGATGTTCAGCTCAGGGTCAAACTCGATCTCAAGCGACCTGAACCGCTTGAAGTTCCTTAACACCAGCCTTGTTATTGTCGCCACCGTCGCCCCTTCACTTGAGAAACGCTCTTCCTGTGCACTTTGATCCAGACGGCTAGATCGTTAGCTGTCGAGAACATCCAATGCGCTCATCCAGCTTTGATTATAGGTCAAAGGAAGAGGGTATCCTGGCCCATCTCAGGCGGGTTTCTGTTAGAATTCTGTACCTTTCTAGGCACTACCTCATCTGAATGCCTCGGATTTTCGTTTCGTTACACCCGGAGCGACTCACCACACCTCTCAGCACGGAACGCACACCTACACGCCTTCCGTATCCGCGCCGATCGTCTGATTTATCGTGGACTGGGGGACGTCCTGGTCTGTCACTCCCCAGTTTTGCCGCAAAAGCACCCATCATCGGCCGTGGCGATTGGCAGGCCGCTTCTGCCTTAGTCCCTTTTCACCGGCGGCCACAGCATCATTCACCAAAGTCGCGTGCTCGACTCCTCGCTCAGGTGGACTTGAGGTCTTGAGCACCGGTGCATGACGGTCGCGCAGTGCAAAAATCGCAGGAGCGTCGGAAGTCGACGGGATACAGGAATCCGCCGCCCTGAATTACTCGATCAAAATACGAGAAAGACACATCAGGACGCCCCGGCTTCTCCAGCCCACGGAGTGGCGCTCTGGGATGTATCCAGTCTGTCTGGGTGTATTGTCGCCTACTCGGAAGCAATCCACCTGGCCGTATGGTCGCCGTTCCGCTCAAATGTCCCAGTGAGCACGCCGCGGCGGGGCGCTCCGCAACCAACTCCGCGAGATGGGCGTTTTGCGTCAAAGTGGACCTGCCCTGGGACTTCGCGGGCTGGAGTGGATCTGGCGATAAACTTGATCTATGGATTCCCGTCGAAATTGGCCGGCCTTGGAAAAAAACGATGAGGGCCTGAAGAAGGACCTTGAAGAACTTCTCACTGCCCGCGCGCTGGGCGATCCCTACGGCGATGACGGCAGTTTTGCACGCAACATTGCGCTCCTTCCTCCGGGACTCAGAGCGATGGCAGCGACCCATTGGTTGGATATCAGTCTTACGCTAGACAGCATTACGTGGCACTTTGGCAACTTCGGGGAGCCCGGATTGGTGGCAGAGACTGAGGCCGGACTCCGCGAATTGGGCCTGCACGAGCTTGCTCGGTGCTTTGTGGAAGCGAGGGATTTGATGTTACCCCTCTTGGCGAAGCGGTCAGATACTGACGGGCACCCCTACGAAATTCTGGAGCGGGCGGGCCTGAAAGAACATGGTGACGCAATCGACCGACGAGCGTGGGCGGTAGACAACCTTGGGCCGGCTGAATCTGTAATCTACAGAGCGTGGATTCGGTACACGCGCCAGTATCCTGAGCGCGTTTACGGATCGACGGAATAGGCGGCATTCTACGGTGAAAACGAGAGATACCGTGCACGGAAATCACATGAGCGGGTTGTCGCCATCTCGGAGACGTGGTCGGATTAGGCCTGGATCACACCCCACTTGGAAGTTGGCGCGTTCGGTCGACTTAACGGAATACGACCGGCTCCTCCCCGATGCCAGCGGCCGACGACACCTGCGGCAGGTCTCCGGCATGGCGGCTTCACGATCAAGTGGATCTTGGGAAAGAGGACAAGAGACGTCCTTGTAGAGTGAACCCCTCAGCTGAGACAAGCGGAGCGGGCCATTCCTTCCTATTCAACAACCGGCGCCGATGATGACACGCGGTTCCGACGGTCGTTACGTACGTTGAGCGCACTGCGGCTGACGCACAAGGGTCATACCTTCAAGGTACTTCATGCGTTCCCTCCCCGCCCCCAAACCGCTTAGGCGAACACCCCACCGCCCGACTAAATGCCGTACTAAAGGCGCTCGAAGACTGAAACCCCACAGACAGCGCAATCTCTCCAACAGTCTTCGTTCCGCGAGAAAGTTCGTCTTTCGCCAAGGCAATTCTCCAGTTCGCCAGATACTCAATAGGACCGAGCCCCATCACCGTCCGAAACCGGGCAGCAAACGTGGATCGCGAGACACCGCAGAGTCGCGCGAGCTCCGCCACAGTCCACTGGCCAGCGACGTCGCGATGCATCGCTGTCAGTGACTTCGCGATGACTGGATCGGCCAGACCCGAGAGCCGACCCTTTATCCCCGGTTTCAGCCTCGGCAGCTCGCTCCGCAACAGTTCCAGGAGGGTCAGTTCCATCAGGCGGCTAACGACAAGATCGCTGCCAGGTCCTGGATGCTGCCCTTCGGCGTCGTTCATGCTGAGCAAGGATCGCAACCGCCAGGAGATCTGCTGATCCGCCGCGATGTGAATGAGCGGCGGAAGGAAGCTCCACAGCAGAGCTTCGTTGGGTGTGTCGAAGACGAAGCGGCCGCAGCGGAGCCGGGTGCACCGCCCCGTCGTCTCACCCAGCACAAGCTCGGTGCTTCCTGTCGCTGCGACAAGGGTCTCGCTGTCCTCCGGCTCCAGTTCTGGATCCGATGTCAGGTTGAACGGCGACGAGGTCCGAATGAAGACGAAATCTCCGGTTCTCAGCACAACCGGATCCTGATGGGCGCGCGTCAACTCGCAGCCCCCTGCTTCCACCCAGCAGAACAGAAAGGTCATCGCGCTTGCGAAAGGAAATAGCCCATCGGCCGGTGCCCTGGATCCGTCCTCACAGCGTCTATTCCTTGGAGCTCTGTGAGTTTTTAGCGCCAGGTCATCCTTAACGCTTCCCGTTCTAGGCCTGCGGGATCTTGAGTTGCTCCCACGTATTCCATTCTTCGACGATCTTGCCGTCCACAATGCGAGCGATGTTGATACCCAGTAGCGTGACGGGCTCACCCGTTTCTCGCGATCTGACGTTAGCCGTCATCCTGGTAACGACCTTCTCGCCGTCAACCAACTGATCTTCGACTCGAAACGAGTCCTTCGCATAGATAAACAGGTTGTGAAAGAACAGGATACTTTGAAGGAATCCTTCCCGGTCGCGGTCACCCGCCGAAGTGTGCCCGACATAATCGGGCGGGATCACTTGATCCAGCGCCGAGACGTCTCCAGCGGCATAGAGATCCACTAAGGCCCGGAAGACCGCTTTCCTGGATTCCGGCGAGTTGAGATCAGCTTCGTTCTGCATGTCTGGCTTCTCCTGATTGGTCCGGCCTAACCCGAACACCAAAGCGGCCGGCCAGCCGGTTTGCCCCCCCTGCGCCCGGCATCGCTGGATTCGTGGCCCCGTGAAGATAACACAGCCGATGGACCGGAAGTCAAGAATCCGGCCGCCTCCTCCCCGTCTCCACCGGCAGACGTGACGTGCGGCAAGTCCCAGGCATGGCGACTATACGATCAGATCGCGCTGAGAGAAGGGAAAGGAGCCTCCCTGGCAGAGTGAATCCCACATCTGAGCCAAGCGGAACGAGGACATTCCTTCCGGTTTATCAACCGGGACATCGATGATGACAGGCGGTTCCGACTGCCGACCGGAAGGGAGGCGTCCCCGCTGCGAACCGCGCACGTCAGTAAGCGGGCCACGGACAGCCCCCGCCTCTTCAACCGAGTGCCCCAAACAGAAGCCGCGCGATCGCCAGTCATCTTGACGCGTCACGCCCGCGGATGCCATCCGTTCCCGATAAGGTGCCAAACCCATGGCCCCACAGCCCCTCCCCATCTCCGCCTGCCGCCACCGCTCTCGTCTCGGCCCAGCCAGCTCGATTCGATCCAGTTCAGCCTAAACTGGAGGCAAGCCAACAGACCTAGGATCAATAGGAGACGACCATGCCCACCCGCAAGGCAGCCACGACCACCAAGCCCACACTCCGGAAACCGGCAAAGCAAACGGCGGCCCAAGCCAAAGCGGCCACGGCACTCCCGGACTCCATGGTCACCGGCAAAGCCAGCCCCGCGAAAGCAGCGGAAGGCGACAAACCGGTCTTTGCCTACATCGCCAGCCTCCCGCAGCCGCAGCGCAGCATCGCCGAAAAAGTCGATGCCCTGGCGGCGAAGACGCTGCCCGGCCTGCAGCGCGCCGTGAAGTGGGGCATGTCGTACTACGGCGTCGGCGACGGCTGGTGCTTTTGTTGCGGTGGCTTCGCCAATCACGTCAAGCTCATGTTCGTAAATGGCGCGACCCTGAAGCCGGTACCGCCAATCACGCCGGTAGCCATGGGCAAGTCCACGCGGGGCGTGGAACTCGAATCCCTGGACGACCTCGACGAACGCCAGATCGCGGCCTGGATGAAGCAAATCACAGCCGCGCCCGGAGTCGGCGGCAAGAAGCGTTAGCCGTCTGCGGCGAAGTCCCGCGAGCCGCGACTCACCCACGCGCCATCAACGCCCCTCCAGCCCGCCAAAGCGCAGAAAGTCGCAACGAACCACAACCGCAAGGGAGTGGTCCCCACTGCGAACCGCGCACGTTAGTAAGCGGGCCACGGACCCGACGCGTCTTCAACCGAGCCCCCAGACAGCAGTCGCTCAATCTTCAGTCAAGTTGACGCAACCCGCCCGCGGATGACATCTGTTCCTGCCAAGGATCCTGCCGGATGCTTCTGCGTCGGCCAGGGCCTCAGGGGACACGAACGTGCACCCGTCCGCATTTCGTTATCGCCGCACGCCAACGAACTGCGGCGCATCAAGTCAGCGGGCGGAGTAGATTACTTTTGGGGGCAGTCGCTCAACCATTCCATCCGGCTTAACCAAAAGCGTCCACTGATACACTCGAGGTGTACCTTTGGGGGGCGGGTCGCTCCGGGGAGTCGTCAACTCGAATCCCTTGAAAGCATACCCCCGAACCTTCGTCCCTTCGCCAGTGACCTCGTATGTAGTCTCTAGCTTCAATTGCGGTGCAGCTGATTGAAAGTGCTGCCACCAACGCTCAAGTTTCCGTTGCCACGCGTTGTCTTGTTCGTATGGTGAGTAAGCGGACTGAAAGTTCTGCTGAGCTACTTCTCGTAGCTGTCTTAGGCTCTCAGTTTCATTATTCCTGGATTCACCCCACACAAGATCGCGGTAAAGCGTGATGAACAGGATGGACTTGGACGAATCGTGTAGGATCTGCTCGTCCCGAGCGAACTGCTTGAAAATGTCCGCTCTTCGCTCACCGGTAAACCAGTAACTTCTGGTCGTGACACGATCCACGGCAACCATTCCGTACTCGCAGCAATCATTTGTAAATTGAACCATTCGAACGGGCTTGCCCTCCTTCACGACGACGTACTCACAGGCATCACTGGCAACACGATAGAAATACACGGGAGTGTTGAGACGATTGCCGGCTATAGGATTCCGTCGAAGATCGACGATAAGGCTTTCGAGCCGCTCGTTGCGATATGTGCTGTAGCAGGGCTGAGGATAAACGGAATAGATCGCTGCGGCCGCAACGTCACGAGCCTGCTCTTCGGTTAGCCACGGTGTTTCCTGACCAGATGCGGCTTGTAATCCAACCAGCACAAAGGCTGCCCACACGCCAAACAACGTTCTCAACTCTACCTCCCTTACGCTAAATCCCAGCAAGGAATCGTCCGCACAAAGGATAGCACCCTCCGAATTTTGTACTCATGCTCGCATCCGATGATTGCGGCCACGGGTCGGACACCACGTTGCCGTCGCGCGGAAGGCATTCTGGACATGTACCAGCGCTGCCTCGTAGATTAGCTGAGGTCACGACTCAGCTTGAAGCCCAAGGCCCTGATCTCCCGAACTGCAACAATGCCCTGAGAATCGATGCCGTCGAGTGCCCGTGGAAGCCATGGGCGGCGCACTCTCTCTCGTCGCGGAGTTTCCAGATCGCCAGCCCGTCACTCTCTCCGGCCTCACCGGCGAAGGACTGGAGCGGAAGCCACCAGGACGGAAGCACGCTAATGCCAGTGCCTGATCGCATCTCATCGACAAACTAGACTCCTGTCTCGTGCACGGACGATCGGGGGGCGTGCGCTACCACAGAGTTGTAGTCCGCACCGGGTGTGGCTGTGGTAGCCAAAAATCAAATCACCCGGTGAATATCCCTCATCGGTGCGCCTGAGGAACCCCTCAGCCGCGGCAGCCCGCCAGTTGCCACCCCACTTCTCCCCGAGGATTGCGGCCCGGTAACCGACCAACTGTGCGGTGTTGAGCGAGTTCTATTTTCGGTCCGCGACGGTCAGCGTAATTGTATTGGACCGCACTGTCAGTTTGGTGTAAGGATCGGGGCGTTCCAACCGGACCGAGTATTGATTCGGTTGACTCAAATCAACACAGCTGGAAAGCGCAAACACGTCGTGCAAGTTGGCGCCAGGAACAACTGGATGCCCGAAAGTGCTACCTCCTAAGAAGCAACGCGTCTCTCCACTCTTGCCCTTGTAGCAGGCCTTCCCGCTGACGACAGCCTCTCCCAGCGACGTGAGCGGGGCCGCCCTGCCGTTCCGGTCGAGGACGGTGAACACATACAGCGGTGGACCCGAGACACTGATCAACTCAATTTCCCTGCTCGACGTATTCGTCATTTCGACGTCAACCATCAGCTCAGTGCCTGGAGCGACTGTACTCTGCTTCACACTAACGCTCATTGTGAACGTCGGCCGACAATCCGGCTCCGGCGTCGTCACCTGACAAGTCGCGAACGCGATCCACGCCGGAATGGACACAACGAAGCTCCAGTGCATATGTAGACAGACACCTGCTCACGACTCATGGTCCCAGCGGTGGGCGTCCGTAGATCCCAGACGAAGATCATGACAGCGTGACCGGCGAGGAGTGTGGCCGGCGCGGTGAGCATCTCTGCGATAGCAGGTAGGCCTAAAACCGGACAACATGGAATTCTGGAACCAACAGTGTTGAATGGACTTATGAAGTAGTCGGCGTGTCAGACCAGGACGTCCACTGCCCATGCGGCCCCGGAAACGGGGAGGCTCGTCCGCTTCTTCTGCGGTTCGATCGTCCAAACCGGCGGAAGTGCGCCGTCGTGCAGCAGCATTGTCGGCACCAGAAACCTCCCCGCGCCCATGCCCGCGTGCTAGATCCGCTGACTTTCTGAGGCAGGGCCTGACGGTATGCCTGATGGCCCCATGACCACGGATGTCTTCATGGAGCGCCTACGTCCCTGGAATCTTGAATCGATATCGGCAGTCGGATCTGAGAGCTTCCGGTAGGAACGGGCGCAGCCAGGAGGCCCGTGTCCCGGTGGGCTGGAAGCTCTTTGCAATATCCAGAATCACGGCTGCGTCCCTTTCACTGGTGGACGCCAACGAGAAGTTAGCGCATCCGGAGTCTGGAAACGACACTTTGAAGAAATGCTGGGTACCGCCTTTGTCGTCGGTATACACGGTGCGGCCTATCCTGACGCGAGAGCCGTTGGTTAGCCATTCTGACCGGCCCATCCCTCCGTGCTCCGCCGCAAGTTCCCCAATGTCGTATTGAATCACGAGTCTTCCATTAGGTGACGTGAAGTGCCCTACGAAGGTGTCTATCCCCAATTGTGTTTTGTAAGTGAATCCAACCGGCACTCTGACCTCACCTTTCCCCCAACTGAAGACGCCCGGTTCGTCGTTCCAGTGCAAGTCGATTGCCTCATCTTGTCGCCCGTGGAACTTCAGGTAAAGCATCAAGTCTGCTGCGATGACAATCTGAGCTATCAAGCAGCCCGCCAGCCATGCGTTCCGGCGTCGAATGAAGGCCCGCGTCCAAATGCGGTACGTTTGCGTGACGGCCACAACCCCGGCCAACAGCGGCACCAGTCCCCAAGCCAACCTCTCCGTTCCCCAGTAGTGACCGCCAGGACGGGGTGGTGCGCAGCATAGGAGGGCGGTCCCGAATGCCAGCACGTTGAACGCAGCGGCGAACACTGCTACGCAGGACACGACTACCAGGGCTCGTTTTCGCTTGCTCAGCATGTGCGCCGCCGAAACATGGTCCACGCCGCGATAGTTGCTACTGTGAGGCACCATGGTACGAAGCTGACTATCCGCACCAGAATGAGAATGCTTGCGATATGGTGTTCACCATACTTGGACCACCATACTGCGCCATCGAACACTTCTCGCGCGCCGGCATAAGCCGCTGCCCCAGCCACCATGGCGACGAGGAGTCGTAACCACAGAGGCATGAGCGTGCGTTCGCTGGCTCGCCTAGGGTCATCGATTGCACGCCCAACAAAGAACCACAAGGCGACGGACGCGACGAGCAGGACTGGGTGGCGCCGTTCTGCGGTATTCAGATTGAACGTCCACCACACCGGAGCGGCCATGAAGTACCCTGGAGCGTTTAGAATTGCCAGCAACATCTCTGGAGTCTGGTAGGGCCACATTGGTGCTCCGGTGTCGCAGGCCATCCCCATCGCGGGAACGACTCTGGCGTTTGCCTGTTCCCAGGACAATAGAGCCGCAGTCGCGCAGCCGAGCACTGCCGGGAGCCAGAGCCTCCATTTCAAAGGCCGCATGTTCTCGCTAGACACCACGCCTCGAAGGACAGTTCCCTCATCGTCCATAGGCAATCTCGCGCTGCGTGGTCTGTGGCAGCGGGCTGTCCGGCGACTACCGGCCGTCGGCAGTCCCAACTCGTCTATCCTTTCGCGTTTCGAGATTATCCCGGCCTGTCGCGATCCGTTTCGCTGCCTATTTATGCAGGCAGTACATGCCATTATTCGGCTAAGTGCGATCACTTCCGATCAGAACGGCCCTCTGCTCCGCGATCTGGCATTGATGCCTCTAGATTCATCGCCATGGCCGGCTCTCAGGAAACCTTAACCCACGACCGCGCGCAGCACCACACACCCCATCCACCCCCTGGAATCACTCCCGCCGCGATGTCCCGCGAATCGCCACACTCAACTGGCGCAGTGGAAAGTCTTCCACGACGAACTCCTGCCGCAAGTGGGCCAGCACCTCCTTCTGCACAATCGTCACCATCCGAGCCCCGGGCATCGACGACACCTGCCGGACTTCAGCCGAATCCAGATTCAGCCCGGCCGGGAACGGTGAATACGAAATCGCCCGCGTGAACGGCACCAACCCGCTACCAAACTGCGCGTAGACGATCCGGTCCGGCCATCGATACATCGAGGCGCAGGTCAGCATTTGGAACGCACCCAACCCGCATTGCAGCCCGCCCGAAACCCGCACCGGAGCGGACTGCACCGCAATCGTCGAGGACTGTCCGCTCCCAAACAAGGTCAGGTAGTAGACGGCCTTCAATCGGACCCGTTGCTGCACAGCCCCATCAAAGAACTGCTGCGGGAGATCCACATCCGCGTTGAGCAACGCATCGCCCGGCCCCGGAGCCTGCTTCGCAATCGCGGCATACACATACGGCCCCGTGGACCAGGTGCGTCCATCCGCCCGTTGGAACGTCAGGGCCACGGCGTCAGGAATCACCTCAACATCCGGCCCAAGGCTCCGTACCGCTACCGGCACATCCACCTGTACGCCCTGCCGCATCAGCATGCCTCTTTCGAAAAACCGCCGCGCCTCCGGTTCCAGGCGCAGTTCCACCACACCCCCGGGATAGCGCCGGGGAGACAGCCGGCTCTGTACCGCGGCAGCCACCGGCCACGGAACATACACGTAGGCCGCAATTCCGACCAGCACCACAAACCCGATCACCCACCGGCTCATCCATGTCCGGCGGCCCTGGTATTGCAACCACAGCGCAGGCACAGAAAGGCCCACCAGTGTCAACATCACGATCGAATTCCAGACCCATTGGGACGCACTCAACGTCAGCCGGACCGCGGACGCGGCGGGCGGCGCGATGCTCGCATCCACGCCAAGCGCCACGGCAAACAACACGAGGACCGTGAAGAGAAACGGCACCAGCCCGGAAGTAACCGCCGCCAATGCGGCGACTGGAAGCATGCCGCCCAGGATCAGAAGCAACTGCGACCACATCAGAGCACCCAGCGCATCGGTCAGCGAAAAGTGAGAGCGCCACAGCTCAAACAGCCGAGCCGCCAGAATCGGCAGGTTCACGAAGAAGAGAACACCTAGAAGCTTGGCAGCCATCAGACTGCTGCGCCGGTACGGCCGCGTCAACCAGAACTGCTGGTGCCCGGGGATAGTCTCGGCATGCACCAGGCAGGCAATGACATACGCCGCGGCTATACCCAACACGATCTGAATCGGGATTGGATTCGCCATGCGCGTGGCGGCCCAGCCGTAGAACATCGATAGAACCGACAAGAGCGAGATCTCCCTCCGCAGAAGCCGCGCATCTTTCTTCAGAATGTGAATTGCCTGCCTCACAGCGCCTCCCTACCCCCCGCCGCCGCGCTGCTCCGGGCGAGCGCCAGGAAGATCGCCCGCAACGGCATGGGTTCGGCTGAAATGTGCAGCGACCCAGGCAGTACCCGGTGAATCTGCTGCGGGGTCATTTCTTCGTCGAAACGCGTATCGACAAAGCGCACCAGCGCCTGGGATGCCTGCGGAGCCAGCCACGCCTCCGGCCACTCCGGACCACGGGGCAGTCGACGCAGCCCCTCTACTCTCACCTCGATCTGACGGAACCTCCGGGCCAGCGAGTCCATCTCCTCCGAGAACCGCAGCCGTCCCTCATCAAGATAGGCAACATGGCTGGCGAAACTCTCTATCTCCGCCAGATCGTGGGAGGAGAGCAGCACCGTTGCTTCGCCGGATTGGTTCAGCACACCTCCGATGAACTCCTCTCGAACCAGCGGGTCCAACCCGCTAAACGGCTCATCCAGGATCAGCAATTCCGGATGGTAGGCAAGCGAGGAAATCAGGGCGGTCTTCATCCGCATCCCGCGCGAGAGGTGCCGCAGCTTCCGGCTACCCGGCAGAGACAGATCTGCCATCATCCGCCGCGCCAGCGCATCATCCCATCTCGGGTAGAACGGCCGCAGATACGCCAGCAGTTCGTCGATGGTCATCCAATCAGGCATCTGCTGATTCTCGGAAACGTACCCGATCCTTGCCAGTTCCGGCGGCCCCAATTTGGTCGAATCGCGGCCCAGCACCTCCGAATGGCCGGAAGTAGGCCGCACCAGGTTCATCAGGATTTGAATAGTGGTGGTCTTCCCTGCTCCATTGGGCCCCACCAGGCCGAAGATGCTCCCCTGGGGAACATCCAGGTTCAGCGCATCCAGGCTCACAGTGCCCCGGTATCGCTTGGTCAATCCGAAGGTACGCAAAGCCGGTCTCATCGGGGCCTCCGGCGGGCATCCTCCTGCGGGGTCAGCTCATGCCAGTGATCGACAATCCCGCTCAATAATCCGTCCAGGGTGACCCCCAGGCGCTTCGCTTCCACGACCAGGTGTTCCACCTCGTTCTTCAGCAGATGGGCACGGTCGGATGGTCCGTAAACGGGCCGTGCCGCCACAACCGTACCGAGGCCCGGCTGGACTTCCAACAACCCTTCGGCGACCAACTCGATCACGACCTTGTGCGCGGTATTGGCGTTAATCTTGAGCTCCTGGCTAAGTGCGCGCACAGAGGGAAATCGTTCGCCGGAAGCCAGATCGCCCGCAAGAATCGCCTTCTTCGCGGCGTAGACAACCTGTTCATAGATCGGAACACCGGGTGCAAAGGAAACCGAGAACGGAATCATGCGCGTACTATAACACACCATACACTGAGCTCAATACCCGAATAACTACCCGGGCAAGGCGGTTCCTATGCCCGTTGCCCGAGCCGCCGCCCACGCCCCGCCTTTGGCAGCATGGCCCCTCCAGCCCTGGGAGGAGGACAACCCGTCTCACCCCGAATCGCCAGAATCGAATCCAGGAGCGGCCCATTCAACCGGAAACGAAGCCAATCGGACCCGAACTCCGTTCCGCCTCTGCCACGCTGCTGCCGGCGCCCGCCATGGCATTCCGTCAACTACTCCACGCGGCCCGTCCCGCGTCATTTCCCGCACCTTGCCCCGTCCGAAGGCGTGAGCGACGGGCTACCCGCGGGTCTTCAACGCACCCCCGGAAACCCGCCCGCATACCCCACACCGCCCTCGATTTGCGCAGCCACGAAACTGCGTTCCCCACGATTTCACCGGAATATTTCCTTTCTTTTCAACATCCATTTTCCGAACATCCCTTGAATCCCGGAATTCATGGTCTACAGTAGTCTCGCGCCGGCAACTACGCCGGCCGGATGGATAGAAGGAGAAGAGGAAGATGGCTACGGCAGCTCAGATGAACGCCAACCAGGCGAATGCGAAATTGTCCACGGGACCCGTGTCTCTCGAAGGGAAGGCGCGCTCGGCCCAGAACGCCCGCCGCCATGGCTTCACCGCCAAACAACTCAACGTGACGCCGGAGGACCGCGCCGAATTCGAGGAACTCGAAGCCGCCCTGCGCCTCCGATCCCGCCCGGCCGACTGCCTGGAAGAGGAGATCTTCCACCGCATTCTCACTCACACCTGGAACCTCCGCCGCATGGAGACTTTCGAAAGTCTCATTCTTGCCGAAACGGACCCATTGGCCGAAACCGATCCCCATGCCGGCAAGCTCGAACGCTACGCCCGCTACCGCCGCGATCTCGAACGCGGCCTCTATCGCGCCCTCAAGGAACTCAGCAAACTCCAGACCGAGCGTGCCGCTTTGGCCCAACAGCACGCCCACGTCGTCCAGGCGATCCGGGAAAACGTCCCCCTGGCCGAAGTCACCCGACTGACGGGGAATACGGGCGAAATCTTCTGGTATGAGGGTCTTGGCACCACCCGCAAAGGTCTGGACCGGCTGACGGAAAACAGCGATCCAAACCACGTCGCCAATCAGCCGTCGAAGCCCGAAGTCCGGACGCTGAGTGCGCCGCGAAACGAAGCCAATCCGGCCCGTGACTTCAAGCTGTCCGGTCTCTGAGCCCCGAATCGGCGAAACGAAGCCACCATCCCTGGGCCCCACCGGAAAGGCACAAGTCCCCACCCTGAAGCACAAGCCCGTTGCGAACTGCGACTGGTAAGGAGCAGGCCACGGCGACCCCTCGCTGACGGTCGGGGTTCGTTGACTGGCTAGTCTGCTCGCAGGGCGGTTAGGGGGTCGACTCTGGTGGCCTGACGGGCCGGAATCAGGCTGGCCGCGATCGCCACGAGGAGGATTATGGCGGTTACGGCGGAGAACACTAGCGGGTCGGATGCCTTCACGCCATAAAGGAGGCTGCTGACGAAACGGGCCAGGATGAGGGCGGCAGTCAGGCCGGCAGCGGCACCGATGGCGACGGGCGGCAAGGCTTGCCGCAGGATCAGCCGGACGACTTGGAGTGGTTGGGCTCCCAAAGCCATGCGGATGCCAAGCTCCTGGGTCCGGCCACGAACCAGGAATGAGAGAACCGCGTAGATGCCGAGAGCGGCCATCAGGACAGACACGGCGGCAAAGACGGCCAGGAGGGACATGGCGGCGCGTTGGGCCCAGACGGAATCGGCCACGGCGTCGTCGAGGGCGACGATGCTCGGTATGGCGACGTCGCGGTCGAGACTCCAGACCTGCGGGGGGATGAGGGCAGCGAGAGCAGCGCGATCACCGGAGTAGCGGAGGGCCAGGGTCATGGTGCGGAAGCCTCCTGCTCCGTGCTGGTAGCCGGCGTCCTGCAGGAAGGGGACGTAGAACTCATTGTCCGGGGTGGCGCCCCACTCGTTCTGCGTGGTGTCTCGGATGATCCCGACGACGGTCATCCAGGGCTGGTCGGACTGGGCATCGCCGGCCTTGAAGCGCTTGCCCAGGGCGTTCTCTCCGGGCCAGAGACGCCGGGCCATGGTGCGATTGATGACCGCCACTGAGGGGGCATGTTCGGAGTCGGTCATGGCAAAGTCACGGCCGGCATCGAAGCGGATGCCGAGAGTTGAGAAGTACCCGGGCAGGGCGACGCGGTAAACGGCGGTGGCGGTCTGGCCGGGTGCGGCGGGCCGGCCTTCGGGCGTGATGTCGCTACCCCAGGTGTCGCCGATGAGAGGCACGTGGTTGACCGCGCTGGCGGATTTCACTCCTGGAAGAGCCCGGAGGCGTTCGAGTAGCTGTTGGTAGTAAATGCTGCGAAGTTCGGCCTTGGCGTGGCCGGAACTGGAGAGCGAGAGGTTGACGGCCAGGACGTTCGCGGGTTGGAAGCCGGGGTCGAGCGAGCGGAGATTCTGGAACGTACGAAGGAGGAGTCCGGCGCCGACGAGGAGGACAAGGGCAAGCGCGACTTCCGCCGAGATGAGCGCGTTGCGAAAGCGGCTGGCGGAACCACCCGCGGTGGTGCCCCGGGATCCGTCTTTCAGGGCGAGCTGGATGTCGCAACGGGCCGCGCTGATGGCGGGAGCGATTCCGAACAGCAGCCCGGTGATGAGACAGACGGCAAAGTTGAAGACGACGACGGCCGCACCGACGCCGACCTCCTGGCTGCGGGGGAGTTGAAAGACTCCGGAGTCCGGCAGATGGGCCAGCAGCGCGGGGACGGCCCAGATCGCGAAGACGAGGCCCATCGCTCCACCGGCGCACGCCAGGAGGACACTTTCCGAGAGAAACTGCCGGATGAGGTGGCGGCGTTGGGCTCCGAGGGACTGGCGGACGGCGATTTCGCGGGAGCGCCCTGCGGCGCGGGCGAGCAACAGGTTGGCGAGGTTTGCGCAGGCGATGAGGAGGGTGGCGGCCACGGCGGCAAACATCACGATGAGCAGAAGCCGAACCTTCCCGGTGGAGATTTCACTCAGCGGGGTAAGGGCGGCCGAGCGGCCCTGGTTGGAACGGGGAAACTCCTCGGCGAGGCTGGCGGCGATGCGGCCGGTTTCGGAGCGGGCCTGGTCGAGGGAGACCCCCGGACGGAGGCGAGCAAAGACCCGGAGCGTCGAGAAGGTGTGGGAGTCCGCGCGATCCGGCCCGAAGGCTGGCGTGGCGTAGAGTTCGGCTTTGTTGGCCCAGAAGGGCGGGAAGTAGAAGCCTTTGGGCATGACTCCGATGACGGTGTGGGGCTCGTTGCTGAGGCGGACGGTACGGCCGAGGATGGAGGGGTCGGCTCCGAAGCGGCGTTGCCAAAGTTGGTAGCTGAGCACAACGACCTTGGGGGCTCCGGGGCGGTCGTCGTCGGGCGCAAAGGTACGGCCGAGAGCGGCAGGGACTCCGAGGACATCGAAGAGGGAAGCGGAGGAGTGGAGGCCGTGCAACTCTTCGGCCTGGTCGACTCCGGTGAGGGTGGGGGACCAGAGTTCGGCGGCGGCGAGGTTGGCAAAGGACTTGGCACGGGTCCGGAAGGCGGTGAAGTCTCCGGGCGGGACGGGCATACGGTCGCCGCGTCCCTGGGCGGAGCCGAGGAGGACCATGAGGCGGCTGGGGTCCTGGTAGGGCAACGGCCGCCAGAGGACGGAGTAGACGACGGAGAACATGGCCGAAGTGGCTCCGATGCCGAGGGCAAGGACGGCGACGGCAAGGAAGGTGAAGCGCGGGTTGCGCAGGAGGGTCCGGAGGGAGTGACGCCGTTCGGCCAGCATGGACGTTAGACCGGGGGAGGTCGGCCGTGTTTGGTAGGCGATGTAACAAAAAGTTCAGATTGTCGGTGGATGCCGGCGTGTGGTGGGAGGGGGCCATTGGCGGGCCGCGTGCGGCGCTTCGGGCAATACTGGAGGGGAGAGTCCGGTATGCGACTCCAGCTGGACCAAGCCGGGGGCGGTGGGTTTGTTCCCTCAAGGAGGCGGGATTGGGAGGTTCGATCCAGGGCGACACGGTGCGGGACAGAATGGCTTTGTTCCCTCAAAACCACTGGATTCCCATTGGAGGGGAGTAAC
>JASGIE010000140.1:0-79534 GCA_049841055.1 Paludibaculum sp. | reverse complement strand
ACGTATTGCTAAGGTTAATAGGGAAACACGATAGAATCCGAACAGCACCTTGCTGGTTTGGCTGCAGACGTATGCCGAAGAAGCGAATTGAACAGGGACTGGCGGAAGCTGCGCTCCTCTTCGCGGCGCTGGGCGATCCCACTCGCCTGGCGCTGCTCCAGCGGCTATCGCAGGACGGTGCGGCGTCCCATCTCCACTTTGGCGCGAGCCGTTCGTGACTACCCGACAGGGAGTCACGAAGCATCTGAGAGTCCTGGAGGCGGCGGGCCTGGTGGACGGCCGCCGCCATGGGCGCGAGAGTGTCTGGGCGATGAATCCGGACCGGTTGGCCGAAGGGCAGCGCTCCTGGACCAGATCGCCCGCGGTTGGGATGACGCGCTCGCCCGTCTGAAGTCTCATATCGAGAACGGCTGAGGGAGGGGCCGGAAACCGGTCCTTCCCTGCCCTGTCCGCGCGGGCTCAGGATCCTTCAGCGACCTCTCAAATGCCACGACGAGGGAATCAGGGCTCCATCGAGTAGCGAGCGTAGAGGCCCACGTCTCCTAATACACCCAACTGAGTCTTGCCGTCCTTGCTGAAACCTAGGTGGACGAAGTCGACGAGATTGGAAGGTAGTCCTACCCTGCCCCGCCAGGCGAGGTCGGTGCCGGTGCCGTCGTCGAGCACCGCTCGCACGACATAGGGACTGCTGGTGTAGACCGGAACGGTCGCCTGGGCGAATGCCGTCTTCACCACGATCTGCGTGCTTCCGTCATTCATGCGGATGGGGACCGGTGTGCCTCCGGCGGGCCACTGCTCGGAACCAAGCGAGCTGATGGTGAGATTGTTCGCGTCGTCATCGTTGATCCCGTAGAACTCGACGTTGGCCGTCGTACCGTCCTGGAGTTGCAGGTCCTTTGCATACCGCAGAAAACCGGGGTAGCGCTTCCCGTTGGCCGCTTTGTAGGTGAACGGAACGTCGGTGGTGCCGGTCAGCGAGGAACTCAGCGTACGCGAGGAGGCAAAGACCGGACCCTGCTGGCCGAGACGGTAGATGCTCACCGTGGGCGAGCCGGCGTCTTCCACCAGCAGATAATTGTTCCCCTTGCTGCCGTTCTCGTAGTAGAACGAGTTCCAGGTTTCGAAGGGCATGACCAGGTCCCCGCGAATGAAACTCACTTCCCACAGCCGCTGCATCTCCAGCTTGGTCGTCGACGGGTAGCCGTTTGGCTCGCTCATGCGATACGCGGCTGTACCTTGCGGCGTTGTGGCTAGGATCCTGGTTTCGCCCTGCGTTTCCACGCGGTAGCTGCGCAGGTTCGGGACGGATCCAGGCATGACTCCGGTCTGCACCGTGGTGGCCGGGAAGCCGCGGCCATCCGCCCGGCGAAGCCTCTGCGTCGCGATTTGCGTCCACGGTGAGGAAGTAGTAGTTCCCAGCGAAGGTGGACATGGCCGCCGCCTGGACGGGTGGCAGCGCCGGGTCGATCAACTGAGGCAGGTCCGTCGTGAAGCTTCGGGCCCGGGACCAGCTTCTTGGTGAACAGCCCATACTCATCCGAGGCCAGGGCCACGTTGCCGCTGGAATCGTAGTCTTTCTGCTGGGTGTACGCCACGTCCATGCTGTGGTCGGTTACGCGGATCGCCGCAAACTGCTGGGAGTAGCCGGCGCCGGGGCGGAACACATCGTAGCCCATGGAATTCGGAAACGTGTTCCAGTCAGGAAACCTGTAGGGCTTGCCGACGCTGTGGTCATGGCCGGTGAAGAAGCCGACCACGTTGTAGTCCTTAATGGCCGGCCAAAGTCCCATAAACCCTTCAATTCGATCGGGCTCCTGCCAGAAATCATTCGTCAGCGACCAGGCGGTGTCGAACCCGAAGTGCTGGGCGATGACGACGGGGCGGCCGTCATTGGCGTAGGTGGCCAGGTCCTTTCTGAACCAGTCCATGCTCGACTCGCTATACCGGTACTCGTGCCCCGAGGCACCCGGAGAGACGCCGACCACGATCACGTGCAGGTTGCCCCAGTCCATCGAGTAGGCGCCGGAGTCCGAGTCGCGGTTAGTCACCTTGTGATCGCCCGTCGCGTCGGGGTTCCAGGACTTCACGTAGTCGACCAGTTTGCTGGAGCCATCATTGATGTCGAAATGACTCAGGTCATGGTTGCCCAGTTCCGGGTAGAGGGCGTAGTGCAGCGGGATGTCGTCGCTGATCTGACGCAGTCCCCTGAGAAACGACGCGGTGGCGATCCTGGTGCGGTAGTCGCTTCCGGCCGTGCGATCAAAGAGCGCCTGGAACGCGTAGGTCTGCGCGTGGCGGGTGCCATCGTACTTGGGGCTGCACTCGCCGATGGAGCCGACCAGCGCAGTCGGTGAGATCTCCACCGACAATCAGGCCCTGCAGGGAGGAGAACGGCCGGCCGGCGCTGGCGAACCGGCGGAATTTCCCATTCTGGCTCCACGTGTGGGCCGGCCACGAATTCCGGTAAGCAGTTCCACCCCCAGGGGCCGCGGCGGTACTGGTGAGGGCGTTCAGTTTGCGAACAAGCTGGATCTGATTGCACAACGTTTTGTATGTCGGCTGAAACAAGGCTCCGTTCATGGTGCAGCCGTTGTAGCTCGCGTAAGGGGTGGCCAGACTCACCATGGTCTCGTTCTGCCGTAGGGCCATGAACAAGGCGAGGTTTGGGTTGGTTGTGTCCGTGGCGATGCCGAGGAGCGCCAGTGTGCTCTAGTTCGTGCCGTTGTAGGCAATGTGAGTGTCCGCCGTAAAGGCGAAAGTGACGTCGGTTTTCTGTTGCGCAATCATGGCGGGCTGCAGCAACAGTCCGCCGAGAATCACTGCGGCCAAGGCCTGACCTGTTCGCCTTGTCTTTGCTGAATATTGTCCGATAGCTTTCATACATCCTCCAGGTGTCTCGCGCCCTGCGGCGCTTCACCCCGTCCGGCGACACGCACGGCGAATTACCCTCACGAGCGATGAAACAAATTTCCTGCCTATTCGTGGTACGCTTGACAACAATTTGGTGAGGAGCTGCCGCCAATGAGCGATGACATTGCACTCACACAGCTTCTACGGGCTTCGCAGCGAGGGGACGCCGCGGCCACCGACCGGCTGATTCCTTTGATCTACGATCGGCTGCACTCCGTGGCCGGCGCCCTGATGCGGAACGAGCGGCCGGGTCACACTTTGTCGGCCACGGCCCTGCTGCACGAATCCTACATCCGGCTCTTCCAGGCGCAGATCGAATGGGACGGGCGAGCGCACTTCTTCCGGCTGGCGGCCTGCATGATGCGCCGCATCCTGGTGGACCATGCCAAGGCCCGCAATCGCGAGAAGCGCGGAGGTGGCTCGGAATGGATCTCCCTGGACGACCCGCTTCATCCGGTTCAGGTGGCCGAATCCAGCCTCTACCATTGGAATCCTCGAACTCGATGATGCGCTCTCGCAACTGGCCCGCCAGGATGAGCGGAAAGCCCGCATCGTCGAGCTGGTCTATTTCAGCAGGACTGACTTACGAAGAGGCTGCGGCGGCGTTGGAAATCTCCCCCGCCACGCTGCACCGCGATCTGCGCCTAGCCAAGGCGTGGCTGCAGACGGTGCTCACTCCGGAACCCCGCCCGTGAAGACCGTTCTGACCGCGGCCGACTGGACGCTGCTGCAGGAGATTTTCAACCAGGTCGTGGAGTTGGCGCCGGAGCCGCGCGCGGTCTACCTGGACACCGCCTGCCGGGAGAGACCGGACCTGCGGGCCCGTGTGGAAGCCCTGGTCCGCTCCGCACTCAACGAAGAGAACGTAATCGCCTCAGCCATCGCGGACGCTGCCGAGGAGCATGCCGCGGCCGCTCTTCCAGGACCAGGTGACCGCACTCGGCCACTATCAGCTCACTCGCATAGTAGGACGCGGGGGCATGGGCATCGTCTATGAAGCCGTCCGGGCTGACGATCAGTATGAGAAGAAAGTCGCGATCAAGCTCGTGGCCGCCGGACTGCTCACCCGCGATCTGTTGCCACGGTTCCGGGCGGAGCGCCAGATCCTGGCCAACCTTGATCATCCCAATGTGGCGCGGCTCCTTGACGGCGGCACCACGGAGGTCGGGCTGCCTTACGTCGTCCTGGAGTATGTGGACGGGCAACCGCTCGATTCCTATTGCGACGAGCACAAACTCGACACACCCCAGAGGCTGAGGCTGCTCGTCGAAATCGCTCGGGCTGTGCAATACGCTCACCAGAACCTGGTCGTCCACCGGGATCTGAAACCAGCCAATATCCTGGTCACTCCGCAGGGCGTCCCGAAGCTGCTGGATTTCGGGATCGCCAAGCTCCTGGATCTGGAGGCGGGCTCCCCGATTCAGCAAATGACCGTGGAGACGACGCGCATGATGACGCCCGAGTATGCCAGCCCGGAGCAACTGGCTGGACGCCCGGTGAGCACAACGACCGACGTTTACCAACTCGGCGTCATTCTCTATGAACTGCTGGCCGGCCGCCGGCCGTTCCGGGCCGAAGACCTGCCACTGGGCGAACTGGAGCGCGCGATCTGCCAGCAGGCGCCGGCGCGGCTGGCTGTGGATGCCGATCTCGACCGCATTGCGCAAAAGGCGCTGGAGAAAGAGCCGCAACACCGGTATCCCTCCGCCAGCGAACTGGCTGACGACCTGGAGCGCTATCTCGGCGGCTTCCCCGTGCGGGCCCGGCCTGCTTCCTGGCGTTACCGGAGCCGCAAGTTCGTCCGCAGGAATCGGGCCTGGGTGGCCGCGGCGGCAGTGTTCGTGTTGGTGATTCTCGGCTTCGGCGCCACCATGGCCGTCCTTGCGCGGCGCGCCCGCACCGAAGCGGCCACGGCGAGACAGGTGACCGATTTCATGGTGGGCCTCTTCGATGCCAGCGATCCGGATCACGGAGGCGCTGATAAGATCACTGCGCGCGACCTGCTCGACAAAGGCGTGGGGCGTATCGATTCCCAGTTAAAGGAGAACCCGGCGGTCCAGGCGCGTCTCTACGACACGATCGGCTCCATTTACAGCAATCTCGGCCTCTTCCAGCAGGCGCGCGACATTCTGGCCAAAGCCCTCACACTGCGCAACAAATTGGGGATCGACGATGAATCGGCCGCCTCCACGCTTTCCAGCCTGGGTGAACTCTCTTTCGAACTGGGCAATTTCCAGGATTGCGAGAAATACTACCGGGAAGCGGCGCGGCTGCACCTGGCGGCCGGCGGTCCGAAGAACCTGGCACTCGTCGCCGACTACTCTGCCCTGGCGGGCAGCCTGAACGCACTGAACCGCCTGGCCGAAGCGGAAGAATTCGGACAGCGGGCCCTCGATCTGTCCATTGAGTTGCATGGCCGGGTGAACGCGGAAACCGCGCTCGCGATGAACAACCTGAAATCGATCCTGCTACTGCGTGGCGATTATGTGAAGGCCGAGAAACTGGCTCGCGACGCCTACGAGATTCGCAAACAGATCTCGCCGGAAGGCCGGGACCTGGCTATGTTCGAGGGGAACCTCGCCTATGTGCTCGGGATGCTGGGGCGGTTCCCGGAGGCGGAGACCCACGCGCGGCAGGCTTACGCGCTGGTGCTTCGAGCGATGGGCGACGGAACTCCGGGCATGGCCTACCGGCGGATTGTCCTGGCCAAAGTGCTATTGTCCACAGGCAAGTTTCCGGAGGCCCTCGCGCTCGCCAGGCAGGGCTTCGAGATGCAGACCAAATTGCTGGGCGCCGCCCACCGCGACACCTCCTTTGGCGCCGAGACCTATGCCCTGGCCCTGCTTGCCGCGGGCCAGGCGTCCCAGGCCCTGCCCATCTGCGCGCAATCCAGGGAGAATCGAATTCGCGGCTCAGGGGCGGACCATCCGGATGTTGGCGTCGCCGCCATGATCTGTGGAGAGATCCAGTTGGCGAATGGCAACCTCGATGCAGCAGCGGAGCTTTTCCAGGAAGCCAACCGAATTCGTGAAAAACGCTATGGCCGCAAGAATGCATTGTTCGCGGAATCGGAGATCTCCATGGCCGACGTCCTCAACCAGCGGGGCCGGTATCCGGCAGCGAGAGAGTTGCTGCAGGACGCCCTGGCCACACTCAGCACCGCCTATCCCGAGGGCCACCCCGAGACCGCGCGGGCGCGCCTTCAACTGGCAATCGGTTTTCTGAAAGAGAACTCCAGCTCGAGCGCCGTGCCACTGCTGGAGCAGGCCTACGCCGCCACCCGCGCCTCCTACGGGCCCACCCATCCAAGGACCGCACAGGCCGGCATCTGGCTGGCGGCGGGCCTCAGCAAATCCCCTGCGCCGGATGACCGGATCCGATCGAGAATCCGCCAATTGCTGGCGGAGCACAGACTGGTCATCAACTCGGCGGGTCCATCGGTCCATGTCGAGCATCAAATGATTGCGCGGCTCCAGCAGTTGCCGTAATTCCTCATTACGAAGGACTGACAAATTGAGAGCGTTGATTCTCGAGCAGTTCGGCCAGCCGCTGAGATTCACTGACGTACCCACGCCGGTTCCTGGGCCCGGACAGGTCCTGGTGCGCGTGGGCGCCAGCGGAGTGAACCCACTGGACCTGAAGATCAAGGCCGGAGCGGCCGGCCACGCGAAGACGGTGTTGCCGGCGATACTCGGCCTCGACATGGCCGGCACCGTGGAAAGCGTCGGAGCCGGGGTGACCGCCTTCCGTGCGGGCGACGAAGTATACGGGCTAACCGGCGGAGTCGGCGGCGTGCAGGGCTCGCTGGCGGAGTACGCTGCGGTGGATGCGGCGTTACTCGCGCACAAGCCCAGGCGGCTCACCATGCGGCAGGCGGCCGCCGTGCCTCTGGGGTTCATCACAGCCTGGGAAGGACTCGTCGATCGTGCACGGGTCCAGAGCGGCGAGCAGGTTTTGATCCACGCCGGAGCAGGCGGAGTCGGGCACATGGCAGTGCAACTGGCCGTTGCCTATGGAGCTGAAGTCTACGCCACGGTCTCCGCAGGCAAGAGGACGCTGGTGGAATCGTACGGCGCCAAGCCAATCGACTATCACGTCGAGACAGTAGAGCAGTACGTCGGCCGCTGCACGGCCGGGCAGGGGTTCGACGTGGTTTACGACACGGTGGGCGGCAGGACTCTGGATGATTCCTTCCTCGCGGTGAAAACATACACCGGCCGGGTTGTCAGTTGCCTGGGCTGGGGCACACACGCCCTGGCTCCGCTCTCGTTCCGCTCCGCAACGTACTCGGGCGTCTTCACGCTGATGCCGCTGCTGACAGGAAACGGCCGAGCTCACCATGGGGCGATCCTGCGGGAAGCAGCGCGGCTCGCCGACGAGGGGAAACTGACACCTCTCCTCGATCCCACCGAGTTCCCGTTGGCGGAAGTGGAGGCGGCGCATCAAATGGCAGCAAGCGGCAATGCCCGGGGCAAGGTTGTGATCACGATCTGAAGTGGCACCACCGGGGCGCAGTCGTGGCTGGGCGGAATCCATCGAGCCGCGATTTGCGGCGCTAGACTGGATCATAAAGGAGTCCCGCATGGCCCTGGGTGCCGCAAAATCGGATGAAATCGCCACGAACCACGACCGTAAGGAAGTGGTGCCCCGGTGTGCGCTTCAGTCCCGGTTCCGGGACTGAGAGGCTCCGGCCAGCGCCATGATCTACCTGCAGCGCATCCCGGCACCGCCACTCGATGTGTCCGTCGCAGCCATCTGGTACTACGAGAGCGCTCCGCGACCGCACGCCCTGGAGCGGGTTCTCCCCAGTGGCCGCGCGCAGTTGATGGTCGATCTCTGGGAGGATCAGACCCGCGGATACGTACCGGACGGAGCGGGTCTACGGATGGTGAAATCGCCGGGCACTGTACTGGCGGATGTCCCAGTCGCACTCCATCATCGACACAGTGGAGCAGCAGTGCGTCCTGGGTGTCAGCTCCAGGCCGAAGTACATGCCCCTTCTCCCACTGCCGGCTCACGAGATCTGCGATGCGGATCTTCCCGCTCGAATTCGCCTGGGGCCGCGTCGGTCGCCGGCTGCGGGAACAACTGCTGGAGGCGCCGTGCCCCGAAGCAGAGCTTCGTTGTGCATGGCGCCTGCGCGAACAATGGCGCCCGCAGGGTCTGCACGCCGCGGTGGATTTCGCCATCGGCAACCTGACGCATGGACCAGGCATCCAGGATCGGAGCGCTGGCCGCCCAGACGGGCCTCAGCCCCAAGCGATTCATCGAACGATTCAAAGCCGCCGTGGGGCTGTCACCGAAGCACTACTGCCGGATTCTCCGCTTTCAGGGCGCACTGGCCCTGGCGGAACAGGGACGGCGTGTGGAATGGACGAGGATTGCCCTCGATTGCGGCTACTTCGACCAGGCGCATTTCATCCACGACTTCCGGTCCTTCGCCGGTATCACGCCCACTGGCTATCAGTCGGACCGGACAGAATTCCGCAATCACGTCAAATTTCTACAATCCACCATCCAGCAGGCATGAGAAGATTCCGCCATGGCCGATAATCTCGAAACCTATCGCACCGTCTACCCCCTACCTGGGCGCTTCCTGATGCGGACGTCGAGGAACTACGGTTCCTGACCGCCGCGTTCGGCGCGGTGGAAGAGACCTGTGCCCGCGATGCGGATAACACGGTGAGATGCACGCCGAATTGAAAGATTGGAAATACCCTGGTTATGCTCGGGCAGGCCAGCGAGCAGTGGAAGGCGCTATCCGCCTCGCTCTACCTCTGGGTGCCGGATGTGGACGAAGTCTATGCGAAAGCGCTGGCCGCCGGCGCCAAATCCTGGAGCGAACCGGAAGACAAGCCGTATGGCCACAGGAATGCCGGAGTCGTCGATTCCAACAACATCCACTGGTGGATCGGCTCGCCCGTGAAGTAACAGGCGCGGCTCAGAAGGAGATGCCGAGGACAAATTCGGCTGCATTCTGGTTTGTGCGCCACGAAGCCGGCCGGCCCGTGGACGGCGAAACATCCACGGCCCAGCGTGTGAAGCGTAGCGCAGGAGACAACCGCATACCATGCGCGCGCGTCTCCGCGCCTACGCCGACCGTGACGCCATAGTGCGAGGGGTTGTACGCATTCAGATTCCCCGCCAACCGGAACGATGGCCCGCCTTCCACTATCGGAGCCCACTGCGACGCCGCCAGTCTATACTTCGCCAGGACGGGGAACTGCCAGGTGACCACCATGAAACGCAATGGGTCCGCGGCATTCTCACCGGCACGCAGGGGCTTGTAGAGTCCGTCGATCTCGATCGCAAGGCGCCGCGTGAGGTTCGTCTGAGTGCTGATGCCGGCGAGAAATCGGGTCCTCTCCTTGATGGGACCCGGCATGATTGGCACCTTCTGAAAATTGTGGGTCACTGGGTATCCGAACAGAACTCCAATCTCCAGCATCCTACTGCCCACCCGGCGCGAGCCCGTTTCTGTCATACGCCACACTGGTCAGGAACTCCAACTGATCGGGCTTGGTGGCATAGCGAGGATAGATCGACTCGCGTGCCCACCGGGTATAGCGGAAGGCCGGAGAGACCCTCAACTTCCTCCAGTGATAAGCGACGCCCGCGCCGGCCGAGAACCCATATTGCGATGGTTCCGCAGCGGCTGCATCTTCCTGCGTGCGGAACGACGGTCCGGATTCCAGAAATGGCCGCAATTTGCCAGATAATCGCGACTCCGGAAATGTATACTTCAACAGAATGGGAAACTCCCACGCCCTCACTGCCGTCTGGTTGGACCGGGAAGACTCGTGCGTTTCCGTCTGGCAGGTAGTCCGTCGTTACCAGGGTTGTGTTCATGGGGCGATGCAAGACATTGACCTCGACAGAGAGGTTTCGCCCGATCTGACCTTCGATTGAGCCGCCTAGAATGAGGGCACGCGGGCCCGTCAGATGCTGAAACAGACTGGGTGGGCCACCAAAGCTGTCGCCGGGATAAAACGACGAGAACGGGGGAAAGCTGTTGGTAAGATTCGTCCCTCCGACGATCCCGAACGATACTCTCTGTGCCCAAGTGGGCAGTCCCAGGCCAATGCACGAAGAAGCCAGAAGGAGAAGAAAGCGCATACGCGCTTGGGACGCGCCCAGTCCCCCGCCGGTTCCCCGTCAGTTTACAGTGGCCATGCCGCCCATATGGTACCCTGCGTCGTACACGCTGCGGCCACCCCTCACCCTGGGCGTGGCCGCAGCCGACTCTGTTCTGCACTGAACTGGGGAACACATGAAGACCATCCTCATCGTACTGGCAGCCGCCGTAGCCTGCGTTCTTGCCTACGCCACCACACGCCCGGACACGTTCCGCGTGGAACGAACCGCCACCATCCAGGCGCCTCCCGAGAAGATCATCGCCTACCTCGAAGATTTCCACCAGTGGCCCGCGTGGTCACCTTTTGAGAAACTCGACCCGGCCATGAAGCGCACCCTCAGCGGCCCCGAGAAAGGCAAAGGCGCCGTCTACCAATGGGACGGCAATCGCAAAGCCGGCGCAGGCCGCATGGAAATCCTGGAAGTGGTTCCCGGCTCGAAGGTCAGCATCCAGTTGGAGTTCACCAAGCCGTTTGAATCGAAAAACCTGGCCGAGTTCGACCTGGTGAACAAGGGCGGCGCGACCAGTGTCACCTGGAGTATGTCCGGCCCGCAGACCTACATCACGAAAGTGATGTGCATCTTTGTCAGCATGGACAGCATGGTGGGCCCGGATTTCCAGACAGGACTCGCCAATCTGAAGGCCGCCGCGGAGAAATAGTCGAATCGAAAAGCAACCGGGGCCGGGACAATACCCCCAGCCCCGCGTTCATTACCTGCCGGCGCGGTCACGCATCTGCTGGCGCCACTCCTCCCGCATCTTCTTCAACTCGTCCATCTGACTTTTCGACAGCACCTTGCTCAACTTCTTGTCCGTGTCGGATTGAACATCCCGCATCTCACGAGCCATTTTGAGTTTGCCCCTGCGATTCGAATCTCCGCTGTGTTTATCCCGGATCGCCTTCAATTGCTGGAACTCCTCGGTGACAATCGGACGTACCTGCTCAGACTGCTCGGGCGTGAGCTTCAAGCGCTCCTTGATCTGCTGCAGCCTCTCCTGAGCCCGCTCCATCTTCTGTGGATCCACGGATTCCTGCTGGGCGTACAGCCCGCTTCCAAACGAAGCCAGCGCTCCCATCAGGATCACACCTGCCAGTCTCAATCTCATCGGGCTCCTCCTTGTTCGATCTTCACCGGATGCGCCGCCCCAGCCATGGTCCGCCCGGCGCGTGTCTTGTCTTTGCGGGCGGAGCCCGGCTGGGTTTGCGGGAACAGGTTCTTCAGAATCTCCTTCATCGGGTAGTAATACGGCAGGAACCCTCTGAAACTCTCCGTCGCCACCACTACCTGCATGTCGCGGCTGCGGTCGATAAACGGCGTCCACCCGGTCAATCCGGGGCTGCTGTTCCAACTGGTGTGGCCATTCGGATCAAGATCCTCCAGCCAGTTTCCGATCCCATATCGATTCGCGGCGGCATTGGGATCGTACTGAGCCGCCCGCTCGAAGGGCGATTCCACAATCGGCACCCCCCGTGTCTGATCGCTCAACATCGCCTCCACCGCCTGCGCGGACAGCACCCGGCGGCCCTCAAAGAGCCCCTGACCCGCGACCATCCGCAGGAACCGCATGTAGTCGCTGGCGGTGGAACGGCCGCCTCCGGAAATACGCGGATTCTGTGTCGGCCCCTTGTACTCGTAGTCGGTGGACTGCAGGCCCAAAGGCCCTGCGATCCGTTCTCGGAACAGCGTCTGCCAGTCCTTTCCCGACGCCACCTCCGCCACCCGGCCGGCCACCTGCATACCGGCCCCGGAGTAGATGAAGCCCGTCCCTGGCGGGATCTTCAAAGGAGCCGCGGCCAATGCCTGGGCACACAGGTCCAGCGTGGTGGACGCATCGCCCAGACAGCGGTTCACCAGCGGGAACTCTCCGCCGAAGCCCGACGTATGGCTCATCAATTGCCGGATAGTGATGGATTCCTTCTCGCCCGTCATATAGGGCAGATACCGGCTCGCCTTGTCATCCAGCGACAAGGTGCCGTCGTCCACCAGCGACAGGATCACCGCGCCGGACATCCACTTCGTGGACGAGGCAATCGCCCCCTGGCGATCCATGCGCCAGCGTCCAAACCGCTTGTGGTAGACCTCCTGCCCATTCTGCACAATGGCGACTTCCAGACCGCTGGGCAGATTCGCGGACGCACGCCGCATCAGCCGGTCCAATTCCGTGAAATCGTAACTCTGCGCGGACGCGGTCATGGCCGCGCCGGTCAGTAGCACCGCCCATGCGGCTCGCGCACTGAGTGTGTGTCTTCGAATCATGACTCATTGCCTCCGTTCGGCACCCAGGCTGGACTGGCAGCGGAGCACGCGCGGTCGGAGGTCCGCCCACACCCCGCCGCCTGTCCTGCCCTGGATGGTCGATCAGTTCTGAACCCGGCTGCGGCTCGCGGTCCATCCCTGGCCGTTAGGCCCGGTGACCGTCTTTGTGACTGTGCCGTCCTGGCGCTGAACTGTCGAAGTCGCGGATTTCCCATTGGCGCCTGTGATCGTCTTGGTGTCGGAGTAGGCACCATTCCCCCAGGCCGCGTTGTTCTGATAGGTAGCGCTGCGGCCGTTGGGCCCCACAGCGGTGGTGGTGCGCGAGGCGCTGCCGGGCGCTACCGATGCCGTCGTGCTGGACGACGCGGTCCTGCCGTTGAACCCGGTAGCAGAGCGGCTGCCCGAGTAGCTGCCGTTGCCCCAATTCGCATTGCGGCTCGAGGTGGCCGTCTTGCCGTTCGGGCCCGTCACCACGGTGTTGCGGGAGACATGGCCGGGCGTACGCGTGCGAACCGTGCGGGAGGATTGGGCCGAAGCGCTGAACGAAAAGACTGCACTCATCGCCGCCACGGCCAGGACAATTCGGTTTACTGCCATTTTCTGGTTCATTTGGTTTGATCCTTCTTGCAGCTTGCTGATGGAGTTGCTCTGTCCTCCACGCCCCCATCTTGAATCGCAACCGGCCTCTGTTCGTGCTGGAAATGTCCCGGTCCTGTAAAGATTTGTAGGAAGACCCGCGCCGTGCGCAATGTACTCGCCAAGGCTCAAAAAAGGGCGTCTACCGGCAAGGCGATCGACAGCGCCAGGCCGCCCGATTCCCGGTTCCTCGCCGTCACCGAACCACCGTGCATCCCAATGACATGCTGCGCGATGGCCAGCCCGAGGCCCGCGCCGCCGGTCTGGCGTTCGCGCGCCTGCTCCACGCGGTAAAAGGGTTCGAAGATGCGCGCCAGTTCCTGCGGCGGCACGCCCGGCCCTTCATCCTCGACAAGAATCGTCGCCATGTTCGCCCCGGACGGCCGCGCCAGCCGGATCTGCACCACACTGCCGGGACTGGTGTACTTCAAGGCATTGCGAACCACGTTCTCAATCGCGCTGCGCAGCAGGTCGCGCACGCCGCTCAGCGTGCAGGCCGCGCATTCCACCAGGCGTACCCCTCGATCCGAACTCGTCGTCTCGAACCCTGCATCGATGGCGATCTCCTGCACCAGGGCGGCCAGGTCGATCGACTCCCTGGGCGGCGGCTGATCCAGCGCTTCCAGCCTCGAAAGCGTCAGCAGTTGCCCGATCAGGGTGTTCAGACGGTGAACCTCGCGCTCCATGCGCGCCATCGAGTTTGGCGACACAGCGTCGCCCCGCCGCCGCACCAGCCCCAGCGCCAGGCTCAGCCGCGTCAGCGGGGATCGCAGTTCGTGCGATACATCGGCGATCAGGCGTTTCTGCGCGTTCAGAAGGGTTTCAATGCGGGCCGCCATCTGATTGAAGTCGCGGGCCAGCCCACCCACTTCGTCCTTCCGCTCCAGCAGTTCAGGCTGCGTCACCCGCGCGCTGAGCTCCCCTTTGGAGAACCGCGAAGTCACGGCCCGGAGGTGCGCTACGGGAGCCGTCAGGTGCCGTGCCAGAAGAAAACACAAAAGTCCGCTGGTGATGAGAAATGTAAAGAGAAAGGTGCGCGACCAGCCGCCGGCGCGATCGCGACGCGGCAGGTTGATGGCAAAGCCGTAGAGCTTGCCGGATGCCCCGCGCAGCCGGATCCCTCCTACTCCGCGGATGGGCAGCAGCGTCAATTCACCCTCGGCGCCAGACAGGACATCGGAGAGTTGCTTGCCCGACGGTGCAAGGGGACTCCCGCTCAGCTCTTGGCCCGAGTCGTCGTACAACGCCCCGCGCACGCCCGTATCCTGCGCCAGCATTTCCAGGTAACGATCCAACTCAGCCCGGCCGCCGCGCTCGTACCGCTCCACGCTGACCCGGCCGGCCGAGATCATCGCCCCCTGGCCGAGCCTCCACCACGGGGCCGCCGCCGCACCCGGTGAGTCCAGCAGAAAGCCCGCGCCCACCACCAGCAGCAATACCAGAGTCCCGCCACAGAACCACAGGAAGATTCTGAGGAAGAGGCTCTTCATGCGCCCGCCGTACCGGATTCGTCGATCGGGTAGATATAGCCGGCGTTCCGCACGGAGCGGATCCGTTCCCGCCCGTCGGCTCGAGGACCGAGCTTCTTACGCAGGCTGCTCACATGGTTGTCGATGCTGCGATCAAACACGGAGAACTCGCGATCCAGCACTTCGCGAAACAACTCCTCCCGGCTCAAAACCCGTCCTGCCGCCCGCAGGAACACGCGCAGCAGCGCAAATTCCGCGGAGGTCAGCTCGACGTGCGCCCCATCGCGCCGCACCGTGCGCGCTCTGCTGTCCAGGGTGACATCCGCCAGCGACACCACATCCTCGTTCTCCGGCTGTCTCAACGCAGCCGGCGCCGTCCGGCGCAGAATCGCTTTCACGCGCGCTACAAACTCCTGAGGATCAAACGGCTTCGGCAGGTAGTCGTCGGCCCCGCTCTGTAGGCCTACGACGCGGTCAATCGCGTCTCCTCTGGCCGTCAGCATGATCACCGGAACCTGCGAGGATTCGCGCAGCCGCCGCAGCACCTCGAATCCGTTCAGCCTCGGCAGCATCACGTCCAGCACAATCAGTTGCCACTGCGGCTGCAAGGCGCGTTTCAGGCCCGCATCGCCATCGTGGCAGACCTCGATCACAAAGCCTTCCGGCTCCAGGTATTCACCCAGCATCTCGGTCATTTCGACGTCGTCGTCGACGACCAGAATTGCTGGACGATCTATGCGAAGCATCGTTTCCTGCGCATGGGCAAGTTGGATGGACACCAGCCGCTCACCGTACAGCGGAAGCTCGCCACGGCTCCCTTGATCTTCCCATTCGCTGAAATTCGCCTGCAACCTGAACACTCCAGACTCACCACGCGGCCGAGATCACAACGCGAGGGCGCCGCAAGGGCACATAGCCCCAGGCCGGAGTGACCCAGACGCCACGCGGCGTGGACAGACCCTCGATCGGGAAACCCAGACATACGTCCGGCCTCGCCACCGGTACGGCTCGCTCACCAGGACGGGCCGTGGCGGCGGCGCCACGACAATCAGCGGCCTGGGCCGCCCTGTTCGCACAATCACTGTCTGCCCCGAAAGCAGCGCGCTGCCGGCCATGACGCAGAGGCAGAGTCTCCATCCGGCAGCCACGATGCGTCGACTGGACATGTACTACCTCCTTTCGTCCAGGGAGAAAGCACTCCCCACGCATTGATCATCTCGTGCGCTGGACGGTTTGGAGGACAAATAATGTCAGGCGAACGTAAAGTATTGTCAGGAACCAGATCGGCGGGATGGACTCAAAGCGCGGTCACCAGCAACCCTTGCATGGCCTTCATCACGAGCTCATCCCCGAAAAGAAGCAGAATGTCCGAGATCTGCTCCTTCGTCGTCGCGCCGAAACGAGCCGCCAGCTGTTTGGCTTCCAGCAGCTTGGACGCCACCGGACTCGGTGCCGTACCCAGCCGCGAGGGCGAATCGGCGATGCGCTGCATCACGGTCTCCCGTTCCACTCTGCCTTCGCTCACACTCAACAAGGCGACGATGTCGGCGATAAGCGAGTTCATCTGAGCGGCCAACCGGCTGCCGGCGTCCGGACCCACTCCGGCTGTCGTGCAATAGCGCCTCAGCCGTGACGCCTTCTGCCAGACCCACACCACTCCACTGATACTGATGTTGCCGCTGCCGCCCGTGCCGCCCGCGCTCATGGAAGCGTACAAACCTTCGTTCGGCTGCACTTCGGCCAGTATTCCCCTGATTTCCTGGAAATCCCGGCGAATGAGTTCTGTACCTCCAGGAAACGCGCACCCTCCGCCAGCAGGCACACCAGCAGCGACACCGGTTTCCTGATCATGCTGAAACTCTGTGAGCCGTCGAAGAGTGCCAATGACGAGCATTGCGCAAGGTCACCCAACCCGAACTCCGAGCCTTCGGTGCCCAGCGCACCGTGATCCGAGCCCAGCGCCAGCTTCTGGATCTTCACTTCCTTCGCCACGGCGCCCGACGCCCTGAGCGTCGCGGGCACATCTTCCGTGGCGTCGGCCAGTGCAAACACAGGTCCGGTCCCGAACGCAATGATGTACAGATTCGAGACCTTCATGTACAGCGTCACTCGGCCGCCATACAGAAGTTGGACACGCAGAATTAGAATGAGGTCCGGCGCCCTCTCGCGGCCCAGCGTAATGGCCTGCCGCAATACACCCATCGAACTGATGTAGGATTTCGCGCTGGAAATATCCAGATCCACCGTCTGGCTTGGCATGATCAGTAGTCCCCCTCTACCCCTCCGCTCCCGCCGTTGGCCGCAGGATAACACGCCCGCCCGGAGGGAAGTCCAGCCGGCTTTACAGCCCCTCCGGCAGCTTCTCCCGCTCCGATTTCTTCGTGCCGGACATCGAATACAGGTTCCTGCGGATCGTCTCGCTGATATCGCGCATCGGCAGGTCGTTGGCGTCGTCTCCGAACGGCCCTTCAATCTCCACGCCAATCTCTTCAATGCCGAAGAAGGTATAAGCGATGAGAAGAACATCCAGCAGCGTGAACCAACCAAAGGTCCCCACCAGCGCGAACGGCAGAGTGAAGCAGTACACCACCAAAGCGCGCCGCAGGTGCACCACATAGGCGAACGGCAGCGGCGTTTTCCTGATCCGCTCGCAGCCGCCGAGGTAGTCCACCAACAATTGAATATTCTGATCCAGGGCCGTGTAGATGATGTCGCTGATGTAGCCTTGGGCCTTCATCGACCCCACCAGCGCGCTCATCCGCTGGGCCACATACAACGCCCGGTGCTGCGACGTTCGCAACGCCGATAGCTCCTCTGCCGTCAGCTCCGACTCAAGCGGACCCACGTCGAATTCATCGCGCAGCGAGTTCATCGTCGCCCACGGAAACAGCGCCGTCCATTTCGCCAGCTCCTGCAGCAGCCGCGGATTCCCGTCCAGATGAACCGCGGCGCCGCGCACCAGGTTCCTCGTTTCGTTCACAATGCCGCCCCACAGCCGGCGGCCTTCCCAGAAACGGTCGTAGGAAGCGTTCGTCCGGAAAACCAGCAGCAGGCCCAGAGCCACCCCCACCAGCGAGTGCAGCGTGATGGGGATGTCCACCTGCTTGTACGTCTGATGAAAGAACACGACGCCCGCGGCCCAGACCACGCACACCGCCACGCGCAAGCCGATCTCTTTCACCAGCGTGCCGCGTACATCGAAGAAATGGTCCAGCCACTTGTGTGGATCGTAATGAATCATGCAGGTTGTTCAATTCTCGCGTGCCGGCGGCTTCCCTGACAACGTCCCACCGGGGCGTCCCGCTAGACTGAAGGTGCCGGGACCGATCACGACCATCATGCTGGAATCCAAACCGAGCCGGACCGCGTTGCGAGTAGCCGTCCGGCGGGCCGCCCACCAGATCATCGACCCGCCGCCCGTCTTCCTTGATCCTTTTGCCCTGCCCATCCTGGGACCGGAAGGCGCGGTATGGGTTGCCGAGGAGAAAGAAAGAAGAGACCACCTGGCGGGCCGCACTTTGCGCGCCTTCCTTGCCGCGCGAAGCCGCTACGCCGAAGACGAACTGGCACGCGCTGTCAACGCCGGCGTCCGCCAGTACGTCGTGCTGGGCGCCGGACTCGACACCTTCGCCTTGCGCAATCCCCACGCCGCGGCGGGCCTGCGCGTCTTCGAAGTCGACTTCCCATCCACCCAGGAGTGGAAACGTGGCCTGCTCAACGCCGCCGGCATCACCGTGCCGGACTCGGCCACCTTCGTCCCTCTGGACTTCGAGCACCACACCCTGCCTTCCGCCCTCGAAGCCGCCGGATTCCACGTAGACCAGCCCGCGTTCTTCGCCTGCCTGGGCGTGGTGCCTTATCTCACGGACGAAGCCTTCAGCTCGACTCTGGAATTCATTGCATCCATGCCTGCCGGCTCAGGAATCGCCTTCGACTACGCCGTCGCGCGCTCCTCTTTGAACTTGATGGAGAGATTGGCACTCGACGCCCTGGCCAGTCGGGTCGCCGCGGCTGGAGAACCCTTCCGCCTCTTCTTCGAACCGCCGGCCCTCGCCCGCCGCCTGCGGCTGCTCGGCTTTGAACGCATCGAGGATCTGGGCCGCGATGAACTGAACGCCCGCTACTTTCAGAACCGGGGCGACGATTTGCGCCTTCGCGGCGGATTAGGCCGCATCGCCGGCGCGTGGCTGTAGAAGAATCTCCGTTATCGCGCCGCGGCCGCCGAGGAACGCAGCCGCGAAAACGCCGACCGCAGGCCGCCCCAATTGGCCGCGCGGCTCAATCCAGAGACGGGTGCCACGATCTGTAGATCCGCCAGAACTTTACTCGTGAAGGTGTGTACCGCCCGTCCGTAAGGAGTGTTGCGGCCCGCCAGTCCTCCGGCGATCAACGCCGTCTGTAGACTCGAGAATGCGTTGGGCAGACTGGCTACCGGCTGGGTACCCAGCAGCGACAGCACCGTACTCCGGTTCAGGCCCGTGGCCGCCGTGTCGCGCGTCATCACCAGGCTCGTCTTGGATCTCAGGCGCAGATCCTCGAACATCTCCATGCCCCGCCGAGCCTGATGAACCGTGGAAAGGTCCGGCGCACACACGCTGTAGATGTGGACGGATCGCTCCAGAACCGTCACTGAATACCGCTCCAGGTTCCCGGAGTGGTCAAAAACTACCAGCGGATATTTGCTCTGCAGATACGACAGGAGATTCTCCAGCCGCGCCGCTTCAATCCTCGTGTTCAACGACCGGTGCGTGGAAGGCAGAACATCCACTGAGCCCGCCTGCGTGATCAGACGGTCCCAGATCGAGTCCTCCATTCGCCCGGCGTACTGCGCCGCCTGGATGATCGACGCATTCTTCTCCGAACGCGCAATGAGACCCTGGACCCCGCAGTTCATGTCCAGATCCACCAGCGCCACCCGGGCGCCCAGGATCTCGGCCGCAAAGTGCGCGAAATGCGCCGCCGCCGTGGAAGTCCCCGTTCCTGGCTTGGAAGGGATGAAACTCAGAAAACGGCCGAACGCGGAGGAGGTCCGCTTCTCGACGGCCGCCTCCAGGGCCTGGCATTCCAGGGAGAACACCTGGAGAATCCCCTGCAGCCGGGCCTTGTCCTTGGGCAACTGCACACACTCCCGCACCCCTTGCCGGCGCAGCGCCAGGTACGAGGTGTTGTCGATCTGACGGAAGGTCGCGATCGTGCGCGTTTCCCGCCCGGCTCGTTGAATCTCGGCCGCGCAGCCCTCTGATTCCTCGGGATTGTCCGCTTGCAGGAAGATGACCAGTGGCTCGCCGGCATCCAGCAGGTCGACCAGTTCCTCCATCTGCTCCAGGGGGTTGATCACCGTGACGGTCAGGAATGGGTTGAACGACTTCAGAGCGGCGCGGAGCTCGCCGACACACTCGGCGTCACGGCTGACAATGATGGCTCGATCGGAATCCATTCGTCCTCCACCCCGGCGTCGGCCGGAGACAATTCCACTGACCTGTCTTCATTGAGCCACGCTGGTACGAACGCGGGAATAGCGGAATGGTCCCAAACTCAGGTGAACCTAGGTACCAGGACTTTAGGCACTCCCCCAATGGGACTATCTCGCATTCACTCTGTTATGCAGAACTGTAGAGTTTCTCGCCAACCCATTGGAAACCCAGCAGAAATACTTCCGCTTCAGGAGCGGTCCGGCTTCAGTACTGCGATGAAGTTCAGGTTCCGGTAAAGCTGCTTGTAGTCCAGCCCGTAGCCGATCACAAACCGGTCAGGAATCTCGAAGCAGCGGAAGTCGATCTGCAGCGGAACAATCCGCCGCGCGCTGCGGTCCAGCATCGTGCACAGAGCTATCGAATTCGGCCCCCGGCCCGCCAGATTCTGCAGCAGATAGCGGGCCGTGAAGCCGGTATCCACGATATCCTCCACCAGCAGCACGTCTTCCCCTTCAATCGAGTCGTCGAGATCCTTCGCGATGCGCACCACGCCGGGCGCGCTCGAATGGTTCGAAAACGACGAGATCGCCAGAAAGTCCACCTTCACCGGAATCGTCATCGCCCGCGCCAGAGCCGTCAGAAAGAAGACGGATCCCTTCAGCACGCCCACCATCCGCAGGTTGCCATTCTCATACCGCTGCGAAATCTGGGCGGCCACCTCCTGGATACGTTCGCGGATCTGGTCCTCCGAGAAGAGAACCTTTTCAATCATCGGCATGGCGGGCGTGCGCATAGTGGACTATTTCGACTCGGCAGTCTCCGGGATGATGCCATATTTCAGCACCAGGTCCTGCAGATCCTTCTGGTAAAACACCTGGATGTTGATATGCGGATAGATCTCACGCAGCAGCCGGATCTTGCGGTTCTTCCGCGTCACCAGCGACTGCTTCATCGTCGTCAGCTCCACATACATGTCGGACTCGGGGAGGAAAAAATCGGGCGTGAAACTCTCCAGCACGCGCCCGTTCACATCCCACGCAATGGGGAAACTGCGTGGCTCGTATCCACGCGATGCGGTAGAAGTCCAGCAGATTGGCGAAGATCTCTTCACTCGGATGCCCGAACTGGACATTCTTCAGGCTCGCTCGCGCCTGGGGCTGGATGCCGTGCCTCGCCAGACGCAGCCTGATCTGAAACTGGAGCTGCGCTTCCGCCGCATGCGAAAGAAATCCATGCACGGTCAGATCGCGCGTATGCACCGCGGCTTCAATCAACGCAGCCATGTGCGAAGCGTCCAGTGACCCGGCATTCAAGGTCAGGTCGAAGGTCTCAGGAGCCGCCGTCGCCCGGCCAAAGCGCGCCTTTCGCGTGGCCCGCAGTTCCGCCTCCCGCGCCCTCAGTTGGATCCGTGCCGTGCCGCGATCCAACCTGTCGTCCAACATGAGATTCCCGATGCGACGGTTCTCCGGCGCCACCACCCGCACCCGCAGCAGCGCGGGGAAGTTCCGGAACATCAGTTCCGCTCCGTCCACCCCGATCACCAGATGCGACTCCGTGCCGAGACGCAGCAGAATCGACGCCGCCATGTCGGGCCAGGCCTTGCTGTTGGCTTCGATGATCGGCCCGAACTCCTCGGCCAGCAGCGAGTCCACACGCTGCGCGCTCAGGTGGGTGAACGCCAGCCGCTGAGCGGCCAGCTGTGCGACCTCACGCGTCCTGCAACCAGGCTCGCCGGATACAGTCACGACCGCCATGAGAAGAGTGAGTCAGCCCCGATCTCATGCTCATGATAGCGTAGGTACGAATCGATCATGCAGCAATCCAGAAGATCCTTCATTAAAACATTTTCTACCTTGAGTGTTATGAGCACGGCCGCCTGGGCGGCGGGCCGCGAAATCCGCTGCGACATCGCCGTCATCGGCGGCGGTACCGGCGGTTGCGCCGCTGCTCTCGCCGCCTGCCGCAACGGCTTCCGCGTCGTCATGACCGAGGAAACCGACTGGATCGGCGGCCAGCTGACCTCCCAAAGCGTGCCGCCCGATGAACACCCCTGGATCGAAGGCTTCGGCGGCACCCAGGCCTATCGCTCCTACCGCTCCGGCGTCCGCCAATACTATCGCGACCACTACCCCCTCACCGCCGAAGCGCGCCAGAACCCGAAGCTGAATCCCGGCGGCGGCAGCGTCTCCGTCATCACCCACGAACCCAAGGTCTCTCTCGCCGTCCTCGAAGCCATGCTGGCCCCCTATGTCAGCGCCGGCCTCCTCGTCATCCTCCTGGAAAACCGCCCCGTCGCCGCCGAAGCCTCGGGCGACCGCGTCCTCTCCGTCACCGTCGAAGGCAACGGAGCCCGCAAGGTCATCCAGGCGCCCTACTTCATCGACGCCACCGAAACCGGCGAGTTGCTGCCTCTCACGAAGACCGAGTTCGTCATGGGCTTCGAATCCAAGAAGCAGACCGGAGAACTGCACGCTCCCGATCAGCCTCAGCCCAACAACCACCAGTCGTTCACCGTCTGCTTCTCACTCGCCCACGACCCCGGTTCCAGCCGCGTCATCGACAAACCCTCGGAATACGCCTTCTGGCGCGACTACTTCCCCAAGATGACTCCGGCCTGGCCCGACAAGCTCCTCTCCTGGTCGATGGCGGATCCCATCACCCTCAAGCGCCGCGACGTCTTCTTCGACCCCACCCTGCAGGCGAAGCAAGGCGGCCTCAACCTGTGGCTCTATCGCCGCATCGTCAACAAGGCCAACTACCAGCCGGGCTTCTGCCAGAGCGACGTCACCCTGGTGAACTGGCCCCAGAACGACTACTGGCTCGGCAACCTCTACGGCGGCACGGAGCAGGAGGCGAAGCACCATCTCGCCCGCGGCAAGCAGTTGAGTCTCTCCCTCGTCTACTGGATGCAGACCGAAGCTCCGCGGCCCGACGGCGGCGCCGGCTGGCCCGGACTCTACCTGCGGCCCGACATCACCGGCAGCGAGGACGGTCTCGCCAAATACCCCTACATCCGCGAGTCGCGCCGCATCCAGGCGGAGTTCACCGTACTCGAACACCACGTCGGCACCGATGCGCGAATGAAGCTGACGGGCAAATCCGCCTCGGAAGTGACGGCCGAAGTCTTCCCCGACTCCGTCGGCGTCGGCAGCTACCGCATCGACCTCCATCCCTCCAGCGGAGCCGACAACTACATCGACGTCAGTTCCCTGCCCTTCCAGATCCCGTTGGGCGCCCTGATCCCCAAGCGCATCGAGAACCTTCTGCCCGCCTCCAAAAACCTCGGCGTAACCCACATCACCAACGGCTGCTACCGCCTGCATCCCGTCGAGTGGAACATCGGAGAAAGCGCCGGAGCGCTCGCCGCCCACTGCCTGAAGCAGAAACTGGCCGCTCGTCAGGTGAGGAACGATCCCAAGCGGCTGCAGGAGTTCCAGGCAAACCTCATCGCCCAGGGCATCGAAATCGAGTGGCCGCGGCTCGAGCCCAGATAGACGTCCGCCGTCAGGAGCCAGGGCCGGGCTTGTCCTTCGCGGCAGGCCCGGCCTTCTCCGTCTCAGAATCGAAACTGGTAGCTCAGCTTCACAAACGCCTGCCGGCCCGTATTGAAGTCCGGATAGTTCGTGTACCGCAGATACGGCGGCCGCGACGGGTCCAGCGCCAGATTCTGATAGATATCCGTGTAACCCGCATAGAGCGCCGTGCCGGGATGCAGCAGATAGGTAAACAGCAGGTCATAGCCCATGCGCCGCGCCGGCTCCAGCGACACCAGGGAGCGATTGGGCAGCACCGTGTTGTAGTCCACAATCGCCCGGAACGAGAACTCCCGCGTGAACTGGTAGTTCAGCTTCGACCGTGCGATGTGATTGTTGTAGACGCTCACCACGCCAGGCAGTCCGCTCCAGCCCGTGCGCGTCTTCAACTGGCTGTAGATATACGTTTCGTCGAGACGCACGCGGTTTGTCGGCCGCAGCGTCAGCTCCGCGTTGGCATTCTGGCTGTCGCCCAACTCCGGAGCCAGCCCCGACGCCGGATAGTAGTTCACTCCCGCTCCATTCGTATACGAACTGCTCCAGGCCAGCCACTTCAGCCACTCCGTTTTGAGCTGCACGAAGTTCGAGCTCTTCCGGAATTCGCGACCCATGTACAGTTCCATCGACTCACCGCGAGTGGCAATCAACGTGGTCAGCCGCTTGAACTCCATGCTCCATTCCAGATCCGCTTCCCAGTCCTGCGCCTGGCCCCGCCGGTTCCAGTTCCCAAGCACGATCAGCGCCGGACCAAAGTTCACCAGCGCACCCTTTTCCAACCACCACTTGTAGCCGATACGGCTCTTCACTTCCCGGATATCGACACGAGGAATGTAGCCCAGTTCCGCCCGGAAGCCAGGACTCCGATCGGTATACGTCGTGTAGTACTGCAGCTTCCGGTCCTGCCGGTTCAGCTTCGCGTAATACGTGCTGCCCGCTTGCTGCGTGCCGTCCAGCCGCCGCGTCTGCGAGTTCGCCCCCTGCGCAGTCAGAAACCACTTCCCCAGGAAGTGCAGCCGCGTGTCCACCGAGGCAACACGGTTGTAGCCGCTCGCAAACTCACGGTCCGTCACAAACAGCCGCACATGCGAGTCGTGGAACAGATCCCTTTGCAGGTTCAAAACGGCGTCCGTGGCGCGCTTCCCGTGTAGGGGATCCGACGGCGCCACACTCTTCCCCGGAGCCCGGTCATCCGCGGCCAGGACCCCGATCCCCCACCGGCCCAACTTGCCCGTGAGCCGGATCCCATACTCCGGATCGATGATGCGCCTCGAAAAAAACAGGTTCTGCGGAGTGTTGAAGTACGACGCGTTCTCCATGAAGAACGGCCTCTTCTCCGGATACACCACCTCAAATCGCTGGTTCACCGTTGCCTGCGGTTCGTCCGACTCCACCTGGCTGAAGTCGGGATTCAGCGTCAGGTCCAGTGTCAGCGCGTCCTTAATCACCAGCTTCGCGTCCAGTCCGGCTCGAGGATCCGTCGACCGCGCCATCGCCGGCGGACCCGCCGCCGTCTGATCCAGGTATCTCGACTTCGAGAGCAGCCCGTACGGCGTGAAATAGAGGTTCCGTCCCGGCGATATGCCGCGCAAACCCTCCATGTGCCCGAACTGCGCCACAAACTGCGGCAGCTTACGCCGCGTCACAAACGGCCACATCGAGAACTCGTTGTTGCGGCTGATGAACCGACCCAGCACCACACCCCACGTCTGCGACTCCGCGTCCGGGAAGCGCAGCGTCTTGAACGGGATTGTAATCAGGACAACATAGCCATCGGAAACGATCCGCGCCTCCGTGTGCCACAGACCTTCCCAACTGAAGTCATCCCCAAACCCGTCGGTCGTGATGCCGTCGAACTGAATTGCATAGGGATTCACATCGAACCAGTACGCATGCAGATGATCGTGAAACGTGTCGATGTTGATCGTGATCCGGTCGTCAGTCAGTATCTGCTTCCGCTTCGCCACCCGCGCCCGGATCAGCTTCGGATCGTCCTTGGCGATAAACGCGACATACAGGTTCTTCTCGTCATAGGAAAGAAAGGCCGTGGTGGGCTGCGAAGAAACCGGCGTCCCATCGCCGGGATCCATCTGCCGGAAGTCGGTCACCACGCACTCCGCCTCGCGAGGAATCCCCTCGATGAAGTCAGTCAGCTTGGGCGCGCGGCTCACCTTCGGGATATGAATCGACGGTACGCCGGCCGTCTGCTCCTGGGCAGCCAGAGGCGTCAATATTTAGGAGTAACAGGACTAAATATCGTTTCACGAAGCGCTACGATCATGTCAATCCTTCGCCTGTTTCGTCAAGCGCCGCCGGGTCGCGGAAGCCTGTTTTCGCATCCTGGCGCCAGACGCGCAATGCCCGCGTCTCAGCCTCGCACCAGCGAGAAGTCCAACCTTGCTTCCGACAGCAGGCGCCGCGTGCGCTCGTAAGTGGACCAGTCCAACAACTGCTCCACCCGAGTCTCCAGCGTGGACCTCAGAATGTCCGGAACATCCAGAAAGACGCTGCGGGTCATCGGCCGGTACCCTGGCGCGGTGACGCGCAAGCGCGCCGTCGCCGGAACTTCCAGTTCCACAGCCCCCTCCGCACCTCCCGGCTGAACAAAACGCGGGGACTGCGCCCCACCATCTCCAAAACCTCGCACAAGGCGCCGACCCGCGCCCCGGAGTCGCGATCCGTGACCCCTACCTGCACCTTCGCCTTCGCCGGAGCCGCCGCAGTCCACACGGAGCGATCCAGATAGACCGGATTGGTGATCGCCACCTGCGTATCGCGATTCCGCCCAAAACAGCGGGCGATGATCCAGGCGTCGCCTTCTTCCGTCCAGGAGTGTTCGGCCTCGAACACTCCACCTTCCGCAGGCGGGGTGAAGGTCCTCATCACTTCGCCATTCCGAAGAAGCTCGACCGCGGTCAGGCGCTCACCCGAAATTCCGGAAGGCCAGGCGCGAAGACGCGCGACCCGGCGTTGCGCACCGTGCGCCAGCAGCGTGGAGCCCGGCCCATGTCCATCCACCTCCAGCAGCAGCAACGGACCACTCGTCACAAAACTGCGCCCGCCCCGGATCGCACCGGCAGCCGCGACGATGGTCGGTTGCCCCTCAATCTGTGAATAGACCCGCACCTTGCCCGGCGTGCCCCGGTTTTCGTTGTCGAAAGTGGCGTCCGACGAGGCGGTCGCCGGGATGCGATAGCCGTGGTTCAGCAGGAGGAACCAGAGCTTCTGCCCATTGGCGTTGACCTCCTTCTCGTGCGTCTGCATCAGGATGTCCATCGCATCGTAGGTCGGCCCGGCCACGGTATCGAACGGCAGTTCGGCCGCGAGGTTCGAAACGAATTTGCGCTCCTCCACCGGGAATCCGCCGCGGCCGCCCCACTGCCCCCACCACCAGCGGCAAGGATGCGTGTAGGCGACCACACCGCCATGGGCGTGGATCAGCGCGTGGCTCTCGAAATTGGCGGTCGGCTCCTTTTCACTTTCATAATCCTGCGCGCTCAGCGAGAGCAGTTCCCCGGCAATGGTGTCGCTCGCGCGGGCGCCAATGAACCAGCAGTGCCCCAGCGTCCTGGACGCATCGCCGCGATAGTAATTCTTGGGTGCCTCCAGATTCCAGGACAGCGTGCAATCGGACGTTGAGACGCGGCGGCACTCCTGCTCCGCGGCCGTTGCCGTGGGATTGGGAATGTTCCACGACTGGCCAACAGATATCTGGTCGAGACCTTCCGCGCGGGCAGCCAGCGCGATGTAGTCGAAGTCCACCCGAATCCGGCTCTCCCCATGAGTCATGTGGATGTGATGGTCGCCGCAACGCCATCCAAGCGCGAAGATCGGACTGCGCCGGCGCAGGCGGATCTCCAAACCGGTGGTCTCACCGCGCCGGATGTGGACTTCGCGTGTTTCAGCGAGGAAATCGAACCCTCGGGTAATACTGAGCCTGGCTGGCCCAACCGGCAGCGCCTTTCGGAACTCGCCGTCGCAGCGGAAGCCGTCGAGATAACTGCGATTCTCAATGGCGAGGACACCCGCCGAGTCGATCAGCGCGACGGAACAGGAAACCAGCCCTCCAGTGTCATCCGAAACAACCCGGACGTGCAGTGTGCCCGACTCCTGCGCAAAGGCCGGCAGCGCCGCTGAGGCGATCAATTGGAGGACGCGGCGGCGGTCCGTCGGCATGCAACCTTTATAACCCGCTGAGGCGGGCGCTACCGAATCCCCGACTCGCTGAAGTTCTGTTCGCCGCCGGCGCCCCTACTCCTCCCGCAGCGCCGTCGTCGGGTCCAACCGAGACGCCCGCTGCGCCGGCAGGAAACCCGCAATCGCCGTGGCCACGGCCAGCACCGCGGCACAAATAGCCAGCGTCGCCGGATCCGCCGGTTTCACGCCGAACAGCATGGCCGTGATCAGCCGCCCGGCCGCCAGTGAGGCCGCCACGCCCAACAGCGTCCCTGCCGCCAGAATCAAAGTCACATCGCGCAGCACCAGCCAGACCACTGACCCCTGCGACGCGCCCAGCGCCATGCGGATTCCTATCTCGCCCTGCCGCCGCAGAACGGCGTAAGAGGTGACCCCGTACAGCCCGATCATCGCCAGCATCACGGCCAGTACACCAAAGAAAGACGAAAGCAGCGCCACCGTCCGCTCCTGCACCAGCGAATCGTTCACCTGTGTCTCAAAGTCGCGGAACTCCAGCGCTAACGCCGAGTCGATCTCTCCAATCGCCGCCCGCACCGGGCCGGTCAGCGCTGACCCAGGCACAGCCGACCGCAGGATGAAATTGGTCTCGCCCCGCGGCGCCTCCTCCTGCGTCGTCACCAGGTACGCGCTCAGCTTGGTCTCTTCCCGCAAATCGACATACTTCGCGTCGCCGACGATCCCGATCACCTGGAAGAGTTCCTTCTCGCCGGTTTTTCCGTCGAGGTCCATGCCGACGTTCTTTCCAATCGCGCTCACTCCGCCGAAGTAGTGCCGCGCCGCCGCCTCGTTGATGATGATCACCTTCGTCGAGCTGTTCGTATCCCGCGAGTCGAAATCGCGTCCGGCCCGCATGGGCGTGGACATCGTTTGGAAATAGCCTGGGGACACCCGGTTGATCCACGTCAACGTGTCTTCACGCGACTGTGCCGCGTAGCCTTCCGGAAACACGAATTGATTCCACCCCCGGTGGCTCACCGGAGTGATCAGGCTGCTGGCCGCGGACGTGACGCCTGGTACGACCCGCAGCCGTTCCAGGATTGTGCGAAAGAGTTCCACCCTGCGCTCCTTCGGAACCTTGGCCAGCGTATTCACGTGCACCAGCGTGACGTTTCTGCGATCGAACCCCATCGACGTGCCCAGCAGGTTGCGTAAGGAGTTCAGGAACAGCCCGGCACCCACCAGCAGCACCAGCGACAAGGCAACCTGCGTGGCCACCAGCACCTTGCCCAGCCGGAACCGCGAGCCGCCTGCAATCGCACCGCGCGCATTCTCTTTCAGTACGTTGTTTGGGGAAACGCTGGTCGCCCGGAACGCCGGAGCCAGGCCGAACAGAACTCCGGTCAGTAACGCCATGGCCGAAGTGAAGGCCAGCACCGTCAGATCAGGCGATACGTTCACGTCCAGCGGGTCGAGTGCGGTGGAGAACAACCTCACCAGCAGCCTGCTGCCCCAGATGGAGAAGACAAACCCGCCCAATGCGCCCAGCCCGGAAAGCAGCAGGCTTTCCGTCAGTAGTTGCCGGATCACTCTCCGCCGTCCCGCCCCAATCGCCATGCGGATCGAGATCTCACGCTGCCGCGCCGCGGCGCGCGCCAGCAGCAGGTTCGCAATATTCGCGCACGCAATGAGCAGCACCAGCCCCACCACCGCCATCAGGGTGAACAGCCCCTGCCGGTACCGGTCCCGCGTCGAGGAGAATCCGGTCGCCGTTGGCCGCAACTGGAATGCATCCTTCAGAAAGTTCTTCCGGTCTTCCTCTTCCCAGGTCGTGGGCATCGTGGCCCGCCGGATCTCGCCCTGCAGCGCCTGGATCTTGGCTTCGGCTTGCGGAATGTTGTCTCCGGCCTTCAACCGCGCCAGGATGCGCAGCCACCACCAGCTCCGATGGTCGAGCGCACTGAGATCCGTGTGCAGGATGGGTTCGCACCCAATCGGAATACTGACGTCGAACCCTTTGTCGACGTCCAGTCCCGTGAAGTAGGGCGGGGTCACACCCACAATTTCGAAGCGATGCCGGTCCAGCGTGATGGTCTTCCCCAGGACCGCCGGATCTCCGCCAAAATACGATTGCCAGAACGCATAGCTGATCACCGCCACGGGCCCCGATTTGCCACCCCCGTGCTGATCGTCTTCCGGGGTCAGCAGCCGGCCGCGCAGCGGAGCGATCCCCAGCACCCGGAAGAAACCGCCGCTCACCCAAAGCCCTTGCGCAAAGCGGCTCTCTCCTCCGGAGGAGAGGTCGAACCGCCCGTCGCCATACGCTATCGCGCCGGCGAATGCCTGCTGATGGTCTCTCACCTGCTCCCAGATCGGATTCGTGAACGAGCCGTTGCGGCCTGAACGCAGTTGCACCAGCCGCTGCGGATCCTCCACCGGCAGTGCGCGCAGCATCACCGCATTGACGATAGAGAAGATCGCCGTATTAGCCCCAATGCCCAGCGCCAGGGAAAGGACAGCGGTGATCGTGAACCCGGGATGCGCCGCCAGCGCCCGTGCGCCGTAGCGCAAATCCTGCGACAGCGAATCCAGCCAGCGCCAGCCCCACGCCTCCCGGCTCGATTCCCGCAACAGTGTCGCGTTGCCAAACTGCCGTTGCGCGCGGAAGGCCGCCTCCTCCGAAGCCGATCCGCCTCCGGCGTGCTCCTGCGCTCTCAAGTCCAGATGCAGGCGCATCTCCTCGGCCAGATCCTCTTCCGCCTGCGAGCGGTGGCGAAGGAACTTCACCCGGCGCCAGATCTCTCTCAGCCAGTTCATGCGCGCTCCTCCCCCTCAGGCGGATTGCAGGATCTTCTCGATCGCGATGTTGACGCGCCGGTACTGGGACAGCTCCTGCTCCAGTTGCGCCCGGCCCAGCTTCGTCAGGTGGTAATACCGCGCACGGCGATTGCCGGCCGTCACCCCCCACTCCGCTTCCACCCAACCCTTGATCAGCATGCGCTGCAGGGCCGGATACAGCGACCCTTCTTCCACTTGCAGCACATCGTCGGACCCGCGCTGGATCGCATTCGCGATCTCATAATCGTGCATCTCGCCCCCTCGGGCGAGCGTGCGCAGGATCAGCATGTAGAGGGTACCCGGCGGGATTTCGTCGCGTTTCTGGTCTGCCATAGTTAAACTATGGCAATTATCACGACACCGGCCGGGTCAGTCAAGTAAACAGTTCGGAAGCTAGAGCGCCTGCGCGACCTTCGGGGAACCGCGCAACGGCATGCCTCGCGTACTCAGCGATTCCACGAGTTGCTCGTGAACATTCTCGTTCAGCACGTAGTAGCGCTTCCCGTCCTCTTCAATCAGAGTCGCCGCCCCCTTCGACGCCAGCAGCAGGCACAGTTGCCGCTCGCCGGGTGTCAGGCCGGAAACATCCACCCTCGGCAACCCGCCCGGTCCCGGTTCGAGTTTCCTCAGCAGATCGCGGACAAACACCTGGTTGTCGCTGCCATCCACCGCGGCCGATCCGGCGTACCAGCGCTGCTCCGGCGAACCGTGGAAATACGGCCCGGAGGCGAAGGCCAGAAAGAATACGATCAGGTCGATAAACGCCGCCAGCACGAAAGCGAAGACATGGCGTCCCGTGGGGGCGCTCACCAGTTCAGTAAAGGCCAGCAGCATGTCTTCCTGATTCGTGGCCGTCTTGTCGATGTTGTCGTTCAGCGACGGAACCGGCGGCCGCTCCACCCGGGCTCCGTGCAATTGGGTTTGAACGTCCGCCCACGGAACGGCATCGTATACTTCGCGATACTTGCGGATCTGCTGTTCCGACGGGTCCAGCGGCTTCACCTGCGCCCGGTAGTCGGCCAGCGCGCGTTGTGACGCCTGCATCTGCTCCAGCGACTGGCGCGCCAGTTTTGTGTAGCGGTCAAATGCGGTGTACCGCGGTCCATCCCCGGACCCTTCCTTGAACGCCACACCAAGGCTGGCCGCCTCCCGTGCCACCGACTCCCTCACGTTCGCCAGGTAGGGGTCCGAATCCTGAGCCCGGGCGATGTAGCCGTGGGTCTTCTCGGCCGCGGTCATTTCATCCAGCGCCAACACATGCTTGCGCGCTTCGGCGATCGCGCTCGACAGGATCTGGTCCGTCTTGCCGGAAGAGTCCTGGATGGTGTCGTACAACCTCCGCTCCACCAACGCAGGCCGCTCCTTCTCGGAAAACCACGTGTACAGACTCACATACGAGAACGCCACGGACACGGCCGCCGTCATCGCATACACCGCGATCAGCAAACCGCGCCGCGTGTTGGTGAAACCGATCAGCCAGGCCACCAGCACCAGCGCCGACTGCACTCCCAGCGAGGCCAGGAAAGCGAACCACGGCGAAAGGTACAGGGCCATGCCCTGCTGCGTCGTATACCAGGACACAATTGACAGCAGACAGGTGGAGATGAACAGCGCAATCACCATCGGCCTGCCGGCGGATGATGATGAACTCTGATCAGACGACACGTACGGCATCAGGGGCACACCTCGACTGTCTGTACTACGAGCAAGACCCTGGAAATGTTCCGCTACGTGGTGAAAAGGCTCTTCATCAGTTCCGGACAGGCTTCCACGGCCGGGTGGTCCACCGCAATCGGAGTGGAGAGCAGGGTCTCGGCCATCGCAGCCGCGTCGGGCGCCTCCCGCGACCACGCCAGCTCGAACTGGAACTCCATGACCCCGTGGCTGTTGGCGACAAAGTTCGTGTGCCAGAAACTATCCAGCAGCATGCTCCAGAGCCGCTCCGGATCGGCCGGTTTTTCCTGGATCCTCTGCCACGTGTGCGGACCGCCCACTGTCACCAGCGGCGCATCCCGGGTCACCCAAAGCCAGTGGCCGGCGGGTGACTGGTAATGCGCCCACGAATCGATGGCGAAGTAGTCGCGGCACGACCCGGGCAACTGATCGCTGAACGGCGTATAGGGCACTCCTCCGGTGGAGAAGCGGGGCAGCACGCCTTTGAGCGGCACTTCGGTCAACATGTAGATCGCTTCCGCCGCCGGATTGGAAGCCCGGTCGAACCGCAGAGTCAGAGTCGCCCTGGGCTGATCGCGAAATACCTCCAGCCGCCGCGACGCCGAGACAAAGGAGGAATGGACGATCGGCTGCGTGAAGATCCGGGTATATGCGGTCTTTTCCTCTTTTGTTTGCCCGTACATTGCAGGCCGGCGGTCCAGCCGCTCCGGATGCATCGAGGACGACCGCTTGAACGAAGGCCGGATAAAGACAGTCAGAATCTCGCCAAGCCCGGGGGCAAACAGCGATTCCGTCATGCCCGGCCAGCGGGCCGCCTTCGGCCAGCCGCTGCCATCCAGTTGCAGTTCAACCTTTTCCGGGGCTTCCGGCGCCGCCGGTCCGATGACCGTAGCCGCCCGGGCCGGCAGTTGGTTCACCCAGGCCGCCGGCCGGTCGATTCCAGGAAATCTGACCCAGCCGGTGTAGGGCAGAGGCGCGGTATTCACCGCGTACATCCCTGCTGGCTTCCCGCAGAAATGCGTGCGCGCCCGCTGCCCCAGCAGCCACTCCGAATGGCCCATGGGCCGGTAGGCCAACAGGGCTTTCTCGTTGAATTGCGCCAGGGTATCCAGCGCATCGGGCTGCGAGACCGAAATGTTCGCACCCCACGTGTGTTCGTCGAACAGGCACAGGTCCTTGTACATCTCGGCCGAGCGCCGCAGGATCCGCTTGGTCGGCTCGCCCCAAACCGGCGAAAAGACCGCGTCCAGGTGCCGTTTTGCCACGCGCGATGCAGCCACTTCGCGCGGACCCGAGGCATCGCCGTTGGCCCACCAGTCCGTCCACTCGCCTTCGTGAATTGGAACGTTCGAACCCAATTCGGCTTCCATGTCCTTCACCGCCTGAGTGGCGGTGGTCAGCCGCAAGGTGGGCTGTAGACCCAGCTTGCTCCACGCGTCAATGAACGGCGCCAGCGGCGGGAATGGCGGATCGTTGTCATAACGCCATTGGTTTGTATAGGAAAGCAGCAGCCGCTGATAGGAGTATCCATCGGCCGCCAGCTTCTCCAGCCGCGTCATCAGATGCGCATGAGCGGCGCGGAGGGAAACCTCATCGACTTTGAGATGATCCCCGGCATAGGGCGGCCGCAGCGTCGTCGTCGCCCCCTTTGCCTGTCCGTGCTGCCAGTTCTTGGGCTCGAAATAGGAATAAGCCGTACCGTAATGGTCGCCCAACCACACGAACATCTTCCGGCCATCCGGCATCTTCCAGTAGAACGCCGACGGCCGGCGGAACGGCGGACCGCCCATGTCCGCGTTGATGCCCATTAGCAGGTGGTGAATGTTGCGGTCCAGCAGCAGCATCGCGCCGGCGCGCGGCATGCCGTTGACATCGTTCTGCATGGCGACGCTGATGCGCAAATCGTGCTGGACCTGAGTGGGCAGCCAGTCCAGCGCCTGTTTCCATTGCGCGGCGTTCATGAACGGCGTCTGGTTGAACGGCATGGCACAGACGTCCATCTGTCCGGACTGTACGATCTTGGTCAGTTGCTCGCGGCGCGCCGGAGCGGCGCCCTTCCACCAGTCATCCACGGTCAGCGTGGCTTCACACGTCCAGCGGAAATGCGGATTCCTCATGCAGGTTTCCAGAGCGGCGTCCAGAAACCTTACCTGTAGATCGCGGCATACCGATGGCATATCGGTATAGCCGACATCGGTATGGGAATGATGAATGATATCGATATGCCGAATGCCGCCGGCCGGCGCGGCAGCGGCGGGCACGGCGGTCAATAAAGTGGACTTCAGAACATCTCTACGGGTTGGCATGGTATTAACGCTCTTCAGCGATGATGACGTCCCAGGCCGGCACGGTGACCTGCTGAGACTTGGCCACCGTCTTGCCCGTCAGCAAGTCCACGGCGCCGGAATAGGGATAAGCGAAGCTCTGCGGAGAGCCGGAGTAATTGAAGTAGTAATGAATGGCATGGCCGCTGTTGCCGGTGCCATGCTTCACATGGACAGTAGCCGGCAACTGACGGTCGGGACTGTCTAATCCAGCCTGTCTCAGTACGGAATCCACCACGCGCTTCTGCAATTCGTCGGATAACACGGTGCCTTCAAACGTCACCGAACCGCGGCCGAACTCGTTGCGCGTGATGGCCGGATAGCGGCCGAAGAACGGATGATCGTAGACCGCCAGCGCCTTCGCCGTGTCCAACTCGATCATCTCGACCCAGGTGGACACCTGGTTCTGCTCGCCGGCCTTGAACGGGTCGCCCTTCAGCGCCAGCGGCTGCTTCAGCGAGGAGAACTCCTGGTAGTGGAAACCCGCCGCCTCCCGTAGCGGACCCGGCGCCATCACCGGCCGGACCGTGTCGTACTCGTCGGTGAATCCGCTCTTGAAGGTCAACGAACAGTGCCCGCCGTTCCTGGCGTATTCCGCCAGACGGTTGAGTACGGTATCGGAAGCGACATACAACGGCGGCACCACCAGGATCACCTTGTAGCGCTGCAGGTCTTTTGTTTCGGGCGTGATGAAGTCCACTCCCACGTTTAGGCGGTACAGCGTCCGGTGCATCTGCTGCAACACGGACATATAGTCGTGCTTGTCCGAGAACGGCATGTACCTGATCCCGTGATACGAGTCGGCGGAGAAGAGGATCGCCACGTCCTGCTTCTTCTTCAGATCCTCCTACCAGTTTCGGCCCGATCTTCTGGAGTTCGTGCCCTACCTGCGAGAACTCCTTATAGATCCGGTTCGGCTGCAGGTCGTGTGACAGCACACCCTTCCAATAGGTCTCCTGGCCGTAGTGCAGCGAGTGCCAGTGCCAGTATTCGACCATGTTGGCGCCATCGGCCAGATGTCCATAGACATTCATGCGAAGCTGACCGTCGTACGGCGGAAACTGGCCCTTCGAGTCCCAGCCAATGGTCTGCGCATTGGTCTCGGTCACCAGGAAGTTGGCGTCTTTCACTGAGCGGGCGACGTCGTCGGTCAGCGTCGCCGTCTGGAAATCAAGATCGTCCTGCACGCTGTAGTAAGGATTCGTCGCCGCGATGTCGAGGCTGCGGGCGATGGCCCACTGGTCGATGTCGGTGTGGACACCGCCGCTGAAGTCCTGCGTCACGAACTGGCCGGGGCGCTTGTATTCGTTGACGATCCGCGCCTGCCAGTCGAGGAAGTCCGTCACACGGGTCCGCTGATACCGTTCAAACTCCACCTTGTAGCCAGGATTCAGAATGCCGTTGCGAGGCGGCAGTTCGTCCCAGCCCTGCACCAGTTGGCCCCAGTACACCAGCCCCCACACCTTGTTCAGTTCCTGCGTCGAACCGAACTTCTTCTTCAAGTAATCGACAAAGCCCTTCTGCACCACCGGGCCGGCTGACTGGTAGTAGGACGTCTCGTTATCCACCTGATACCCGATGATCGACGGATGGTCCTTGTAGTGGGCCATGATCTGCCGGATCACCCGCTCGCAGTAGAAGCGATAGGTGGGATGGGAGATGTCCATGTTCTGGCGGATGCCGTAGGTCGATTTCGACCCGTCCATATGCACGGCCATGATCTCGGGGTGTTTGGCATGGAGCCACGGTGGAATGGAGTAAGTGGGCGTGCCCATGATCACCTTGATGCCCGCCTTGTGCAAAGCGTCAAGAATGCGGTCCATCCACGCGAATTCGAACTGGCCTTCCTTCGGCTCCCAACTGGTCCAGGTGGACTCGCCCAGGCGCACCACCGTCAACCCGGCCTGCTTCATCATCTCTATGTCTTTGTCCAGACGGTCGGATGGCATGTACTCGTGGTAGTAGGCGGCACCGTAAAGCACGGTCGGCATCTTGGGTGGCTGGGCCAGCGCCAGCGACAGGGAGGCGAGTAGAATAGCGATTTGCTTCACGCTGGGGATTTTAACACCATGGAGTCCGGTTTCGAAGCCAAATCCAAACGCCCAGTCCTCGTCCTTGTCGGCGGGTTCCTGGGTGCGGGCAAAACGACGCTGCTGCTCAAGGCGGCGGAGATCCTTGGACGTTCAGGACTTCGCTGCGCGCTCATCACCAACGACCAGGGCGGCGCCCTGGTAGACACCGAGTTCGCCGGCATGCAGGGCGTTGAAGCTGGCGAGGTGACCGGCGGATGTTTTTGCTGCCGTCTCACCGACCTCATCGAAGCCGCCGCCGCGCTCGCCGCGCATCAACCCGACGTGATTTTTGCCGAACCGGTGGGCAGTTGCATCGACATCTCGGCCACCACCCTCCAGCCGTTGAAGGCGTACTACTCCGATCAGTTTCAACTCGCGCCGTTCACCGTACTGGCTGATCCGGACGAGTATGTGCGGATGCAGGCCGGCGATGCCGATCCCGACCTGTCGTATCTCTACCGCTATCAACTGGATGAGGCCGACCTCCTGTGCTTTAGCAAGGCCGACCTGTGCGCCGCCATGCTGCCCGGAGCCGACTTCCACCTCAGTGCAAAAAGCGGGCAGCAGATAGACGCCTGGCTGGACGCCGTGCTGAACCAGCAGAGGGCCGCCGGCAGCCAGTTGCTTCAGAATGTGGACTATACCCGCTACGCCGAGGCCGAGGCCGCGCTGGGCTGGCTGAACTGGCGGGGTGAGATCCGGCTGAAGCAGCCGCTCAGCCCTTCCTTATTAGCGGGACCCATCCTGGATGAGGTGGATGCGGAGTTGAGCGCGGCGGGCATTCAGATCGCGCATCTGAAGATACTGGATCGGGCGCCGACTGGCTATGTGAAGGCGAGCGTCACCAGGAATGGCGACGAACCCGGGGTGGATGGAGACTTGACGGCTTCGTTCGCCTTGGATCACACGCTGACCTTGAACCTGCGCGCCACCGGCGATCCGGCCATGATGGAGAAGATTGTCAGGACCGCGACCGGCCGGGCCGGCACCTGGGTGAACGAACATCTGCTGGCCTTCCGGCCCTCGCCGCCGAAGCCGGAGCGGCGATTGGACCACATTGTGGCTGAATCTAGCCACACCAGTTAACGGGCGTTCGGCCAGCGGGCGTCCACCGCTGGCCGAACTTGTTCACATCTCTACTGATACGTCACCGGAATGGAGGTAAACGCCGTTCCGTTGAAGCGCAGACCCAACACCGAGACGGCCCCGTTCGTGACGGAGAACCGCGCATAGCCGCGGCGGGCCGTGACGCCGGCCAAACCCGGCAGGCTCCGCAAGGCAAAGGCGGTTTTGCCATGGGCCGCCAAGTCGAAACTGCTGGTCCCGATCACCGATCCGTCGTCGGCGTAGACAGTGACGGACACCGTCGTGGCCGAACCGCTGGGATTCACGGCGGCGACACCGGTGACAAAACTCGTCTCGTCCCAGGTCAGGTTGGCAACCTGTTTGGACTCATCGCTGAGCGGGGAGACCGCCTCCTGATCGGGCACTCCGGATACCGACTGGCGGAATACGCCATAGCCGCTTACGCCAGGTGGCAGAATCGCTTCGGCCCAGCCCTGCAGCAATCCGCCGGAGTTGAGCGCCTCCAACAGCGTGGTGCCGTTGGCATTCACCGTAACACTTTGACTGGAAACGGGTCCCAGACCGGACAGCGGCACGGTCAAGGGTGAGCCGTCACCCGAGTAGAAGTTGACGGTGACGGTGGTGGCCGTGTTGGTGTTGTTCGAGAAGTACATCGCGGTGTACCAGCCGCCGCCAAAGGCCAGTTGCGGCAGGACCATGCCGGTGGAACCGGGTACGGTGTCCGCCAGTGCCAGGCCGGAAGCCAGTTCGGAATCGAACAACATGGAAAGCGGTTCGGACTCGGTGCCGCCTTCGCGGGCCGCGCCAGCGGGGACAGCCCCCAAGGCGGCGCAGGAGAGTCCAATCGCCAAAGTCATCACCAGGCAGAGTTTAAATCGCATCATGTATGCCCCCAAGCCTCATTTCCGACTCAAACTGCGATACCACTTGTTAAAACGGCTTCTGTCCCAAACGAATTCGCTCTCTGGTCAAAGCCACCTCCGGGTGCTTGCCGCCATCGAGTTCGACGGCGCGGTCTGCCGCCCGGCCTGCTTCGGCGAGCCTGCCCTGGCCGGCCAACAATCGGGCCAACGTCCAGTGCGGTTTGAACCATTGCGGAGCGGCGTCGATGGCGGAGCGCAGATCCGCCTCGACCGCCCGTGCATCGTTGGCGGCCGAATGAAGAGCCGCCAGGTTATAGAAAGCATTGGGCCGGTCTTCCACTTCGGAAGCGGCCTGCAGCCCGGCGATGAGAGCCTCCGGCAGACTCCGCGCCATCGTAAACCGGCGCGAAAAGTCATAGGTCTGGCCGTCCGCCAAACTCGGCGGTTGAACGAGCGGCCAGATACCGGTCCATCGCCTCCTGGATCCGGCCGGCGTCCAGCGCAGTTCTGGCTTGCTGAAACCGGTAGTCAGCCGTCATGACACGCATCCCTGCGAGGATCAGACACGCCCCCACGGCAGCCGGAACAACTTTCCACACGAAATTTTCAGGATTCTTTTCCGCTGGCCGGGACTCCGGCAGCTGGGCGGCAAGGAGAACAAACAAAGCCAAGGCGGTCGGCAGCGTAAAGCTGGTGAACTGCAGACTGGCCAGGACGGCGGCGAGCCCAGCCGTCAGTTTCGGATTCGCCCTGGGCGCCCGCAACGCCAGAACACACAGGCCAGTGAGGATGAGCAGACCGGGCAGGCCCTGGGCGGTGAGCGTGTCGAGGAGAATATTGTGCGGCGACTCGTGGTAGAAGTCGGGGTACGCGCGAGCCAGTTCCGCCGACTGATACCTTGGGAACACTGCTCCAAACGTGTCGAGACCCACACCGAGCGGGAGGTGATCGCCGGCCAGGTGGAGGGCATCGCGCCAAAGCAGCAGGCGCGCTCCGCCCTTTGTGTCATCCACCGACCACTTCACGCGAGCCACCAGCTTCCCCCCGGCGGGGCTCAACAGAAGCAAGCCAAGGGCTGCGGCGGCGCCGGCCGAGAACAAACCCATCGTTCGGAGTGAGGGCCGCCGGAGGAGGACCAGGCACACCGCACCCAGTCCCAGGCCAAGCAGCGCGGCGCGGGTCCCGCTGAGGAGGATCGCCAGAGGGATGAGGGCGAGGGAACACCAGGTGAGCCTGCGATCTGTCTCGAAACACGAGAGCGCGGCAGCGAGTGCGAACAGAAGGTAGGTGGCGAAGTAACCGGCATGGCCCAGCGTGGAAGGAGGACGCACGATCTGATAGATCCCTTCGCCGGACAGGTAGGAAGCAGCCGGCAGCAGGGGATCCCAACCCAGATACTGGGCAATGCCATAGGCCGCGAGGAGGCAACCCGAGGCGGCGACAGCCTGCATCGAGCGGCGCAGGATCTTCCGATTGGCGGCGAAGTGCGCGGCAGCCAGCAGGACAAACAGGACAAGCGCGCTTTGCGTCAACAGCCCGAAACGGCGCCACGTGCTTCCTCCGACGGAAAACCACGGGCTGGGGGCTGAAATGGTGGAAAGCAACAGCGAAACAAGCTGCGCGCCGAGCAACACGATGAACCAGCGGCCGTATCTTCCGCTCCAAAGCGAGATCAGAGCCCGGCGATTCTCCTCAAACCAGAAAAGCGCGATGCCCGCGCCAAAAAGTAGTACCGCGACCTTCGGCGCGATGTCATAGTAAAAAACAACATTGGGCAGAATCAGGAGGGGCAGTAGAGCGAGGGTGACTGGAAGCAGGATCCCCATGCACGATCTACACTAGCAGGGGCCATGACGGATTCGTTCGATGCGTACGAATATTTTCAATATTTGAAGCGAAAGTGGTGGTATTCCGCCGTGGCCTGCGGAACCGCCGCGACGCTGGCGCTGCTGGGCTGCGCGCTGATGACGAAACAGTATTCGGCGACAGCCAGCATCCTCATCGATCCGCCGCCTTCGAGCGATGTGAGAACCGCGGTGGTGGTGAGCCCGGTGTATCTGGAATCACTGCGCACCTACGAGTATTTTGCGGGCAGCGACAGCCTGTTCCAGAAGGCGGTGGAGCGCTTCCACCTGGCTGCGGCCGAGCCCACGGAACCGATGGAGCGGCTGAAAAAACGTGTGCTGAAGGTCTCGAAACTCCGCGATACGAAGATCCTGGAGATCACGGCGACGCTGCCCGATCCGCAACAGGCCGCGGCGCTGGCTAGTTTTCTGGCCGCGCAGACCGCCGCCCTCAGCCAGTCTGTCGGCCGCGCCGGCGACCAGGATCTGATCTCGAGTACGGAGCAGCAGCTTCAGGCGGAAGAGAAGCGGCTGGCCGAGTTGAACACCGCGCTCCAAAACCTGGAGGCGGGTCATGCGAACTCCGCGGAGCGATACAAGCTGGAGAACCTGATTGATTCCCAGTCGGGTGTTGAGCGCGAGTTGATGCGCAGCCAGGCCGATCTGGCGGAGCATCGCGATGATGGTCTGCAGAGGCGCGTAGCGGAACTGCAGAAACAGAGCTCGGCATTGAAGGCGCAGGTGGCCGAGGGAGAGGCACTCATCGCCCGCACGGCGGCCAGGCGCGATGTGCTGGAAGCGGATATCGCCACGGCGGTGCGGGAGCGCGACGCGCTGCGGTCCCGTGTGCGCGAACTGCGCGCCATCATAGGGACGCGCGGTGAACGGTTGAGCGTGATCGACTCCGGAGTTGTGCCTCAACGGCCGAGTTCGCCAAAAACCTCGCTGATCGTCCTGTCGGCTCTGCTGCTCGCCTTCGCGGCCTCCATCGTCTATCTCAGCGCCGGCTACAGCATGGCTCATTTCCGGGGACGAGGCGCGCGCTTCCCTCAACTCGAGCATGAACGCAAGTACTGATCTGCGCGACCACAATCCGCTGATTCCTTTGCTGCTGGGAAGTTGTGCGGCGGCCATTGCCTTCCTGCCATCGGGGGCTGCCCGGGCCGCGGCCGCGGGCGTTCTGCTGCTCATCCCCGGGCTCTGGTTCGTTCTGCTCAAACCGGACCGCTGGCTCTCGCTGTTCTTTGCGGCGTGCCTGCTGGCGCCTCCGCTGCCGGTGGCGGCGGGCAATTCGGGTCCCCATGTAGCGTTGGCAGTGGCAGGCCTTGGACTCCTGGTGGGTCTGCTGCGCGCCGGCGAGTGGCACCCTGTTTATCACACCGTGAGCACGAGACTGGCTCTTCTATTCGCCGTCCTGATGGGCAGCGTCTCGTTCGCGTTGTTGTACTCCGGCGTTGCCGTGGCGGCGGGCAGCCTGGCCCGGGTGTGCCTGTTCGGCATCGGCTGCTACGTATTTGTCTACACAGTCTGGGGCCCCGAGCAGAGGCAACGGCGCATGACGGCACAGCTCTTCTGGTTTGCGGCCGGATCCGCCTTGTTCGCCTGTCTCGACTTCTACTTCCAGTGGCCGGCCCCGGCCGGATATGGGCCTCAGTTCATCTGGCTGGACTCGGGCGTCTTCCGCCGCGCCCAAGGCGTTTTTTACGAAGCCAGCACGTTGGGCAATCTGTGTGTGTTCTTCCTTACCATGTGCGCCGTGGCGCTGCTGCGGCCTCGCGAAGAGTGCCCGGTGCCCCGGTTGGCCATCGCTGGGGCAATCCCCTTGCTGGCCACGGCCCTGGTGCTCTCTTACTCGCGGGCATCGCTGGTGACCCTCGTTGTCTCCGTGGGGACGCTCTGCTTCCTGCAGCGCAAAGGTCTGCCGCTGCGGCGCTGGAGCCTGATCGCCGCTGTCTCGATGACCGCCGGCGGAGCCCTGGCATTCTTCCTCTTTCCTGAGTTCGTACGCGGTTACCTGACGAGAATCGCGCTGTCGGCGCAGTTCCTTTTCTCGTCGACCAACGGAGTGCTCTCCGGCCGAGTGGATAGCTGGCAAAGGCTGATTGCCTTTCTGATGGAACATCCGTGGCACCTCTTGTTTGGGGTCGGGTACAAGACTCTGCCCTATTCTGAGGTGGCCGGTGCTCCGTTGATCGCCGACAACATGTACCTCAGCCTGCTGGCCGAGACCGGCTGTGCCGGACTGTTCACATTTCTTGCCTTGAACCTCGCCATCCTTCAGGCAGGGTGGCGTGCCCGGTCCACGTTCCATGGCGCCTGGATTCTCAGTTTCTGGGCCGGAGAGACTGTGCAGATGCTTTCGGGCGACCTGCTGACGTACTGGCGTGTAATGCCCATCTACCTCTGGGTGCTGGCTCAGGCCATCCGGAAGGAGCGGGCATGAACCTGCTGCTGCTGGACCAGTTCAGCGAGATGGGCGGCGCTCAACGTTGTCTGCTGGATCTGGTGACGGGCTTTCAGGAACGAGGCTGGCGTCTCTCGGCCGCGATGCCCGGCGAGGGCGCCATGCATGCGCGCCTGGCCGCAATGGGCGTTCCCACCACGGTGCTGCCGGGCGGGCGCTACCACTGTGGTTCGAAGTCCCTGCGGGACGCGGTGCGCTTTGTTCCGGACACGCTGGAGGTGGCGCGAATCCTGAAGCGTCTGGTGACGGAACGGGCGGCCGATCTCGTCTATGTGAATGGCCCCAGGATGCTGCCTGCGGCCCGACTGTGCGGGGCTCCGTTCTGTTTTCATTCGCACAACAGACTCACGCGGTGGCACGATCTGCTGGCCGCGGGCTGGGCGCTGCGCGGAGTACCGGCGATCGCCAGTTCAGAGTTTGTGGCCTCGTCGCTGCGCCGCTTCACCAGCCCCGTCGTTGTTCCAAACGCCTGCGACGACCTGGGCTTCCGGCGTTCCGCCGGGGGTCGGCCTCTGCGCGTCGGCGTTGTGGGCCGCATCGCTCCGGAGAAGGGACAGATGGAGTTCGTGGAAGCAGTACGCCGGCTGGAAGGCCGGATTCCCGCCTGCCGCTTTGTGATCTGCGGCGACGATGTGCTGTCGCGGGCGGGATACAAGCAGAGCGTGCTCGCCAAGGCGGCGGGCACGCCTATCGCCTTCACCGGTTGGATGAGTGAACCCGCGGAAGCAATGCGCCAGGTGGATGTTCTCGCCGTGCCGTCGACCGGTGCCGATGCCACGCCGCGCGTGATTCTGGAGGCCTTCTCGGCTGGTGTACCAGTCGTCGCCTTCGCGGCGGGCGGCATCCCGGAACTCATCGATGACGGTGAGACGGGCTTCCTCGTCTCCCCCAGGACGCCGGAAGCCCTGGCGGCGCGGCTGGCCGGACTGCTGAACGATCCAGGCGAACTGACGCGGGTGGCGGCGAATGCGCGGCGCAAGTGGGCGACGCGGTACTCGATGGATCGCTACCGGAATCAGGTGGTTGCTTTGCTGGAGACCTGTGTCCCGCGCAGGAGGATCCAGAAGAGCATGGCCGCCGCGGCGCCGACAACGCCCGCTCCGCCAAGTGTGGCGGAGTAGCCGAATCGGGTGATAGCGAGTCCAGCAGCAGAGGCGGCGAGGAGCTGAGCCAGCAGGATCGCCATCATGTTCAATGCGGCAGCGCCGGCCATTTCCTCCTTCGAGAGCGGGTTCATCAGCACGCTGTACATGCCGGGCTCGGACATCCATTGCGCAGCCATGTAGGCAACGTAGAGCACCGCGCCCATCCCCGGAGAAGCGGCCCAGGCGAGCCCGAGCAGCCCGGTGGCCGCTGCCACCTGCATGGCGACGATGCCGGGGATCAACCCGAGTCGGCGCAACAGAAGCGGCGCGGAGAGCATAGCCGCCGCCTGCGCGAACTGCGAGGTGGCGAAGATGGAACCCAGGCCGGAGACATCGGCATGGAGCTTGCTCGTGAAATAGGCGTTGAAGAAGGGATTGAATGCACCCGTCGCCAGATTCCAGACCACCAGCGCCGCCAGGTAGCGCCACACCACCGGATTGCGCGGATAGATGCGCGGAGGCGCCGCGGACGCTTCAGCGGAGGAGAGGCGCAGTCGCGACACCGGCCAGGCCGCGAGGATCACCAGTAGGCAGGACGCCAACAAGGCGCTCCTCTTGCCGGGTGCGCCGATGGCCGCGAACCAGCCCGGCAAACGGCCGCCGATCAATCCTCCGAGAATCCCCATGGCCACACCGGACGAGAAGAAGATGCCGTAGCCGAGCGACCGGCTGCGGGGTGTGGTCAGCCTGGCGATGGCCGGGGCAAAGGCCACGGTAAATGCGGATAGCACGATTCCGCCGAGGAATGCCGTAGCAAGGAGCGCCGCGGATCCGGTCACCAGTGTTCGTAAGGCAAAGACCGCGCCGAGTGTGACAAAGGCCCCACTGATGAGCCAGGCCGGACCCTTGCGTTGCAGCAGCGCGCCCATCGGCAGAGCCGCCACGAAACTGCCCGCGGTCTGTGCGCTGCTGATGGTGCCCAGGAAGTCTTCCTTGTAGCCGAGATCGAGAAGCTGCAGGTTGTAGAGCAGCATGAAGACAAACAGGCCCAGCTCGTAAAGCCATGCGGCACTGAGGAAGCGCCAGAGTCCCGGATCGATTCCCTGACTGCGGGAGAGCCAGGCGGCGCCGTGGATCAGCGTGGGCACAGCCGCACGAGCATGAAAGGCGGTGCGCGTGGTGAGATGCAGCAGGTATTTCCAGCGGCGGCGCAGGCGGATCCACGGCGTGAGCTTCTCCTCCGGTACGAGAACCGCGTCGACCTCACCAGGCAGCGTCGTCGGCACCAGGCGCTTGAAGAGAATGGCCGCCCGGTCCCGGTTCGAGCTCACCAGGGTGAGGTGGAGCCAGAGTTCGTGTTTGTTCGGGACGAACTGACCCTCCAGGGGCGCCCACGCGTAGTCGTGGATCCACTGCTTCGCCCCATCGGGCAGTGAGTCGACTGCCTCAGCGGCGCGGGGAGGAAGCGGGCATCCAAACCACTGAGCGGCGACAGCGAAACAGAGCGCCTGCGGTTGCCGCAGGGACTCGCCGTACGTCTCATGCCAGTCTTCCCAGAACTCTCGGTTTTCCGCGTGTCGATGGAGGAACCAGGCCAGCTCGTATACATGGCTGGGCCTGGCGTTCCCGTGCAGGATGTGACGCAGCAGGTGCAGGCAGCTATAGCCGAGCCGGTCCACCGGATGGAGAGCGGGATAGCAAAGTTCACCGCAACCGTCCCACTCGCGGCGGGACCAGAACTCGTCCAGCCCCTGCGGCAGGAATCGTTCGTTCGCTTCGTTCCAGAAGCGGAAGTGCAAGTCGACGCTGATGGGGATACCGGGGTCGAAGTAATCGCCCTTCCATTCCCAGCCGGTCTTCTTCACGAGCACGGGCAGGTGGTCGATGGGATGACGGTCGTAGCCGGTGAGGGATTCGTAGCCGAGTTGCAGTAGTTGTTCCCGTGCGTGGTGAACATGCGGGGGCGGGCAGAAGAGGTCGAGATCGTACTGAACGCGCTCGCCGGGCTCTCTCGTGAACCAGGGGCTCTGGGAAAAACCCTTCAGCAGGACGAAGGGAATCTGTGCGGCGTCGAGCGCGGCTGCGATTTCGGAGTAAGCCGCGGCCAGCTTCGTATACCGGATGCGGTTCGCCGTTAGGTTCCCCTCCAGGCGAGCGCGAACCTCCGGCGGCAGGCTGTCGCCGCATCGCAGCAGCAGGCACAGGCTCAACTGGGTGCGATCCAGGAACTCGAGCACCTGCGGCCACTCGCGCGACGGAATGCAGGCGAGGGCCTCTTCGGGGGTCCGATCGAACCGGAGCCCTTCCAGGGCGGCGCGAATGGGAGCAGGGATGGCACTCATTAGAAATCGGCGCGGAGCGCAAACTGGAAGCGGCGCGGCTCGCCCGCGGAGACGATCCTCCCGAAGAAGGGTCCGAAATCAGGATTGGGGATGGGAATGCCGATATTGGGGTGGTTCAGGATGTTGAAGCCTTCCGCTCGCAGGGAAAGACCCAGCCGCTCGCGCACCTGGAACCGGCGCTGCAGGGCCGCGTCCACCACGCCGTTGCCGGGCGCCGGCAGAATGTTCCGCCCCGCGTTGCCGAACGTGTAGGGCTTGGGGGTCTGGAAGGCATCCGCATTGAAGTAGCGGTCGATGCTGCGTTGGGACGCCGGCAGTTGCACGCGCTGTCCCGGCACGAGGTCGGGGCGGTTGGGCGTACCCGAGTTCGCATTGTCGATGGTGAAGTAAACAGGATTCAGCGGAGTGCCGTCCTGGAACGTGAGCAGCCCGCTGGCCTGCCAGCCTCGAAACAGGGGTTTCAGGAACGGGAGCTTCGGCACGTTGTAGACAATGCCGCCGCTCAACCGCCGGCCGGAGTTGAAGAACGAGAGGCCACGTTCCAGCCGCAGATTGCGCTCGTCCTGCGCGCTCCAGCTGTCGTAGAGGCCGTTTGTCACGGCATCGGCATCGTCAATGGACTTCGACCAGACGAACGCCAGCAGGAACGAAAGGTTCTTCGCCAGCCGCCGTTCTCCCTTCACCTGCAGCGACTGATACGACGAGTTGGCGATGTGCTGGCGCTGGAAGATGGGGCCCAGTTCGGGAAAGGTCCGCAGCGATTGCAGGTCGCCGGGCCGCGGGTCGAGATTCTCTCCGGTCTCCACATGCAGAGGTGTGTTGAACCGGCGCAGGCGGCCCAGGTGCGTCCCCTTGCTGCCGATGTAGCTGACGTCGACCACACCTAAAGCTCCGAACTCCCGTTGGAGACCGAAATTCCACTGCTGCATGTAAGGAGTCGCCGCTTGCCGGTCGAGCCCGAAGTAGCTGGGCAAGCCCAGCGAACTGTTCTGGGGAAACCCATTGGCGATGGTGAGCACGGGCAGCAGTCCGTTGGTCTGGTTGGTCTCGTTGCGCAAGGCGTTGCGGACGAGGTCGTAGGTTTCGATTGCGATCTCGGGCGAGTAGAAGAGTCCGTAGCCGGCGCGCAGCACGGTCCGGGAATCGCCGCCCCGGAAGCCGGGCAGGTGCCAGGCCAGGCCGAGGCGCGGCGCGAAGTTCTTCCGGTTGGGCTCCACGGCCTGCGTGCCGCCCACCACACGCGGCGCCGCCGGCAGGGTGGAGTAGTCGAGATTGAAGAGGTGGCCGCGCTGCTCGGTGTAGGGAGAGAAACGCTCATAGCGAAGGCCGATGTTGAGGGTCAGACGGCTGGTGATCCGCCAGTCGTCCTGCACGAACAGTCCGTAATTGTGCTGCCGCAGGTAAGCGACCGCATCGCCGGCATTGCGCTGCGTGTTCTGCGGATAGCCGAGCAGGAAGTCCGCGAAGGCATCCCCCGTCGCATCGGGATTCGACGGATCGTTGGTGAAGGCGCCATTGAACTGATATTGGCCGCGCGGGAAGCGGCTTTGCAGGTAGTTGAGCTGGAAGTTCAGCCACTGGAAGCCCGTCTTCCAACTGTGCCTGCCACTGACGCGGGCGTAACTGAACGAGGCATTCCAGAGGTTGTCGCGCTGCACCTGAGGAAGAGTCGTCGTATCGATCACCGTCTCAAAATTCGTCACCAGGAAGTACGGCAGACCGTAGAAGAACGGATCGGAGGAGAAGCCCTGGATGCCCAACTCCGCCATGACATCCTTCTGAAAGGCGCTCTCCGGAACATTGAAGACACGCAGCCGCGTATAGGCCAGCCGGCCTTCGCCCGACCAGTTGCTGCCGGTTCGCAGGTAACCGAGCGACACCTGCTGGGCGCGCAGATTCTCCAGGCTCGGCCGTTCCGGAAATGCCCGGCCCAGGCGGCCGCGCTCGTCGTTGATGGTGTAGCGGCCGAACAGCGAGCTGCCATCGCGGAACTGATGATCCAGCCGGCCGTTGGCGCTGTCGTTGTCGTGGCGGTCCGCCGTGGAATCGAGATAATTGGTGGCGCCTTCCGGACGGTTCGGCAACGGCAGGTAGGTGTCGACATACTTGCGCGCGATGCCGTCGATACGCGAGGCGGGGATGCGATTGCCTGGGAGCGGCGCGCGCTGGCCGGTGACCGTGTCCGCGGTGAGCGGGTCGAAGATCGGGTTGCGATCCGCGAAGTCGCCCGCGCGCAGGGCCGTATTGGGGAACAGGTGAAGCGTGGACGCGGCCGCCTGCCCGCGCAAGCCGTCATAGGCCGCGAAGAAGAACGTGGAAGGCAGCGGCACCCGGCCGCCGACGGAGCCACCGAACTGATTCTGGCGGAAGATGGGACGAGGCAGCGAAGGGTCGTCGAAGAAGCTGTGCGCGTCGGTCGCCTCGTTGCGCAGGTATTCATAGGCGCTGCCGTGCAGCACCTGGCTACCCGATTTCGTGATCACGTCGATGACGCCGCCCCCTGCGTTGGGAAACTCCGCGGCGGCCAGGGAGGTTTGCACACGGAACTCCTGCACGCTCTCCAGAGGCGGCACCACCGCGATGGAGAAGGTGTTGCGATCGGTGTTGTTCGCACCATCCAACAGGTACATGTTCATCGTGGAGCGTCCGCCGTTGATGGGATGGTTCAAGCCGACCAGGCCGCGGTTGCCCTGCAGGTCCGTGATGGTGTCGTGGTAGAAGCCGCTCAACTGGCGCGGAATGGCGCCCGGGCCCACGGTGATCAGGGAGACGATGTTGCGCCCCACCAAAGGCAGCGACGAGACGGAGGAGGTCTCAAAGTAGGCACCGGCGGTGGCATCGGAGGCCTGCAGCGGCGACACATCGGCCACGACATCCACCGAAGTGCTTGCTTCGCCGGGCTTCAGTTCGAAGTCGAGCACGGCCCTTCTGGTTCACCTCCAGCACCGCCTCGCGCGCAACGGTGACCTGAAAGCCCGGCTTCTCGGCGCGGACGGAGTAACTCCCTGCGGCCAGCCCGTCGATGGAGTACGATCCAGAGTCGTTGGTGACCGTGGTCCTCACAAATCCCGTGGCAGCGCTCCGGGCCACCACATGGGCGCCGGGCACCAGGGCGTGGGAGGCGTCCCTCACCTCTCCGAAGAACGTGCCGGAGGAAACCTGCGCCGTCGCGGCGCAACTCGAAAGAAGAACCGCAACCAGAAGTTTCATCGGATCATGCCCTTTTCCACTAGACGCCGGAGACACTCGGCGGCAGAATCGAAATCGGAGTAGGTGAATTCGAAAGCCTTGATACAGTCGAACTGGCGCAAGCACTCCTCCTGTTCCGCGATCATCCACTCGTCTCCATAGCGCGGCAGCCTGAGCCGCTCCTGCACGTCATCCGGCACCGGAGACAGACACGCCGCCGCGCCTTCCTCGCGGCGCAGGAAAAGCAGGTACCGGACTTCGGCCCGCTCTTCGGTCCGGATTCCGGGAAAGTCGGAGGGGCGCGCAAAGATCGTGGGTTTTCCGTTTGTCCGCTGGACCCAGTCGTGCTGGCCCAGGAGCGGGAACAATCGGGCCGCGTCCCGTTTAAAACGCAGCTCGTAAGGATTGCCGATCACCGTCGTGCCGCTGAAGCTGCGTACCAGGTAGCTGGCGTCGTCGCAGACCAGACCCCAGCCGCGGAGCGCGCAGGCGACGGCCAGCGAGGTCTTGCCCGCGCCGGAGGCTCCACACAACAGAACACCGGATCCTTCCCAGGTGATGCAGGCGCCGTGAACCGCCGAGAGATGCAGACCGTGCAGCATCGTGTAAACCAGCGCGTCCGTGAAAGCGTCCTTCAGGTACAACCTGTTCTTCGCCGTGGATTCGGTGATCCAGGCGCAGGCGAAGCCGGCTGCCATGTCGCACGTCGCCTGATTCAACCGGTTGCCGAAGACAGAGAGAATGTGACGCCGGCAGCGGAAGACCGGAGGCGGCAGCGGTTCTTCCTGCTCGTCCGGACTGACCACCACACTCAGGTGAATCGGGCTGGTGTCGAAGCCTCTGGAAAAGCGGCCCCAACTCTCCCGCAACGCGTCCATGACATCGGCCGAATTCGTCTCTATGACAAGGGGAAAGCCCAGCGGATACAGTGTGGACCGCAGGGGAAGGTCGAGCCTCGCCAACAGCGGGTCCTCGGACATTTCCATCCGGCGGCGGTCTTCAGTTTGCATGCCAGTCCCGCGGCAACTGCCCGCGCAGCTCCTCTTTCTAGGAGTTGGACAGCCAGACGAGCCCGGCGAAACAATGAAATTTCGTCAAATCGCGTCGCTGCCATCCAGGGCGCCGGCCGCCGCTGCAGCGCCGCGGCGATAGCTCCGCAGCCGCCATCGCAGCAGCAACCCCAATGTCAGCACCACGCTCAATTGCGTGAAGGTGGAGGCCAGGGCGATGCCCTGCACGCCGAGCACCCGGCGCAACTCGTAGTCGGCCACCGCGGCCACGGCCAGGGCCCACGCCGGCCGCCGGGATGACAAGTTCATTCGCCGACAGTGACGAGGCCAGCCGGAATCCGAGAGCGCCGACCACGACGAGGGGCACCTGGATCAGCGAATAACGCTGCACCCAGGCCACTTCAAACGCGGCCTCGGCGGAGAAGGCCCCTTTCTGGAACACCAGCCGCACCAGTTCCTCGGAGAAGAACATCAATATCGCGATCGCCGGAATCGTCACCAGCAGGATGAGCAGGCCGAAATGCACCAGGCTCGCTCATGGCGCGCCACTCTCCGTTCACCGCCAGGCGGGCCAATTGCGGCAGCGCGCCCGCGGCGACGGAAGTCGGTCCCAGCGAAAGGATGATGAGTACCAGCTTGGTCCCGAAGCCGAAGACAGAGAGGCTGCCGGCGGGCAGGGCCGCGGCCATGGCATTGTCGATGAGCGGGATGCCCCCGAACAGCAGCGACCCCAGGACGATGGTGCCAAATTGCCGCAGGACGGGCGCCAGCCGCGCACGAGCGCTACGGATCTCGGGCAGCAGTGGATATCCCATCCGGCGCACCCCGCAGGCGAGCAGCGCGGCTTCCACCACTCCTCCGGCCACCGTGCCCACTGCCAGGGTCTCAATGCCCCACCGGCCCGCACCCAGGTACAGGAAGGCGATGGACAGCAACGGTGTGGCCGCCGGCGCCAGCGCTGCCAGAGCAAACCGGTTCGCCGAGTTCAAAACACAACGCCAGATAATGTTGCAGGCGGTCAAAGGCAACGACGGCAGGAGCAGAAGCAGCAGGCGCCAGGTAAGCCCGGACTTTTCGGAACCGAAGCCCGCGGCAAGTATCGGCAGGAGTAGGGAATGCGAGCCCCAGAATCACGGCAGTTGCCGACATCGCCAGAACTCCGGCACCGTAGGCCGCCTGATACAGCCGGACCGCCCCTTCGTGTTGATCTTCGGCCGTGGTGCGGATGAGTGCCGGGATCAGCGCCGGAGCAGCAGCCGCCGCCAGTACATCCCCCAGCATCGCGGGCATCAGGAAAGCGGCCAGAAACGCATCCTGCGCATCGCTGGTGCCGAACAGCCGGGCGGCGTAGACCAGCTTCAGCAGGCCCACGCCTTCCACTGCCATTCCGCCACAGGCAACAATCGATGTGGCCGACACCATCGAAGCTGTGGGACCTGCCCGTGGAAATAGCCGCATGAGCCGCCTCACAAAAATAGCACGCTGTTTCCAACTTGCCCAATGCTAAACTGCATGGGCAAATGCGGGTCGCCATCGCGCACTACTGGCTGCTCAACATGCGGGGCGGCGAGAAGGTCCTGGAAGCACTCTGCCGGATTCTGCCGCAGGCGGATCTGTTCACCCTGTTCTACGAGCCTCGAAAAGTTTCCGAAATAATCCGTTCCCGCAAGGTCACCGCGTCTTTCTTAAATCGTGGACGAAGGTTTTATCGATCGTTGCTGCCTCTGATGCCGCTCGCCCTGGAGAGCCTCGATTTGCGCGACTACGACCTCGTGATCAGTAGCGAATCCGGTCCGGCGAAAGGTGTCCTCACGCGCGCCGAGACGCGACACGTCTGCTATTGCCATACGCCCATGCGCTACCTGTGGCAGATGTATCCCGACTACCTGCACGATTGGACGCCCGCCTGGAAACGCGGCCTGATGGCGCCCATCGCGAACTACCTGCGTCTCTGGGACTACTCCACCGCCGCGCGTGTCGACGAGTTCGTCGCGAACAGCGAGAACGTGCGGCGAAGAATCTGGCGCACCTACCGCAGGGAATCGGAAGTGGTTCCTCCGCCCGTCGACGTCGACCACTTCACCTGGCAGCCGCCGCGGGACTTCTACCTCTCCGTCGGCGAACTGGTCGCCTACAAACGCCTCGACTACGCTGTTCGCTGGTTCTCGCAGTCCGGACGGCGGCTGCGAATCGTCGGCACCGGTCCTGAGTACGCCAATCTCCGGAAACTCGCCGGCCCGAACATCGAGTTCTGCGGCCATGTCACCGATTCGGAGCTGCGCGGTCTCTACGCGCAATGCCGCGCCCTGCTCATGCCGGGCGAGGAGGACTTCGGCATCACCGCGGTGGAAGCCACGGCCAGCGGCAAACCCGTCATCGCGCTGGGCCGCGGCGGAGTCCTCGACAGTGTTCCGCCCGAGGGGCTCTTCCCCTACGAACGCCCATTGGAATGCGACCCTTGCCGCCGCCGTCGAAGCCTTCGAGTCCGCCGAAGCATCGATACCGGCCGAACTTCCTTGCAGCGCGCTGCGGCCCGCTTCTCCGAAGCCGCGTTCGCGGAGCGCATGCGCTCGATTCTTCGTGTATGACGGCCGCCCACACGAAGTACCAGCCATGACAGGCTATCCCGAACTGGGCATTCCGAATTCGGACGGCGAGCCATCGAGGCTCCGTCCCTGCCTCGGCCCGCGTTGCCGAAGCGCTGGAGTGGGCAATTACCGCCGCGCTCCTTGTCGTCTCCACTCCGGTGTTCGTCAGACGTCGCGCTGGTCATTCAGATCCTCTCGCGCCGCACGCCCTTCGTCGCCCAGTCTGCGCCGGGGCCAGTCCAGCATCTTTCTGGATGTGGAAGTTCCGCACCATGTGGCCACGGCTGCGCCCACCGCTCCGCCGCTGCTGGTGGAACGCGTGCGTCAGCCCCACTGCACTGGCGCAAGGACAATGAGGATCCCCGCGTCACCAGCCGGTTCGCAGCAATTCTGCACAAGTATTCGATCGACGAACTGCCGCACCCTTGGCATGTGCTTCGGGCCGCATGGCGCTGGTCGGCGTGCCCGCTCACCGCGGAAGAGCTCGACCGGCACTACGGTCCCGACGCGGCCGAGGTGCTGACCCTCAAACCGGGCATCACCGGTCTGTGGCAGGTGAACGGCCGGAACAGCCTCAGCTACCGGCAGAGGCTCCGGCTGGGATCTCTTTCTGGTCCGCCACAATTCGCTGGGCTTGCGGGCGATCATCCTGTGGTGCTCGCTCACCGTCGTTCTCAGCGGCCGCAATGCCTCCTAGTCGCGACGAGCGCGCCGCGCCGTGGCCTCGATATACGGACGGAACGCCTCCGGCTGGCCGGGCGGCGCCATCTCGAACTGGATGCGAACGGTGTCGGAACCGGTGAGTGTATAGATAAGCCGGAATCGCGGCGCCCCCGCCGTCAACATCGCCCAGGAACCGGATGGTTTTGCCTTCCGCCGAAACGGTGTAGCGGATGACGTGGCCTTCGTTGTCGTAGTAATCCGCCCGCAGCGGTCCTTGCCCGCCTTCCTGATAGACCACCATCAGATCGTCATGCCGGAAGGCCGGACTCCGCCGTCCTCGGGTACTCGGCGAATTCTTCCGCAGGACCACCTTGCCCTGTAAGCCAGGTTCGAATGAGAATTCTCCCGGTCCCGTACCGGGGCTGCCACTGCCATCGCCCACCCAGTGCCCGATCAAGGGAGCGAGCAACGCCACGCCACCATCCGCCGGGGCGGCCGCCAGCATCAGAGCCACGAGGAAGGAGAACACGAAGCCAATCTAGACATGGAACGGGATCAGAGCTCCTTCGGCCAGGAGCCCTACCTGCTCAGTTTCGGAAACGTGAAGTAGATGACCTGGGTCGAAGCGATCGCCCCACCGGCCGCCAATCGGGCCGGCCGGAACTTCCAGGACTGCGCTGGCCGAGCCGCCCGCTTCGCAAGAAAACCGGTAGACCCCATCCCCGTCGCCCGGCCGCCGACGCGCTCACCCGGCCCGAGCGTCGACAGCTCACCTGCACCGGAACTGTAATCGGCTAGACGATGGGGCCCGTACGCCTTCAGGAATCGTGGGCGCATCTCGTACACCGCAGCGGCTGGAATTGCCTGCTGACCGGGGGCGGCGCGGCCTGCTGAGCCGGAGCCTCCACCGGCGGAGTCCTCGCCCGTGGCCGCTCCTCCACCACAGGTTTCTGCTCCGCCGCGGCGCCAGCAACCTGTTTCGCCGGCTTCGCGGCCGGCTCCGGAACCGCCCGTTTCTCCGCGGAGCCCAGAACCCGAACGGACTCCACCGCACTAGCCAGTCCCGTCGAGTACAACTGGAGCCGGACAACAGGCCGGTGCCGGAGCCCGCATAGGTGTAATGCCCGCTGCGCAGGACATTCGAATCCATCGACCGAGCGCGTCCGCCCCGGGGAACCGCCCCAGCGTCACCCGACTCCGCAATCTCGAGTTCGCCGCGCGAGCTTTGCTTCAAAGCCGGTGACTGCGGGTCGAGGTGATCTCCAGCCCACCCGCGCCCGGCTTCGCATCCAGCCCGATCGGGACCATTGCGCACGCTGCTGCGCGTCCCACCATTGGTAGGCAACGCCGCCGCTCACCAGCAGTACGAGCAGCGCGGCGAGCAACGGACCACAGACGGTGCTTGTGGGGCTCTGCCGGCATCATCGTCGAGCAGCCAGCGCTGTTCCGGCCGGCTCGGCCCGGGCCTAATATGTCAGCGCTGGGGCCGCTTTCCGCCCTTTGTCGCGCAGCCGTCGTTCCACCAGACGCCATGCTTGATCCGCGTCTGGAAAATCGTCTGGGAGGACGGGGGCAGGCTGCACCAGCGGCTCTTTCGTTTCCACCGCGGGCGCTCCGGTGGCGTTGCGCTGGCCGTCGCCACGGGAAACTCACGCCGGCTCTCGCGGCCAGGGTCTTGGCCTGGGGCAGCTCCACTGGTACTGGTGGTGTCGTGGGGGCGGCCGCCGCCATGACCGGTTCGACGAAAGGCGCCGGCGGCGGTGCCGGTTTCTGGACCCTCGGGTGGTGCGCCGAATGCACGACAGGCGCGGCACAGGTCGGCTGCCCCGCTCGCCGGAACGATCGGCCTTGCCCAGGGGCTGCCCGAAAGGCTCCGGCGGCTGCGAGGGTACCCGCGGCAGGACGCCGTGCAAGCGGTCGAAGAGCCACAGCTCCGCATTTCGAGGATCCGAGACCAGCCGGATCGGGCACAGGATGATGTGCCGGGGATCCGCAAGTACTTCCGCATCAACTGCTGGTCGGCGGCGTCGAGAGCCAGGTCGCGCCCGAACAATTTCCGAAGCATCCGACCACCACCGGCGATGGGGCCGCCTCGTCCGCGCCGGACGGCGGCAACGCCGCATGATTCGCCAGAGTCTGTTCCAATTTGCCGCGATCGGCATCGGACAGGATGTAGAAGGCCCGTAGCGGTATTCGGCCCACGGCACCGGTTCGAAACCGGTAATTTCCATATGTAGCGGCAATTCACCCGACACCCGCCCCAATAGAATCCCGCCCATCTCCGCCCCTCAGTTTAGGCAGAATCGAAGCCTTCCAGGACGAAAGAGCGAAGTTTCTGAATTCAGTCGAATCATCCATCGTGAACATGGCCCCATTTTTTGGCAAACGTCCTCCGGCCGATTGCGTTGCCGACCCCCCTCTCCATTCGGGAATCCTGATCTAAGTGTTTCGTCACTGCCACTCCTTGAATTGGATTTCGTAGGCTGGAAACGGGCAGGCATCACCACGGCCCTGCGCTGTTTTGCTTCGGGTTGCGCGAAAAAACCCAGCGCAACAACAGCTGCATTCCTCTTCAGTCTACTCCCGCGATGATCCGCGGCCAAAGCGATTACCGTATACGATCGCGTCTTCTGCCGCTATTCTTCATCCCTCCCCGTTATTGAGTCAGCCCCACCGCCGCTCCCGCGCGCGGCGCAGGGGTACTGAAGTGTGCCGCCCCGGCATCCGATACCATAGTTGTAGTTGTGTCTCGCTTAGTATGCCGGGTACTACTCGTCATCGCTCTGTCTCAGTCCTTACCAGCCAGCGGGCCGTATGGCCGTATCTCTGACGCGCGGAACTCACGCGATGCCGCCGCCACCTGGCGATTGCAGGGCAAGGTAACCCTCGTCCCTGGCACTCTCCCCACTGAACCCAACACGTTTTACATCCAGGACGAAACCGGCGGCCTCTTGCGTCCGCGCCGGCTTTCCCATCCGCCTGGCGATCTCCGATCACGTGGAAGTCACCGGCACCATCTACCAGTTGCCCGAGAAGGAACCGAACTGGGCGCCGACCACTGTCTAACCCGCTGGGCCAGGGATCCCAAAGTACGCCCGCTGGACCTGACCGTGGAACAGGCCCTGCAGCCGCAATCGCCGGATGGCTGGTCCGGGTGGGCTGAGGGTGGCCAAACTCATTGGGAGATCTCCGTGACGATCTCTATATCGAGCAGGATCAACGGTGATCCGTCCCTACATCCGGCGGCCGCCCTTGAGCGTTCCCTGCTCCCTCGCCGGCCCCGGTTGGCGCCTCAGTCGAGGCGGTCGGCATCATCCTGCCCTCCGAAGGCGAGGGCCACGTTCTGCGGATGCGCGATAGTGTCGACCTCTCGTGGTGAGCCCGCCGAGACGTCTTCCGGTCCCGCTACAGTGCTCATCGTGCGGTTGGCGCCATCCTCGGAGTATTCCTCGTGGCGATCAGTTGGATTTACGCCCTGCGCCGCTCCATCCGGAAACGCACCGCCGAGATCAGCATCCTCCTCGAGAAGACCGAAGAGGCTTCTAGGGCCAAGTCGAACTTTCTGGCGAATCTCTGCACGAGATCCGCACCCGAGCCATGCATTCAGGGGATGAGCCCTTCCTGCTCGAACGCCGCCCCCCAGAGCAGCAGGAGGAACTCATCATCGCCCAGAGACGCCGCCAAGCACCTTCTGGCCCTGCTGAACGATGTGCTCAACCTCTCCAGGATCGAAGCCCGGGAAGCTCACCTTGCAATCGGTGCCCCTCAATCCCCGGACGCGTCGTGCGCGGAAGCGGTCAGGATCTTTGCTCCTCAGGCCCATCAGAAGGGGCTGGAATTCGGATTCCAGTGCAGGACCTGCCGGCGCTTCGCACGTCTCCGGCGACGCCATCCGGCTGCCGTCAGGTCACTTTTTAACCTGCTGGGCAATGCACTCAAGTTCACACGCTCGGGGCGCATCGACGTGCGAGCCTGGCGGAACCCGGATACCGCCGCGGCGTGCGCATCGCCTTCGAGGTCAGCGATACGGTCATCGGCACCCTTCAGGAGCAGCAGGCAACCATTTTTCGAGTCGTTCCGCATGCGACGGCTCCATTTCCGGTGCCGCTTTGCGGCAATTGACTCGGACTCTCCATCGCGCAGCGCCTGGTCCGCCAGATGCACGGAGAACTCCTGGTGCACAGCGAGCCCGGCGAAGGCTCTACGTTCGAGTTCACGGCTCTGTTCGCAGCGGCCGAGCTCATCAGATATCGATGATCAGCGGGGACATCCCCTCGGAGCTCCGGCGACCTCGCTCCGGCGCAAGCCTTGCCGCTGAGGATTCTCGTGGCCGAGGATAACGACGTCAATCAAAGGCTGGTCCGCCGCATGCTCGAGAAAGACGGCCACGGCGTCACGCTGGTGAGCGACGGGGAGTCGGCCATCGCGGCCTGGAACAGCCACGCCTTCGACGTCATCCTCATGGACGTCCAGATGCCCGGGAAGGATGGCCTGCAGGCCACCTCAGCCATCCGCGAGGCGGACATGCCAGCGGGACTCCCAGGGTCCCGATCTTTGCCCTCACCGCCCACAGCATGCAAGGCGACTACGACCGCTGCCTGGATGCGGGCATGGACGACTGCCTGGTGAAACCCTTCTCCCAACAGGATCTGCGCCGGATCCTCTCCACTCTCCCGGTGGATGGGACTCGGGCTGCCGCTTTGAGGCGGCAGGCGTCAGTGAACAACCCCTCGCAGGGTTGAACCCGGCGCCCGCTCAACAATCCCCTATCCGATCCTCACCAGAGGCTCGCCGGCCAGTGCGCGATGGATCTCCTGCGCCGCGCGAGTGCCTTCGGCAACGGCCTGCACCACGGTCGCTCCGCCGTTCACCACGTCACCGGCGGCGTACACACGCTCGCGGCTGGTGGCGCTGGAACCCGCCTTGGTCACAATCGTCCCCTGGCGGCTGAAGGAGATGCCCGGCATCGCGGCCTGGAGGTGGGCATCCACGCCCTGGCCGATCGCTTCCACCACCAGGTCGGCCGCAATCACGTGCTCCGTCCCGGTCTGATCTCGGGCCGGCGCCGTCCGCTCGCATCCGGAGAGCCCAGCTTGGTCCGCACGACCTCAACGCCGGTCAATTTCCCGCCCGTGTCTATCCGATACCGTACTGGCTGCGTCAGAATCAGGAACTTCACACCGCCCGCATCGCCTCGTCGCGCTCGTTCGGCCAGGCCGGCATCTCGGCGAACGACCGGCGGTAGAGGATCGATAACATCATCGGCACCGGCTCGCCTGGCCGACAGCGCGGCGTCGATCGCCGTATTCCCGCCACCCAGCACCAGCACCGTGCCGCTCACCTTGCGTCCCCTCTCGTGCTTCACCTGCCGCAGGAAGTCGAGCGCGCCCTCCACCCCGCTCTCCGGCTGGACTGAATCCGGCAAGGTCAACGACCGGCTCAACCCCGGCGCCAGCAGCACGGCATCAAAGCCCTCATTCAGGATGTCGTCCAGCGTGCGGCCATGCCCGACGAGTAATTGCGCCGTTCGATGGCTCCAGTAGAAACCACAACGTCTTCCATTCCTTCTGCAGGATCGGGTCCGGCATCCGTTCCGCCGGAATCGCGTCCCTGGCCATCGCTGCCCGGGTGATTCGGCCCGTTCCAGCAGGGTCACGCGGTGACCAAACGAAGCCAACGTAACCGCACCGGCAACACCGGCCGGACCGGCCCCGGCCACGGCCACCCGCTTGCCCGTATCTGGCAGCACCGGCCGCGTCTCCCGGGCCCATCCTTCCTCGATCGCCTTGCGGGAGACCCATCGCTGCAGATGGCGGAATCGGCACGGACTCCTGGTAGCGCTTGTTGATGCACGTGCTCTCGCACAACGGTTTCGCTGGGACAACATAGCCGCATATGGTGGCCAGCACATTGCTGGCGCGAATCGTCTCGTAGGCTTCCCGGAACCGGCCGTCCGCAATTGCCTGAATGAAGACCGGCACGTTGACGTGGGCCGGACATTTCGGGACGGAGGTCAGATGGATGCATGGCGGGGTTGCGGCGATGCCCTGAATCGCGTCCAGCGCCTCGGCCCGGCTTGCCTTGTAGATGGGTTCGTAAACCTCGGCATCCCGCGGCACGCCGCCGCTGCGGCCCCCGTTCGCGAATCATCTGTGTGCAGGCCGAGTATGCCACACAGACTTCCTCCGGATCGAACGTCCGGCCTGGACGACTTCCTTCGCGAAATCTTGGATAGGCAAAGGACATGCGCCCGCCGCCCACCAGCCAAACCCAGCCCTGCTTCACCGCCGCCGCACCGACGTTCGGCAAATACTGGCGGACAGCGACGAAGTACGCCGCCCACGACGGCCAGCTTTGGGACCGGCCGCTCGACGTGCCGCAGAATGTGCAGGAACCGGCCTACGCCCTCCAGGGTATGTTCCGGCGGCACGTTCATGCCCACGATAGGCCGGTCGAATGGCCGGTTAATGTGCGGGTTGAAGTACGGATTGCCGATCGCGATATTGACCAGCGGCGCCCCGGACTGATTATAAACTTCACAAGAACGGACGGGGTCCTGCAGGTCCGGCTGCATCGTGCCGTCTTCCGCCATGCCCCAGCCATACGGGTAAGCCATCGAGTCGTAGGCATTCATCCGCGACGTCACCCCGATGCCGGGCACCCGGTCGCGAAATTCTTCGAACAACGATGTTCGGCAAGAATCGGTGCGGTTCTCCCACTCGGCTCGCCGTACCGCGAGTTCTCCCGCGTGTGCGAGGCGTGGAGTTCGCTGATGAGATATCGATGGCAGGCCTTGACGTCGACCGCATCAAACCCGGCTTCCAGGGCCAGGCGCGCCGCGTCCACGTACACATCCTCCAACCGCTCCCAGTTCGCGATCGGAGATCAGCAGGATAGCTCGCCGGCAGCTTGCGGATGGGGTCCAGGTACTTCGAGTGATGCGCGATGATCGGCCTGGGCGCCCGCCCGGGCCTGGAATATCGGCCGGAATGGGTTAACTGCAAAACCAGAGCGGCCGGTGATCGGCTCCCATCGATTCGCGCGCCGCCGGCCGCGCGGGTCGACCATGTTCCGGAAGTCGCCGAGATTCCCTTTTCGGATTCGAGATCTGCCGGGGATTTGCACGACCCTCTTCCACCACAGCGCAGGCTTCCACCCACAGCAGACCGGACCCGCCGGCGGCAAAGCGGCGGTACCGCCGGAGTGTCAGTTCATCCGGCGACCCGTCGGCCAGGCCATCACAGCCCTCCATCGGCAGAACCACCAGCCGGTTGGGCAGCACAAACCGGCCGCAATCCACTGGTTCAGCCAGTACGCCGACGACTTCGCTCACCGGCACATCGACGCCGAGCCGGTCGATGTCCTGACGCAGATCTTGAAGGGAATGGTAGTGGAATGGCTGGTGCACAATCATGGCGGAACTCCGGTCATTTCTACCATATCAGATGCGAAAGTCCGGTTATCGGCATGCGCGACAATGAAGGCGATGCGTATCCACTTCCTGCAGCACGTAGCCTTCGAAACCCCGGGCCTGATCGGCGAGTGGGCCGTCCAGAGGGGGCATTCCCTCTCCGGGACCCGTCTCGACCTCGGCCAGCCGCTGCCGCCCCTGGATACCTTCGATCTCCTGCTGGTCATGGGTGGCCCCATGAGCGTCAACGACGAGCATCTCTACCCTTGGCTGAAGCCGGAAAAGCAGTTGATCGCCGATACGATGGCGGCCGGCAAGTTCGTCATCGGCGTCTGCCTCGGTTCTCAAATGCTGGCCGGCGTGCTGGGTTCAACCATCTTCAGGAACGCCGAGAAGGAGATCGGCTGGTTTCCCGTCAGAACTACCGGTGCAGGGTCCCTATTTGAGGACATGCCGGCCGAGTTCACGGTCTTCCATTGGCACGGAGAAACCTACGAGATCCCCGCGGGCGCCACCCATCTGGCCTATACGGCGGGCTGCCGCTCGCAGGCCTTCGAGACGGAACACTGCCTGGGCCTCCAGTTCCATATGGAGATGACGGAGAACATCATCCAGGATTTGCTGGTCCATTGTGCCTCCGATCTCGGCGCCGGCCCATACCAGCAGCCGCCCGGCGGAATCCGTTCGGAAATGTGGCGTTTAAATGCGGTCCGAGAACTGCTCTTTGCCCTGCTCGACCGCGTGGCAACCCGTGCTTTCGTCGTAGCATAGCTCATGGGCAGCTATTTCTGCGTCGACCGCGGCAAGGCCATGCCGCTGGGCGCGACGCGACTCGAAGACGGTGTGAATTTCGCGCTTTTTTCGAAACACTCCACCCACGCATGGCTTTCGTTCTTTCATCCCGGCGAAGCCGAACCTTACCTCGAGATTGAGCTCCTTCCCGAGCGCGACCGCACGGGCCAGATCTGGCACATCTGGATCAGCGGACTCGCCCCCGATGTCGAATACTGCTGGCGGCTGGACCGGCGCCCCAACCCGAACCCGGAGATCCATCGCTTCGATCCAGACCGGTTTCTGCTCGACCCCTATGCGCAGGTCCTTGTGGGCGGCGAAAACTGGGGCAGCTCAGCGGACCGCCGGTGTGCCCTGCCGCATGACCATTTCAACTGGGAGATGGACCGGCCTCTGAACGTCCCCCTCAGCGAATCAATTATTTACGAGCTCCACGTACGCGGCTACACACGCCACGAATCCTCCGCGGTCTCGGCCCCCGGCACCCTACCTGGGCCTGACGGAGAAGATTCCTTACCTGAAGAAACTGGGCGTCACCGCCGTGGAACTGCTGCCGGTCTACGAATTCGAAGAGGCCGACACGGATCGCAGCAACCCCCTGCTCGGCTCCAGCCTCTTCAATCTCTGGGGCTACCAGCCCATCGCCTTCTTTGCGCCCAACGCCGCCTATGCCAGCGGAAAGGAGCCCGGCTCCGCCGTCCGCGAGTTCAAGGAGATGGTGAAGCGATTCCACGCCGCCGGGCTGGAAGTGATCCTCGATGTCGTCTTCAATCACACCGCCGAAGGCGACGAACGCGGCCAGACCCACTCCTTTCGCGGCATAGACAACTCGACCTACTACATCCTGGACGACCAGGGTCATTACCGGAACTACTCAGGCTGCGGCAACACCTTCAATTGCAATCATCCCGTGGTCCGCAGCCTCATCACGGACTGCCTGCACTACTGGGTGATGGAGATGCATGTCGACGGCTTCCGGTTCGACCTCGCCAGCGTCCTCGGCCGCGGGCAGGACGGCAGTCCCCTGGCCGACCCGCCGCTGTTGGAGCGCCTCGCCTACGACCCCGTCCTTGCCAACACCAAGCTGATCGCCGAAGCCTGGGACGCCGCCGGGCTCTACCAGGTCGGCAGCTTCCCCGCCTGGGGCCGCTGGGCAGAATGGAATGGCAAGTATCGCGACGACGTGCGCCGCTTCGTGAAAAGCGATCGCGGGATGGTGCCCATGCTCGCCTCCCGCCTCACCGGCAGCCCCGATCTGTACGCCTCCAGCGGCCGCCAGTCCCGCCACAGCATCAACTTCGTCACCTGCCACGACGGGTTCACCCTGGCCGACCTCGTCAGCTTCAACGACAAACATAACGAAGCCAACGGCGAACAGAATCGCGACGGCGCCAACGACAACAACAGCTGGAACTGCGGCGCGGAGGGTCCCACCAAGGACCAGGCTATCCGTACCCTGCGGCGCCGGCAGATGCGCAACATGGCCGCCCTCCTCCTGCTCAGCGGCGGAGTCCCCATGATCCTCGCCGGAGACGAGATGGCCCGTACCCAGGGCGGCAACAACAACGCTTACTGCCAGGACAACGCGACCAGTTGGGTGGATTGGACGTGGACCGAATCCAACTCCGACATGGTCGAGTTCTTCCGCCGGATGATCGCCTTCCGGGCCAGTCGAGAGGCATTCCGACACATCGACTGGGGCCCGCAGGCCGAGGAACCGCACACCCGCGTCACCTTTCACGGTGTGTTTCCGCATGCACCGGACTGGGGACCCGATTCCCACGCCCTCGCCATCGAGCTGGAATGGGGCAGCGAACGAGGCCCGCCCTGTTTGATTCTATCGTGTTTCCCTAGTGCCTTAGCAATACCTGACTGTTAGTAGAGGATCGCTAAGGTTAATAGGAAGCACGATAGATCCTGAACAGCACCTATGCGTTCGCTGCCCCATTCCAGCTCGATGGCGAGGGCGTGGGAATCGGGTCCCCAGTCCGGTGCATGCGGGAAACACACCGTGAAAGGTGACGCGGGTGTGCGGTTCCTCGGCCTGCGGGCCCCAGTCGACGTCGGAATGCCTCTCGACTGGCCCGGAAGGCGATCATCCGGCGGAAGAACTCGACCATGTCGGAGTTGGATTCGGTCCACGTCCAATCCACCCAACTGGTCGCGTTGTCCTGGCAGTAAGCGTTGTTGTTGCCGCCCTGGGTACGGGCCATCTCGTCTCCGGCGAGGATCATGGGGACTCCGCCGCTGAGCAGGAGGAGGGCGGCCATGTTGCGCATCTGCCGGCGCCGCAGGGTACGGATAGCCTGGTCCTTGGTGGGACCCTCCGCGCCGCAGTTCCAGCTGTTGTTGTCGTTGGCGCCGTCGCGATTCTCGTTCGCCGTTGGCTTCGTTATGTTTGTCGTTGAAGCTGACGAGGTCGGCCAGGGTGAACCCGTCGTGGCAGGTGACGAAGTTGATGCTGTGGCGGGACTGGCGGCCGCTGGAGGCGTACAGATCGGGGCTGCCGGTGAGGCGGGAGGCGAGCATGGGCACTATCCCGCGATCGCTTTTCACGAAGCGGCGCACGTCGTCGCGATACTTGCCATTCCATTCTGCCCAGCGGCCCCAGGCGGGGAAGCTGCCCGACCTGGTAGAGCCCGGCGGCGTCCCAGGCTTCGGCGATCAGCTTGGTGTTGGCAAGGACGGGGTCGTAGGCGAGGCGCTCCAACAGCGGCGGGTCGGCCAGGGGACTGCCGTCCTGCCCGCGGCCGAGGACGCTGGCGAGGTCGAACCGGAAGCCGTCGACATGCATCTCCATCACCCAGTAGTGCAGGCAGTCCGTGATGAGGCTGCGGACCACGGGATGATTGCAATTGAAGGTGTTGCCGCAGCCTGAGTAGTTCCGGTAATGACCCTGGTCGTCCAGGATGTAGTAGGTCGAGTTGTCTATGCCGCGAAAGGAGTGGGTCTGGCCGCGTTCGTCGCCTTCGGCGGTGTGATTGAAGACGACATCGAGGATCACTTCCAGCCCGGCGGCGTGGAATCGCTTCACCATCTCCTTGAACTCGCGGACGGCGGAGCCGGGCTCCTTTCCGCTGGCATAGGCGGCGTTGGGCGCAAAGAAGGCGATGGGCTGGTAGCCCCAGAGATTGAAGAGGCTGGAGCCGAGCAGGGGGTTGCTGCGATCCGTGTCGGCCTCTTCGAATTCGTAGACCGGCAGCAGTTCCACGGCGGTGACGCCCAGTTTCTTCAGGTAAGGAATCTTCTCCGTCAGGCCCAGGTAGGTGCCGGGGGCCGAGACCGCGGAGGATTCGTGGCGTGTGTAGCCGCGTACGTGGAGCTCGTAAATAATTGATTCGCTGAGGGGGACGTTCAGAGGCCGGTCCATCTCCCAGTTGAAATGGTCATGCGGCAGGGCACACCGGCGGTCCGCTGAGCTGCCCCAGTTTTCGCCGCCCACAAGGACCTGCGCATAGGGGTCGAGCAGAAACCGGTCTGGATCGAAGCGATGGATCTCCGGGTTCGGGTTGGGGCGCCGGTCCAGCCGCCAGCAGTATTCGACATCGGGGGCGAGTCCGCTGATCCAGATGTGCCAGATCTGGCCCGTGCGGTCGCGCTCGGGAAGGAGCTCAATCTCGAGGTAAGGTTCGGCTTCGCCGGGATGAAAGAACGAAAGCCATGCGTGGGTGGAGTGTTTCGAAAAAAGCGCGAAATTCACACCGTCTTCGAGTCGCGTCGCGCCCAGCGGCATGGCCTTGCCGCGGTCGACGCAGAAATAGCTGCCCATGAGCTATGCTACGACGAAAGCACGGGTTGCCACGCGGTCGAGCAGGGCAAAGAGCAGTTCTCGGACCGCATTTAAACGCCACATTTCCGAACGGATTCCGCCGGGCGGCTGCTGGTATGGGCCGGCGCCGAGATCGGAGGCACAATGGACCAGCAAATCCTGGATGATGTTCTCCCGTCATCTCCATATGGAACTGGAGGCCCAGGCAGTGTTCCGTCTCGAAGGCCTGCGAGCGGCAGCCCGCCGTATAGGCCAGATGGGTGGCGCCCGCGGGGATCTCGTAGGTTTCTCCGTGCCAATGGAAGACCGTGAACTCGGCCGGCATGTCCTCAAGTAGGGACCCTGCACCGGTAGTTCTGACGGGAAACCAGCCGATCTCCTTCTCGGCGTTCCTGAAGATGGTTGAACCCAGCACGCCGGCCAGCATTTGAGAACCGAGGCAGACGCCGATGACGAACTTGCCGGCCGCCATCGTATCGGCGATCAACTGCTTTTCCGGCTTCAGCCAGGGGTAGAGATGCTCGTCGTTGACGCTCATGGGGCCACCCATGACCAGCAGGAGATCGAAGGTATCCAGGGGCGGCAGCGGCTGGCCGAGGTCGAGACGGGTCCGGAGAGGGAATGCCCCCTCTGGACGGCCCACTCGCCGATCAGGCCCGGGGTTTCGAAGGCTACGTGCTGCAGGAAGTGGATACGCATCGCCTTCATTGTCGCGCATGCCGATAACCGGACTTTCGCATCTGATATGGTAGAAATGACCGGAGTTCCGCCATGATTGTGCACCAGCCATTCCACTACCATTCCCTTCAAGATCTGCGTCAGGACATCGACCGGCTCGGCGTCGATGTGCCGGTGAGCGAAGACGTCAGCGTACTGGCTGAACCAGTGGATTGCGGCCGGTTTGTGCTGCCCAACCGGCTGGTGGTTCTGCCGATGGAGGGCTGTGATGGCCTGGCCGACGGGTCGCCGGATGAACTGACACTCCGGCGGTACCGCCGCTTTGCCGCCGGCGGGTCCGGTCTGCTGTGGGTGGAAGCCTGCGCTGTGGTGGAAGAGGGTCGTGCAAATCCCCGGCAGATCTGGATCCGAAAAGAGAATCTCGGCGCCTTCCGGAACATGGTGGACCAGGCGCGGCAGGCGGCGCGCGAATCGATGGGAGCCGATCACCGGCCGGCTCTGGTTTTGCAGTTGACCCATTCCGGCCGATATTCCAGGCCCGGGCGGGCGCCCAGGCCGATCATCGCGCATCACTCGAAGTACCTGGACCCCATCCACAAGCTGCCGGCGGACTATCCTCTGATCTCCGATGACGAACTGGAGCGGTTGGAGGATGTGTACGTGGACGCGGCGCGCCTGGCCCTGGAAGCCGGGTTTGATGCGGTCGACGTCAAGGCCTGCCATCGATATCTCATCAGCGAACTCCACGCCTCGCACACGCGGGAGAACTCGCGGTACGGCGGGCCGGAGTGGGAGAACCGCACCAGATTCTTCCGCAACATCGTCTCGAAGATTCGCGACCGGGTGCCCGGCATCGGGGTGACGTCGCGGATGAATGCCTACGACTCGATGGCTTACCCGTATGGCTGGGGCATGGCGGAAGACGGCACGATGCAGCCGGACCTGCGGGACCCCATCCGTCTTGTGAAGTTTCTGGTCGATTCCGGGGCGCCGCTGGTCAATATCACGATCGGCAATCCGTACTTCAACCCGCACATTAACCGGCCATTCGACCTGCCTATCGTGGGCATGAACGTGCCGCCGGAGCATTCCCTGGAGGGCGTAGGCCGGTTCCTGCACATTGTGCGGCACATCCAGCAGCAGTTCCCAAAGCTGGCCGTCGTGGGCGGCGGTTACTCGTGGCTGCGCCAGTATCTGCCGAACGTCGGTGCGGCGGCGGTGAAGCAGGGCTGGGTTTCGCTGGTGGGCGGCGGGCGCATGTCCTTTGCCTATCCCGATTTCGCGAAGGAAGTAGTCCAGGGCCGGACGTTGGATCCGGAGAAAGTCTGTGTGGCGTGCTCGGCCTGCACACAGATCATGCGCGACGGGGGCCGCAGCGGTTGCGTGCCGCGGGATGCCGAGGTTTACGAACCCATCTACAAGGCAAGCCGGGCCGAGGCGCTCGACACAATTCAGGGCATGGCCAAGACCTGCCGGCAGTGCATTGATCCGACCTGCGTCCCGAAATGTCCGGCCCACGTCAACGTGCCGGTCTTCATTCAGGCAATTGCGGACGGCCGGTTCCGGGAAGCCTACGAGACGATTCGCGCCAGCAATGTGCTGGCCACCATCTGCGGCTATGTGTGTCCCAGCGAAACGTTGTGCGAGAGCACGTGCATCAACGAGCACTACCAGGAGTCCGTGCCGATTCGCCATCTGCAGCGGTGGGTCTCCCGCAAGGCGATCGAGGAAGGATGGGCCCGGGAGACGCGGCCGGTGCTGCCAGATACGGGCAAGCGGGTGGCCGTGGCCGGGGCCGGTCCGGCCGGTGTTGCCGGTGCGGTTACGTTGGCTTCGTTTGGTCACCGCGTGACCCTGCTGGAACGGGCCGATCACCCGGGCGGCATGGCCAAGGACACGATTCCGGCGGAACGGATGCCGGACCCGATCCTGCAGAAGGAACTGGAAGACGTTCTGGTCTCTACTGGAGCCATCGAACGGCGCAATTACTCATTGGGGGCGGCCGGCACGCTGGACGACATCCTGAATGAGGGCTTTGATGCCGTGCTGCTGGCGCCGGGGTTGAGCCGGTCGTTGACCTTGCCGGATTCAGTCCGGCCGGAGAGCGGGGTGGAGGGCGCGCTCGACTTCCTGCGGCAGGTGAAGCACGAGGGACGCAAGGTGAGCGGCACGGTGCTGGTGCTGGGTGGCGGGAATACGGCGATCGACGCCGCGCTGTCGGCCAGGCGAGCCGGTGCCGATGATGTATCGATCCTCTACCGCCGGTCGTTCGCCGAGATGCCGGCCTGGCCGAACGAGCGCGACGAGGCGATGCAGGGCGGTGTGAACTTCCTGATTCTGACGCAGCCGGTACGGTATCGGATGGACGCGGGCGGGAAATTGACCGGCGTTGAGGTCGTGCGGACCAAGCTGGGCTCTCCGGATGCGAGCGGACGGCGCCGGCCCGAGAATCAGCCCGGGACGGAGCACGTGATTGCGGCCGACCTGGTGGTGGAAGCGATCGGCCAGGGCGTGGATGCCCACCTCCAGGCCGCGATGCCGGGCATCTCCTTCAGCCGCCAGGGGACGATTGTGACCAAGGCGGGTTCCAGCGCCACCAGCCGCGAGCGTGTGTACGCCGCCGGTGACGTGGTGAACGGCGGAGCGACCGTGGTGCAGGCCGTTGCCGAAGGCACTCGCGCGGCGCAGGAGATCCATCGCGCACTGGCCGGCGAGCCTCTGGTGAGGATCGGATAGGGGATTGTTGAGCGGGCGCCGGGTTCAACCCTGCGAGGGGTTGTTCACTGACGCCTGCCGCCTCAAAGCGGCAGCCCGAGTCCCATCCACCGGGAGAGTGGAGAGGATCCGGCGCAGATCCTGTTGGGAGAAGGGTTTCACCAGGCAGTCGTCCATGCCCGCATCCAGGCAGCGGTTGTAGTCGCCTTGCATGCTGTGGGCGGTGAGGGCAAAGATCGGGACCCTGGGAGTCCCGCTGGCATGCTCCGCCTCGCGGATGGCTGAGGTGGCCTGCAGGCCATCCTTCCCGGGCATCTGGACGTCCATGAGGATGACGTCGAAGGCGTGGCTGTTCCAGGCCGCGATGGCCGACTCCCCGTCGCTCACCAGCGTGACGCCGTGGCCGTCTTTCTCGAGCATGCGGCGGACCAGCCTTTGATTGACGTCGTTATCCTCGGCCACGAGAATCCTCAGCGGCAAGGCTTGCGCCGGAGCGAGGTCGCCGGACTCCGAGGGGATGTCCCGCTGATCATCCACATCCGATGAGTCGGCCGCTGCGAACAGAGCCGTGAACTCGAACGTAGAGCCTTCGCCGGGCTCGCTGTGCACCAGGAGTTCTCCGTGCATCTGGCGGACCAGGCGCTGCGCGATGGAGAGTCCGAGTCCGTTGCCGCCAAAGCGGCGCGAAATGGAGCCGTCGACCTGCCGGAACGACTCGAAAATGGCTGCCTGCTGCTCCTGAGGGATGCCGATGCCCGTATCGCTGACCTCGAAGGCGATGCGCACGCCGCCGGCGGTATCCGGGTGCCGCCAGGCTCGCACGTCGATGCGCCCCGAGCGTGTGAACTTGAGTGCATTGCCCAGCAGGTTGAAGAGTACCTGGCGCAGCCGGATGGCGTCGCCGGAGACGAGCGCCGGCAGGTCCTGCAACTGGAATCCGAATTCCAGCCCCTTCTGATGGGCCTGAGGAGCAAAGATCCTGACCGCTCCGCGCACGACGCGTCCGGGATTGAAGGGCACCGATTCCAAGGTGAGCTTCCCGGCTTCGATCCTGGAGAGGTCCAGCACATCGTCCAGCAGGGCCAGAAGGTGCTTGGCGGCGTCCTGGGCGATGATGAGTTCCTCCTGCTGCTCTGGGGTGAGCGGCGATTCGAGCAGGAGGGCGTGCATCCCCTGAATGCCATGGATCGGCGTGCGGATCTCGTGCGAGAGATTCGCCAGGAACTCCGACTTGGCCCTAGAAGCCTCTTCGGTCTTCTCGAGGAGGATGCTGATCTCGGCGGTGCGTTTCCGGATGGAGCGGCGCAGGGCGTAAATCCAACTGATCGCCACGAGGAATACTCCGAGGATGGCGCCAACCACCATGAGCACGTAGCGGGACCGGAAGACGCTCGGCGGGCTCACCAGCGAGAGGTCGACACTATCGCGCATCCGCAGAACGTGGCCCTCGCCTTCGGAGGGCAGGATGATGCCGACCGCCTCGACTGAGGCGCCGACCGGGGCCTGGCGAGGGAGCAGGGAAGCGCTCAAGGGCGGCCGCCGGATGTAGGCACGGATGACCCGTTGATCCTGCTCGATATAGAGATCGTCACGGACACTTCCGATGGAGTTCTTGGCCACCCTGCCGCCCACCCGGACCAGCCATCCGGCGAATTGCGGCTGCAGGGCCTGTTCCACGGTCAGGTCCAGCGGGCGTACTTTGGATCCCTGGCCCAGCAGGTTGACGGTGACGGCGCCCAGTTCGGGTTCCTTCTCGGGCAACTGGTAGATGGTGCCGGTGACTTCCACGTGATCGGAGATCGCCAGGCGGATGGGAAAGCCGGCGCGGACGCAGAGGCCGCCGGTTTCGTCCTGGATGTAAAACGTGTTGGGTTCAGTGGGGAGAGTGCCAGGGACGAGGGTTACCTTGCCCTGCAATCGCCAGGTGGCGGCGGCATCGCGTGAGTTCCGCGCGTCAGAGATACGGCCATACGGCCCGCTGGCTGGTAAGGACTGAGACAGAGCGATGACGAGTAGTACCCGGCATACTAAGCGAGACACAACTACAACTATGGTATCGGATGCCGGGGCGGCACACTTTAGGTACCCCTGCGCCCGCGCGGGAGCGGCGGTGGGGCTCACTCGATGGGAAGGGCGAAGAAATAGCGGCAGAAAGACGCGATTGTATGACGAATTCGCTTTGGCCGCGGGCATCGGCCCGGAGTAGACTGAAGACAGAATGCAGCTGTTGTTGCGCCTGGGTTTTTTGCGCAACCCGAGGGGTGAAAAACAGCGCAGGGCCGTGGTGATGCCTGCCTGTTTCCAGCCTACGAAATCCCAATTCAAGGAGTGGCAGTGACGGAACACTTGCATCAGGACTCCGGACGGAATGGAGAGGGCGGGTCGAACAGCGCAATCGGCCGGTGGACGTTGCCCGAAAGCGGGGCCATGTTCACGATGGATGCGTCGCTGATTCAGAAACTTCGCTCTTTCGTCCTGGAAGGCTTCCACATTCTGCCTAAACGAGGGGCGGAGATGGGCGGGATTCTATTGGGCCGGGTGCTCGGTGAATCGCCGCTACACATCGAAATTACCGGTTTCGAACCGGTGCCGTGCGAATACCGCTACGGGCCTTCCTACATCCTGTCCGATGCCGATCGCGGCAAATTGGAACAGACTTCTGGCGAATCATGCGGCGTTGCCAGCCGTCCGGCGCGGACGAGGCGGCCCCATCGCCGGTGGTGGTCGGCTGCTTCCGGAGTTGTACCGGGCGCGACCTGGCTCTCGACGCCGCCGACCAGCAGTTGATGCGGAAGTACTTTCCGGATCCCCGGCACATCATCCTGTCCATCCGGCCGGTCTCGATCCTCGAATGCGAAGCGTGGTTTTTCCACCGCTTGAACGGCGTCCTGCCGCGGGTCCCCTCGCAGCCGCCGGAGCCTTTCGGGCAGCCCCTGGGCAAGGCCGATCGTTCCGGCGAGCGGGGCAGCCGGCCTGTGCCCGCGCCAGTCGTGGATCCGGCGCCACCACCCGAGGTCCAGAAACCGGCACCGCCGCCGGCGCCTTTCGTGGAACCCGTCATGGCGGCGGCCGCCGCCACGACACCACCAGTACCAGTGGAGCCGCCCCAGGCGAAGACCCTGGCCGCGACAGCCGGCGTGAGTTCCGTGGCGACGGCCATACAGGCGCAGCGCCACCGGAGGCGCCCGCGGTGGAAACGAAAGAGCCGCTGGTGCAGCCTGCCCCACGTCCTGCCCCAGACGATCTTCCGGGCACGGATGAAGCATGGCGTCTGGTGGAACGGCGGCGGATGCTGCGCGAGCAAAGGGCGGAAAGCGGCCCCCAGCGGCTGGACACCGTGGCCCCGGCCGAACCGATGCCGGAACAGCGCTGGCTGCTACGACGATCATGCGGCAGAGCCCCACAAGCACCGTCTGTGGCAGTTGCTCGCCGCGCTGCTCGTACTGCTGGTGAGCGGCGGCGTGGCCTACCAATCGTGGGACGCGCAGCAGCGTGCGCGATGGTCCCGAATCGGGCTGGATGCGAAGCCGGGCTCGGGTGGGCTGGAGATCACCTGGGACCAGCAGTCACCGGCTTTGAAAGGAAGCTTCGCGCGGCGAACTCGAGATTGTGGAATCGGGTGACGCCGCGGGCGGTTCCCCGGGGCGGACGCGCTCGGTCGAATTGGATTCGAATGTCCTGCGCAGCGGGCATTACACCTATGCGGGCTCCGGCACCGGCCTGTTGTTCCGGCTCCAGTTGTACTCGACGGGACTGGCTAGTGCGGTGGAGTCCGTTCGGGGTCTCGGGCTCCGCGGAGAAACCGGCCGTTCCGGAGCCGGCCGCGAAGCCGGCGAAACAGGTTGCGGCCGCCGCAGGCGGAGCAGAAACCTGTGGTGGAGGAGCGGCCACCGGCCAGGACTCCGCCGGTGGAGGCTCCGGCTCAGCAGGCCGCGCCGCCCCCGCCGGCTCAGCCGGGCGATTCGCAGCCGGCGATGGGGTACGAGATGCAGCCCACGATTCCTCGAAGGCGTACGGGGCCGCACTCGTCGAGCCGATTACAGTTCCGGTGCAGGTGAGCGTCGACGCTCAGGGCCGGGTGAGCGCGTCGGCGGCCCGCGGCGACGGGGATGGGGTCTACCGGTTTCTTGCGGAGCGGGCGGCCCCTCGGCCGCGCAGTCCTGGAAGTTCCGGCCGGCCCGATCGGCGGCCGGTGCCGCGATGGCTTCGACCCAGGTCATCTACTTCACGTTTCGAAACTGAGCAGGTAGGGCTCCTGGCCGAAGGAGCCCTGATCCGCTCCATGCTAGATTGGCTTCGTGTTCTCCTTCCTCGTGGCTCTGATGCTGGCGGCCGCCCCGGCGGATGGTGGCGTGGCGTTGCTCGCTCCCTTGATCGGGCACTGGGTGGGCGATGGCAGTGGCAGCCCCGGCACAGGGACCGGAGAATTCTCATTCGAACCTGGCTTACAGGGCAAGGTGGTCCTGCGAAAGAACTTCGCCGAGTACCCGAAGACGGCGGAGCGTCCGGCCTTCCGGCATGACGATCTGATGGTGGTCTATCAGGAAGGCGGGCAAGGACCGCTGCGGGCGGATTACTACGACAACGAAGGCCACGTCATCCGCTACACCGTTTCGGCGGAAGGCAAAACCATCCGGTTCCTGGGCGATGTGACGGCGGGGGCGCCGCGATTCCGGCTTATCTATACACTCACCCGTTCCGACACCGTTCGCATCCAGTTCGAGATGGCGCCGCCCGGCCAGCCGGAGGCGTTCCGTCCGTATATCGAGGCCACGGCGCGGCGCGCTCGTCGCGACTAGGAGGCATTGCGGCCGCTGAGAACGACGGTGAGCGAGCGCCCACGGATGATCGCCCGCAAGCCCAGCGAATTGTGGCGGACCAGAAAGAGATCCAGCCGGAGCCTCTGCCGGTAGCTGAGGCTGTTCCGGCCAGTTCACCTGCCACAGACCGGTGATGCCCGGTTTGAGGGTCAGCACCTCGGCCGCGTCGGGACCATAGTGCCGGTCGAGCTCTTCCGGCGGTGAGCGGGCGCAGGCCGACCAGCGCCATGCGGCCCGAGAGCACATGCCAAAGCTGCGGCAGTTCGTCGATCGAATACTTGCGGCAGAATCGCGCGAACCGACTACGTGCATGCGGGGATCCTCATTGTCCTTGCGCCAGTGCAGTGGGGCTGACCGCACGCGTTCCACCAGCAGCGGCGAAGCGGTGAGCAGCAGCCGTGGCCACATCGTGCGGAACTTCCACATCCAGAAGAGTTGCCCGGACTGGCCCCGGCGCAGATGGGCGGGGAACGAGAAGGGCGTGCGGCGCGAGAGGATCAGAATGACCAGCGCGACGCTGACGAACACCGGAGTGGAGACGACAAGGAGCGCGGCGGTAATGTCCACTCCAGCGCTTCGGCAACGCGGGCCGAGGCAGGGACGGAGCCTCGATGGCTCGCCGTCCGAATCGGAATGCCCAGTTCGGGATAGCCTGTCATGGCTGGTACTCCGTGTGGGCGGCCGTCATACACGAAGAATCGAGCGCATGCGCTCCGCGAACGCGGCTTCGGAGAAGCGGGCCGCAGCGCGCTGCAGGAGTTCGGCCGCTATCGATGCTTCGGCGGACTCGAAGGCTTCGACGGCGGCGGCAAGGTCGCATTCCAATGGGCGTTCGTAGGGGAAGAGCCCCTCGGGCGGAACACTGTCGAGGACTCCGCCGCGGCCCAGCGCGATGACGGGTTTGCCGCCGCTGGCCGTGGCTTCCACCGCGGTGATGCCGAAGTCCTCCTCGCCCGGCATGAGCAGGGCGCGGCATTGCGCGTAGAGACCGCGCAGCTCCGGAATCGGTGACATGGCCGCAGAACTCGATGTTCGGGCCGGCGAGTTTCCGGAGATTGGCGTACTCAGGACCGGTGCCGACGATTCGCAGCCGCCGTCCGGACTGCGAGAACCAGCGAACAGCGTAGTCGAGGCGTTTGTAGGCGACCAGTTCGCCGACGGAGAGGTAGAAGTCCCGCGGCGGCTGCCAGGTGAAGTGGTCGACGTCGACGGGCGGAGGAACCACTTCCGATTCCCTGCGGTAGGTGCGCCAGATTCTTCGCCGCACGTTCTCGCTGTTCGCGACGAACTCGTCGACACGCGCGGCGGTGGAGTAGTCCCAGAGACGCAGGTAGTTCGCGATGGGCGCCATCAGGCCGCGTTTCCAGGCGGGCGTCCAATCGTGCAGGTAGTCGGGATACATCTCCCACAGGTAGCGCATGGGCGTATGGCAATAGCAGACGTGTCGCGTCTCGGCGCGCGTGAGGACACCTTTCGCCGGACCGGATTCGCTACTGATCACGAGGTCGTAGTCGCGCAAATCGAGGCTCTCCAGGGCGAGCGGCATCAGAGGCAGCAACGATCGATAAAACCTTCGTCCACGATTTAAGAAAGACGCGGTGACCTTGCGGGGAACGGATTATTTCGGAAACTTTTCGAGGCTCGTAGAACAGGGTGAACAGATCCGCCTGCGGCAGAATCCGGCAGAGTGCTTCCAGGACCTTCTCGCCGCCCCGCATGTTGAGCAGCCAGTAGTGCGCGATGGCGACCCGCATTTGCCCATGCAGTTTAGCATTGGGCAAGTTGGAAACAGCGTGCTATTTTTGTGAGGCGGCTCATGCGGCTATTTCCACGGGCAGGTCCCACAGCTTCGATGGTGTCGGCCACATCGATTGTTGCCTGTGGCGGAATGGCAGTGAAAGGCGTGGGCCTGCTGAAGCTGGTCTACGCCGCCCGGCTGTTCGGCACCAGCGATGCGCAGGATGCGTTTCTGGCCGCTTTCCTGATGCCCGCGATGCTGGGGGATGTACTGGCGGCGGCTGCTGCTCCGGCGCTGATCCCGGCACTCATCCGCACCACGGCCGAAGATCAACACGAAGGGGCGGTCCGGCTGTATCAGGCGGCCTACGGTGCCGGAGTTCTGGCGATGTCGGCAACTGCCGTGATTCTGGGGCTCGCATTCCCTATTCTCCTGCCGATACTTGCCGCGGGCTTCGGTTCCGGGAAAAGTCCGGGCTTACCTGGCGCCTGCTGCTTCTGCTGCCGTCGTTGCCTTTGACCGCCTGCAACATTATCTGGCGTTGTGTTTTGAACTCGGCGAACCGGTTTGCTCTGGCAGCGCTGGCGCCGGCGGCCACACCGTTGCTGTCCATCGCCTTCCTGTACCTGGGTGCGGGCCGGTGGGGCATTGAGACCCTGGCAGTGGGCACGGTGGCCGGAGGAGTGGTGGAAGCCGCGCTGCTCGCCTGCGGGGTGCGCCGGATGGGATATCCACTGCTGCCCGAGATCCGTAGCGCTCGTGCGCGGCTGGCGCCCGTCCTGCGGCAATTTGGCACCATCGTCCTGGGGTCGCTGCTGTTCGGGGGCATCCCGCTCATCGACAATGCCATGGCCGCGGCCCTGCCCGCCGGCAGCCTCTCTGTCTTCGGCTTCGGGACCAAGCTGGTACTCATCATCCTTTCGCTGGGACCGACTTCCATCGCCGCGGGCGCGCTGCCGCAATTGGCCCGCCTGGCGGTGAACGGAGAGTGGCGCGCCATGAGAGCGAGCCTGGTGCATTTCGGCCTGCTCATCCTGCTGGTGACGATTCCGGCGATCGCGATATTGATGTTCTTCTCCGAGGAACTGGTGCGGCTGGTGTTCCAGAAAGGGGCCTTCTCCGCCGAGGCCGCGTTTGAAGTGGCCTGGGTGCAGCGTTATTCGCTGATCCAGGTGCCCCTCGTCGTGGTCGGCGCTCTCGGATTCCGGCTGGCCTCGTCACTGTCGGCGAATGAACTTGTCATCCCGGCGGCCGGCGTGGGCCTGGCCGTGGCCGCGGTGGCCGACTACGAGTTGCGCCGGGTGCTCGGCGTGCAGGGCATCGCCCTGGCCTCCACCTTCACGCAATTGAGCGTGGTGCTGACATTGGGGTTGCTGCTGCGATGGCGGCTGCGGAGCTATCGCCGCGGCGCTGCAGCGGCGGCCGGCGCCCTGGATGGCAGCGACGCGATTTGACGAAATTTCATTGTTTCGCCGGGCTCGTCTGGCTGTCCAACTCCTAGAAAGAGGAGCTGCGCGGGCAGTTGCCGCGGGACTGGCATGCAAACTGAAGACCGCCGCCGGATGGAAATGTCCGAGGACCCGCTGTTGGCGAGGCTCGACCTTCCCCTGCGGTCCACACTGTATCCGCTGGGCTTTCCCCTTGTCATAGAGACGAATTCGGCCGATGTCATGGACGCGTTGCGGGAGAGTTGGGGCCGCTTTTCCAGAGGCTTCGACACCAGCCCGATTCACCTGAGTGTGGTGGTCAGTCCGGACGAGCAGGAAGAACCGCTGCCGCCTCCGGTCTTCCGCTGCCGGCGTCACATTCTCTCTGTCTTCGGCAACCGGTTGAATCAGGCGACGTGCGACATGGCAGCCGGCTTCGCCTGCGCCTGGATCACCGAATCCACGGCGAAGAACAGGTTGTACCTGAAGGACGCTTTCACGGACGCGCTGGTTTACACGATGCTGCACGGTCTGCATCTCTCGGCGGTTCACGGCGCCTGCATCACCTGGGAAGGATCCGGTGTTCTGTTGTGTGGAGCCTCCGGCGCGGGCAAGACCTCGCTGGCCGTCGCCTGCGCGCTCCGCGGCTGGGGTCTGGTCTGCGACGACGCCAGCTACCTGGTACGCAGCTTCAGCGGCACGACGGTGATCGGCAATCCTTACGAGCTGCGTTTTAAACGGGACGCGGCCCGATTGTTCCCGCTCCTGGGCCAGCACGACTGGGTCCAGCGGACAAACGGAAAACCCACGATCTTTGCGCGCCCCTCCGACTTTCCCGGAATCCGGACCGAAGAGCGGGCCGAAGTCCGGTACCTGCTTTTCCTGCGCCGCGAGGAAGGCGCGGCGGCGTGTCTGTCTCCGGTGCCGGATGACGTGCAGGAGCGGCTCAGGCTGCCGCGCTATGGAGACGAATGGATGATCGCGGAACAGGAGGAGTGCTTGCGCCAGTTCGACTGTATCAAGGCTTTCGAATTCACCTACTCCGATTTCGATTCTGCCGCCGAGTGTCTCCGGCGTCTAGTGGAAAAGGGCATGATCCGATGAAACTTCTGGTTGCGGTTCTTCTTTCGAGTTGCGCCGCGACGGCGCAGGTTTCCTCCGGCACGTTCTTCGGAGAGGTGAGGGACGCCTCCCACGCCCTGGTGCCCGGCGCCCATGTGGTGGCCCGGAGCGCTGCCACGGGATTTGTGAGGACCACGGTCACCAACGACTCTGGATCGTACTCCATCGACGGGCTGGCCGCAGGGAGTTACTCCGTCCGCGCCGAGAAGCCGGGCTTTCAGGTCACCGTTGCGCGCGAGGCGGTGCTGGAGGTGAACCAGAAGGGCCGTCTCGACTTCGAACTGAAGCCCGGCGAAGCAAGCACTTCGGTGGATGTCGTGGCCGATGTGTCGCCGCTGCAGGCCTCCGATGCCACCGCCGGTGCCTACTTTGAGACCTCCTCCGTCTCGTCGCTGCCTTTGGTGGGGCGCAACATCGTCTCCCTGATCACCGTGGGCCCGGGCGCCATTCCGCGCCAGTTGAGCGGCTTCTACCACGACACCATCACGGACCTGCAGGGCAACCGCGGCCTGGTCGGCTTGAACCATCCCATCAACGGCGGACGCTCCACGATGAACATGTACCTGTTGGATGGTGCGAACAACACCGATCGCAACACCTTCTCCATCGCGGTGGTGCCGCCTCTGGAGAGCGTGCAGGAGTTCCGTGTGCAAACCTCCCTGGCCGCCGCGGAGTTTCCCAACGCAGGGGGCGGCGTCATCGACGTGATCACGAAATCGGGTAGCCAGGTGCTGCACGGCAGCGCCTATGAATACCTGCGCAACGAGGCGACCGACGCGCACAGCTTCTTCGACGACCCTTCGCTGCCTCGTCCCATCTTCCGCCAGAATCAGTTCGGTGGCTCCGTCGGCGGCCAGGTGCCGCTGCCTTCCACGTTCTTCTTCGCGGCCTATGACGGCTTGCGCGGGCAGGCGGCCGCGTCCACGCTTCACCTGTTCCCCAATACGGCCCTGCGCGCGGGCGACTTCGCGGATCGCAACCCGATCTTCGACCCGCTCACCGCGGACACGGTCACCGGCCAGCGCGCGCCGCTCCCAGGCAATCGCATCCCCGCCTCGCGTATCGACGGCATCGCGCGCAAGTATGTCGACACCTACCTGCCGTTGCCGAACCGTCCGGAAGGCGCCACCAATTATCTCGATTCCACGGCGGACCGCCACGACAACGACAGCGCCAACGGCCGGCTGGATCATCAGTTCCGCGATGGCAGCTCGCTGTTCGGCCACTACACCATCAACGACGAGCGCGGCCGCCTGGGCCGGGCATTTCCGGAACGGCCGAGCCTGGAGAATCTGCGCGCCCAGCAGGTGTCGCTCGGTTACCTGCGAACCGGCAGCAACTGGTCGGGCGAAGGCCGGCTGGCCTATACGCGGCTGCGTGTCTTCAATGTTCCGGAGAGCGCCTTTCAGAAGGATGTCATGGCGGAGTTGGGCATCCAGGGCTTCTCCTCCGATCCGTTCTTCTACGGTCTGCCGTACTTCCTGGTGACGAATTTTGAGACGGTGATCGATACGACGACTCTTCCTCAGGTGCA
>JASGIE010000139.1:0-14614 GCA_049841055.1 Paludibaculum sp. | reverse complement strand
GATTCCAGCCCCGTTTCGCCACGATTCTTGCCGCGATTGCCGCATTTGTGGTTCCTGCGACTGCGCAGACCCCGCCGCCTACCGCCCCGTCGGCGGCGAAGCCTCCTACGGAAGTGGCGGGCATTCCCGTCAATTACGACGAAGCTCTCGCCGGTGGCTATACGCTGCCGGATGTGCTGAAAATGACGAACGGCAAGGCGGTGAAGAACGCCAAGGACTGGAACACCAAGCGAAGGCCGGAGCTGGTGAAGCTCTATGAAGAGCAGCAGTTCGGCAAGATGCCAGGCCGTCCTCCGGCCATGAGCTTTGACGTGTTCGACAAAGGTACGCCGGCCATGGACGGGAAGGCGCTTCGCAAGCAGGTGACCGTCTATTTCTCGGCGGATAAGAACGGTCCGAAGGAAGACATTGTCATCTATGTGCCGGCTAAGGCTACGAAACCCGTGCCTTTGCTGCTCTGCATCAACTTCTCTCCGAACGCGTCGATCTTCAACGATCCTGGCATCAAGTTGGGCGAGATGTGGAATCGCGAGAAGAAGAAGGTGCCGGCCCAGCGCGGCGGCGGACTGGGCCGCATGAACAGCGACGGCCTGCTGGAGAAGGGCATCGGTGTAGCGGGCATCTACTATGGAGACATTGATCCGGACTTCCTGGGTGGCCTGCCGTATGGGGTCCGCGCGCTGTACCTGAAGGCTGGTCAGACGGAACCGGCGGCCGATGAGTGGGGCACGATCAGCGCCTGGGCCTGGGGATTGAGCCGGGCCATGGACTATCTGGAAACGGAACAGTCAGTCGATGCCAAACGGGTTGCCCTCTACGGAGTATCGCGGCTTGGCAAGACCGTGCTTTGGGCGGGTGTTCACGATACTCGCTTTGCGCTGGTGGTGGCCAGTTGTTCCGGTGAAGGCGGCGCGGCGCTGAGCCGCAGGAACTTCGGCGAGACGATCGCTCACATGACGGCCCGGTCCCGTTTCGGGTATCAGTTCGCCGCGAACCGCGCGAAATACGCGGAGCACCCGGAACAGTGCCCGGTGGATGCGCACATGCTCGTCGCGCTGATAGCGCCGCGCCCAGTATTCCTGCAAACCGGCGACACCGACCTTTGGTCCGACCCGAAGGGTGAGTTCCTTGCGGCTGTCGCGGCGGAACCGGTCTACAAGCTGCTGGGCAAACAGGGTCTGGGCACCGATCAGATACCAAAAGCCGGGGAGCCCATCTTCCACGACATCGGCTATCACATGCACGCGGGTGGTCATGGCACTATCCCGAGCGATTGGGTTCCTATCACGAAGTATCTCGAAATGTACCTGCATCCGTAATGGAAAACGGGCAGCCATGGCGGCTGCCCGTACTTCCAACTTGAGCGGGAGGTCTAGAAGATGAGCTTCAGGGCGAACTGGACGTAGCGGGGATCGAACGTGGAGCCGGAGCGCCCGAACGAGGCGCTGGAGAGATCCACGGTCGGCGCCGTGAAGTTCGTCTTGTTGAAGAGGTTGTAGAACTCGCCTCGGAACTGCAGTCGCGCACCTTCGTTGATCATCGGCAGGGCGAAGTTCTTCGCCAGCACCATATCGGTTTGATATAGCGGGAAGCCATAGGCCACGTTGCGGCCCAGGTTGCCGAACGGTGAGGTGACGGCCGGGATCGCCAGATTCGCCCGGTTGAAGTAGTTGGTGTAATCGCTGCCGGGCGCCCGGACGCCGGCGGTGCCGTCGATTACATTGGGCCGGAGTGCGACGTTGCCGAGAAAGTCCGGCTGGCAGTCGGAGACGATGCCCGCCGTGTCGGGATAGCGAATGTTCAACGGCTGGCCGCTTTGCAGAGTCACTATGGATGACACCTGCCAGCCGCCTGTGATTGCGTCCAGCGCGTAGGGCATGCTCTTGCCCCAACGCCGGCCGTGGCCGTAAGGCACGTCGAACACGAAGCTCGTCACCGAGTTGAAGCGCTGATCGAAGCTGGAGGCGCCCTTATCGTTGGCCACGTTGCGGATGTCCTGCGGATTCGGGCTTCCGCCGTTGGTCGATTCGAGCACCTGGCCCACGGTGTCGATGGCTTTGGAGTAGGTGAAGGAGCTCAGCAGGGTGACCCAATCGGAGCGGTGCTCGAACTTCACCTGAAGAGAGTGGTAGTTCGAGAAGGCCGTGGGCACGACGCCGGTGATGTTGTTAAAACCCTGGTAGGGACGGCGCGCCAACAGAGTGCCGCCCGTGGTGAGGCCGGAGGCGAGTTCCTGCGCGGTGATCGGCCGAGCCTGGTTGAAGTCGCCCAGCACTGGGAGATGATCGGCACGGTTGCCGACATAAGCCAGGTCCAGAAGCGTGTCCTTGAAGAGGGTGCGCTGGATGGTGAAGTGCCAGTTCTGCACGTAACCCCAAGGCGTCTTCGGATCGATGTACAGAATCACATTCGAAGGAAGACTCGTGGGGTAGCCCATTTCCCGGGTGCGGAAGCAGCCGCTGAAGTTGTTGTCGGTGCACAGCGTCCCCAGATTTGCCGCGCTATTCAGAGCGGAGAAGCGTGTGACGAAGGGTGCGTTGGTGTTCAGATACTCCGCGGAGGCCATGCGGTTCCAGAAGTTCCAGCCAAAGCCGTAGCCGCCGCGAAAGACAGTCTTCGAATTGAACTGGTAGGCGGCACCCAGACGGGGTGCGAAGTTGTTGTGCTTTGTGTTCTGCAGGCTACGGTCGGAGTCCGTCGCGACCACCAGTTTGTTCTGCGCCGGATCGAAGTTGGCCAACTTGTTGTCGGCATCGTAAACGGGCGTCATTAGTTCGTAGCGCAGGCCCATGTTGAGGGTCAGTTTGCTGTTGACCCGGTAGTCGTCCTGGATGAAGAACCAGTTTCCGCGCTGCCGGGATCGAGCCTGCACCTGAGTAGCGAGCTGGTAGGACGAGCGCGCTCCGAAGTAGAAGTCGGCCAGCGAGTTGATCGTGTTGGCCACACTGGCGTAGGAGCCGAAGTTCTGGCTCGGGATGCGCGAGTACAGGCCGCCGAAGCCGTCGATTCCATACAAGGGGTTTGTGTCGTCCACGGTAATCGCCAGGTAGAGGCTTTCATACCCAGCCTTCAGGTTGTGGCGGTTCAGGATTTTAGATACGTTCAAGCGGCCGTTTACGGTGGTGGGGAACTGGGCCTGGGGATTCGTCGACTGCCGGCCGAACCGTGGGAAGCCAGTGATGTCCTGCGGAGTGATGCCGCCCTGGATGCGCGGCCCTTCGGGTAGGCCGGTGATTCCGAACAATTCACGCATCGAAGGTCCGCCGATGGCCGCGGGCAGGCGATCCATTCCGAGCCGTGTCACGGCAAAGCGGCCCTCCCAGACTTCGTTCGACTTTCTCGCCCAAGTCACGCCGGCGATGCCCTGCTGGTTGAAGGTGTCGAGAAAGCCCAGGTTGTTGCCGCCGGAGAAGCCTGTGATGAGGCCCGGGGCAAAGATGTTCTGCTTACGGTGCGTGTAGCGGAAGAAGGTCGACAACTGGTCTGTGAACTTGTGGTCGACTTTCACGCCGCCCTTGTCTTCGTCGAGCTGGTTCAAGTCAAAGCCGCCGAAGTTGTTCGTGATGCCGATTGCCCCGGCGCCGGGCCGATTGGGCGTGGGGAGTTCCGCCAGCACTTTGCGCGCAAACTTGGTCATGGGCACCGCCTGTCCGGCCGGAATCACGGTGCCTGCGCCGACGCTGCGGCCCTGGTCGTCAGTGAAGGTGATCGGTACGCGGACGTCCACGGGCAGAATGCCATTGCGCAGATCGGCTGTCGGCAGCGAGGTGAGCGCGAATGGAGCCAGCCGCCAGCGCGATCCTTCGTAGTCGACAAAGAAGAACGTCCGGTCCTTCACAATGGGGCCGCCGAAGGTAGCGCCGAACTGATTCCGCTTGTTCAGGGGCTTCTGATTCGAACACCGGTTTGAAGAACCCGGTAGCGTTGAGTTTTTCGTTCTGGAGAAACTCCCAGGCCGAGCCGTGAAACTTGTTGCCGCCCGACTTCGAGGCGACGTTCATCACTGCGCCGCCGCTGCGGCCGAACTCGGCTGAGTAGGCGTTTACCACCATTCGGAACTCGGCCACGGAATCCGGCGAAGGTTGTGCCGACTGATTTGAAAAGCCCTGATTGGTGGTGCCGTAGAAGTTGTTGTCCACGCCGTCCAGCAGGAAGTTATTCCATACGCTGCGCAGACCGTTGACGTTGTAGGAACCCTCGCGCCGGAACGCGATCGAGCCCTGGTTGCCCACCTGCGACTGGCGGACGCCGGGCGCCAGAAGAGCCAGACTCGAGTAGGTGCGGCCCTGCAGAGGAAGCTCCACCATTTGTCTGGTTGCGATCACCTGTCCCTTGGATGAATTGTCGGTCTCCAGGAGGGGGACGGTGGCATCGACGTTTACCACTTCGTTCACCTGGCCGATTTTGAGCGTGAAATCGACGCGTTGCCGCGCATTCACGCTCACGGTCACATTCTCGGCGGAGCCTTTTGCAAAGCCTTTAGCCTCGGCTGTCAGGTGATAGGTGCCGATGCGGACGGTTGGAAAGGCGAATTCGCCGGACTCGCCCGTGGTGGCTGTGATGGCGATGCCGGTGTCATTGTTACGGAGCGTGACCAGCGCGGCTGAAAGCGGCGCTCCCTGCTCATCTCGAACTGCTCCGACCACCGCGGCGGAATCGAATTGAGCCCATACCGCAGGACAGATCAGGAGTGAAAACGCAAGTAGAGTGGATCGAATTGACATGGACCCCAAGTGCTCCCGTTACCAAAGTTTCTCCATAACATCTTGCCGTGCGAACGTTTCAACTCTGAGAATCTACCATGAAGGTTTGACTTCAGATCCCCATTTAATTCGATTGTTTACGGGGAGTTACGAGGCCGGCAGACGGGTGGGCACCGAGGATCGTTGCGTTGTGCGGTTGCGACCGTGAGTTACTTGCGGCCGAGGCCCAGGAATCGGCCGGTCTCACGAAACGTCGTGCGCAAGGCGTGGCCTGTGCCTTTGGTGCTCCTGGCAACCGCATTTCCGGTCTTCGCGCCGGCGGTCCCGATCGCGCCGCCTGTTTTGCCGGCGCTCTTCAGCACCGCGCCATCCGTGCTGCTGCCAGCGGAGGCGAGGGCGTTCCCGGTCTTGACGCCGCTGACCGCCAGGGCGTCTGCCGTCGAGTCGCCTGCCAGCAACACGGCCTGCGGGGTCCGCAGCGGGACGTGTAGCGTCATCACTCCGGGTTCCCTGCGCTTGCTGAGTGACGCAATCAGCTCGTCAGTGAAATCGATCCCCAGTTTTTCCAACATCGGCCATTGATTGGAGCGGATCCACTCCGTACCGTTCAGCAGTGCCGCGGCCTCTCCGACGTTGATGATGCGCGTCGCTTTCCAGGGCTTGCCGCCCTCGCAAACGTCACCGCCGCAGCCCCAGGTGCATGCGCCGTGGTTCAGGAAGGAAGCGTGTTTTCCACGAGACACCCAAATCGTCGCACCACCATCCTCAGCTGCCAGGTCCTTGGCTTTCGCGGCGCTGCTGAAATCGCAGAGTGTGTCTTCGTGAGCCGCGGCATACCAAAAGAGCGCTGTCCAGTCGTCCGTGGCGCCGGCTGTGCTCTGCTCGCGCACCAGCACCGAGACGTGCTCCGCATCCAGTCGATGCCCGCCTCGCCCGCAGTCCCGGCTCCACAGGTGGTAGTAGTGGATCTCGATGAGGCGCCCGGACAATGCGGAAGAAGTCCTCGGGAACACTTGTCCGTAAAGGGTGCCATTGCGCGCCAGCATTTGCGGATGCGGCAAGCCCGGGCGGAATTCCGCGGGCAATAGATCGCACTCCTGGGAGCTCAGTTGCAGTTTGGGTACGAACTGCTCCAGTAGTGCCTGTTCCAAATCATCATCCAGGCCGTCCCGGTCGGCATCCAGACTGACTGCCGCACGCGCTGCGTCGACCAGAGTCGCCGCCCATATTGGGAGGGCGGCCGATAGTAGTACAAAAAGAAGCAGCGCACTCTGGAAACAACTCACCTTACCAGACTAGCCCAGCCGGTCAGGAGAGTTCGTTCTCCAGGACTACGGCCCTCTTGCCGGGTCTCGCCTCCTGCTTTACCATGTGCAAATGCGCCTGGCTATGGCTGCGTTTGTGGCGTCCATGCCGCTTTTCGGCTGCTGGTGTGAAAACACACTCAGCCCCTGTCAGGAAAGGCGGCGCGAGAATTCTGTTTTCGTGGCGCTCGTGATTGTGGACAGCGGCGAAGGCAGAGGTGCCGGTCCTGCCCGTGTCACTGTCGAAGAGCCACTGTGGAATGTACCCCCGGGGTTGCAGGAGGTGGATGTCGACACGATGGCTGGGACCAGTTGTTATCGGCGGCTGAAGGCCGGTGAGCGGTATGTGGTGTTTGCTCAGAGTACGTCAGAGTCGAAGCCCCGAATGTTCATGTCATCCTGCTCCAAAACATTCTCAGTCGCGGGCAATCAACATATCCTCGATGCTCTGCGGGTGAAGGCGCAAGGCGGGCCCTCACGAATTGTCGGCGCTGTCAGCCGAAGCGGCGTTTCCAATGCCACGCGCCGCCCCATCCCGGGCGCTACCGTCATCGCGTGGTCCTCCAGCCAGAAATTTGAGGCCATCACTGACATCGAGGGCCGATATGAACTCCGCGCCCTGCCGCCTGGTCTCTATCAATTCGAAGTAATGAAGCCGGGATTCCTTCCGGATGAGGAGTTCAATAATCGACGATCCGACCTGCCAGTTCGCAGCAATCCCGGCGCCGCATTTGGAGCTCTGCCCGAACAGGTCGCTGTCGCCCTGGATCCTGGATCCTGCGAAGTCTGGGACCTTGCTCTCTGGCCTCGGGGCCGGATCTCCGGCACAGTGTCCTTTCCTGGCGGCCAACCTGTGTCAGGTGTTCTTGTCCAGGCTTTCGAGTTGTACAGTCAAGACTGGAGGCACTCGAAACCAATGCGTGCAGCCCGGACCGACGCCACCGGGCGCTACGAAATTGAGCCTTTGCCTGGCAGCAGCTATGTGATCGCGGTGGACCCGGGCAGTGTTCGTCAGCTCGCGATGTTCGCAGTCGTGTTCTTCACCGCCAAGCCGGGTGATTCCAATCCTACCGAGGTCCTTGTGAAAGACAACGAAGAGACGACTGGAATAAACGTCGTACTGCCGCGCGCGCAGTAGCAGTTCCGGTTGGACGCAGCAGCAGGAAAGGCCGCGAATTTCGCGTGTTGAGGGGTTCGTCGAGAGACGATGCGAGCATTGATGCGCGATGCCAGTGCGATGAGGGGGCGTTGTTGGCCCCCTCTCGATCAAGAACTACTGTTGTCCGCTCGAATTCACGTAGCACTTATTATCTGTCGCACTCAGGTTGCGTTGGATCAGATAGTTCCGCGAACCCAGCGTCATGTTGTAGTACGCGCCGCTTGGTAGCAGCGTCAGCCTCGAACCAAACGTCCAGGCGCATTTATCCGCATTCTCGGCTCCGCTGGAATCGTACCAGGCGTTGAGATTGGGATCGGTTGCCGCCTCTTCCAATTCGTGCGCGATGACCGAGATCATGCCATCCACTCCGGCGTTTCCATTCGGACTGATGGTCTGAGCCGCGCAGCCATTCAGACAGCGGCTCGCGTTGCCGACAAAGGAGTACTTGATGTTCGATGAACTGATGGTGCTGTAGGTGTGCCAGCCGCAATAGCGAGAGCAGAACCCAGAACTCTCGGCAATGTTCGAAGACGTCAGGACGAAGTACACGGCGTTGGTGTCCTTCGGCAGAGTTCCGCCCGAAATCGCGCTGCTGACTACGGCTTTCACTTTCGCATCGGTCAACCGCGTCCCCTGCGAGCCTGTATCCGTCGTTTCCCCACTGAACGTCACTGCCCCGCCCACGCCTGCGTATGTTGTGTTGATGTTGAAATAGGGGGAATTGCCGATGTTGCTCAGGAAATCACGCACCAGTTGCTGCCCGGCTGGAGTGTCGGTGGCATTGCCCTGGTTCCAGTTGCCGTACCAGATGACATAGACATGGATCGTCCCCGTCATCACGGGACCTCCATGGTTTGAGATGGGGCTCAGGGCTCCGGTTCCGCCCGCGGTAGGAGCGAATCCTTCATGCGGGTTGCGTCCATGCAGGATTGTCGGCGGCTCTCCTGTCTCCACCGGCGGCTGGCCCCAAACCGCAGTCAAACATGCTGCTGCGAGAACGGGCAGAACTCGAGCATACGTCCTGATCATTCGTGTATATCCCCTCTACGAGCTGTTCAAACAATCTTCACCTGGGAGCCCAGAGTCACCCCAGTCTGTCGGGCAGTATACACTTGTAACTCAAATGAAGATGAGCGAAATCGTGCCTTACATCCAAAGGTAGGCGTTTGCAGGCAGGCGCCGGCCTGCAGCGATTGCGCTCCTCAGAGGTGTGGCGCAGGCGCTCAACGTACCGGGTAATAGTCAGCGGTGATGAACGCTCAGGCTCCCTCTTGTTGAACGGTGTACGCAAAGCTCCGCCCCGTCGATTGTCAGCGGGCTGAGCCGCGCCACGTTCTCCAGGCTGCTGTCGAAGTTACTTCAATCCCCGATCGGCCGCCCGGCGTGTGTCCACTGTTGTCTACTGGCGGCTCTGAAACGCCTTAAACGACTCGAAAGCCTTGCCTTGTTCAGATTGGACCTGCTGATAGAACTCACATTGCATGCAATTCGTGAGCTTCTCGCGAAGGTCCCCTGGACTGTGCCGCCACAGAGCGTGCCGGTCAAGGCCCAACAGATTCGGCCCCCATTCCGGCCGTTGTTCAATCCGCTGGCTTTGTTGTCGATGGCTGCCGGGCAAACGCCCAGATCCGAACACCGGCTGCCGCCCGGCTGCCGGCCGCACTTCTTGACTTCCCAACAGTTCTGGTGCATGCGGGACCTCTGTCGCTTTATCGGATCCAATACTGGATGTGTGAGTCCTAAAATGACTATCAGATGGTCAGATCTTCACTCCCGAAGCGCTCTTCCCTCCCCCCGACGGAGCCCCACCTGTCCCAGGTGCTTGTCGACCGGCTATCAGTGGCCTCATTTTCTCGATTAAGCTGAGACATTGCATGGCGCATCCTGTTCAGCGAACCGGCCCGCTTGTCGCAGTGAAACTCCTTCACTCCGCTGTTTGGCTCTTCTTCGTTCTGTGTATCGCCGCAATCCCGATCGCGGGCGTTCTTCGCCAATTCGCCTGGGCCGCCTGTTTCTTTGGACTTGTACTCCTTGAGTGTGCAGTTCTGGCCGCCAACCGCGGTCGCTGCCCTCTGACCGACCTGGCCTCCCGCTTCACGCCCGACCGTGCGGAGAATTTCGACATCTACCTGCCTCTGTGGCTCGCGCGGCACAACAAAACCATCTTCGGTGCACTTTTCCTGGCTGGGTCGCTGTTCACGGCCTGGGTGTGGATCGAGAGCGGCAACTAGCGTCCACTGCGTCATTCATGCTGGCAGGGGCAGGAAGATGTGATCCCATGCCATGCTACGATGGTCCGCATTCCTGAGCGGACTTTCGACCTCGCCAGGCGTGACAGCTTTCATGCTGCCGGACAAACCCACCATGCCGGATGGGTCGTGCATGTGATCGATCCGTGACCTAAAAAAGGAGAGAAGCCCATGGGACGCCCAGTTGTTCATTTCGAGATCGGTTGCCGCGACAAAGCCAAGACCGGAGAGTTCTTTTCGAAGCTCTTTGATTGGCAAATTCAGGATTTCGGCCCGGCGAGCAACATCGATACAGCCAGCGGGCAGGGCATTGCCGGTCACATCACCTCACTTGGGCACGAGCCCCACAACTACACGATGTTCTACGTGGAAGTGGAGGATGTTCAGGCCTCGCTGAACAAGGCGGTGGAACTTGGCGGCACGAAGATCGTCGGACCCATTCCGATCCCAACCGGGACCTTCGCCTGGATTAAAGACCCGGAAGGCAACATGATCGGCCTCGTCAAATCCAACAAGTGAGGCCGTCGGCCATCTTTTTGCGATTCCCACGCGGCTTGCCCGGGGCTATCGTCTACTCGTACCGCAGCGCTCGCGTCGGGGCGATCCGCGTCGCCGAGCGTGCGGGCATGTACGCCGCGAAAGTCGTCACCAGAAGCATGACCGGCACCACGACCAGATAGGCCAGGATGTCGACGCCGCCGGCGTTGAACAGCATCGCGTTCAGCAAGCGTTCCACGGCGAAACCGAGTGCCAGTCCGATTGCAGTCCCGATGCCGACCAGCACGAGCCCCTTGCCCATCATCAGCATCAGTACATCCGTCTGATTCGCGCCGATCGCCATCCGGATCCCGATCTCCCTGGTCCGCCGCGCCACATTATAGGCCACCAGTCCATACAGCCCGGCCATGGCCAGCAGGAGCCCTACGGCGCCGAAAGTTCCCACCAGATTGATGGCCACCTGCGGACCGTCCACCGAGGCGTAGCGGTAGAGATCCTCATAAGTTCTGGTTTCAATCATTGGCATGTTCGGATCCAGACCACGCACGACGTCCTTCAGCGCCGGCACCATCTGCATGGGATCTCCGCTTGTCTTGACCATCAGAACCATTCGCGGAGCCGGATGCTGGGTTACCGGCAGATAGACGAAGTCTCTCGACCGCTCGAAGGTCTCGCCAGTACTTCACCGTCTGTGCGATGCCGACAATCCTGCACTGCGACTCCGTTGCGTCCATCCAGACGGAAGTGTTTGCCCAGCGCGTTTTCGTTTGGCCAGTAGTGCTTTGCAAAATGCTCATTGACGATGGCGACGCGCGGCGCGTCCGCCGTATCTGAGTCGGTAAAGCCACGTCCGCCGGTGATCGCAATGCCCATCGTCTGGAAATAGCCCGGGTCCACGGTATCCATCGTCGATTGGAAGCTTTCCCGATCGTGAGGCATCTGGAAGCCGTCCGGCACGAACGCGACTTTGCCGAAATCGTCCAAACCCAGCGGCGGGTTCTGCATCAGAGCGGTGCCCAGCACGCCAGTCGAACCCCGTAGCCGTTCGGAGAGGAGCTTGTAGAACTGCTGTGTTTTCTCCCCGGAATACTGGATGAGGCGCGGGTCGAACTTCGCCATCAACAGATGGTCCTTGGAGAATCCGCTGCCCTCGTCCAGGCCGCTCCGAAATCCTCGCACCATCAGGAACGACGCGGCCAGCAACATGAGGGACATGGCCACCTGGGCGACGACCAGCGCGTTCCGGCCCCAAAGCTTTTTCCGGCCGGGTACGTCGACATCAGCCGACTTTAGTCCCGCCGACAGATCCATCCTTGTGCTTTGCAGTGCGGGCGCAAGGCCGCAGAACAGTGCGCATAACACCGCCATCACCAGACTTGCAGTCAACACGCGCATGTCCATCCGGAAGGGGACCGTCACCGGCAGATCCGCCGGAATCTCAAACCGCTGCAGAAGCTCGATTCCGATGTACCCCACGCCGATTCCGCCAGCGCCGCCGAGCAGCGCGATCACCAGGCTCTCCGTCAGCAGCAACCGGATCAGGCGGAACCGCCCGGCGCCCATCGCCAGCCGCACGGCGATCTCTCTGGTGCGGGTCCGCGCTCTGCTCAGCAGCAGTCCCGCCGCGTTCGTGCAAGCCACGAGAAGCACACCCAGCGCCAGCACTGTGAAGACCACGCTGAACTTCCAGTTCAGATCATCTTCGCGGGTCCGAAGTTGAAACTGAGTCCGCACCGCGGCGCCTCGATCGCGGTTGTACTTTGGGTACTCACGCTCAAATCCACGGGCCAGCGATTCCAGTTCGCGCTGCGCCTGTTCCTGTGGGACGCCGTGCTTCAAACGCGCCCGCAAGGTCAGTTCGCGGTCATCTCTGTCCACAAAGAAGCTCTTTTGAGGATCCGTGGAAAACAGTTTTGCCATCGCCAGCGGGACATAGAAATCCGGGCGGCTGAAGATCAACATGCCCGGGAAGGACTCCGGGGCCACGCCGATTACCGTGAACTCGGCGCCGTTCAATCGCACCACCCGGCCCACGACGCCTGGATCACTGGCAAACTCCCGCTTCCAGAACCCCGGGGCAAGGACGACCACCGCATCTCGCCCGGGTACCACATCCTCGTCGTCGCGGAATCCTCGTCCGACCTGCGGCTCGACACCCAACACACGGAAGTAATTGCCAGACACCAGCATCCCGCCACGGACCGAGGGCGTCATGTCCGCCTTGGCGCTGAATCCCACCGCGTTTAGCGGCAAGTTCGCGGCCACGCCTTCGTAGCTTTCCGTCTGCTGCCTGATGTCCACATACTCGCGATAGGAGAAGGCGTCAAACCGGTTATCCCGCGACGTACTCATCAACGTCATGATCCGGCTCGGGTTGGCCACGGGATATGGCCTGAAGACGAGCGCATCCAACATGCTGAACGGCGTTGCCGTCATGCCGATGCCCAGAGATATGGTGAGCACCACAAATGCGGTGAGACCGGGTGTGCGGCGCAGGCTTCGCAGTGCGTAACGGATGTCGTCCAGGAAGTCGGTCAGCCACTGGACGTGACGCAGCTCACGGATCTCTTCCTTCCGTTGTTCCAGCCCATCCATCGCGCGCAACGCCCGGTATCGCGCCTCTACGGGACTCAGTCCCTGAGCGACTCCTTCCTCAATCTTGTGCTCCAGATGGAACTGGAGTTCTTCGTCCAACTCCCGATCCATTCGCCGGCGCAGCACAATCGATTTCAGCCGTAACGGCAGCATGTACCACCAGTGCTCCAGGCGCATATTCCTCAGGCCTCCGAGATCTGCACGACGTTGGTGATAGCGGTTGAGAGCCGGTGCCAGTTCGCCGTCTCCGCCTCAAGCTGCTTGCATCCGAGACGTGTGACCGAATAGAACTTGGCGCGGCGATTGTTCTCCGTCTGCTTCCACTCCGACTGAATCCATCCCTCCTGCTCCAACTTGTGCAGCGCTGGGTACAATGACCCTTCGCTCACCTGGAGGACATCTCCTGAGATGGATCGCAGGCGGAGGCTGATTGCCCAGCCATGCAGCGGCTCCAGGGCGAGTATCTTCAGCAGGAGCAGGTCCAGCGTGCCCTGCACGAGGTCATTCGGTTTGCTCATCTCGGTTTCCTAGATGAGTGTAGGCAGACTTCTCTCGGTAAGCAAGAGGAAAATGGCGGAGGAGCCTCCGAACGGTCCGCCGGCGGTGTTGATTTTACTTTTCCTGGTAGGCTCCGTCGGAATAGGACGCAACGATCGCCCTGTTTGGAGTCCTGCAAGTTGCCGGGAAATCGTGAAAATACATGCACTCCGGCAAGCCATCGGTGAAGTTCACCGTGACCGAACCCTGGCTGCGCCCGTTAAAGCCGTCATAGATGTAACTCGCCACGATCTTGCTCGGCCGGCCTTGTGCATCCCGTGACGACACGGAAACACCGCCCACGCTCCCGCGATGGTAGCGGTTCATCGCCCAGGTCCGCGAATGTTCTGAGACGAGATCCTCAATCAGCCTGGTGTAGTTCTGATCTCGAAACGGAATGCCAGGCAATGGTGAAATCGCTGACAGCCGGGGGCCCGATTCACCCAGCCGGATCGGCTGTTTGTTCAGCGCGAACAATCGCAGGTTCTCCTCGAATCTTTTCAATCCCGCGCTCGCGCACCCATTCTGCTGGACCACATCCTCCATGTCTGCCTGCAAAGCCTGCGCGTTTCCCACCATGGCCATCGCTCCGGCAATCGGATCCTTCTGAGTCAGCATCTTGCCCACGTGCCGCATGGCATCCCCCGCCGCCAGACGGTCCAACTGGGTCTTGGCCGAGTACATCTCGGGATCCGCGTACACACCGATGCCTTCTGTAACCCAGTTCGAACAGTAACGGCTGACCTCCACGCCGTACCCATTCCTCGTCACCATCTCTGCCGTGCAGCGCTGTCTGGTCATCTCCACCTTGTTCGCCGGCAGGTAGGCAGGGCATTGCCGCCCGAAGGAACAAGAGGTATTGGCCGTACATATCGATGAAGCTCAGTTCGTCCCGGTCGAAACCAATTTTAAGAAAATCGCCACGGTAGAAGCTGGTGAGTGTTCCTTCGTTGTGCAGCCCCTTCGTGACAAAGCTCCCATCCGTCAGGCCCGCGCCAGTCGCTCCTCGAGCCGCTGCCAAAGAGCCGCCCTGCGGTGCCGCCACCGGTTGCGGCCGCGGCGTGTTGGACTCGGCCAGTTGCTGCCGCGCCATTGCGGCCGCCTGCGCTTCCTGCTGCTGTTTGCGCATCTCGGCCTCAACCTTGAGACGGAGCTGGTCCTCCTTCGCCCGAAGCGGCGACTCAAATTGCGTGAACTGGGGGGAACCACGGTCTTCCCGGCCAGGGAACAGCGCTTCCATTTCCCGCCGCTTCGCAGTGATTGCCGCACCGTCCACTGGAATCGCGTTCACCTCCTGCATCCACGCCGGCAAGGCGCCTGCAAGGATGCGCACCCGCGCCTGGCTGAACCGTGGCCAGCGGCCTCCACCGGGGCAACACCACGCAAATCGCGGAAGGCAGCATCGAAGTTTGCCTTCCAGGCAGTCAACTGGAGTACACCCGGTAGGGTCGCCGGCACCGCCTGGAGCTTCGCCATCTCAGACTGCAATGGTTCCGCAATCAATGACTCCAGCAATCGCTTGTATCGCTAGGTGCTGTTCGGATTCTATCGTGTTTCCCTATTAACCTT
>JASGIE010000138.1:0-16161 GCA_049841055.1 Paludibaculum sp. | reverse complement strand
CATTACGTATTGCTAAGGTTAATAGGGAAACACGATAGAATCCGAACAGCACCTTAGTCATCCGTCGTCAGTTAGTGCCGATCCTCGCGCTTATACCTCTTCTCTGTTTGACAGGGTGGGCGCAGCAGATTACCGGCACGATCAGCGGCACGGTGAAAGACGCACAGCAGGCGGCCGTCGTCGGTGCGAAAGTCACAATCGTGAGCGCTCAACAGGGTTCTGGCCGTGAGGTCAGCACCAACAACGAAGGCGTCTTCGTCTTCACCAATACTCAGCCTGGAACCTACAACCTCAGCGTCGAGGCCGCCGGGTTCAAGAAGTTCGAACAAAAAGGCGTCGTCCTGTACGCCAGCGACCGTCTCAGCCTCGGCGACCTGACGCTCAGCGTCGGCGCGTTGACTGAAACCGTCACTGTCGAAGGCGACGCGGCACAGGTGCAGGCCACCAGCGCGGAACGCGCCGGCGTTCTCACCAACAAGCAGGTCGTCGATCTGGCGCTGACCAGCCGCAACCTCTTCGATCTCGCCAAGACGATTCCTGGTGTCGTGTACACCGGTGGCGTCGGCGGCATCGCTGCCAACGGCAATCGCAATAACCAGAACAACTTCACGCTCGACGGTGTCACCAACATGGATACCGGCTCGAACGGCGGCACGCTCGCGTCCACCAACATGGACATGATCGCCGACATGAAGATCATCACGAACTCCCAGGGCGCTGAATTCGGCCGCGCATCCGGCGCGCAGGTTAGGGGTCTACCAAGGGTGGCACTCAGCAGTTCCACGGCACGGGCTACGGCTTCCATCGCCATGAAGGTGCTGAATGCAAACACCTGGCGCAACAACATCGACAACCGCGCACGCGCCTTCTACCGCTACAACTTTGCCGGCTTCAACGTCGGCGGCCCCGCCTACATCCCCGGCAAGTTCAATAAGGACAAGGAAAAGTTCTTCTTCTTCGTCGGCATCGAATGGCAGAACCAGTTGGTCCCCAACGCCATTTCGAACGTCACCGTCCCGACCGCGTTGGAACGTACCGGCGACTTCTCGCAGTCAAAGGACGCCGGTGGCGCTGCGCTGAGAATTCTTGACCCCGCGAACGGCAAGATCAGTTCCCCAACAACCAGATCCCGGCCAGCCGGCTCAACGCTGATGGCGTGAGATCTCAGTCTCTACCTCTTACCCATGTCTTCGGCAGTCAGTAGTCTCGTAGAACCATCAGTTCCAGGTTCAATAAGTACCCCCTGGGCCGAAGACATCTATCGCGGCGACTACAATATCAACTACAAGTGGAAGGCCTATGCGCGCTACATCAACAACAAAGATGAAACCAGCATGGCGTACGGCCAGTGGAACGCGCAGTACAACATCCCGTTCGGCCCGATGAGCTTCGGCGCACCTGGCTGGTCGTTTGTGTCCAACGTGACCACGATCATCAATCCCACGCTCACCAACGAGTTCCTGTTCGGCTCATCCAAGAACGTCCTGCACATCTATCCGCTGGATAACGCCTTCGATCGGGGCAAGCTGAACCTCTCGTACAAGATGCCCTACCCGGATGCCGACAAGCTGAACCTCATTCAGAACTGGCAGTGGGACGTCCCGAGCTCGCCGAGCATCAATTTCACGGGCACGCCCTTCTCGAACTACAACCACACCTACGACATCACGGACAGCGTGGCCAAGGTGTACGGTGCCCATACGTTCAAGACCGGTATCTACGTGAACAAGAGCGCCAAGGATCAGACGTCCACCAACTCCATCAACGGCTACATCAACTTCAACCGTGATGCGAACAACCCTGGCGATACCAATTGGTCCTGGTCGAATGCGCTGCTGGGCAACTACAACTACCTCCAGCAATCGAACAAGGTGCTGAACGGCCAGTATCGCTCCATCAATGTGGAGTGGTATCTGCAGGACAACTGGAAAGTCAACTCGAAGCTGACTCTGGAATACGGTGTCCGCTTCTACTACATCCAGCCTCAGTACGATGCCGCTCTTCAGACCTCGTCCTGGAACAAGACGCTGTACGATCCCGCTTCGGCTGGCGTGCTCCGCGTCGCCGGACAGGCGAACGGTGTCCGCGTCTCCGTCAATCCTCTCACCGGTGAAACCGGGCCTGCCGCCCTCATCGGCTCGCTCGTCAACACCGGCAAGGGTTTCGTGAACGGCGTCTATGCCAACGGCATGGGCCTCGCTGGTCAGAACTATCCGAAGGGCCTCCTCGATGGCCGCGGCATTCACTATGCCCCGCGTCTGGGCGTTGCTTATCGTGTCTCCAACAAGACTGTGATCCGCGCCGGCGGCGGTGTCTTCTATGACCGCCTCCAGGGCAATCCCATCTTCGACATGCTGGTCAACCCCCCCTCCATCGCCACCCCGCGGTTCTACTACGGCAGCCTCACTGCGATTCCGCCCGCCTCGGCCGGTATCTTCTTCCCGGGCGGCGTGAATGGCTTTGACAAGAAGGGCCACATCCCGACTACCTATAACTGGAACTTCACCATCCAGCGGGAACTGCCCATGAACATCCTGTTCGACATCGCCTACGTCGGCTCCCAGTCGAACCACCTGCTCTACCGGCTCAACCAGAACGCCATCCCGCTGGGTGCCGCCTGGCTGCCGCAGAACCAGGATCCTGAGAAGACCCCGCTGTTCGATGGTTCCACCAGCAAGGCGTTCCAACTTCTATCGCCCCTACCAGGGCTATACGAACGCGACCGCCTATGGCTTCGGTGCGAATTCGAACTACCATGCATTGCAGATGTCGGCCAATCGCCGCCTCGGCAACGATTTCACCTTCGGCGTTGCTTATACCTGGTCGAAGGCCATGGGCACCACGAACGACGACTACACCGGCAACGTGCCCTTCAACATGCGCACGGCCGACTACGACGTGCTCAATAACGACCGCACGCAGGTCCTCGTACTCAACTACGTGTACAACCTGCCCAAGTTCGTCAAGGGCACCAGTGGAGCCGCCAAGGCCGCCAAGCTCATCACCAACGACTGGCAGATCTCCGGCATCACCACTGTGCAGACCGGCGCTCCCGCCACCATCAGCTTCTCCATTGATGGCGTCGGCAACCTCAACGAGCGCTATACCGGGTCTCCCGACATCGCTCCGCGCGTCCGCTACACCGGCCGTCCTTCCTATCCCAAGGACCTCAACCAGTACATCGATGGCTCCGTCCTCGCTCTGCCTACCCTCAAGGGCAGCCAGGGCTTTGACTCCAACCGCTACCCAGTCCGGCAGCCCACCTGGTCCAATTGGGATATCTCGATCTTCAAGAACATCCCGATCCACGAACAGATGCGTCTGCAACTGCGCTGCGAGATGTTCAACGCTCCCAACCATCCGCAGTTCAACGCCTACAACACCGGCGCCGCCTTTAACAACACCACCGGCAAGCTCAGCAACTTGCCGACGGCCCTCGGCGGTGGTGGCGGACGCTTCGGCTTCGGTGCCATCACCGGAACGAACGACCCGCGCCGCATCCAGCTCGCCGCGAAGTTCTACTTCTAAAGGAGCCGCCAACGATCAGCGATCAGCCTTCAGCCCCACACGGCCGGAGCTGGTCGCTGCATCCTGGCAGCAACAGGCGAGCGGAGAAGAATCACCCATCAGCCGCCAATGGCCGGCAATCAGCGCGAGAAACTCAAGCTGAGAACCGGCCCGAGGCGGCTGATTTGTCGAAGCGAGACAATCTGAACCCCGAACGGCATAATAAAATCAATACCCGGAACAGAAACCCGGGACGCAAGCGTCCAGCTGATAGCTGATAGCTGATACCTGATAGCTGATAGCTGATAGCTCCGGAACGAAAGGATATACTGGGCGATCTGATGCTCAGCGTTTGGCTCACTCTCCTGCTCGCCCTCGTCCCGCAGCAGCTGCTGGACAGCGGCCGGCAGGCATTCCAGGCCGGTGACCTGACCCGCGCGGAACAACTCTTCCGGGAATACCTGAAGTCCAACCCCAACTCCGCCGAAGCCCTCTCCAATCTCGCCGCCGTCCATGCTCGCCGCGAACAGTTCACAGAGGCTGTCGCCCTCTACGAAGAGGCTCTCAAAGCGAACCCATCGCTGGTTCCCATCCATTTCAACATCGCCGTCTCCCTCGGACGCATCCAGCAGTACGGCAAAGCGGCCAGCCATCTTCGGACCTTCCTCAAAGCCTACCCGCGCGAGGCCCGCGCCCATCAGTTGCTCGGCTTGTGCCTCGTCGAAACCGGCGAATTGACCGAGGCCCTCAAGGAACTCGAGATCTCCTATCAGGAGAACGACAAGGACCGCAGCATTCTCTATGCCCTCGCTTACGCCCAAAGCCGGGCCGGCAACGCCGATCGCGCCGCGGAACTCCTGGCCCGCTCCGAAGGCGATCCCACTCAGGCCAAGCTCATAGAAGGCCTCATCGAATACCGCCGCGGCCGGTACGAGGAAGCCCGCACCCTGTTCGAAGCCGTCGTTGCCGCCAACCCCAATATGGCGCCTGCTCTCGCCGCCCTCGGCCGCCTGAATCTGCTCGCCCGCAAGGACAGCGAAGCCATCGGCTTCTTCGAACGATCTCTCAAAATCAATCCGTCCGACTCCGAATCCACCTACCAGTTGGGCGTTCTTTACGATCGCAATGGCCGCTCGCCCGAAGGCATCACCCTGCTCAAGCGCGCCATCACCTTGCGCGCCAACTATCCCGACCCGCACTACCAGTTGGGCCGCATCGCCCTGAACGCAAAGAACTATCCCGTCGCCCTCAAGGAACTCGAAGAGGCGCGCCGCATTCTGCCGGACCAGGAGGCCATCCGCCTTCTCCTGGGGCGCACCTATCAGGCGCTCGGCCGCCCTGTGGAGGCGAAGAAGGAGTTTGACGAAGTCCGCCGCCTCAAGGCCGAAGTCATCGAGAAATCCCGCCAGCGCGTCGAGTCCGATTCCCTCATGCAGCAGGAGCCCAGCCCCCGCGAAAAATGAGAGCCCTCATTGCTGTCTTCCTTCTCTCTGCCCTCCCGCTGCTGCCGCAAGGCATGGCCTCGCGCGGCGTTAAGCCCCAGCCTCGCCCCAAACTCTCCGGCCGGCCGTGGCCCTCTTCTCTCGTCAATGTGGCGTCCAAGGCCGGACTGAATCACGTTCAGATCTACGGCGCCGAACGCGACGTCCAGTACGTCTCGGAAACATCCTCCGGCGGAGTGGCCTTCCTCGACTACGACAACGACGGCTTCCTCGACATCTTCTTCGTAGGCGGCACCCGCTTCGGCACCCCTCCACCCGGCGCCGGCAACCGCCTCTACCACAACAACCACGACGGAACCTTCACCGACGTGACCGCGAAGTCCGGTTTGGCGCGCGTCGGCTGGGAGCAGGGCGTCGCTGTAGCCGACTATGACAATGACGGCTACCTGGACCTCCTGGTCACCTATTGGGGCGAGAACGCCCTCTACCGCAACAATCACGACGGAACATTCACCGATGTGGCCCGCAAGGCCGGCCTCATCCCCGATCCCGCGCCCGCCTATCCTTATTGGTACGCCGGAGCCACCTGGCTCGACTACGACCGCGACGGCCGCCTCGACCTCTTCGTCGCAACCTATATAGACTTCGATCTCGCCAGAATCCCCAAACCAGGCCAGAGCGCCTCCTGCAACTGGAAAGGCGTCATGACGCCCTGCGGTCCGCGCGGCCTGAAGACCGGCCGCCAGTTCCTCTACCACCAGAAACCCGACGGGACCTTCGAGGATGTCAGCAAAGCATCCGGCATCGGCAGCGCCCGGTCCTCCTTCGGACTGACTGCCATTGCAACCGATCTCGACGGCGACGGCTGGCCCGACATCTACCTCGCCTGCGACTCCACCCCGTCGCTCTTCTTCCGCAACAACCATGACGGAACCTTCGCGGAAGAAGGCATCGAACGCGGCATCGCCCTAAACGACGACGGAATGGAACAGGCAGGAATGGGCCTCGCCATCGGCGACTTCAATACCGACGGGGTCCTGGACATCTTCAAGACCCACTTCGCGGACGACACCCACATCCTCTATGAAGGATTGGGGAAGGGCCAGTACAAAGACCTCACTCAGTCTTCCGGCATTGGCGTCGAAACGCGCTTCATCGCCTGGGGTGTCGGCATGCCCGACCTCGACAACGACGGTCTCCCCGACCTCTTCCTGGTCACCGGCAACGTCTACCCCGACACCGAGCGCGACCTGCCGGCCTACCCTTCAAGAATGCCGCCGCTCCTGTTCCGCAATCTCGGAGCCGGCCGCTTCGAGCAACTCTTCGCCGCCCAGGCCGGCCCGGCCATGGATGAGGTGCATTCATCTCGCGGAGCCGCCTTCGGCGACTTCGACAACGACGGGGATCTGGATGTGGTCATCTGGAATCGCAACGAAACCCCGTCCCTCTACCGTAACGACCTGAAGTCCGCCAACCACTGGCTCAAGGTGAAACTGGAAGGCACGGTCTCAAACCGCGCCGCGATCGGAGCGCAAGTCACCGTCGAATACGGGGATCGCAAGCAGACCCAGGCCGTACTCTCTCAGGCCAGTTTCACCTCGCACAACGATCTGCGTCTGCACTACGGATTGGGCGCTGCCGCCGAGGCGGCGATCACGGTTCGCTGGCCCAACGGCAAAGTCACGAAACACGCGGCCAAGGAAGTCGACAGGATCATCCAGATCAAGGAACGGGCGAACTAGGACCGGGCCTTGTCGCCCACCACCAGCAGTGTTTCGAAGAACGGCGTCTGCTCCTCTTTATGAACGACCGTCGATTCAATCCGGCCGAAACCAGCCTTCTTGAGAAATCCGACCAGTTCAACTTCAGCGAAGCCTAACCATAAATCCGCATACAGTTCCCGCGCTTCCTCGAAGTGGTGCTTCACCAAATCCAGGACGGCAATCCGTCCACCTGGACGAAGAATCCGGAAGGCTTCCTTGACGGCACGATCAGGATGCTGGGCATGGTGGAGCGACTGGCTGAAGAAAGCGAGGTCCACCGAGGCATCCGCGATGGGCAGTTTCTCCATATCGCCGCGCCGGTACTCCAGGTTTCCAATGCGGTTTTTCGCCGCCAGATCCGCGCCGAATTCGACCATTTTCTCGGAGTTGTCGACCGCAATCACACGCTCCGCGCGCTGGGCCAGCAACTGCGAAAAAGTCCCCTCGCCGGCGCCCAGATCGGCAATCACCATCGGCGGCATCAGTTTTAGTAATGTCTCGGCCAGGCCCTTCCAGGACCGTCCTGGAACGTAATGTTTTCCGAACTTCCCGGCCAGCTCGTCGAAGTAGGCCCGCATCCGGTCGCGCCGTTTGTTCAAGGTCAGATTCAGCGCTTCCGTATCGCGCTCCGCTTCCGCGATCTCAACTGACCCATCCTGAAGGACTTCCAGCAATCGCCGGCCGCTGTCCGAGCGCGGTTCCGTCAACCGGTACATCACACTTTTGCCCACCCGGCGGTCTTCCACCAACCCGGCCTGGCGCAGTTGGGAGAGTTGGCTGGAAATCGTACTCTGGCCTGTAGAAAGGATTTCCTGCAATTCGGCCACGGTCAGCTCCTCCTGCGCGAGCAGCAAAACCAGCCGGACCCGGCCCGGATCCGACAGCAGGCGGAAGGTATTCAGCATTGACGGCATAGCGCGGTGTCCATTATCATATCAACGTATCGCGATATGACGATATCAAAAATTCTAGGAGAGTCGATGAGCACCACCATTAGCCCTGCCACGACCGACTACAAAGTCGCCGACATGTCCCTGGCCGACTGGGGCCGCAAAGAGATCACCATTGCCGAATCGGAGATGCCCGGCCTCATGTCCATCCGCCGCAAGTATGCGGCGCAGAAGCCCTTAGCCGGCGTGCGCGTGACCGGTTCGCTGCACATGACCATCCAGACGGCGGTGCTCATCGAGACCCTCGTCGACCTCGGCGCCAGTGTCCGCTGGGCCTCCTGCAACATTTTCTCGACGCAGGACCATGCCGCCGCCGCCATCGCCGCTGCCGGTGTGCCCGTATATGCCTGGAAAGGCGAGACTTTGGAGGAATACTGGGACTGCACGCTGAAGGCTGTGCTGCATCCCGGCGGCCTTGGTCCGCAACTCGTGGTCGACGACGGTGGCGACGTAACTCTCCTGATCCATAAGGGTTACGAACTCGAGAATGGCTCCGACTGGGTGAACACCCCCTCTGGTAGCCACGAAGAGGACGTCATCAAGAATCTGCTCAAAAAGGTCAATGCTGAGAACCCCACCTGCTGGCGCGAACTGGTGAAGGAATGGAAGGGCGTTTCGGAAGAGACGACCACTGGCGTCCACCGCCTTTATAAGATGCAGCAGGAAGGCAAGTTGCTCGTTCCGGCCATCAACGTCAACGACTCGGTGACGAAGTCGAAGTTCGACAACCTCTATGGCTGCCGCGAGTCACTCTCCGACGGCATCAAGCGCGCGACGGACGTCATGGTGGCCGGCAAAGTGGCCGTGGTTTGCGGCTACGGCGACGTCGGCAAGGGCTCGGCCCACTCGCTGCGCGGCTTTGGCGCCCGCGTGATCGTGACCGAAATCGACCCCATCAACGCCCTGCAGGCGGCGATGGAAGGCTACGAAGTGACCACCGTGGAAGACACGCTCGGCCGCGGCGACATCTACGTCACCACCACCGGCAACTGCGACATCATCACGCTGGAACATATGGCGAAGATGAAGGATCAGGCCATTGTTTGCAACATCGGCCACTTCGACAACGAGATCCAGATTGACCGTCTGAACAACGCCCCGGGCGTTACCAAGCTGAACATCAAGCCGCAGGTGGACCAGTACACCTTCCCCGACGGCCACAGCATCTTCATGCTGGCCGAAGGCCGCCTGGTGAACCTGGGCTGCGCCACCGGCCACCCCAGCTTCGTGATGTCGAACAGCTTCTCGAATCAGACACTTGCCCAGCTCGACCTGTGGAAGAAGAAGGACGAATACGCCGTGGGCGTCTATGTCCTGCCGAAGTATCTGGACGAGGAAGTAGCCCGGCTGCACCTGGAGAAGATCGGCGTGAAGCTGACCGTTCTCTCGCAGAAGCAGGCCGATTATCTCGGCGTGCCGGTGGAAGGTCCCTACAAGGCTGACCACTACCGCTACTAAGTAGCTGAATCAGAGGCCGAAGTGAGTGGCGAGGTAGTCGACGATCGCCCTGGCTTCGGCCTCTTTTGCGTTTGCGCCACGGGCGATCATGTTGTCGACCATGGCCGTCCAGCCCACCCGGTTGCGCCGCATTCCTAACGCCGTTTCCAGAGTGTGGCAGGGACCGCCGCAGGTCTTTTGAACCAACGCTTTGCCCGGCGCGTCCGGCAGCACCACGGGGCCTTTTCGAACGGACGAAGCCAATTCGGGCTTCGAGGCGACGACGGAAGGAGCCGGCGCCTTGCCCAGCGCGAAGGTCATGACGCTGTCGGCGGGCGTGCCTCCGAAGTAGCCTCCCCCTCCTCCCGCCATGACCGTCACGTACTGTTTCCCGTCCTTGCCCAGGTAAGTAATGGGGATCGTGTGGCCGTTCGCATCCAGCGGCTGTTCCCACAGTTTCCGGCCGGATCTGGCATCGAATGCGCGGAAGCGGCTGTCGTTGGTGGCGGCGATGAAGACCAGTCCGCCGGCCGTGGCGATGCTGCCGCCCAGATTCGGCGCTCCAGTTTCGTGGATGCCCAGCGCTTCCAGCGCCGGGATCGTGCCCAGCGGTGAGCGCCAGGCGATGTCCCCTGTCCGGGTATCTACCGCGACTAGTTCTCCGAACGGCGGGTTGGTGCACGGGATGCGCGTGTCGCGGTTCCAGAAGCGGGCATAGGCGCCGTACTCGGAAGTACGGATATAGGATATGGCGCCGGTGGCCGGGTCGGTCTTCTTCTCCATATGGCCCCATTGGCCCAGGTTGTTCACGTTGATGAACAGGAAGCCGAGGGAGGGATCTGAGGATGCTCCGCCCCAGGAGCCGCCGCCCAGGGTACTCGGAAACATCAGGACATTCCTGTCGAGTTCAAACGGCGTATAGAGCGGCACCGGCCGCATCTGGTTGCGCTCAAACAGATCGCGGCAGAAGCCGGCATGCTCGGGCGTGAGATTGTAGATCTCGTCTTTCGTGAACGCCACCCGGGAGAGAGGAGGCGGCTTCAGCGGGAAGGGCTGAGTCGCCGCGGTTTTCTCTCCGGGCACTGTCGTTTGCGGAACCTTGCGCTCTTCCATCCCATAGAGGGGTTTGCCGGTGACGCGGTCGAACGCGAAGAGCAGGCTGGTCTTGGTGACCTGTGCGACGGCGGGCACCTTCCGGCCTCTGATCGTGGCATCGAAGAGGATGGGCGGCGCCGCCGGGTCGAAATCCCACAGGTCGTGATGGATCAACTGCTGGTACCACTTGAGCTTGCCGGTGGCGGCATCGAGGGCGACCAGGCTGTTGCCGTAGAGGCCGTCGCCGTGACGGTCGGCTCCATAGAAATCGGAGGTGGGCGAACCCAGTGGCACATAGACCATGCCGCGAGCCACGTCTACGGTGAGGAAGCCCCAAGCATTCGTACCGGAGCGATTGCGCCAGCCGTCGGCCGGCCAGGTTTCGATGCCGGGCTCGCCGGGCCGGGGGACGGTGTGGAAGCTCCAGAGAAGCTTGCCGGTGTTCGCGTCCCAGCCACGAATATCGCCATATGCCCCCTTGGAAGGCGAGCCCTCTCCGTTGGCACTGCCGGTAATGACGATGTCCTTAAAGACGCTGGGCGGGGATTGGAGCGAGATCTTGGCATCGGTCAGATCGCCGAGAACGCCCTCTCGCAGATCGAGCAGACCTTCCCTGGCGAAGCCGGGGGCCGGTTTGCCGGTGGCCGCGTCGAGCGCCACCATGCCACCCTTTACTCCGGCGAAGACACGTGGTCGAACTCCTTTGTTGCCGGGCCAATAGGCGAGTCCGCGAAGGGCCACCTGGGTAGCTTCGTAATGCCAGAGCTCACGCCCGGTTTCGGGTTCCAGCGCAAAGATCCCGTTGGCGGCAGTGACATACATGACGCCCCCGACCACGATGGGGATGCCTTCCGAACCCGCTTTGCCCGTGTGGAAGGTCCACGCCAACTGTAGCCGGTCGATGTTCTCCCGGTTGATCTGTTTCAGGGGCGAGAAGCGGGCGGCGCCGGGGTCGTGGCCATAGACCGGCCAATCGGTTTGAGCCTGGAGCGACCAGGCGCAGGCACCCAGCAACAGGATTCGTCGGGAAATCATCGGGAGAAGTCCAGTATATGCGGGCGCCGCGGCCGGGGTGCGGATTCCGTTCCAATCGTGCGACGCTGTATGGATTGTGTGCCGCAGCATCAAAGTATTGAGAAACCAGGAGCCACCGGCGACCCCGGCCGATATGGACGCCGCCGCGCTCCAGTTCGTGCGGAAGATCAGCGGATTCCAGAAGCCTTCGAAAGCAAACCAGGAAGCCTTTGAGAGGGCGGTGCGTGAGATCAGCGCATCGAGCGCTCGCCTTCTCCGGAGTGTTGCGGAGAACACGCCGGCGCGGCGAGTGCCGGTGAGGGTCGAAGGGGCATGAAGGTACGTTGCGCGGCAATCTGCCTGCTGGCGGCCGCGAGCATGGCCTGGGGCCAGCTGCGCGTGGGCACCTTCCGGTCTGATGTCACACCCCCGATGGGCCAGCCTCTCATCTGGGTGATGCCTACCGCCAAGATCGAGGATCCTTTGCTGGCTAAGGGCATCGTGCTGGAGGACCGTGGGCAGCGATACGTGCTGTGCGCGGTGGACTGGTGCGGGCTTTCCAACCGGTCGCACCGTCTGCTGCGCGACAAAGTGGCGCAGGCCGCCGGCACGACGCCGGATCGCGTGGCGCTGCAGACGCTGCATCAGCACACCGCTCCCTATGTGGACGGCGACGCCTATGCGCTGCTGGAGCAGATGGGCCGGCCGGTGGTTCGTTTCGAGGAAGCCGCGCTGGTCCAGATTGCGGACCGCCTGGCCGACGCCGTAAAGAAGGCTACGGGTGCCATGAAGCCCTTCGACCAGGTGGGCACCGGGGAAGCCGAGGTGGAGCGCGTGGCTTCGGCCCGGCGCCTGCCTACGCCGGACGGCAAGGTGGTCATCCGGTTCAGTACGGACGGCAAGAAACCGGAGATGGCGGCAGCGCCGGAAGGACCCGTCGATCGCACGGTGAGGACCGTGACGCTGGCCGACGGCCGGAAGCCACTGGTCCGGCTGCACTACTATGCCACGCATCCGCAGACCTGGTGCTGCGACGGCCGGGTGTCCGCCGATTTCGTGGGCGCGGCGCGCGAGCAGTTGGAACGCGAAGAAGGCGTGTTCCAGATTTACTTCACCGGAGCGGCCGGTGATGTGACGGTGGGGAAGTACAACGACAGCAGCGTGGCGAAGAGGACGGAGCTCACCGCCCGTCTGCTGGCCGGCTTGAAGAAGTCGGACGAGTCGGCGCAATGGTCCGCGGCTTCGGAGTTGAAGTGGAAGTCGCTACCGCTGGTGTTGCCAAAGCGGCTGGCCACGAAGCAGGAGGTGGACGCGCGGCTGGCCGAAGCGAAGGCGACGGACGACGAGGCGGCCCGCTACCGGTTGACGATCGCGGCGGCGTTCGGATTGCGACAGGAGCCTCTCAACGCCAGCCTGCTGAGTGTGGGGCCGGTGCGCATCGTGCATCTGCCGGGTGAGCCGATGCTGGAATTTCAGCGGTTCGCGCAGATCGCGGCTCCGGGCCTGTTTGTGGCGATGGCCGGGTATGGGGATATCGCACCCGGCTACTTGTGTACGGATCGCGCCTACGACCAGGGCGGCTACGAGCCCGGCGCCTCGAATACGACGAAGGGCGCGGAAGGTGTGTTGAAGCAGACGCTCCGGGCACTGTTGGGGTCGCGTGCTTCGACGGGCGGCCGGTAGACGTAAGTTCTTTACCCCACGGTGCGCGGGGCCGATTACCATGGAGGCATGCTCCGGCTGTGCGGCGTGATGCTGGCTCTTGCGGGGCTGAGTGCGTCCGCGGCTACCTATGAAGTACGCGGGCAACTCGTGCCGGCGGCGCGCGCTTCCGTCTCGCTCCACGGAGCGACCTCGCCGTTCCAGGCGTCCACCCTCAGCGATTCCTCAGGAAAGTTCCGATTCCCGAAGATTGCGGAAGGCTCGTATTCCCTGATCATCTTCGTGCCGGGCAGTGGGGAGACGCGCAAGACGATCGATGTCGGTCCCCGCGTCGCGGACCGGAAGCGGCGTGTGGAACTGGCGGTGAGACTGGACGAGTCGAAGATGACTCCGGACCGCAGTGCCGTGGTGTCGATGCGCGAGTTGTCGATTCCGGATGCCGCGCGGGCGGAGTATCTCAACGCGGATAAGAAGCTGGGGCAGCGCGATGTGGAAGGTGCCATTGCGCACCTGAAGCGGGCGGTGGAGATCGCTCCGCAGTTTGCGTCCGCGTGGAATCACCTGGGGACGATCGCCTATCAGACGCGGCGCTACGACGACGCGGAAGGGTACTTCCGGAAATCGCTCGAAGCGGATCCGCAGGCATATGAGCCGCTGGTGAACCTGGGCGGAGTGCTGGTGACGCTGGGGCGGATGACCGAGGCGTGGACTTTCAACCTGAATGCAGTGCTGCGGCGTCCGAACGATGCGCTGGCGCAGTCGCAGATGGGGATGACTTACTTCGGGCTGGGCAAGCTCGATCTGGCGGAGCGTTACCTGTTGGAGGCCCGGCGGTTGGATGGCGGGCACTTCTGCATCCGCAGTTGCTGCTGGCCGAGATCTATCTGCGGCGCGATGAGAAGCAGAAGGCGGCAGAGCAGTTGGAGGATTTCCTGAGGCACCATCCGGACTGGCCGCAGGGGGAGGAGATGAAGAGGGGGATTTCGCGGTTGCGCGGGAGTCCGGGGCGTGAACACGCGTTCAGCCCCCAGCCTTTGGCTGTTTGCTGAACGGCTGTCAGCGATCAGCGGTCAGCTTTCAGCTTTTTGATCGCGGGTGATCCTGCCAGGCGCAAGCTGATCGCTGACGGCTTCCCTGGCTCCTCCTTGGGTGGGGTCGGGGGACCCCACGCGGACCAGGGGGTCCGCCGTCCCGTGGTTGGGGACTCCTGCGAATTGGTGGGGCTCTGCGATGACGGGAAAGGTAGCTGGGTTCCGGGCTTTGAAGCTGACAGCTGATCGCTGACTGCTGCTGCCTTTGTTGGTGCCTCCGCGGGTGTGGTCGGGGGACCCCACGCGGACCAGGGGGTCCGCCGTCCCGTGGTTGGGGGCTCCTCCAAATTGCTGGGGACTTTTGCGATGGCGGGCGAGGCAGCCGAGTTTTGGGCTGTGAAGCTGACCGCTGATCGCTGACTGCTGATAGCTCTCTTGGCGCCTCCCTGGGTGGGGTCGGGGGACCCCACGCGGACCAGGGGTCCGCCGTCCTGTGGTTGGGGACTCCTGCAAATCGGTGGGGGCTTTTGCGATGCCGGGAGAGGCAGCCGAGTTTTGGGCTGTGAAGCTGACAGCTGATCGCTGACTGCTGCTGGCTTTGTTGGTGCCTCCGCGGGTGGGGTCGGGGATCCACGCGGACCAGGGGGTCCGCCGTCCCGTGGTTGGGGACTCCTGTGAATTGGTGGGGGCTTCTGCGATGACGGGAAGGTAGCTGGGTTCCGGGCTTTGAAGCTGACAGCTGATCGCGACTGCTGATAGCTCTCCTGGTGCCTCCGCGGGTGGGGTCGGGGATCCACGCGGACCAGGGGGTCCGCCGTCCCGTGGTTGGGGACTCCTGCGAAGTGGTGGGGGCTGCTGCGATGACGGCGAGGCAGCTGGTTTCGGGCTTTGAAGCTGACAGCTGATCGCTGACTGCTGATAGCTCTCTTGGTGCCTCCGTGGGTGGGGTCGGGGGACCCCCACGTGACCAGGGGGTCCGCCGTCCCGTGGTTGGGGACTCCTGCAAATCGGTGGGGGCTTTTGCGATGACGGGAAGGAGCTGGGTTCCGGGTCTTCCACGCTGACAGCTGATCGCTGACTGCTGATAGCTGTCTTGGTGGCCTCCGGGTGGGGTCGGGGGATCCCCACGCGAACCAGATGTCCGCCGTCCCGTGGTACGGGGAATCCTGCGAGGTGGTGGGGGCTCCTGCGATGCCGGGAAAGGTAGCTGGGTTCCGGGCTTTGACGCTGACAGCTGATCGCTGACTGCTGATAGCTCTCTTGGTGCCTCTGCGGGTGGGGTCGGGGGACCCCACGCGGACCAGGGGGTCGGCCCTCCCGTGGTTGGGGACTCCTGCTAATTGGTGGGGACTTCTGCGATGCCGGGCGAGGTGGCTGGGTTTCGGGCTTTGACGCTGACAGCTGATCGCTGAATGCTGATGGCTGATCGCTGACAGCTATCACTCGACCGCTGACCGCTGGCCTCGCAGCGAAGGCTCACTGCGGATGCTCTTTCAGATACTCTTCCACGCTGTAGTACGTCTTGTCCTTGTAGAGGCGGCCGGCGTCTTCCACGGGGGCTGTCCAGTTGTACTTCCACGCGTCGCCGGTGCGGCGCATCCAGGCCCCCAGTTGGGACTCGAGATTCTCTCGCAGCTTCGCGGCGGCTGGGTCCGCCGCCAGGTTGTGCTCTTCCCTGGGGTCTTCCTTCAGGTCATATAACACCCAGGGCTTGTTCGAAACGCGCATAATTGTAGCGGTCTGTGCGCAGGCCGCGCCAGCCGGCGGGTGTCTCGTCTCCCGCATACGGGCCGAAAGATCGGAGGAATGACGAGTCCGGAGCGCGACGGGTCTGCCCGGTGACCAGCGCCGAGAGGTCGGTGCCTTGCATCGTGCCCGGGATGGGTACACCGCAGAGGCTCAGCAGCGTGGGCGCATAGTCAACGTGCGAAAGGAGTGTTTCCTCGCTGCGGCCGGCCTGGATGCGGCGGGGATAGCGGAGATGCCCGGGACCCGGATCGATTCCTCCCACAGTTTGCGCTTGAGCTTCGCTCCGTGGGTGCCGAGCATGTCGCCGTGATCCGAGGAGAACAGCACGATGGTGTCTTCCGCCAGGCCGAGTTGCTGAGCGAACGGGTGAGACGGGCGATCTGGTCGTCGATGGCCGTGATGGCGGCGTAGTAGGCGTTCAGCGGTTTGGTATGCTCCAGGTGCTGTTCGGATTCTATCGTGTTTCCCTATTAACCTTAGCAATACGTAATGGAACCAAGTACAGGACAGT
>JASGIE010000137.1:0-23355 GCA_049841055.1 Paludibaculum sp. | reverse complement strand
ATGTTTATGTGTAGCCTTGGTTCGAGTACGTATTGCTAAGGTTAATAGGGAAACACGATAAATCCGGACGGAGCCCGGCGTTCGACGCTCTTCTTGCGGACGCCGACGCCATAGGTCTTCAGCAGGCAGAAGGTGCACTTGGAGGCGCAGCCGCGGGACATCTCGAAGAGGGTGAAATTGCGGCCCAGCATCTCGTAGTGATACTGGTGCATGGGCAGAAGATGAAAAGCCGGCAGCGGCAGGTCTTCCATCCTGACCGGTTTCTGGTCCTGGTTGTGAACCACCTGACCGGCGTCGAGCCAGGTGATGCCCCGGACCTCGCTCAGCGGGAGGCCGCTGCAAATCTCACGTACCGTGGTTTCCGGTTCTCCCCGCAGCACGGCGCGGGCACGGGTTTCGGCCAGCATCTCCTCCGGCTTGACGGTGCCGTGGCTGCCCATCACATAGACTTCGGGTACGACATCGTTGAGTGCGTGGACTGTTTTGAGGAACGGATGAATGTCGAGATGGGGACACTGCCAGCGGTCGAGGCTGGTGGACGTGATGAACACCTTGTCGTAGCCCTGGGCGCGGGCAGCAACCTCCAGCGGTCCAATCTGTTCCGCATTGGCGTCGAGGATGGCGACTTCGATGCCATCCTGCTCGAGGATTGCCCCGCAGTAGGCGAGATCGAGCGGAGTCCAGGTGCGATTGTAGATGCGTCCCTTCTTCTGGACGAGATCGACCTGAAACGGGTTGACCAGCAGGACCTTCACGGACGCCTCCCGCGCTGAGGGCCGAGACTTCAGGCCGCACTTCTCTCAGGGTTTTGCGGACCCGCCAGATTCCTTTGAGGTCGTCCCAGGCGGTGCGCAGGATCTTCACGCGGCTGTCGTCATCCTCGTTCCATTCCACGGGAATGTCGGCGATGCGCAGGCCCTGCTTTTCCGCGAGGGTGAGCATTTCCGTGTCGAAAAACCAGGACTCGTCGCGAACCTGGGGCACAATGGCCTGAACGGCGGAGTGGCTCATCGCCTTGAAACCGCACTGGGCATCGCTGAATTTCGTTCCGAGCGCGGCGCGGACGATCTGGTTGTAGATGCGGGAGACGAACTCGCGCAGCATGGAGCGGCGGGTCTTCGAGCCGGGCAACAGGCGTGAACCGGTCGCGACGTCGTAACCCTCACTGAGGATTGCGTCGATGAGGAGATTGAGATAACGCAGCTCGGTGCTGAGGTCGACATCCATGTAGCAGACGGCGTCGGCGCCACTTTGGATCCAGGCCTGGCGCAGGGCGCGGCCGCGTCCTTTGCGGCGCAGGGTAAGGAGGCGGACGTCGGGGTACTCCTCGCACAGCTCGCGGGCCACGACACCGGTCCCATCGATGGAGCCGTTGTCGACGATGACGATGCACCAGTCGTAAGGGAAACTGGCCAACAGGTAATCGCGAACCCGCGCTACACTGCCGGCGAGGACATGCGCCTCGTTCAGGACGGGAATGACGATGTCGACTCGTGCTCTGATCATCCCGTGACCTGGCCGGCGAGTTGGGATTGCCGGATACGCTCCAGCGTCTCGTCCAATCCGATGCGCGGCCGGTAGCCGGTGAGGGCGACGACCTTGCTGATATCAGGGACACGGCGGGCGATGTCCTCGAAGCCTTGTTCGTAGGCCTGCGAATAGGGCACGTACTCGACCTGGGATGCCGATCCAGTGACGGCGATAACCCGTTGGGCGAGCTCGGCGATGGAGATCTCGATGGTGTTTCCGAGGTTGGTTACTTCGCCGACCGCCGCGTCAGCGACGATGAGCCGCTTGAGCCACTCGACAACGTCGGCGACATCAGTGAAGGATCGCGATTGCCGGCCATCGCCGAAGACCTTCAGGTTTTCACCGCAGAGCGCCTGCCGGACAAAGCGTGGAACGACCATCCCATATTCGCCCGTCTGGCGGGGCCCGATGGTATTGAAGAGCCGCGTGACCACGGTGGGCACGCCGAACTCGCGCCAGAAGGCAAGGGCGAGGAATTCGTCGATAATCTTGCTGGCGGCGTAGCTCCAGCGGCCTTTGGTGGTGGGGCCGAGGAGCAGGTCGTCGTGTTCAGCGAACGGGGCCCGATCGCTCTTGCCGTAGACCTCGGAGGTGGAGGTGAGCAGAACCTTGGTTCGTTTGGGGACGGCGGCCCGCAGGACCGCCTGTGTGCCGTCGATGTTGTTGCCGATGGTTTCAACGGGGCTCTTGATGATATTGAAGACCCCGACAGTGGCGGCGAGATGAAAGACGGCATCGGCGGAGGCGACCAGTTCAGGGAGAGCAGCACAATCGAGCACCGGCGATTCGACAAAGTGGAAATGAGCCTGCCCGAGCAGGTGGGCAATGTTCTGCCGCGACCCGCTGGAAAGGTCGTCCAGTACCGTGACGAGAGTCTCCGGCGGCCAGTAGTTTCTCAGCGAGATGCGAGCCTATGAAGCCCGCACCGCCGGTGATGAGATAGTTTGCCATTCTTCCCTGGTTCCATACCGTCTCTGGCGCGCCTTTTCGATATATCCGAAGTAGCGTTCAAAATGCGCGGGCCTGGTCCAAAGCCGGACGAAGGCCTCATACCCACGCGCTCCCAAGTCCGCGCTCAGTCCGGGGCTGGACCCATTCTGCGGACGGCGGCCAGAAGTTCCGAGTTGTCGCGGTAGACCATGCCGCCGCCCGAATCGGCCACGACTTCGGGCAGAGCTCCGAGATCCCTGACAATTACGGGTCTCTTGCGCGCGAAGGACTCGATGATGATGATGCCAAACGTCTCGTAGGTCACCGACGGCACGATGGTGGCGACCGCGTGTGCATAGAGTCCAGCAAGTTGCTGCTGGGATTGTCCGCCGACAAACCGGATGTTCGGATTGTTGGCGGCCTGCGCCCTGAGTTGGGCTTCCTCAGCGCCCGTGCCGGCGACGATGAGGTCCCACTCCCGGACATTCGCCCAAGTTTCGATGAGGGTGTGCAGCCCCTTGATCCGCTCCAGTCTGCCGACAAAGAGGAAGTAGGGACGAACCTGCGCACGGGGACCGGGCGCCTGCCAATCCTGATCCTGACGCTCCATGAAGTAGGGCAGATGTTCGACGGAATACGGGAAACCGCGTTCGGCATGCATCCGGCCGCAGAACCGGCTGGGGCTGAGGAACTGATCGACGTGGCGGGCCGCTTTTTCGAGGTAGCCGGTGTATCGCCACAACTGGGGAGGCCGGCCTCCGCGGACAGTGCACTTCAGGCAATCGGCGGCTTCACAGGCATGGGAGTTGTATTTCCACAGCACATGCATCGGGCACACGAGCCAGTGTTCATGCGCGGTATAGAGCTTCACGAAATCCTGTGATGTGGGTTCCAGTTCCAGGATTCCGGGACCGAGCAGAGAAATGTTGTGGTAGTGGACGACGTCGAAAGGCTTCGACTGAACGATGTCGTTGAGCCGCTTTCTGGAGAGCAACGGACGGCCGGTCTGATGCGTCACCAGGGGAGAGAGCCAGCCGAAGGGGCTGCGCAGTTCGTGGCGGGTGACATTGGGATGCTCCGCCCAGCGCACTTCCGGCTCACTCGGGTGCTGCATGTGATAGGAGTCGACGCAATGAACCACATCAACCGTATGTCCGTCGTCACCAAGGGCATGTGACATGCGGTGAAGGTACACCGCATCGCCCCCAAAACTATAGGGCGGGTAAAAGGTCGTGAAATAAAGGAACTTCAAGGCGCAAGTTCCCCCGTTGACCACGATTCATGACCCGCCGACTGAGCCGCCAGCCACCAACCAGATGACCGGAGTACAGGCACCAGCACGGCCTCCTCCAATACGAACCTGTTACGGTTGAATTCAGTATTCTAACATGCGTTTCTGCCGGTTCTTACGCCTTCCTCCGGAACGGCAACCAGACCCCGGCCAGAACTACTACTACCGTAAGAAAACACCCCCAAGGCAGCCAGGCGGACTGTGTCGCCCAGCCCATGTACCGCAGGCGATCGAGCCAGGCCAACCTTGGACCATCTGAAAGAACGGCCAGCGGCGCGCGCAGTGCATGGAGATCGTAGGAAGCCGCAATGGACCAGCTTTGAAACACGGAAGCAGCGATGGCGGTCCAAGCCAGCCAGCGCGGCCAGGTCTGAAGGACCTGAAGGCTGAGCAGAAGCAGGCCCGGTACAACGGGGACGAGGTAACGCATGCCGGTGTTCCATTGAAGCCAGGAATACTGGTTCGCCGCGCAGAACAGGACAAAGGCCGCGAAATAGGCATAGATCCAGCGGGCGAGGATTGGCGGGACGCGCCATTTGCCCGAGGAAACGAACGGGGCGGCGAAGGCCAGCAGCAGGAGGGGGCAGTAAGCAAAAACGCCGAAGGAGGGGTGGAAGAAGTTGGCCCAGGCGAGATCAGGCGAAGGCCAACTGAAGCCGCGGTAGCCCTGAGAGGTGGGCGCCGTAGGCGGCATGTAGTGCTGGGAGGGCAGCAGCGGATTGCCGAAGGAGAGTGCCTGGTAAGCGATGAGGCCAAGCACCCCGGGCAGGGTTCCAAGGGTAAATCGAATGGCGGACCGCCAACGTGTGACGAGCAGATAGAGACCGACGATGGCGACAAGCAGCAGTCCAGTGAAGTCACAGAGGACCGCGTAGCCGCTGAGGAAGCCGGCGAGGAGCAGGCGGCCCTGCGTCCAGGTCCGGTTCCAGAGCAGCAGCGCGACGAAAAGCCCCAGGTGGCCAACCAGCAGGTTGTGGTTGAGATAGAGAGTCCGGAAGAAGACGGGTGTGCCGAAGGCGAGCGCCAGCGCCGCGGCGGCGGCATACTTCGGCTCTAGGCCCGACTCAGCCAGGCGCCGCCCGAACCATGCGGCGGCCATCGACGAGACCGGCGCCATGAGCCCGGCCACGGTAAGGAAGGCGGTGACCAGGAAGTAGCCGAGCAGGCCGGCGCGAGCGGAGATGGCTTCGGCGCGTTCCGCCGGCCGGATGCGAGGAGCGGGCAGGTTCTGTTCCCATTCGATCGCCTGATGGAGCAGGGGCCGCCCCAAGAGAAGGGGGAGAGCGCCGGCGATGGACGCACCGGGATTGTTGTTGATGTAGGCTCCACCGTGGGTCCGCGAAGATGTCTTCGATGAAGCCATCGAAGCGGGCGACGTTTAGCGTACCCTGCTCCGCGAGAGTGAGAGCTGGAAACTGCTCGCGAATGATCCAGGGCGCCCAATAGACGGTGTAGACGGCCCAACAGGTGAAGAAGATGCGCCAGGCGAGACCTTTCGGGGTCATGCGGGGCTAGTCCTCCACCACAAACTCTTCGAAGGTGCGGCGGAACTGCCGCCAGCGATCGCGGTCCACGCGGCCTCCGGTACCGATGCATTCCGCCGCGGCGTAGGCCATGGCGAGTGTGTGATGGGTGTTGTCGTGAGCGAAGAGGCCCTGACGGCCGAGAGTCAGGATGCCATCGAGCCCGGCCACCCATTCATCAAGGGTCTGGAAGTGGCGGCGGAATCCATTTTCATAGACGGGGTAGGCCTGACCGAGACGTCGCGAAGTAGAGCCCAGGACTCGCCCTGTGTACGGGATGCCGGCACGGCTTAGCGAATCGAGCACCACCTGTTGAAGTTCCGAGTCGGTTGCCTTCCAGACGGCATCGGCGGGATCGCACGGAAGTTCGGCGCAGAGAACCGTGCGTGCGGCCGGCCCGTGGAGACCATAGTTTTTGGGCTCGGAGAGCCGGGTGATGGCGATATCGGCGGCGGGGAAGTAGTGGGCGTCGTATTCAGTGAACTGCGGCGTGTCGAGCGTGAGGTAAATCAGGATCATGGCCCGGTAGCGCAGGGCGCCAGCAGCTTCGAGGATCGACGGAGGCGCCGCCGGCCGCAGCATGCGGGCCAGTTGGGGGATGGGAATCGTGGAGAGGACGAGAGCAGGCGGTAGCGCGCGTTCGCCGTTGGCGTCGCGGATTTCCACCACGGCCTGACCATCGCCCTGAAGGCTGATTCCGGTCACTGAGGTACTGAGGAAGAGTTTGGCGCCGGTTTGCTGGGCGGCGAGGGCGTACGCCTCACTGATTTGCCCGAAGCCTTGCCGGGGGTAGAAGAAACGGCCCTTCGTGGAAGGGGCGAGCACCTTGCGGACCATTTTGGTGAGCGAGCCGGCTGAGACGCGGCGGCGTGCCTGCTCGGCGTCGAGGCTGTGGGGGTCCATGCCCCAGATCTTGACCGCGTAGGGAAAATAAAAATCGCGGCAGATGGTGGGCCCGAGACCGGCGGCGAGGACAGAAGCGAAGGTTTCGGCGCCGCCATTGGAGGGCGGCTTCCACAGGGCGTCGCGGAGGACGCCGGCGGCGAAGCTGGGCGGGGCGTGAAGGACGAGGTCGGCGGGCTTGAGGGGAAAGTGGAGCCAGCGTCCGCCGAGGTGAATGCGGCCGTGGCGCGGGCGGTCGAGCAGGTCATCCCCCAGGAACGAGCGGATGTCGGCGAGGATCTGAGGAGCGCAGGAGGGATGGAGGCGATGGCTGCCGAAGTCGACGCGCTGGCTGTCGACGGTTAGGCTCCCGGCGTTGCCGCCAACAGCAGGGCCGCGTTCGACGATGGTGACGGCGAACCCACGGCGGGCTAACTGCCAGGCAGCGCCCAGGCCGGCGGGTCCGGCACCGAGGACGATGACAGGGACGCGGCTTGTGGACAGATCGGGCATTCTGTCTATTGTCGCGCGGGGATTCGAGTTGCAGCACGCCGCCGTCGATTTGGGATTCTGCGCGGCTTCCCAATTCCCGTAGAATTGGACCAAGGAGATCCTATCGATGACAACTCGTTCCATCCTGGCCGCTACGACGGCCCTGGCGCTCTCCGCTCTCACCCTGGCCGGGGCTCAGGGCGATCGGAAGGCAGCCACCGCGGAAGTCAAAGACGCGCAAGGCAAGGTAGTTGCCACCGCGAAGTTCAAAGCCGTCAAGGGCGGCGTTCAGCTTTCCGTGAAGGCGACCGGCCTTCCGGCGGGCGTCCACGCGATCCACGTCCACACGGTGGGCAAGTGTGAAGGGCCGGCCTTCACGACGGCGGGCGGCCACTTCAATCCGGCGAAGAAGCAGCACGGCATGATGAATCCGGCCGGACACCATGCCGGCGACATGCCCAATTTCACGATCAACGCCAAGGGCACCGGGAATTACAAGACTGTCATCCAGGGTGTCACGCTGGCGGGCGACGGCGAGACTTCGTTGTTCCACTCCGGCGGGACCGCGCTCGTCATCCATGAGAAGGAAGACGACATGAAGAGCGATCCGGCGGGCAATGCCGGCGCGCGTCTGGCCTGCGGTCTGGTTCAGTAACAGCTTTTCCGTGGGGCCGTGCCTTCGGGTGCGGCCCTCTGTCTCTTCTTCCTGCCTGGTGCCCGCGACGCTGCCCCGGTTGTCTCCGGTTGGAAAATAATCCAGAATAATCCCGATATGCGTCTCATTTCGGCGCTCTTCCTTTGTGCCGTTCTCAACGGACAGGATTTCGCTGAGATTTCCGGACAGGTCATCGATTCTGCCACCAAGCAACCCCTCGCCGGAGCGCGGGTCGTGCTGGTGCGCATGGGACCGGGTGCGAGCTACAGCATGCGGACCTTCGAGATGGAACTCTCCCCAGAGTCGCCCCACCCGGCCGCGGCTGGATTCGCCTTCCTCACCGGCGATCAGGGCCTTTTCCGCTGCAAAGTCACGGCACCGGCCGAATTCATGGTTTTCGTCAGCCGGCCGGGCTATGTGAAATGGGGGATGAGTTTCGAGACGCAGCGAACACTCTCGATAAAACCACGCGTGAACCCGGAGCCGCTGAGGATTCCGCTTGAGGGGGAAGGCTCAATTACAGGGAGAGTTGTCGACGCTGATAGTGGAGCTCCGCTGGCGGGGCTGTCCGTGGTGGCGCTGAAGTGGCGGGTGGCCCGCGGAAACCGGTCGTTATTGTCAGCGAGCGAGTATGCGACGACGGCCGCGGACGGCTCGTATGAACTGAAGGGTATCGGCGCCGGCGAGTACAAGGTACAGGTGGACCTGCCGGTGCGCTGGAAGTTCAGTCCCGGGGGCAGCAGCGAGGAGTTTCGCGATCACCGCGAGGTGGCCTACGGCCGCACTTATTATCCCGGAGTGGAACAGCGGGAACAGGCGGCGTCTGTCACTTTGCTGCCGGGCGCGTCGCTGGGATCCATCCACATTAAGCTGACCAAGCGGCGGACAGCGTGTATTCGCGGGCGCGTCTTTTCCGCCGAGGGGGAGGAGATCGCCGGAGAGGTGCCCGTCATGCTCGGCCGGGTGGAGCGCCAGGGCTCCGCCATGGCGCTCCAGATGATCGCGCGAACCAATGTGTCGCTGGGTTCCACCTTCCGCCTGGACGGGCTTCCGGCAGGCCGGTATTGGCTGCAGTCGGTGCCGGCCAAAGGTTCCGCGCCAGGCCGCCGCGCCGGCTATCACTTTTTCGATCTCGACGACAGCAATCTCGACAACCTGGAACTGGCGATCACCAAGGGGGCCACGATGCATGGCAAGGCAACTCTGCACGAGTCGGTCGCGGGTCAGTATGCCGACGTGATCAAGCCGGAGGCGGCGCCGCGGTTGTCGCTGGCCTATTTCGACCGGATGGGCAATGACGACGAACTGGCGCCGGTGCGCTGGCAATCGGACGGCTCATTCGAGATTCAGGGCGTCATGGACGGTACTTATAAGTTGTTTGCCATGAACTTGCCGGCCGGGCTCGCGCTAGGTGAGGTTCGATACAACGGACACCGCCAGCCGAGGGGGTATCTCACTTTGAATCGCAGCGCGCTGGATCAGAAACTGGAGCTGGTGTTGTATCCTGCGACTGCTTCGATCCGGGTCTCCGTGACGGAGGGCATGCATCCGGCGAAGGACGCGCAGGTCGTCCTGCTCGCCGAGGATTACGACCCGGAGGACCCTCAGCGGGATGCGAAGACCGCCCAAGCCGACTCGGATGGGCACGCCGCCTTTTCGAAGCTGATCGCGGGCAAGTACTGGGTGCTGGCGTTTGGGCCGGATGCGGCCTGGCGCTCGTCGCCCGCTTTGCGCGAACTGGCCAGGACGGCCGCCAAGGTGGTCGAAGTCGGGACCGGAGCTTCGGCCGGGACGGACGCTAAGCTGACGGCTATTGAGTAGCCGTCGGCTATCGTTTCACCCACTCCTTATCGAAGGTGACGTGTTTGATCGTTTGCAGCTCCTTCTCCCCCTTGGCGTGCGGGCCTGTGAAGCTGTACGTGGCGTGGATCTGCCCATCACGCGTCTGAATCACTGACGGATACGAGTAGCCACCGGTATCCGTATTCTCGAGGCTCTTCTTCCAGGGCCACGTTTTGCCCTCGTCCGGCGACATCCAGACCGAGAGGCGATTGCGGCCCTTCTCCGTGTCGTTCAGGACCATCACCCATTCGCCGGTCTTCAAGGCGATGACTTCCACACTGGAGCCGGGGTTTGGAATCTCGGAGTCGGTCACAGCGTTCCAGCTCACACCATCGTCTTTCGATTCGCTGACCAGCACGCGCTGCGGCGGAGGGCCGTTGTCGCGCATATACGCCACCACCGCGCGGTCCTTCTTCCGGATGAGGGAGGGCTGGACTCCACCCAGGCTAACGAGCGGTTCGCTGGGACGCCATGTCTTGCCGCCGTCGTCGGTGATCGCCACTAGTGACAGGTTGTAGGTGTCGGAATAGAGCGGCAGGAGAACACGGCCCGAAGGCAGTTCCAGAGGGTGAATGCGGGGCATCCAACCAAGGCGATTCAGCAACTTGTCCGTCGAGCGGACAATGGCCGTGAAGGCTTCGTTCCGGTCGCGCTGGACCGTGACGCGCTCCGCCATTTCACGGATCCTGGGCCCGACCTTTCCGGCAAAGCCTTCGGGGATGAGCAGGATGTTGTCGGAGAGCGACCATTTCGGCATGGGCGCACGGAAGGCGGGCTCCGAGATGCGCAGCTTGAGCAGGGCCGTCTCCCAGCGGTTGTCGAGAATCGCGGTCCAGAGGAACCAGAGGCGCTGTTTGCTGTCGACGAACAGGATCGGGTTGGTATCCGGGAAGCCAGGCGTGTCATCGAGCGTGAACGGGGCGTCCCACTCCTTCGCCCCCTTCTTGAGGAATGCCGCCTGCACCTTCACGTCGTCGGCCGTGCGTTCGCCGGAGCCGATGTACCAGCAGGTCATGAGGCGGCCGTCGGCCAGCTCGACAATGGAAGACGAATGGGCGTGCAGCTTCTGGGGCGCGAAGATAAACTCCTGCCGGAAGGTGGGCTCCGCCGCGAAGGCCGCGCCGGCGAGCAGCGCGAGGACGGTCAGTTTCGTTTTCATCGATTACTCCCGGAGGAAGCCGTGATAGAGGCCCATGTAGTAGGGCAGCAGGTACACTCCACCATCGCCCAGGTTGCGGCCGTTGCCACCCTGGTCGAGGGTCCACGGATCGTGGTTCCAGTGGCCGACATAGCGTTCGTCGATCGGCAGTACCTTGCCGTTGACGCGATAACCCGTGGCGCGCTTGCCTTCGTCGCGGACCGGTTCCACCAGTGGGATGATGTCCTTGCGTTGGCTGTTGGAGAGACGCCAGTCGAGGCGGTCGAGGGGTAGCCGCTTCAGCGTGTCGACGCTCTCGGCCTGCCAGTCTCCCGTGGGGGAGAGATCTTTCACGCCATAAGCGTCGGAGTACTTCTGGCCCGCCGCGACAGCCGCGTAGAGGAAGTTGAAGACCGGGTTCAGCTCCGGCACCTCGTTCTCCCAGTGATTGCGGAACGACAGCAGCAGCTTCTGGCGGAGATCCGGATCCGTCTCGTACTTCAAGAGGCTGTAGAAGTTCATGAAGATCATCTCGTCGTCGCTCTGATTGCCGGCGCCCATGCCAAGATGCGTCTTCGTGATGAGGATGTTCATGTCGTAGGCGTGCTTCTCGATGAGGTAGCGGGACGCCTTCTACATACTTGGCGTCGCCGGTGATGTGCGCGGCGACCTTGAGGTAAGCCAGGATGCTGAGCGAATTCATCCCACGCTCCTGCCACCAGTCGCGGTTCTTGTTGATCTCTTCGGGATTGAAGATGGACCAGCGTGTGGGCTTGCCGTCGTGGTCGACGAGCTGGAAGTTGTGCTCCACCAGATGATCGGTCAACGCGGCGACATGGTCGCGCACGCGCTGCTTCTCGGCGTCGGTTTTGGCGACCAGGTCGTAGTAGAGGGCGTAAAAGAAGTAGTGGCCGTCAAGCTCATCGGAGCTGGTATCGGTCTTCCAATACCACTGGCCGTCGGCGCTTTTGGGCCAGCGCGGGGTGATCACCTTCCAGCGCTTATCACGCGTCTGCTGGTTCTGCAGGTCGCGCTCGGGGGTGGCGTGGAGATTGGGATCCGGGCCGCTCACGGGCAGGATCGATCGAGCCACGAAGCCCTTGAGCGCCGGATGATCCCCACCCTGGGTGACCGTGCCGAGGAAGCGCAGTGCCTCGAAGGCGGCCTTGGCCCGGCGGGCGGCGTCGGGACTGCCGGTGGCACCATAGGCGAAGCATTCGCCGGCGCCGTACATGGAGGTCCACAGGCCGTCGTTGTCGCTATCGGTCTGGGTCCATTCGCCGAGGTCGCCGGGCTGTTTCAACACGACAGGATGGACATAGCCATAGGGTGTGCGGCGGTGGCGCTTGTCGATCTCGGATTCAAAAATACGGGCCTTTTCGGCGAGAGTCATGGGCTTGCGCTCAATCACGGCGAGCCCCTTCGCTGTGGCGATCCAGGCGTCGCCGTTGGCGTTCACCGCAATGGCGCGGACATCGTCGTTGGGCAGCCAGCGCAGGCCCTGGCGGTACTCCCACACCTGACCGTCGAAGCGGATGGCGCCCTTATGCGTTCCGAACCAGACCACACCGTTCTCACCGGCTGCCACGGTGGTGAAGTCGTCGTAGGGCAGGCCCTCGCGGCCGGTATAGAGGGTCCAGATTGTGCCGTCCAGGACGCCGACCCCCTGCGGGCTGGCGAACCACAACCGGTCTTTCGAATCGAAGGCGACGCCGCGGACATCGACGGGCGCCCAGCTTTGGGAGGCCGTTTTCGGGAAGAGGCGCTGCCAGGGTCCGACTCCCTGTCGGAGAAAGAGCCCATCGGCGCGGGCTTCAGCGACGCGGCCGTCACGACTCTGGGCAGTTTTCGCGGCGCCCATGGGCCGGACCGAGGAGAGTACCCAGCGGCCGTCCTTTTGCGTGGCGGCGCCAGCGGCGGTGTAGGCGATGACAGAGCCATCCGGTTCCACCCGCACGGAAAGAACGTCTCCGGAGGGCAGCCCTTCGGACTGGCCGTAGAAAGTTCTGGTCTCAGCCGAGAACTTACCCACGGTCAACGGTTCCGCCGCCGCGCTGAGCGCGATCATCCACAGAAACACTGATCTCATTCGATCCCTTTCGCTCACGGCGCTACCGCGAACTCAAACACGTTTTCGGAAATAACCTTGCCGGCGGTGTCGAGGATCTCCGCCTTCAATTCGTAGGGGCCAGGTTTGGCGGGCGCTGCAAACTCCGCCGCGCCGAGGCGAACGACCGAGTCGGCGGCGAGAGACACAGGATACTCGCCGGTCTTCCCTTCAAAGCGCCAGCGGAGCTTCGCGCCGGGCACGGCTGTCCAGCGGTCGTTCACAGCCCATAAACCGCAGCGCACGGTTTCGCCGGGTTTCCATTTGTCGCGATCGTACTCGAACAACGCGGCAACAGGCTCGAAACTACGGCGCACCGTGTCGTAGACCTTCGTCGGCACGCGATTGAAGTCGATGGCAGCCATGGTGACGGAGGGCCAGATGTCGATGGCGTGGAAATGGAGGACGCCGCCCGCGCCTTCGTTCTTGCGGCGGCGCATGCGCTCCAGGGCGATCTGGAAGAGGCGCGCGACGTAGGCCTGCGTCTGGGGGATGTACTCTTTCAGCGAGAGGGCTCCGGGATCACCCAGGCTTTCATGGCCTGCGGAATCTGCAGGCGGCGCCAGATCCACTCGTCCTCGTGGTCCCTGATGGGCCACTGATTGGGCATGAACTGGATCAACGTCTCGTAGTTCGGCAGGCTGGTGGCGCCGAGTTCGGAGACGAACTGCTCCTGCATCTGCGTGTACTCCCACAGCGTGCCGTTGTACCAGCCGTGATAGACGTGCGAGTCGCCAAAGCGGCCGGTGGAGCGGATGACGGCGCGGCGCTGCGGGTCGAGCATGGAAGGGCGAGGATAGAGATGCTTGGTGATCTCGCGGTAGTTCTCGAAGTCCTCTTCGTCGCTCGTGGCCCAGATGGCGATGCTGGGATGGTTGCGCGCATAGCGGACGTGGTTGTCGTAGAGCATGGCGGCGCGCTGGGCAAAGCCGCGATCGTGCGGATACCAGGCCTCCAGGAAGTCCTGCCAGATGAGCAGGCCGTATTCGTCCGCCAGGTCGTAGAACTCACGATTGCTGAAGTGGCAGTGCAGCCGGATCATGTTGATGTTCATGCCGGCCATCAGCTTGACGTCGCGCTCGTACTTCGCGCGGTCCATCTCGGACATGTACAGGTGGTAGTAGTAGTTCGTTCCGCGGATGAACAGCCGCTTGCCATTCAGGTAGAAATCCCAGCCGATCTTCTCGATCTCGCGGATGCCGACCGCCAGGCTCTGACCATCGACGGCACGGCCACTGGCGTCGAGCAGCCGGACGTCGAGGGTATAGAGATTCGGCTTGCCGTGGTCGCGGGTCCACCAGAGCTGCGGCTGGGCGACGGGGATCGTCAACGTCTGCTGCGTGCGGGCCGCGGCCTTCACCTGAATGCGGTCGGAGCCGGGGAAGTTGCGCGGCGATAAGGTCAGCTCCCAGGTGTAGCCGCGATCGACCGCCGCGGCCTCCAACTGGACGCTCACCTCGGCCGCCGCGCCCTTCAGACGGGTATCCACGGCGACGTCGCGGATCTGGGCCTCGGTCGACGCCGCCAACCGGACGCTGCGCGTGATGCCCAGGGCTGTGATGTCGTCGGGCTTCTGGTCGACTGCTCCATACGCGCCTTTGATGGTGTAGGGACGATGCTTCCAGTAGTAATCCACCGGAGTCCAGACGCGAACAAGAATCTCGTTCTCCCCGGGGCGCGCCTGCTCCGTAACATCGAATTCATAAGGATCGATGTAGCCTTCGTGGCGGCCGATGTAGGCGCCATTGAGATAGGTGTCGGCGTAGTAGTCGGTGGCCTCGAACTGGAGCCGCAGGCGTTTGCCCTGGAAGCGTTCGGGCACGGTGAAGCTGCGTTCGTACCACCACTCCTTATAGCTGACCCATTCAGCGTCGCGGCTGTAGATCTTCGACGGGTCGAGCCATTGGACGTGGACAGAGCCGGGCACCTGTACGGTCTTCCAACCGGAGGTAGGCGGACCCTCGCCCTTCTCGACAAACGCGAGTTGCCAGGCTCCATCCAGGGGGAGGGCGTCCTGCTGGAAAGGAGTGGTCGACCCGGCTCCGACGGTGGCCGCAGTGAGGCGTTCCGCCGGTTCCTGGATGGCGACCGCGGTGGCGGAGACGCCGCTCACCTGCACGAGCAGAGGCTGGCGCAGCATGCGGTTCTCCTGGCGGGCCGCGACGGCGGTCATAGAGCCCTGCCACTCCGGGAATGTCACCGCGATTTCGGTTGCGCCTTCGGGCTTGCGGGCCTCGAAGCGGCGGGTGCCGGCCCCGGTCCAGCGGAGGGCGGAGTCGAGGGCGACGATCCCCAGGGCTCCGTAGTTTTCGGCGCCCTGGTAGTAGACCATGTGACCGCCCGGAAGCGTGGGCCAGTTGCGCGGCCCGACGTCGCGCGGTAGGGGTTCCTCTTCACCGGGGCCGCCAGGGAATTCGTACTCGGAGCCGTCCTTGCAGCGGTCGAAGGGAACGTACGGGCTCGCCGAGAGGGCGGCGAACCGGAAGTCCGCGCGATGCCTTCCAGCGGAACCAGGCATTGCCGGAGGTCCAGGTGATCTCCCAGATCTCGTTGGCGCGCGTCAGCTTGAGACGTCCTCGCAACGGGCCGGTTTCGAGGAGTTCGACACTCGTGAAGCCGCCCTGCCCGCCGAGGGTAGTCCAACCGGTGTTCTGGCCGCTCACCCCCGTCACTGGCGCGGGGGAGAAGCGCTCGGCCTCGGGCGTGGTCTCGTGAACGTCGCCTTTGAGGGCTTCGCCGCCTTCCGGAGTGGTCTCGACAAGGTTGAGAGACCTCTGTGGACCCGTGCGCAAGGTGTAGGCCTCGACGATGGCCGCCGCTTTGAGATCGATAACGGCGCGGAAGAACGCATTGCCGAACTCGACCCGATTCAGGCCCAGCCTGCGCAGGAGGATGGGATTCGCGAAAGGTGTGGAGGCTTTCGTGTCACAGCAGGATATGTTGTAGACCGGCAGTTCACCCGGGATCAGCGACGCAGGAAAGAGCAATTGTCCGGCGCTGACCTGCCAGTGCAGCCTTGCCGTCGGGGTTGGTGACTGTGAAGCCCGCGGCCTGGCCACCTAGTTTAGCCAGCGGAACCGTGACCGCCTCATTGGTCCGGCGATAGAGCCCGGTGGGCTCCTCCACCCGCACCGTCCACACCTGCGCGGCCTGCACTACGCCGGCCAACAACAAGCAAAGACTACCCAACCGCATGGCGTTTACTTCCCGGCAAACAGCTTTTGATAGCCGGCGAAACCAGTAAGGCAGCAGGAACGCGGCGCCATCATCCTCACCGCGGCCTTCGCCGTTCGAATCGATGATGAACGGATTCGCATTCCACTTCATCACAGGACGTTCATCCGGTGGCAGCAGGGTGGCTGCTTCCGGCTTCTGGAAGCGGTCTTTTGTTCCGCTCATGACAACGTCCGCACGGTGGGAGTTTTTCACGGACCAGGTGATGAGGTCGATGGGCTGGCGATAAAGTGTCCGCAAGGCGCCTTTCAGATCTACCGTCGCCTCGGGCCGGCCGGTGAGATAGATGAGGGTCCACAGAGGATTATCCTCGCGCTGGATATTGGCCCACCACTGATCGAGGGCCGGCCGGTAGTACTTGTCCAGCAAAGCCGTGTCGTTCTCATAGAGGAATAGGCAGTAGAACGGCAGCATGGCGAGTTCCTCGTCGGAGTAGTTGATCTCCTCGTGGAGTTCGCGGTAGCGGGCCGTCTGTTCGGCGTACTTCAGGTCGATCGCCGCTTTGCGGTATTCGCGCTCGTACTTCGCGTCACCGGTGATGTGCGCGGTGGTCTTGAGGAAGCTGAGCAGTTCGAGACAGTTCAGGGCAGAATCACCGGGTGCCTCGTCAAAGTACTTGCGGGACCACCGGCCCCAGCGCGTCGGTTTGCCGTCGAGGTCGATCAGGTAGTAGCCGTTGGCCAGGATGTGGTCCATGATGCGGCGGGTGGTGGCCGCAATGCGCTTCTTCAAGACAGGGTCCGGTAGCAGGTCGTAGGCAATTGCGTAGGCGTACATGTGGCCGACGATCTCGTCCGAGCTGGTGTCGCCCTTCCAGTAGTACTTGCCGTCGTCCGTCCAATGCCATTCACCGTCGGTGGGCATCGGCTCGCCCTTCTCGATGTAGGAGCGCGCGGGGAACCCGCGGGAACCGGCAACCTGCTCGAGGAACAGCATGGCTTCGATGGCTTTCTTCGCGCGGGCCTGGGCTTCGGCGGAACCGGTGACTGCAAAGCGGTAACACTCAGCCGCGGCGTAGATGCCGGTCCAGAGGCCGTCGTTGTCGTCGTCCCGAGTCCGGCTGCTCTTGAGGTCACCAGGGGCCGTCAGGTGAGAGGGCGAGACCATCCCATGACGATCGTGGCGCAGCCGGATTCGTTCCTCAAACAAAGCCGCCTTCTGCAGCAGGGTCATGCGGCGGAGTTCGATATGAACGGTGCCGGCCGGCGTGCGGGCCCAGACACCACCCTGAGTATCGGCAACAACGCGTTCAATTACGTCGGAGGGAAGATAGCGCTGCCCGGCGAAATACTGGTAGCGATCGCGCGGAGCGGCGGCAGCCTCCCAGCGCACCAGACCATGATTGGTGCCGTACCATACCGCCCCATCGGTGGCCGTCGCCATGTCGGTGACACCATCAAGCGGCGCCTTCAGCGCTGGTGTCTTCAGGGCCGCCGGCGCCTCGGCGGCTCCGGACGGGTAGAAGGTGCGGAATTTCTGCGGGGTGGGCGCCAGCCGTACGGGCTCGGCGCCCCAAAGCACGGCCGCGCTCATTGCAATCAACAAAAACCGCATGCAACCCTCCCGTCGGGGCACAAAACTAGTGGACAATATTCAGGCTGGAGCGACCGTAAGGGAGACGGACCCATGCCTTCGCGCAATCGGATTTTTGAATCCGGAAAGCTGGCTCCGCCCATTGCTACACAGCTCAATATATCGTAAGCTTGTTTAAAAAGTGAAATACTGATTCATCGTAGAGGGCCCTCTACGATTTTGCGCTGGACATACCTCAATCTTCGAGGCTAAGTCGTGACGACCAAGGGAGTTCAATTGGATCAATCTCGGATAGAGTGTGTTCGAATTCGAGACGTTTACGACGGGCGAGGAGACATGCAAATTTGCCGTCAGACTTCTACTCCACCATCGCAGACTACCGAACCTGTATTTCCATCAAAGTCGACGAAGAGTTGCTTTACGCACTTTCTGGTCAACATGCTCCCGTTGTCGGGAAAAAAAGTTCTTGATCAAGGCTGTGGTGATGGATGAAGTGGTTGGGCGTTTTCGAAAGATTTGGCACCGAAACTGATGGCTTGCATGGAGTCGAACTTAGGAGGAATTCATCGAACCGCCGCAAAAAGATTTCCTCGGGCTCAAATAGTCTGCACGGATGCGTCGGTCATGCCGTTGGGACGACGGTGCGTACGACATCATTTTTCAAAGAATGATGTTGTCCTCTGTACTCGATCCTTCAGTTCGGCTAAGTATGGCGACAAGAACAACTGCGATTGCTCAAGCCGGACGGAGCAATTATTTCCATCGATTTTCACGTCAAGAAACCAGGCAATCCTGATGTTGTCGGGATTGGCCAACACCAAAATACACGTTTGTACCGCAACTGCGACATTCAGGTATGCCGAGTAACTTTGGCGCCGCCGATGTAGGCAAACTCCATCAGGAATATCTTGGTGGATCTGTGAAACGCTCGAACGAGCGAAGCTTTTTCAATGCCTACACCATAGCGGTCGTGCGTCCCTCCTTGTCATTCGCTTCCGGTAAACAGTGAACGTCCCTTTCTTCCGTCCTGCGATTTCCGATGCCGAAATTGGCGAAGTCATTGCTTCGCTTAAGTCCGGCTGGATAACGGTTAACACGGCTCAACGGGTTGAGGAAGAATTCAAAGCGGCGGTTCGCGGCGAACATCCCGTCGCCGTCAACTCCTGCACGGCGGCGTTGCATCTGGCAGTGGCGAGAGTTATTGGCCTGCGTCCGGGCATGGCGGTGCTCGTCCCCACGATGACCTTTGCGGCCACCACGGAGATGGTCCGCTACCAGGGCGATGCGATCCTCGTCGATTGCGATCCCATCACTTTCAACATGAATCTGCTCGATGCCGAGCAAAAACTCGCAGACCTCCGCACGGGCCGTCTTCCCGACACGATTCCGCAGGACACCCCGGTCGTCGGCATCATTCCCGTGCATGTCTCCGGATTGATGATGGACATGGCGGCGGTGAATGAATTTGCGAAGCGTCACGACCTGTGGGTCGTGGAAGATGCCGCCATGCGTTTCCCTCCGCGTGGCGACCCAATGCAAACAGTCCGTGGCAGCAATGCGGAGAGAACGCTTCGCCAGTTCGCCTGCTATTCATTTTACGCAAACAAAACCATCACCACGGGCGAAGGCGGCATGGCAACCAACAAATGCCGCCCTCGCTGATCGCATGCGGATGATGTCGCTGCACGGCCTCTCGCACGATGCATGGAATCGCTATTCCGGCGGTAAAGCGTGGGATTACCGCATCGTCGCGCCAGGCTATAAATACAACCTGACCGACCTCGCGGCTTCGATCGGCATCCACCAACTTGCCCGTGCCGAAGCAATGCGGCAGGAACGTGAATCGCTTGCCAGTCGCTACTGCGAGGCGTTTGCCGATTGCGATGCTTTTAATTGCCTGCCTGGCCGGAGAACCGTATTCACTCGTGGCATTTGTTTCCGCTGCGATTGCGGCTCGATCGCCTCTCGATTGATCGCAATACATTCGTCGATCAACTCAAATCAAACGGTGTCGGCTGCTCCGTCCATTGGCGGCCGCTGCACTTGCATCCCTATTACGCGGAAACCTTTGGCTGGAAGCCGGAACACTTTGCCACCGCCACGCCTCTTTGGGAACGGCTGGTAGACATTGCCGCTGTTCCCCGGCATGACAGATGCAGAATTTAGTCACGTGGTGGCTGTCGTCCGTTCTCTCTGCAAATAGCAAAGAGATAATGAGCTTTGCCTGGCCTTCGTCGCGGACTCAAATTCGCATCCACGGCAATCGTAGCGTCACTTTGATAGGATCTGCTTTCCGAAGACATTGTCAGGCACGTGCTCCAGCTTCTGCGGCAACATATGCTACGTCGATCGATCGCGTCGAGTGGCAGATTCCCGATGCAGTTCGCGACCGTTCAATGCAGTCTCCACCGCCGAGCCCATTGCCTTCTATTCCATCGGAGCACGTAATGGTGCGGATGATGTGAAATGAGTGTTCGGCGACGCCGAAAGATGAAGCTGATCGGCTTTGAACCCGAGCCGATCGAAGCCGCGAAGCTCGAAGCGAATGGAACCCTGGACTACTGCCTTAATCTGGCATTGGGTGGTGTAACAGCCAGAAGATTTATTCATCACAAACTGGCCCGGTTACAGTTCGCTGCTGGAACCAATCCAGGAAAACATTCAGTCCATCAGTGATGTTCGCATTGGTTCCGCGTTGATCGCAAAATACCCGATTTCAATTCAGCATATCGACGAAGTTGTAGCCAAACGACAACTTGCCACCTCCCGATACCATGGAGATCGATGTGCAAGGCTACGAGTTCGAAGTCCTGCAAGGTTGTGGCGATATAATCCACGTGTAGCATCCATCTCTATTGAACTCCGATTCGTCCATTTTTATCGAGGTGAGAAGACCTTCGCCGAAATTCACTCGTGGCTGTACGATCGCAGGCTAGCTATGCTGTGCCAACTGAGACGTGGAGGATTGGGAGCGAATCTCAACGAAGTGGATGCCTGCTTTTAATCGAGCCAGGTATCGTCGAAAAATCGCCAGAGAGCCATGGCTACGGTTTCACTTCTCGGCGGACCACTACAGGGCTCGCAAACGACGCACAATTTGATTCAGCCCAATCCTGATGTACTCATACGTCAAGCGTACCTTCGACCTGTTCGGCCGCGATGGTTGGTCTGCTGTTCGCCAGCCCCGTTCTTGTGCTCGCCGCGCCTCGCGGTGAAGTTCACGTCGCCGGGCTCGCTAGTTGTTCAAGCAGGACGCATTCGCAGAAGACTTCCGCCCTTTTCGCATCCTCAAGTTCCGCACGATGGTGGTTGATGCTCCAAAACTTGGTGCCCAGATCACTGCCGGCGTCGATCCTAGAATCACGCGCGCCACCTGCTACGCAAGTTCAAGATCGACGAATTGCCGCAGCTCTGGAATGTCCTGCGCCAAGGGGACATCGGAGTCTTGTCGGCCTCATCCAGAGGTGCCTAGGTATGTCGAAATCTTTCGCGATGACTATGCGGAGATTCTCGGTGTTCGCCCTGGTATTCCACCCTGCGTCAATCCGTTTCCGTAACGAGGCAGAGATTCTTCCGTCGAGCCTGAGCCGGAACTCGCGTACGTTCGTGAAATCCTTCCTGCAAAGCTGGCACTCTCTCGCGAATACATCCGACGCCAATCGTTCTGGGGCGATCTGAGGGTGCTGGCAGAACTTTCCTCTTCGGTCGTTCGCGATTGACCCCCCTCTGTCGGGTGAATTCTTTCCGACGGATTTGGACGATGAGGCCTGTCCGGTTATAGTGGCACGTAGGGCAGCAACCGGCTTTACCACCTCTTCGCTCAGTGAAAAATTCTCGCGAAAACTTACCTGCTGCTCCTGGCGTTTCTGTCAATCGCAGATAGATCGGACGCCATCACGGTGCAATCCTCTAGTCCACCGCGCGCGATCGGTTTCAGAGACAATGCCGCCTTTATTGGCAACCCCTACGATTGGTCAGGAGTCGGGCGCGGCACTGAGTGACAACTGGGTGACCATGATCTCACCCAGCTATTTCCTCTCCGCAGAACATTTTCATCCAGCCGCGTCGGCCACCGTTCGCTTTCGAGTTACGAGACAACGATCAGAGCAGCACTTGAAGACCGCACCAGTACTCTCAGGCATACCGATTGGGGATTCCGAATCTTTGGCTGGGCAAGCTGTCCGCACCGGTGAGTAGCAACGTCGAGATCTATCCAATCCTGGACCTTCCCACTTTGGCGGCCTACGAAAATCGCACGATTCTTCACATTCGGTCTCACCGGAGGCACTCGTACCCCAACAACTCAACGCCTAGGACGCAACCAGATCGATCCTGGCACCATTGGCCTGTACGACAAATCACTCCCGCTAAAGGCACACCGCCGTTCAATGCCGCGTACGTCTTTGACTACGATAACCCCGGCGGCCTCGGCGCTGATGAAAGCTATTTGCAGAGCGGCGATTCCGGCGGACCTCGTTTCAACCTGGCTGCCGGGCTACATTCCCGCACTCGTGGGAATCCATCGGGCGATCGACGATGACCTTGTGCTGAATTACTCACTGGATACCTTGGTTCCGGCCTACATCGACGCCATCCAGGCAGCAATGGTGGGCGAAACGCTGACTCTCATCCCAGAGCCTGCTTCTGCCGCCTTCCTCGCTTTGGGGGGCATGGCTGTGATTGGATTAGCCCGTCGAGTTCGCCAGCCTATCGGGTGAGTGCAGTGTGCGGATTGCACTTTGCAATGTCTGCTGGCCAACTGGCAGCCTGTCCTGCCCTGCGATTTGCAAGTCATTGACGCCGGCGGATGCCTCTACGCGCCAGGACGCAAATCTTCCCAGTACCGTAACATGGGGTGCCAAAAAGAGGGGTCTGGGGTGCGTGTGGCGGGCGTGCGGAGCCGTTTCGCTAAAGCGCGTTTCACGAAGGTGAAACGCTATCGACAATCAATGACCAAGGCCCCATGACCAGGTTTTCTACGATTCGTATTGGTCATTGAGGCCTGGTCATGGGTCATTAAGGCCAAAAATCGTGCGAGCTGGCTGAAAGCCGCACTAGATCTTGTAGCCGACTTCCCGGTGACCACTACGAAGGGGCCAAGGGGCCCATCGCGTGCGCTGGGCCCCTTGGGCACCATCGCGGCGAGAAACCTTCGCTTGCTTCCCTGCTTCTCCAAACGCCGCACCGCGGCACGAACCGTGGAGCGACTCTGGAGTCTGCTCGGTGAACTCGTGACCCGGTTCCCGCCCCAGGAATGCTCCAACTACCTCCACACTGCGGCTACGCCGCCAAACCTCTGTGAAAATGGCTGTTCATAACTTTAGTGGCGGTCAGCCTCGAGAGCCGACAACGCCAGCTTCGCCTGGGTCTCGCAGGCTCCCCTCACCGGCAGGTTTCATCTTGGATCTGCCCACGAATTCCGGCAGTCATGCTGGACTTTAGCGTTTGGTTTTGGCAGAATAAGTTTGGGCAAGAATGGCACTGTGCGATGCCTCGCGCAAACACATCCCGCGCACGCACCCGGAACAGACACATCTAAGGAGAATGGCTATGGCCCTTCATCGCGGCAGACGTGGTTTCACGCTCGTCAAGCTCTTGGTCGTGATCAGCATCATCGGCATGCTCATGGCCCCTACTCCGCCGTGCAAGCCGCACGCGAAGCAGGACGAAGAAGAAACACCTGCGCTAATGCACAACTTGGGCCTTGCCCACATGAACTTCGAAAGTGCGAAGAAGTTCTTCCCAGGTTACCTGAACACGCTTCCGGCAACAAATGCTTCGGAATTGCCAAGACGGTGAGTTGGGAAATCATGTTGTTCCCCTACATCGAACGAACTGACTTGTGGCGGATCTGGTCTGATACTTCAACAAGCTCGGCGACTGCGTCCGGCTCGCCAAATAATGTATATCTTGAACTGCTCAACTGCCCAAGCGATCCCCTCCATCTCCGCTTGGGCGGCGCGTACTCTGCATATGTGGTGAACGGTGGTTGTGCCACGAAACCTCCGGCATCAAGTGCTACCTACGAACGAATTCCGGACGGAGTGTGTTTTGATCAGACTAACTTTACTGCCGTTAAGATCGGCATGGATTACCTCAACGCAAATGATGGTAGTGCTAATACATTGCTCCTTTCGGAGAACGTTCAAGGTGCTGTTCGGATTCTATCGTGTTTCCCTATTAACCTTAGCAATACGT
>JASGIE010000136.1:0-103303 GCA_049841055.1 Paludibaculum sp. | reverse complement strand
TTTTCAGAGCTCTCCTGGATGAGGTCCGCTTCCGCGAACTCATCCGAGTCTTCGCCCTTCTTATCCAGGTCGAGCTTCGGCTCTTCCAGCAGGTCGACGCCAGCTTCGTCGAGTCCAGCCAGCAGGTCATCGAGCTCGGGACCGGTGTTCAGATCCTCGGAAGGACTTCGGAAACGTCATCATAGAGAACGTAGCCTTTTTCCTTGCCCATGCTGATGAGTTTTTGAAAGCGGCTATATCGTTCTTCCGTCGCCACGGAAACCTCGCCAGTAATCCCCTTGCCTATACGTCTCACTCATAGTACAACAGCGCGTCCGAAGAGTTGTGCGGGCCGCGTCACGATCGTTTCAGGGCGTTGAGCTCTTCCATCAAATGCAATGCTTCCTCCATATTGCCCGATCTCTCGGCGTCTTTGATGCGCTGGCGCAATGCGGCCAGTTGTACGTCCCGTTCGCGAAGGCCAGCTGGCGCACACACGCGACTGCCTGGTCGGTGGTGAAGTTCTGGCTCAGAGTATCATCGGCAAACACAAGCGAAACCAATAGTGCGCGGTCCGGTTCCGACAATCGGGCATCCACCGAGGAGTACGACGGGACCTGGCCTTCGTCGATCAACTGGAGGATCACCTCGAATATACGGGCGGAACGGAACTTTGTTACTACGGTGAGCCCACGCAACACGGGGGCGATCTGGTCGCGGGCTTCGGGGCTGTCCAGAAGGGCGTGGAGCAGCAGGACCTCGTTGGCGTCGGGCGTGTTCTCCTCGCGCCGGGTCACTTTGCCGCGTTTCGGCCGCCGCCTTCCGGAACTCGTCGAGGACAATGCCGGGTTCCATCTGCAGGTACTCCGCCACGTCATTGGCGACGGCGAGGCGGTCGAGCTTGTCGGGCATCTTCTGGATGGCCGGGAGCAGAAACTGGAATGCGGCCACGCGGCCCTCGGGTGTATGCAGATCGAAGCGCGTGCGGGCCCGGTCGGCCAGCCAGTGGAAGTAGCCGCGGGCGTGGCGCAGCGCTTCGACGTAGGCGCCAGCGCCATTGGCTTTGATGTATTCGTCGGGATCCAGGCCGCTGGTGAGCGAGAGCACCCGAAGGCGAACGCCTTCTTCCAGCAGGATGGGAATCGATTTTTCCGCCGCGTTGGCGCCGGCGTTGTCTGGATCGAAGTTCAGGACGACTTCGCTGGCGTGGCGGCGCAGGCTGCGCACCTGAAAATTCGTGAGCGCCGTACCGCAGGAGGCGACCACGTTGCGCACTCCGGCCGCATACACTCCGATCACGTCCATATACCCTTCTACCAAAATGCTGAACCCGGATTCCTGGATAGGTTTCCGCGCGCGGTTCAGATTGTAGAGACGCTCCGCTTCTGGTAGACGTCTGAATCCCCGGAATTGAGGTATTTGGGCTCGTCTCCCTCAGCCAAGGCGCGTGCTCCGAAGCCGATCACCTTGCCGGTCTCGGAATGAATGGGGAACATGAGCCGGCCGCGGAAGACGTCGTAGTGGCCCGAGCCGTCGGGGCGTGTCCGGATGAGGCCGCTGTTCTCCATTTCGGTGTGCGTGAAGCCTTGTTCTCGAAGATCCGGACCAGCATCTGGCCGCCACGCTCCGACAAGCCGAGATTGAATTCCTCGGCCACGGCCTGGTTGAGACCACGGTGCTTGAGGTAGGCGCGGGCTTCCTGGCCGGATGGCGCATGGAGCAGGTCCTGATAGACCCTGAGCGCGATCTCGTTCATTTCGTAAACCGCGCCGCGCTTCTTCGCTTCCTCGTCGGCCAGATCGGTTCGTTTCGGCAGGGGGATGCCGTGCCGTTCGGCCAGGTATTTCAGGGACTCCCAGAAGGTAAGCCGCTCCATCTCCTGGACGAACTTGAAGACATCGCCGCCGGCCCGCAGCCGAAGCACTTGTAGAACTGGTGTGTCCGTGGAACAGAACGAGGGCGTCCTCTCCTATGGAAGGGGCAGACTCGATGTAGCGTGTGCCCGCACCACTGCGCTTCAGGCTGGGTAAGTGATTCGCGTACCACCTGCACGATATCCACTGCCGACTTCACCTGATCGACGAGTTCTTTATTCACGGTACGAGACTGTTCAGTACTCCCATTATCGCGCGCGGTAATCTCCGCGGCTGAAGTACTTCTCCAGCCAGCAGTAGAGAGCGATGAAGAGATAGCGGCTACCCATCTCCTTGATCTTGAGTTTGGATTCGCCGAAGCGGCGGTTGCGCCAGGAGATGGGCACTACGGTCCACGAATAGCCGCGGACGATGGTTTTCAACGGCAACTCCACCGTGAGGTTGAAGTGCGGGGAGAGGAAGGGCCGGCAGCCTTCGATGACTTCGCGGCGGTAGGCTTTGAAGGCATTGGTGGTGTCGTTGAGCTGTATGTTGAACAGGATCCGGATGAAGAAGTTGGCCAGGCGGTTGATGGAGAGTTTGAGCCAGGGGTAGTCGATGACAACGCCGCCACGCACGAAGCGCGAGCCGAAGACCGCATCCCAGCCTTCGTTGAGCAGTTGCCAGTACTGCACGACATCGCGCGCGTCGTCGGATTCGTCGGCCATCATGACGACGACGGCGTCGCCGTGAACGTGATCGAAGCCGAACGTGATGGCGCGGCCGAAGCCGTGTTCACCATTGTTCTGAACGGGACGCAATTCCGCGACCCGCGACTGCAGAGCTTGCAGGGCGGCCCAGGTTCCGTCGGTGGAGCCATCATCGACGACCACGATTTCGTGAGGGATGCCGCGGCCGCGCAGTTCCACGTGGAGATGCTCCGCGGTGAGGGCGACGCAGTCTTCCTCGTTGTGGGCCGGGATGACGACCGAGAGGAGTTCGAGGGGGAGACGCCGCTCGGGCGCCGGTGTCTTCATAGGCCGCTTAGTTCCAGCCACTGGGGATGCTGTTCCGCATGAGTGGCGATCTCCTCGACCACGGTATCGAGGCTCATGGACGGACGCCAGTTGAAATCGCGACCCACATCCGTATTGCTCATCACTACCCACGGTATGTCATAGGGACGGGGCCGCGGGTCGGCGGTGGGCGTGTGAACGCCGAAGCGCGCATCGCAGCAGGCGTTGAGGCGGGCGAGCGACCATGCGTTTTCCGGGCCGCCGCCGGCCGTGTAGATGCGCTGGCCGCCATCGCGGGGGGTTTGCATCTGCGCGAGCAGGAGGGCCGCGAGATCAGCCGGATGGAAGGCATCCCGAACCTGCCGGCCGAGCCCTTCGAAGCCGATGTAGCGCAGAGGGCGGCGGCGCAGGTGGGCGTTCACCCAATAGGCGAAGATGCCCTGGTCGGGCGTGCCGAACTGGCCGGCTCCGGCAAGGACGCCGCAACGGGTGATCCAGACGGGGAAATCGAAGGCGGCTCCGTACTCCAACGCCATCACCTCGGAGGCGAGCTTGGTGGCCCCATAAAGGGAGATGGGTGCGGTGGTAGAGAAGTCCGTTCCGATGCCTTGCGCGGTGACGCCCGCGGGAAGGGACTGCCCGGCGTCCAGGACGAATCCGTCACCTTCGACAAGCAACGGCAGGTTCGCCAGTGCGGGGATCGAATAAACCCGGCTGCTGCTGAGAAGGAGGAGTCCGGCGCGATGGGCCTTGGCGTATTCCAGGACATTGCCCAGGCCCGCCAGATTGTGTTCGAACAGTTGACGACTGCTGCCGCCGCCTGCGACGCCGGCGAGAACGCTGGGATTGGCCGCGGCATCGATCACCCAGTCCGCCGCGGGCAGTCCGGCCAGGTCGCTGGCGGACCGGATGTCACCGTGGACGAACTCAACGCCCAGGCTCTTGAGGGCCTGACGGTTCGTTTCCGAACCGGTGCGCATGAGGTTGTCGATGCCCAGGATTTGAAGCCCTTCCGCGCGGGCCAGCAGCGTGCGCGCGAGGGTACTGCCGACGAAGCCACAGATGCCTGTGATCAGAATCTTCATAGAGTCGCGGTTTTGAGCCGCTCCATCCAGCTTCCCGCGATTTCCTGGAAGATGGTGAGCAGCGGCTTGCTGATGCTCCAGGCCGGGTAATGCAGATGCATTTTGCGGAGGTCGCTGTAGTAGCAGATGTGATCGCCGATGCGGTTTTCGTCAACGTAACGCCAGCGCATCGGTTTGCCGGTGACCTGTTCCGCCAACTGGAATGCCTCGATGACGGAGCAGGCGTTATCCTTGCCTCCGCCCAGATTGTAGACTTCGGCCACCCGCGGCGCCTTCCAGAATTCGTACATGAAGCGCGCGACGTCCTCGGAGTGGATGTTGTCGCGAACCTGCTTGCCCTTGTAGCCAAATACACGGTACTCGCGCTCTTCCACATTGCATTTGACGAGGTAGCTGAGGAAGCCGTGCAGTTCCACGCCGCTATGGTTGGGGCCGGTGAGGCAGCCGCCACGCAGGCAGCAGGTGGGCATGCCGAAGTAGCGGCCATATTCCTGCACCATGACGTCTCCGGCGACCTTGGAGGCTCCGAAGATGGAGTGCTTGCTCTGATCGATGGAGAAATCCTCGGCGATGCCGTGCTCGTAGGCCGCGTCGTCGTAATCCCAGCGGGTGTCCAGTTCCTTCAGGGCGATGGTATTCGGTTTGTCTCCGTACACCTTATTGGTGGACATGTGGATGAAGGGCGACTCGGGGCAGTGTTGCCGGGCCGCTTCGAGCATATGGAGAGTGCCGAGCGCGTTTACCTCGAAATCGAGGAAGGGGATGGCGGCTGCCCGATCGTGGGAGGGTTGAGCCGCGGTGTGGATAATCAGGTTGGGGCGCAGTTCCCCCATGAAGGCCAGCAGCCGGTTGCGGTCGCGGATATCCAGCGCTTCGTGTCGATAACCAGGGATCTCCTGGCGGAGACGGCCAAGTACCCAGCTCGTGTCCCCTTCGGGTCCGAAAAAGACGGCGCGATGATTGCTGTCGATGCCGGCCACATCAAAGCCCTGCCTGGCGAAGTAGACCGCTACCTCAGACCCGATCAGACCACAGGAACCGGTCACCAGCACGCAAGGTTTGCTCATATCCGTATGTCTCCTCAAATCGCGGGCACCATTTCCATCGGCGTAACGTGCCACTTTCATGATGCTACGAACCGGGACGCGGGGCGGAGGCGCGGTAGAGATCGCCCCCGGCGACTCCGCCAAGCGCTTCTAGGCGCCACCCAAGTTCTTTCAATCGAAGGACTTGCCAGTTAAGCCGGGCCGGGCCGCTGGCGAACAGGAGGAGGCTGGGTGTATTAGGCAGGAAGGCGTCGAAAGTACGGACCGGCACAGCGTTGGTCCGGTGGAGGGCCAGCAACAGACGGACGGCTCCGTCTGTGCCGCCCAGCCGATTGGCCGCCTCGGGTTCTCCCAGGTAGAGAAGGCGGGCACGCTCGACAGGTGTGGCGTAGTACCACCCGGTGAGGAATTCGAGCGGATTGGCGACTACCAATGTCTCGTTAGGGTTGGTTCGCAGGGCGAGAAGCGCGGCTGAGTTCTGCCCAGTATGTCGGGCCGGTGGTTCGGACCGGAGGCGGGCGGCCTCACGACCGGTCAGGATCAGGAAGGCCAGCAGCAGGCTGAGCGTGAAACCGCGGGCTACGCCACCAGGATTCCATTCCAGCAAGAGCGGCACGGCGGCGGCGTAGCCAAGCACGACGGGCATGGCGTAGCGTTCATTGAAACCGCCGTGCGTAGCCAGCGTAAAAACGAGACTCAGGAGAGGCAGAAGGAGCAGGCTCAGCGCCAGGACCAGGGCCTGCCAGCGGCTGTTGTCTGGAACCTCGCGTAGAATGCCGCGCACCAGATAGGCAAACCCGAAGGGTAGCAGCATGAGGCCGACAGTCAAGGGAAACCCAAGAAGGTTGCCGTAGTAGTACGGCAATCCGCCCAATTCCGGGCGGGCCCAGAAATGAGCTCCGAAGTCGGCCTTCATTTTGATGAGGAGGGGCAGGGCAGCAGCGGTGGGTATGGCTGCAACCGCAAATGCCGCCCAGACGGTCCAGCGGAGTTTGCGCCGGGCGAGGCTCAAGGCGACTTCGGCCAGAGCGAAACAGACCACAGATAGAGGAGCGAGGTAGTGCAGATTCGTGGCCGCCGTGAGGAGTGCGGCCAGGATGGCGCACCAGATCCAATGGCGATCGGCTTTGCGCCAGGCTGCGGCGGCCCAGGCGAGAACGCCCAGCAGAAGGGCGTAGGGCCTGGCTTCCCAGGCGTAAGCGGATACCGGTGTGAGGGCCAGCAGAAGCATGGCGGCCAGGCCGGCGCTGCGGCCGCGTACCGAGGCGATGAACTGATAGAGACCGCTGAGGGCGAGAAGCCAGCCGATGATCGAGGGTAGGCGCCAGCGGATGTGCTCATCCAGAGGCAAACTGCCGGCGAGGGCAGCGATTCGGTAGTAGCCGGGTGGCATGCCGTCGCAACCATCGTAGAGAGACTGCCAGCGAGCCTCGGCCGAGGGGAGTCGGCTGACCTCGATGGTGAGGATTTCATCGAACCAGAAGGGTTTAGCGCCGGCTTGCCACAGACCCAGGCCCAGGCTGAGTAGGAGAACGACTGAAAACGTGGCGCAGACCGCCCACTTGCCAGGTTCGGCCGGGCCCTGCAGGATGTGTTGCCGCAACTGACGGCCAAACGACTCAGGCACCGCGCACCAATGTAAAACCAAGGGCGGCCGCCGGGCAAGCTGAGGATGGCGGTTGTCTACTTGCTGCCGTATGTGATGGCAACTTCGGTGCCCTTGTCACTGGAGCCGACCGTAACCAGGACGGTGTGCTTCGAATCAGCATTCTCGGCGCTGACCAGCCCTCCCTTGGAATCCCCGGAATCACCGGTGACGTTCGAGGTGATTCGGAATCCGGCGCTTTTCAGCTCGTCCTGATAGAAACCGAGCACTTTGGAAACGGAGTCGCTGGTTGTGAAATGCGCCATGCCGCCTTCGCCGTGGTTGCCGGTGGCGGCAATCGTGCCTTCGGGCTTCGAGCCCGGATAAGCGGGCACCCATGACGGCAGTTTTACATCGGTTCCGGCGCCGAACGAGACCTTCTCGCCGGAGCTGTCGTCAGAGAAGGTGAGCCTTCCGTTCTTGACGTCATCCGCGCTGATTGTGATCGTCTTGCCGGACTTTTTCTCACGGATGGTGAGGACTCCCTTCTCGTCGTCCACGCGAACGACCTCCACGTCAGGGTTGAGTGAAGCCATCACCTTTGCGGCTGCCAGTGTCGGGTTTTTCTGGGCGAGTTCGGAATCGAAACCTGCGTTCTTGACCTTGCTGGCGACGAAGAATCCGGCGCCCACGACGAGGACGCCAATGAGAAGGCAGAAGCCGCCGAGTCCGATGAGGACCCAACCGAGCGTACCGATGCCCTTTTTCGCGGCCGGCGGCGGGACAGGCTGTTGACCGAAGCCTGCTGGTGGCGGGGCCTGCTGTTGCTGGAAGCCCGCCTGCGGCGGTGGAGCGGCCGGTTGTGCGAAGCCGGCGGGGGCCTGGCCCGGTTGAGCCACGGGCTGACCGCACTTCTGGCAGAAATTGCCTTCCACCTGTGTTCCACAGCCTGTACAGAAAGACATGATCACCTCCGATCCACTCATGCTATGCAATACGCGGCCCGGTGTCGAGGAAGATCTTCGTCGATCCTGCTTTGCCTTCGAGACCGATATACTGTCCGCGAATGACCAAACGACATTCCGGTCCAGCAATCTCCGGACGCGCCGCAGTACTCCTGCTCTGCATGGCCGCCTCCGCCGCCGCACAGTCCCAGCCACAACTGACGCACGACCAGCGCATGGAGTGGTTCCGGCACGATAAGTTCGGCATGTTCATTCACTGGGGTCCCTACTCCGCTCTCGCGGGCGAGTACAAGGGGCAAAAGGTGCCGGTGGGCACCGAGGCGGAATGGATCATGCAGCGGTTCAACATACCGGTGGCCGCCTACCGGGAGACTGCGCGTGGAATGAACCCGGTGAAGTTCGATGCGGAGGCTTGGGTTGCGCTGGCGAAGGCGACGGGGATGAAGTACCTCGTCCTAACGGCCAAGCACCACGACGGCTTCGCCATGTACCACTCGACTGTTTCGAAGTACAACCTGCTCGACTGGGCGAAGTTTGATCGCGATCCGGTGAAGGAGCTGTCGGCTGCGTGTCAGAAGGCAGGGATCCGGTTCGGAGTCTACTATTCCCACCGTGAGGACTGGGATCATCCAGACGGTTTCGGTAACAACTGGGACTTCGACCGGTCGAAGAAGAACTTTGACCGCTACCTGGATGTAGAAGTCCAAACCGCAATTGAAGGAGCTGCTGTCGCGCTACGGACCCATCAGCCTGGTGTGGTTCGATCGCGGGATGGACACGCCGCAGCATACGCAGCAGTTCATCGATATCGTGCGGCAGCTTCAGCCGCGGTGCCTGATCAATGGGCGTGTGGGCGATTACGGCGCCGATCTCATGGGCGACTACCAGAACATGAATGACAACGGCATGCCGAACGGCGGGCTACAGGAAGACTGGGAGACGCCCCAGACCCTGAACACGACCTGGGGCTACAGCAAATTCGATCAGCAGTGGAAGACTCCGGGGGAAGTGATCCGGCGCATGGTGGAGATCGTGGGGAAGGGCGGCAACTACCTGCTCAATATCGGGCCCATGGCGGACGGCACGATTCCGGCCCCCAGTGTAGCGACGCTGAAGGCGGTGGGCGCCTGGATGCAGACGAATGGCGAGAGCATCTACGGTACGGCCGCCAGTCCGCTGCCCGCTCAGCCCTGGGGCGCAGCACCGTGAAGGGCAACAAGGTGTTTCTGCACGTATTCAGTTGGCCCGCGGATGGCATTCTGCGCGTGCAGGGTCTGACCACTCCGGTGAAGGCCGCATATCCGCTGGCTGTGCCGTCGCAGAAACTGGCGTTGAGCCGGGAGAGCGGCGTGCCGCTGGTCTCGCTGCCGGCGAAGCCTCTGGATCAGAACGATACCGTGATCGCACTGGAGTTGGACGGGCCGCCGCACGCGGAGGCGCCCATTGTGGTGCAGGGGAGCGATGTCGGATTCGACCTCGACTACCTGGAGGCCGTCACGACGGGCAAAGCGGTCAAGCGGTTCAACCGCAGCGGCAAGTTCCATATTGCGAAATGGACGGGTCCGGCGGACTCGGCGACCTGGCAGTTGCTGGTGAGCCAGGCTGGTGAGTACGAGGTGCGGATCCGCTATTCAGCTCGCGCGGAATCGAATGGAGCCGGATTCCTGGTGAATATCGGAGGTCAAACGATAAAGGGTACGGTGTCGGGGACAGGGGAAGGGTACGAATACAAGACGGTCGACCTCGGCCGGGTACGGCTGCCGAAGACCGGGCCGCTGATTGTGAAGATGCAGCCCACGGCCGAAACAGGGCGCAATTTGATGTTTTTCCAGACGCTGGAGTTGAGCCCAACGGGCCACCGCATGGTGGAGTAGGTTTTTTCAGGGCAGTCCGGCTGTTCGTGCAAATGCCCCCCGGGTAGCGCCGCGAGGTCGTAATCTGATACATCAGTAGTTATTCGAACGGGGTCCATTTGTTGGAATTGAGTAGCCTTGCCACGGCGCCTGGCGCCGCATTGCCGTTATTCCGCTGGAATCAGTGGGAGGTCGAGGTGTCTTCGCCGAGCGGGGCACCGGACGGCGGCGATGTGGGGACGGCGCGCGAAACCTCCGCTCGATTGCATATAGTTGCTAGACAGTACAATCAGTTTTGTTCGTTGAGTTGAGGAATCCCGCGTGAAAACCGCCAGCCCCGCTTTGCTCGTGCAGACCGCCACGCCCTCCACGGTGCGTGACGTGAACCGGCGCATTATTCTGAACCTGATCCGGCTCCACCAGCCCATTTCCCGGGCCGATCTTTCGGCGCAGACGGGCATCTCGCGCAGCAACATCAGCGAGATCGTCGACGAACTCGTGCTGATGGGCATGGTGAAGGAGAAGCAGGCCGAGCCCAGCAAACGCGGGCGAGTGCCGATCCATCTCTCCCTGAACGACGACGGATTCCGCGTGCTGGGTATCAGCATCCGGGCCGGGGCCACTTCGCTGGCCTACGCCGGCTTGAGCGGTCACGCGCAGAAGGTGATTTCCTTCCCGACGCCCTCGACGCCGCAGAAGTTTGTGAGGATGCTGGCATCGAAGTCGATTCACGGGTCGTCTGGATTTTTCCAGCATGTGGGCGTGAGCGTGCCCGGCCTGATCAATGCCGAGTCCGGCGAGGTGTTGTGGTTGCCGGCGTTGCCGGAATATGCCGGATTCCCTCTGGCCACGGCGATTCAGGATGTGGTGGGCGTGCCGGTGACCGCCGACAACGACTGCAATCTCGGGGCGCTGGCGGACTTGTGGCTGAGCGCGGAAGAGATTGCCGGGCTGCAAAACTTCGTGTTCCTCGAGATCGGGGGCATCGGCGTCGGGGCGGGGTTGATTCTGGGCCGCGAGGTGTACCGCGGCCACGATGGCCGTTTCGCGGCGGAGTTCGGCCATATGATCGTGGATCCGAACGGGCCGAACTGCCGTTGTGGGCGTCAGGGCTGCTGGGAGCTTTTCGTCTCGGATCAGGCGGCGTGGCAGCGTTATCGCGGATCGGTTCCGTTCGACTCCACCAGCATGTCCACCCTGCTGGCGGATGCACGGAGTGGTTCGGGCGAGGCGATGCGCGCCCTGGAGGAGACGGCCCGCTATCTTTCCATCGGCATTTCGAATATCGTCCTGGCACTGAATCCTGAGCTGATTGTGATTACAGGAGAGATTACAGCGGCCTGGGATCTTGTGGGGCCGATGATCGAGAACAAGTTCGCGCCGTCGAAGATTGCCATCCGGGTGCGTCCGGCCAACCTCTCGCCGGAGGATCTGTACCTGCAAGGCGCCATTTCCCTGGCGTTGAACAACGCATTCGCGAAGCCGCGTATCGGGTGGTAGCGGCATCGAGGCCGGCTTCGTTTTCAAAATTCTGCAATCTGCCTTACATTAGATCTGGTGTGGAAGCTCCTGCCGGAGCTTCGACCTTGCCATGTGGAGGAGACTGGGCATGAGTGTATTCACCATTCTGAATTGCGGCACAAACTTCGACCGCTCGAAACGCGGCGAACTGGTGGCCGATTTCGGGGCCATGCTGAACGGCGAGGAGTACAAGGATTTCCTGATCACCGACGGTGTGGGATCCAAGGGCACAACCGCGAATCCGATGCCGGGGACGTTTGGCGATGCTGCCGTTCCCCGGGGTCCACAATACGCCGGTGCTGATGAAGAGCTCGAAGTTGCCGGAAGTTGTGAGTGTGCGAAGTAGGATTCGAATTGATCTTCCCGAGGAGAAGCAATGAATGCGAAAGTGCGGCTTGGCGTTGCCGTGTTCTTCGCCATTGCCTTCATCGTTCTAATCAACGGCGCATGCGGCATCGACGTCGTTGCACCAAATCGCCCCCCCGCTAACATCCCGGCGGCTATGCTGTACTCCCGGCCGAAGGAAACCTTCTGGGTTGTGTGTACTCCTCACGAAGGCGATGTGCATAATTGCGATTTTTACAATCTCGATGGTCGGTCGATTGCATTTCGATGTAATTATGCGTTTCCGGTGCAACCTACACAGAAGACACTTGCCGGTGCCTGGCTTGGGGTGGATCGGAAGTTGAAACTCGACAATGGTACAGCAATCGAATGTCTTGACCGGGTAGATGCCCCTTCCTTTAGGTGAGCTTCGCCGGCGTAGAACGCTATGACGAGACAGAGCTCGATTACATCGGGCCACGGTATTTCTCGGCGGCAGAGGGGCGGTTCACCAGTTCGGCCCGCTGCCGGGTAGTAAGCGTCCGGACCCGACCGTCCCGTCCGAAGTGTCCATGTACGGGATCGGGGCAAGTGTCCACTTGGCGAATAAGTGGACACTTCCGGAGAGAGTCAGAACGATGGTGGTGCGTCAGTTCGCCTATCGTTTCCTGACCGTGTGCGGTTCGCAGTTCAAGACGCACGAGCCGGTGTTCTCGCAGATCGAGTGCTGCCGGTTGTATGCGGCGATGATGCTGAAGCGATCGCAGTACGCCAAGCTCGGGAAAGGCTTCAAGAATTCGTTAATGGGCGGCCTGATGGACCGGTCCGTCAAGTCAAACGTGCAGGGGTATGTGGCGGCCGATTCGAAGTTCTTCGTGAATCAGCATCACCGGGAGTGCTTCCAGATGGCCTACCCGGAAGGTCTACAACTATTTCTTCACAAACACCGTTCCGAATCCGCTGGGGAAGTGACTACGACTCTTCCGGCGACGGACCGGTTCGCCCAGAAGCTGCAGCAGTTGTACCAGTCGGATCAGGATTCGTTCGAGCTGTTGTCGAGCGTGTATACGGCGGAGCGGAAGGGCGGGTTGGGGTCGCCGGCGGTGTGGACGGTGTCGGGACCTGGCGTTGGCGCGACGGCGGTGCCGACACCTCCCAATGTGACGGCGGTGGTGCGGATGTTGTGCTGAACGGTTTTGATTCGACAGTCGGGGCGTCTGGCGACTTGTGTGCGTAGAAAGGCCGTTCCGCGAACTGCTGCCAATGCTACAGCCAGCCGATGAGGTTCACCGCGGCTATCTGAGAGGGAGACGGCGGATTCTGATTCTCTCCCGATCGGCGGAGATTGCCGCACCCTCCACCAGGACAAGTTCGCACTGACGGAGAATTGCTTCGATCAGTTCTGCCTGACCACGCGAATCCAGACTCTGGACACGAAGCAGCACTACGGAGGGTCGTCCGTGGCCAGTGGCAGCCAGGTGGGAATGGAAGTCGTGATCCAACGTCACACAGACACGTGATTCGAGCCGCGCGATTTCCAGTATCTGTGCGTCTTCGGCCCGCTCCATACCGAGTTCGCACACATGTATGGCATCAAATCCCTGCTCGCGCAGCAGGCCGGCGGTGACGGGAGAAATGCCCTGGTCCAGTAGAACGCGCGTCACGCTACTCGATCGGTCTTCAATTGTTCGTCGTCAACAGCAGCGGCCGCGAAGCGGAGCGATTGCTGAAAGTCTTCCTGCTCGAGAAATGGGTACTCGGCGAGGATCGAAGCGCGGTCCGGATAAGCGGCCAGGAGCTCCAGCACGCGACGAACCGTGATTCTCATTCCGCGGATGCACGGCTTCCCTCCGCACTCTACCCGGCTCGACAGTAATCCGATCCAACTGATCTACCGTGGCCATGTGCCCAGTTTAAAGCATAGCCCGACGGAAGGATGAACCCCGGTTGAGGGCGCCCGCTGGCCCGCCGGACGAATCTTCCGTGTTTTATCTGATATCCTGAGCGGCCGTGGACAAGTGAACGTTCCTCAAACTGCTCTCGGCCGCGGGGGCCGCTCCCGTCAGCACACCGTTGTCCGCCTGGATGGCCGGCGAGAAACTGTCGAACTGGGCGGGAATCTCACCTACAGTACAGAGCATTTGCAGGAGGCTTCCTCCGTCGAGCAGATCAAGACATATCTGCGGGCTCAGAAGAAGGTCAAGGTCCTTGGCACGCGGCACTGCTTCAATTCCCTTGCGGACAGCAAATACAACCTGCTGTCGCTGAAGCCGATGCACGAGGTGGTTGCGGTGGACGCCGCGGCCCGTACGGTGACGGTGGATGCCGGCATCACCTACGGGCAGTTGGGGCCGTATCTGGACGGCAAGGGTTTTGCCTTGCACAATCTGGCGTCACTGCCACACATCTCGATTGCAGGGGCGTGCAGCACGGGCACGCACGGGTCCGGTGAGAAAGTCGGGAATCTGTCCACGGCAGTGGCCGCGCTGGAGTTGGTTACGGCGGGCGGCGATGTAGTGAAGCTCTCGCGGAAAGCCGACGGCGACGCGTTTCGCGGCGCAGTTGTGGGGCTGGGGGCGCGTTGGGCGTCATCACGCGGTTGACGCTGGACATCCAGCCGAAGCTTCTCCGCCTCGAGGAACGTCGACGCCAGAACCTGCCGCTGTCGCAGATGAAGGATCACTTCGATGCCATCCAGGCGAGTGGCTACAGTGTGAGCCTGTTCACCGACTGGCAGAAACAGCGCATCAACGAGGTCTGGATCAAGAGCAGGGTGGGCGACGGGACGCCCTTCGCCGCGCCCGCTGAATTTTCGGCGCGCAAACGCGCCACCAAAAACCTGCACCCGATCGCCGAGTTGTCCGCGGTGAACTGTACGGAGCAGATGGGTGTACCCGGACCCTGGTATGAACGGCTGCCGCATTTTCGGATGGGCTTCACTCCCAGTGCCGGCAAGGAACTGCAGTCGGAGTTTTTCGTACCCAGGAAGAATGCGGTGGACGCGATCCTGGCCCGTGGAGAAACTCCGAGACCAGATCACGCCGCATCTGCTGATCTCGGAGATTCGTACCATCGCGGCGGATGATCTCTGGATGAGTCCCAGCTACAAGCAGCCCAGCGTGGCCATCCATTTCACCTGGAAGCAGGACTGGCCGGCGGTGCAGCGCGTGCTGCCTGTGATCGAGAAGGAACTTTCCGCCTTCCAGCACCGCCCACATTGGGGCAAGCTGTTTACGATTGCACCGGCGCAACTCCGGTCGCGGTATGAGAAGCTGCCGCAGTTCCTGGCGCTCGCCGCAAAGTATGATCCGTCGGGCAAGTTCCGGAATGATTTTCTGGATACAAATCTGTTCAACCGGTGAGGCTATCGCAGGTGAGCCCCTCCGGGCGCCGCGGATCGCCGTATGATCATAAGGCGGGATCGATTCATATTTTCGGGAGTTGCCCATGCCAGACACACCATCCATTCTCGTAGAAGCATCCTCACCGGCGCCAGCGCCGCACTCACTACTTCGCTGTTCACAGGCCGGGTTCGGGGCGCAAATGACCGCATCGCGGTAGGATTCATCGGCCTTGGCGCAATGGGCTCGGGCAACCTCTCGTATGCGATGCAGGTTCCGGAAGCGCAGCCCGTCGCGGTTTGCGATATATATGGGCCGCATCTGGAGCGGGCCGTCTCCGCCGCCGCCAAGAAAGGCGTGCAGGTGAAGGCCGTCACCGATTTCCGCGACATCATCGCGGATAAGTCGATCGACGCGATCTGCGTTTCTACACCGGATCACTGGCATGCCTACATGACAGTGGAAGGCTGCAAGGCTGGCAAGGATGTCTACGTCGAAAAGCCGGCCTGTACCTACGTCAATGAAGGCCGGAAGATGGTGCAGGCCGCCCGCAAGTACGACCGCGTCGTGCAGGCCGGGACGATGCAGCGCTCCGGTGGTTACTTCCAGAAGGCGGCCGAACTGGTGAAGAGCGGCATCCTCGGCGAAGTGACCTTTTGCCATGCATTCCAGAATGGATTGACCAAGGAAGCCGGGTTTGGCGATCCGGCCGACACGACTCCGCCCGCGGATCTCGATTGGGATATGTGGCTTGGACCGGCACCCAAAGTGCCGTTCAATCCGAACCGCTGGGGCGTCAAGACGACCACCTTCCCCACGTTCCGCTACTTCTGGGACTATGCCGGCGGCGCGATGACCGATTGGGGCGTGCACCTGATTGACCCGCTGCATCAGTGCTTCGACGAGGTGATGCCGCTGTCTGTGTCGGCGATGGGCGATAAGTTCTATGTGAAGGACAATGTCCAGACACCGGACACGATGCTGGCCACGTTCCGCTATCCGAAGTTCATGAGCTCCTATGAAAGCCGGACCTGCAATCCGATGCCGATGTTCGGGATGAACCAGGGCGCGGCGACAACGATTCATGGCACCGAGGCGACGCTGATGGTGAACCGCTCAGGCTGCTGGTTGATCCCCAACAACAAGACGAAGATGGAACCGCAGACCTGGGAAAAAGACAAAGAGATGAGCCAGATGAATGTGCCGCATTGGCGCAACTTCATGGAATGCATCAAATCCCGCAAGCGGCCCACCAGCGACATTGAGACCTGCGTACGGTCGTCGACGACCTGCATTCTGGCGAACCTGTCCATGCGTCACAAGACGTGGCTTGATTGGGACGAGAAGGAGTGGACGGTGAAGCAGGATGCGGTGAAGCCGGCGCTGGTTGAGAAGTACCGCGCGCCCTGGAAGCTCGTCGTCTAGATCACAATCCTGCATAGGATTCTCCGGCCCGGTTGCGACTTCCGCGAAGCCGCTGCCGGGCCGGAACTGTTAGTGAGTCCATTTTGAAAGATAGATTCTCCCGCGTGCATCTTTCGGGCCGTCGAAACCATCCACCGTTGTATAGATTCACCCATCTAAATAGTCAGGTTCGCGCCCTTTGTGTGCGTGCTGTTCCAGCACCAATCCGCGTACCGGAACGAGTGACGGAATGGCCCAGACGCACAGCGCCTACAGGCGTACTTTGCTCAGAATTGCGGTGGCCGGCGGCGTTGTATTTGCCGGTCTTCAGTTTATCCGGCCCGAGCTGAAAAACCCGCCGGTGACGGGTGAATTGCAGGCCCCTCCCGAGGTGAAACAGATCCTCAAAAAGGCCTGCTATGACTGTCACTCGAACGAAACCAAACTTGCCTGGTTCGACCAGGTTGTACCGGCGTACTGGCTGGTGGCTAAAGACGTCAAAACGGCGAGACAACACCTGAACTTTTCAGAACTCGGATCAAAGCCGGCAGGGAAACAGCGGGCCATGCTGTACGAAGCGGTGAACCAGATCCAACTGGGTGCGATGCCGCTGCCACCCTATCGCCGCATGCATCCGGAATCGGCCATCAGCCAGGAGGAGCTTGCTGTCCTGCGAAACTACCTGGAATCTTCCACCCCTCAACCGGAGACTCCGGCCGTGGAAGTCAGTGCCTCGCAGAAGGAACTCGAGACCTGGATCGCGGGCGGCGAGACACGAACCAAGCCACCAGCCGCGCCGAACGGCATCGAGTTTCCGGAGGATTACAGGAACTGGAAGCCGATCAGCAGTACCGACCGCTTCGACAACCAGTCGATGCGCATGATTCTCGGCAACGAGACCGCGGTGAAGGCGATCGAAGAGAACCAGATCAATCCATGGCCGGACGGTTCGGTCCTGGCGAAGGTCGCCTGGGCGCAGAGCAAGGACGGCCTGGATGTGGTCACTACCGGGGCCTTCCAGCACGTGGAGATCATGATTCGAGATAGCCGGAAGTATGCGGCGACCAAGGGATGGGGCTGGGCACGGTGGCGAGGGACCGGATTGAAGCCGTACGGGGAAGCGGCGTCGTTCTCGGACGAGTGCATTGGCTGCCACGAGCCGGTTCGCGCCAATGATTATGTATACACGGCTCCGATCGGGAGGCAGCGATGAGGACCCGAGCTGGTTCGCCTGCCTGGCAGCGGCTGCCGGTTTGTGCGGTTGCTCGGCGCCCAATGTGCGGGTTGCCACATTCCTGAACCAGAGGGCATCCCCAGGCAGCGCGGTGAAGCTCAATCCTCTGCAGGGCAAAGTCATCACTTCCTGGATCGACCGGCAGACACAGACGATGTCGACTCTGACGGGGAACGATGTTGCCGTTCGTTACGCGAGGACCAGTGGCGGTCAGGCGTTCCCTGTCGGATCGACCCTCTCGGTGGCGACCTGGAGCCAGGTGGAGGACGGCCGCTGGTTCGGTGCGCGGATCCCGGATGAACCGAAGTCCGTCGAGACTGTCACGGTTGCCCTGGGGCCAGGCGGCCAGATTGAGTACTCGTATCAGAAGTATGAAGGAGCGCCGCTGAAGCGCGTTGCGAGCCGGACGACGGGTCCCTCTGATGAACGGATCCGATTCCTGTTCAGCCGGCGCGCGTCCGTTCTGCCCTAAAAGCGGCGAGTAAGGCGGCCTGGTGTCCCCTGGAGAAACCAGGCCGCCGGGATTGCTGCTTACTCGCGGACTTCCACATCGCTGTTGTCATAGAGGTTCAGGTGCTTCTGCAGCTTCAGCACAAACTCGCGGGCCGCTGTGCGGCGTGACGACTCGTCGGTGCCCATGCGGAACTCGTGCGAGGTGAGCACTTTGCGGGTGGCTGCCTCGCGGAGTTCGAGTCTCGAGTCTTCCGCCCGTCCGGTCACCTTGCGGTGCATGACCTGGGCGGACGTCGTCTCGAACTTCGGCCCCAGGTTTACAGTGAAGTGCGGAGTGGCGTGCCTGTCATGGAATTCAATGTTCAGCTTCAGATTCTCAGCTGCCGTGCGGATGTGAGGGGCAAAGTCTCGGGCACGGTCGAGCACGATGATTCTGGGCTGGTCGAAGGCGAAGGTTGGCAGGGCGCAGAGCGCCGCTATGGCAAACATGACTAACTTGGTCATGCTTCTATCTTACGATAGTCAAATTCCGAGCATCAAGTTTATTCGGATTTACTCCATGGCGGTGTGATTCCAGCCATTCTGGCGTAGGCGATCATCTGGCCCAGGTGTTCATTGGTGTGGGCCAGGATCCGCAGATAGATCGCATTGGCCGTGGCCGGCTTGCCGAAGAAATCCACCTTCTTCGCAAGGCCGGCGGCTCCGGCTTCGGAGTAAGCCTTCTCCACCGCTGTCTTGGAACGCACCAGCAGCTCCACTGCCTGGTCTTTGGAGGATTTGGTCTTCTCCCAGTCGTGGATCTCCTTGACGTCGGGCCAGGTGCCGGGTGCCCCCGCTTTGCCGAGCAACATCAGGTTGCCTGCACCCAGATGAACGAAGACTTCTCCGGTCGAACGAACACCGGCCGCGGGTTTCCACGCGAATCTTTCCGGCGGGAAAGCCTTGGCGAGGTCGATGGCGTGCTGAGCGGTGTAGCTGAACTCCCACAGGAATTCGGACGCCGGGCCACCGGTTTGCGCGGCAGCCGGTGCGGCGAGCGCGGCGAGAGAGAACCAGCGTCTGGTGGTCATCGTGTCAGGCTCCTTTCTTCTTCTTCGCGTAGTGGGCAAGCGTCTTCGCGATGTACGCGGCGGCATCCGGAGTTTCGCACGAGGTCTCACCGTGATCGACAACCACTTTGCCGATGCGGGCGGCTGTGGCCAGCACCAGTGGACGCAAAGGTTCGCGGTGGATTCCGATGTTGATCATGACGCCGTTCATGGAGTGGCGTACGCGGTTCATCGAGCTGTGAATGTTCTTCTCGATGAAGGCGATGATCTCCCGGAGGTAGTCGTCGCTCAGTCCTTCACCGCCCGAAACCGCATAGGAGAGGAGCAGCCATCCGGCCTGGGCGGTGAACTCCTCCTTCGATTTCATCCATTTCTCGCGCAGTTTTCGGGCATGCGGCGTCTGGGCGACGAATTTTCCAAACAGGTCTGTAAGCGAGTAGCCTTCGAGGTCCTTCACCCAGCGTTCGAGTTCCGCCGGGCTCATGGCCTGGGGATCGGCGATCATGGTCGCCAACACCCGGGCGTCGAAGTTGCCGGTAGCCCAGAGCTGGACGGCCAGCGCCTGGTCCCGTTTGATCTGCTTCTGGAGTTTCCCCATGTGGGCGAAGGAAACACCGAACATAGGGTCGGCCGCGCCGTGGCGCCGGTAGATCTTGCGCGCCTGTTCGGTGCCCAGAGATTCGAGCGTGTGCATTACTTCCTGCACGGTCATGATGACTCTCCTCGATATCCGATCTCCGGACAGGATAGCAGCCCGGGTGAAGAGAGGAGCCGTGCGATATACTCCGGCTCAGCATGTTTCTTCGAATCCTGTTCACGGTGGCTGCCGCAGTGTGTATCGCTCAGGCGGCCGAAGTCAGCAAGGGTGTGGTCGCCAGGAATGTCCTGACGCAGAAGTACCACAGCGAGTCGCTCAATGCCGACCGGCTGTACAACGTAATTCTCCCCATGGACTACCAGCAGTCGACGCGCCGGTATCCGGTTTTGTACCTGTTGCATGGCCTGGGCGACGACCACACGGCGTGGACGTTCATGACCAATGTTTCGGCTTATGCGAGCCGCTTCGGGATCATCGTGGTGATGCCGGACGTGGGCCGCAACTGGTATGTGAACAGCGCTGCCGATCCGGCGGCGAAGTACGAGGACATGATTGTGAAGGACCTGATCCCGTATATCGACAGCAACTATCGCAGCATTCCACTGCGGCGTGCGCGGGCGGTGGCCGGATTGTCGATGGGTGGGTACGGAGCGATGTTCCTGGGCTTGAAGCACTCGGGCCGCTTCGCGGCGATCGGGGCGTTTAGCGGCGCACTGGCGATCTCGCACGGCACGCCGATGGCGGTTCCGTCCAATGCCACAGCCGAGGCACGCAAACGGACAGAGGAGATGAATGCTCTGTTCGGGCCCGCGGATTCGGCGGCGCGGAAGGAACGGGATCCATTTGAGCTTCTGGATAAGGTGCCGGCGGGACAGATGCCGCTGTTGTACATTGCCTGCGGCGGGCAGGATTTTCTGATCAAGCAGAATCGGGACTTCGTTGATCTGCTGGCCTCGAAGAAGGTTCCCTATGAATACCGGGAGATCTCGCCACGCGTGCATTCGTGGGACTTCTGGGACGACCAGATCGAGATCTTCCTGGGGATTCTGGCCCGCACGCCAGGCTTCCCGATGGGCGGGCCGCATCCGGTACAGCCGCAACCGATGCCGCAACCGATGCCACAGCCTATGCCTCAGAATTGACGGACGCGCCGGCCCGGCTGTCTAGCGGTCTTTGGGGACGAAGGTAAAGCTTCGAATGGCGACGTTGGCGCTCCGGTTGAACCTTAGGCCGCTGAGAACGAAATCGATGACGATCCGGTCGAAGCTGCCGATGGCAGGATGCGGCGGGATGGGGAATCGCAGCACCACTTCACCGGTCCCGATGACTCTTTGCCGGCCGAGTGGCAGTCGAGGAGCCTGGGGGAGTTCAGAGGTCGTCAGCAGGACATACAAGTCGACGGAGTTCGGAATGGGGTCTGCATTTTCGACGGTCACGTCCAGGGCCGAGCAACAGCGCGGGTCGACAGCCGAGGGCAGTTGCTGGTGGGCCTGCATCGTGATGAAACTGTGATGGCCGCCGGTAAAGCTGTAGCTGACCGGTGAGTCGTGATAGACCCGGGCACTGGCGGAGGGGCGCCGGTGGGGTGGCGAAAGGACCCAATACAGACCGGAGAAGGGCAGGACGGAGGGCGGGGTCGCCTGAGGCCGGGCTGAGCCGGCACGGCCGTGCGGGGTGGGGAGGGTCAGTTTGGCGGCATTCCGGCTGTCCGCCAGAAGGATCGCGCCAGAGATGAGATCCGCGCCGGAGAGGCCGTCTGCCGCCTCGTGCCCGCGGGGCGCCACGTTCCGGCTTTTGACGGTACGGAAGGCTGGAATGGGGATCAAAGCAAGGCAGGCCAGTATGAGTGCAAGGCTCGCGTGGAGCAGCAAGCGAAGCGGTGCGTGGCCGATCTCCTGGCGCGCCTGAGTTTCCGGTGCTGAAGCGGCCATGAGTGATGCCGCGATGCCGGTGAGAATTGAGGCGGCCAGAATGTGTCCTCCAAGAGCACAGACCGCGGAGAGTTCCAGTGTTGCCGCCGCCGCGACAGAGTAGGCGAGTTCACGGGTGAGTTGGCTGGGATAGCGGGCGGCGAACATCGCGACTGGTTCGTCATACCCGGCGGCGGCTGGTTCCGTGAGGAGCCGTGCGGATCCTCGCAGCAGCCGGCCCGCGGCCAGGCCGCACGCAAACGCCACCGGCAGCGCCAGCAGAGACTGCTGCGCGGCGATCGCGGCCATAGGGGCGAACCACACGCCAATGGCGGCGGATCTCCAGGCGAGTCCGGATGCGTGTTCGTCGGCGCAAGCGGTGAAGTACGGCAGAGTGACGCGCGCCACAAGGGCCGTGGCCCCTGCTGCGAACGCCACGGCGAAGAGGGCCTTCCAAAGCGTCCAGACGGCGGGATCGGACAAAGGCTGCGGTCTGGGCGCGGTGAGGGCGGCGGCTGCGATTCCGGCCACCAGGCAGGCGGCGAAGGGAAGCCATGGCAGATCAGGATCCGCCAAGTCCTCCACCGGGCGCGGGCCTGCCTCGACGGAAAGAGTCAGAGGCATGTTGTCTCCAGGGGCGCTGCTGTGCATTCTGACACTGAGTGCGTGGCATTGGTTCCCGGATTCCCCCAATTTGCAGCAGAGCTTCGCGGTTATTTCATGAATATTCGGTCAGCGGTTCCGGCCTTTGTGGATTGCAGCGCCGGTGGTATGCGGCTGCTGATCCGCCGTTATAATGGAGGCCGCCGTGCAACTCTCCTCCTGGTTCCATAAGACTGCGATTGTCGTGCTGGCTGCGTGCGGAGCAGTGAGGGCAGCCGGCCCGCTCGACTTCGGCATGGTGGAGTACCGGAAGGCGTTGGAGGCGCGTGGACTTGCTCCGGAGCGCAACCAGATCCTTACCGAGTTCTCGATGGTGCTTTCCGGCGACGGGTTCTCCATCACGGGCAACATCATCCGGGGCGGCAGCCAGAGGGGGCTGATGTACGGGCTGCTGGAGGCCGCTGAACAGATCCGGCGGCTGGGGCATCTGGCTCCGGCGAAGGTCGATCCGCCGAATCAGATGCGCGGCATCCGCTGGTTCCTGCACAACGAAGAACTGGAACGAGGCTGGTATTACGACCACGAGCATTGGCGAGCGTTCTTCGAGATGCTGGCGCGCAACCGCTACAACCGGTTCAACCTGGTCTTCGCCCATCAGACGGATTACCTGGCGCCGCCGTATCCATTCTGGGTGGAGGTGCCGGAGTTCCCTCAGGTGCGCGCCAAGGGGTTGACCGCCGAGCAGCGAGCCAGGAATCTTGAGACCCTCAAATTCATCGCCCAGACCGCCAATGAGTATGGAGTTGATTTCACCTTGGGGATCTGGGAACACGATATCCAGCGGGGTATGACGCCCAGCGTGGAAGGGCTGACCGCCGAGAATATCGGACCCTACTCCTACGCGGCGTTGAAGATGGTTCTACAGGCCTGTCCGGGGATCCGCAGCGTGCAGATGCGGACGAATGGCGAGTCCGGGATTCCCTCGGACCGCCAGGTGGCGTTCTACCGGGATTACGTCTTCAAGGCGTTGAGGGACACAGGCCGGCTGGTGCAGTTGGACTTGCGAGGCTGGTTGATGCAGTCCGGGCTGATGGAGGCGGCGCTGGGGGCGAAGGTCCCGCTGCGGCTGTCTTCCAAGTACTGGGCGGAGGATCTGGGACGGCCCTATCCGCCCGCGGAGACGTGGCCCAACTACTCGTTCCTGAACTTCCTGGAGAAGCCCCCGGTTTCCGAAAGACCCCGGCAGTGGCAGTTCTACTGGGAGCTCTGGGGGCTGGGTTCGCACCGGTTGCTGATGTGGGGCGATCCGGATTATGTGAAGCGGGCCGCGGCCACGTTTCCCATGAGCGGCGCGGCGGGCTTTGAGATCGATCCGCCAATGGCGCAGAAGGGTTTCGGCAATCGTCCTGGACAGTGGGGTGTATTCACGGAAGCGCAGAATGGCCGGGTGTTCTGGAAGTGGGAGTGGGAGCGTTACTGGCTGTTCTACCTGTTGTGGGGGCGGCTCAGCTACAACCCGGAGGAGCCGGAGCGGCTGTGGCTGGATGAGTTCCAACGGCGCTTTGGTGCAGCGGGGAAAGATGTCTTCGAGGCGACACGCAATGCAAGCAAAGTGCTGAATGAACTGGTGGCGGTGCACCTGGCCGATCCGAACATGTACATCTGGCCGGAGATCAATCCGGGCGGCCTGATCGACTCCTATGCGGATGTGCGGCCCAGCGACTGGCGGTATGTTGCGTCGTTCGAGGAGAATGCGCGCAACCGGCTGGAGGGGCGTGGATCCGCCAAACAGACCGCGGTGCAGACGGCGGATCATTTTCACGCCTACGCCTTGGCGACAGAGCAGGCGGTGGCGCGGGCACAAGCCGTGCTGGGCGATGCGCACAAGGAGTGGTCCGGCACCAAGCCCGACCTCGACGTACTTACCCTGTTGGCCCGGTATCACGGGCGCAAGCAGATGGCGGCCGATCACCTGGTGTGGTTCGAGCACACCAATGACGAGAATGCCTTGTACGCCGCGCAGCGGGAGTTGTCCGGGGCATTGCTGGTGTGGCTGCAACTGGTGAAACTCACCGATGGGCTCTATCCGGCCAATATGGCGTTCGGTCCTGACGATGTCGGGCACTGGAAGGACAAGGTTCCCTACGTGCAGCAGGACGTGGAGACGTTGAAGGAGCGGGTGGATCTTTGGAAGAAGTACGGCCGGGTCGATTATGGGTTCGATTTTGGAGCTCCGGTCAAAGAGGAGCGGGAGAACAGCTACCGGCAGAATCGGTCCGTCGAACAGAGCAACGTGCTGGCAGGCTTCGCGCCTGTTTCGCCGGAGACCGTTTATGAGGAACAGCGAGGCTACGGCTGGCTACAAGGCGGTGGTCTGACGGCCAATGCCATGCCGTTGGTGCCCTATGCGGAGGTACGCGCGGTGGCCGGCAATCCGACTCACCTTCCGTCCAACTTGCTCTTCGGCGATTCGTTGGAAGGGACTGGCGGACAGATCTTTCGGGTCAAAGTGAAGGGCGACGAGTTCAAGGCGCTGTTCGTGAAAGCGGATGGTTCGGTGGAGGAGAAGGTGGTGAAGTCGCAGTCGGGAGTTGTCGACGTGGCGATGCCCGAGGGCACTTGGAAGTACAGTGGACTGATCCTGCAGAGCAAGGCGCCCGCGCCCCTTCCTCAGCGCTGGCCGAATCCGGTGGCGAAGCCGGCGATGGAGCACAACGCGCCCAAGCTGATCTTCGCGGGCAAGCCCGTGCAACTGCTGCTGCGCGTATATCCCGTCACCGGCGTAAAGACGGTGCGATTGCACTATAGGCCGCTGAATCAACTGGCCGCCTGGAAGGTGGTGGAGGCATCGCCGCAGCACGCGCTGTTTTCTCTCACCGCGGAGGATGCCGATCCGCGATGGGATCTGCAGTATTACTTCGAGGTGGTGAACACCGAGGGGTCAGGCTGGTTCTATCCCGATCCGGCACAGACGCGGCCCTATTTTGTAGCCACTGTGCAGATCGAAGTCCCCCCGCCGCCTCCTCCACCCGCGGCGCCACCACCGAATGAAAGCGCTCCCCCACCTGGCGGCGCCGTGAAATAATGTCCCCATGTTCAGACGCAGTCTTCTTCTCTTCGCCGGCGTCCTTGTTGCGACGCTTGGAGTTTGGGCCCAGGACGCACCCTATCTCACTCAGGAGGGATGGAAACCCCTGCTGAACGGGACAAACCTCGAAGGGTGGCACGCCATGGATCCGACGAAGCCGCACGAATGGGCGGCGGCGCGCGGGATCCGCTTCGACCGCATGTATTCTCCAAAGGCACTGTCTTTTGTGGGGAACACGGGCGACCGCATGATCAACGGGAAGAACGGCCGGACGCAGAACTTTGTCACCGACCAGAAGTTTGGCGACATCGAACTCTACATCGAGTGGATGATCCCCAAGGGCGCGAATTCCGGAGTGTACCTGCAAGGACTGTATGAGATCCAGATTCTCGACAGCTTCGGATCGCAGGACCTGACGACGGGCGACTGCGCCGCCGTGTATCACCGCTGGATCAACAACCGGCCGGTGGGTGGTTCTGCTCCGAGGGTGAATGCGATGCTGGCGCCCGGCAACTGGCAGAGGTATCACATCTGGTTCCGCGCTCCCCGATTCGACGCATCCGGCAAGAAGACGGAGAATGCACGGTTCCTGCTGGTGATGTTCAACGGCGTGGAAGTGCAGCGGGATGTGGAAGTGCCAGAGGGCACGCGTGCTCACATGGAGATTCCGGAAGCTGCGACGAATTCGCTGATGCTGCAGGGCGATCACGGTCCGGTGGCCTTCCGCAACATCTACTGGCGTCCATTGGGCGAAATCCCGGAACGCTAAACCGCATGAGTTGGATCGATATCTCCACACCCATCGGCAGCGGAATGGTCGTCTGGCCCGGAGACACTCCTGTCCGCGTCGAGCAGACGATGTCGTTGGAGCGGAGGGACCCCTTCAATCTGACCGTGCTTGGCATGACAGCCCACACCGGGACCCATGTCGATGCGCCGCGCCACTTTCTGGCCGACGGCGTCAGCATGGAGCACATGCCGCTGGACCAGTTGATGGGGCCGGCCCTGGTGATTGAGGTGGACGACCCGCAGGCTGTGCGGGCGCGGCATGTGCCGGACGACCTGCCCGCCGGCGCTCGGGTCATCTTCAAGACCAGGAACTCGCGGGAGTATCTGGAGCGACCGGAGTTCGTGGAAGAGTTTGTCTACGTATCCGAGGAGGCGGCGCTGAAACTGGCCGCCGCCCGGGTGCGGATGGTGGGCGTCGATTATCTTTCCGTCGGCGGTTTCCGAAACGACTTACGCGAGACCCACGTGGCGCTGTTGGGCGCAGGGATCTATGTCATCGAGGGGCTGGTGCTGACACACATCGAGCCGGGCTCTTATGAACTCGTTTGTCTGCCCTTGTTGATACCGGGTTCGGATGGATCGCCGGCCCGTGCTCTGCTTCGACGCCTGCCTTAGTGAGCGCTGACTTGCGGCTGTGGAGCATTGAGCTTCACTTCAATCGTTCGTTCGGCTTCGTTCACCTCAAAAGTCTGTCCGAAGGTCTGGTAGCCCTTGGCGATGACCTGAATGAGGATGTTGCCCTGGGGCAGTGGTGGGATCTTCGCCACACCTTCCTGGTTTGTTTTCATCTGCCAGGCAGTGTGCGTGCGCTTACCCAACTTGACGTAATTCCGCCCGGGCGAAAACTTCACGATCACGCTGGCGCGATCGATGGGCTTGTCGGTGTAGGTCTTCACTTCGATTTTCAGTGAAGTCATGGGCGGATCGGCCAGCACAGGGAAGGCGAACGCCAGCAGGGCCATCAGAGCGAGGAAACGCGATCGCATAATTCAATTCTAAGCGATGTCCGGCAGCAGGTAACTTCCAGCGGGGTAAACAACTTCAGCGGCTTTGTAGCCGCTGCGAACGGCCCCTTCCATGGTGGCCGGCCAGCCGGAACGAGTCCAGTCGCCGGCGAGCACCAGATTGGGGACATTGGTGCGGGATTCCGGCCGCAGATGCTCCAGGCCCGGTTTGGCGGAGAATGTAGCGCGGATCTCCTTCACGACATGTGCTTTCACCAGCTTCGCGTCCTGCGCGGCAGGGAAGAACTCCTTTAATTCTCGGACGGCCAGATCGATCACTTCGTTTCGCGGCATATCCGTGAGGGTCCGCGAGGCGCTGACCACCAGTTGGATGTAGCGGCCGTCCTGTTTGTTGAAGGCCCACTGGAGCGTGCGGTCGAGCAGCGTGGCGTGCGGCAGATTGGTGACCGGGCGGTCGAACCAGAGGTGGATGCCGGTGATGGGCGAGTGTTCGAAGGGCGAATAGTCGATGTTGAGGGGCGTCGCGAGCAGCGCAAGCCGTTCAAATGGCAGGGCGGAGATGTAGTGGTCCGCGGTGAAGCGCTCATCGCCGGAGTATGCCGCGCTCACCTTCCCGTCCCCGAACTCGATGCGGGTGACGGGCGTACGAAACCGGATATCGACGCCGGGAATGCGCTTCCACGCCTCCTGGGAGTAGAGCTCGCCCAGCGGAACGGCGGGTACGCCCATCTGATACGAGTTGGAGGACGCCAGGAAGCCGAGGTAGAAGACCTGGAAGCCATGCGAAGCGGCCATGCGGTCGAGTTCCTCATTGATGGAACTGACCAGAATCTGGCGCCAGAAACGTTCGATCGCCTGCTCCGGCTGGCCCTTCTCCCGGAGCCAGTCGAGCATGGTGATGGCGTCGAGATCCTTGCGGGTGTGCCACTCACTCTGGATGGCGAGCAGCGCCCGGCCGACGGCCACTTTCTCCGGCAGGGTAAGGAAGTGAAGTGTTGCGAACGAACCGGTGAAATGTAGCGGTTTGGGCAGGATGCCGGCCTTCATGGTGGAGGTCCGGCCTCCGGGCTCGATGAAGAAGAATTCCTTATGAAAGTGGATGCTTTGCTCGACACCGAGACGCTTGTAGAAGTCGAGCAGGTTGACGCAGCAGCGCAGCAGGATGTGCTGGCAGTTGTCGATCACTTCGCCGGATTCGTCGGCGGGCAGAGGATAGGAAGTCGCACGGCCGCCCAGGAAATGGCGCGCCTCGAGGACGGTGACCTGGTGGCCGGACTGGCCAAGGGCAGCCGCTGCGGAGAGCCCGGCGAGACCGCCGCCGAGCACAAGAACCTTAGGCATTTCAGGATGCGGCAGGGAGCCGGGAGCGTTTACCACCGCCACCGTTCGAATCCCAGTTCATGGCCAACCAGGCGCAGATTACGAGAAAGAGAATGTAGATAGCGTCGGAAAGGTCCATGGTTCTTCCAGTATTCAGACTTTTGCCCTAGGACGCAATGGCACACTAGTTCCAGTACCCGGGGATCCAACCTAGAGGACTCCCGGTAAGTGACTCAAACCGGCTGAGATAGCTGACGCGGCTGCCAGCGGCCTCTGCCTGTTTGAGACGATCCTGCGCAGCCACACCAGCGGCTGTTGCCAAGCATCCACATCAGTAGAGATGCCGGAGCCGGATAGCCCGATGCGCCACGGCAAAGAGTGTTTGTGCTTACTTAAGGCGCAGCGAACTTCAGCCTCTGGGGAGACCGGCGGGTTTCGGAGCAGCGACGGCTGGTGCATGGTCAATGGGCCACTTTGGCGCGCCCGTACAGCTTGACCATGTTCCGGATCATCTGCAGCCCGTGCTCGCCGTCCGTCGACAGAAGGCTTTCGGGATGGAATTGTACGGCTTCCACGGGCAGATCGCGGTGGCGGACGCCCATGATGATGCCATCCTCGCTCTCGGCCGTGATCTCCAGGCAGGACGGCAGTTTGTCGCGCAGCGCATAGAGCGAGTGGTAGCGTCCGACCTTCACCTTGGGCGGAAGGCCCTCAAAGACACCGAGATTGCGGTGTTCCACCCACGACGGCTTGCCGTGCATGGGGTAGGGCAGCACGCCGAGTTCGCCGCCCCAGGCTTCCACGATGCCCTGCAGGCCCAGGCAGACGCCGAACACGGGAATGCCGAGTGCGGCGGCGTGGCGGGCCGTTTGGGGGACGTTGAAGTCGTTCGGGCGGCCGGGACCCGGGGAGATCATGACGATATCCGGTTTGATCTCGCCGATGAGGGAGAGGGGGAACCCGCTACGGTAGGTCACCACTTCGGCTCCGGTCTGGCGCGCATAGTTGGCCAGGGTCTGGATGAAGCAGTCGTCGTTGTCGACGAGGAGGAGCTTGATCCCACGGCCCGAGTTCTCCGCCTCGACGCTCGCGGTGGCCGACTTCGGCTTTGCCTGGAGCGAGCGGAAGAAGCCGGTGGCTTTCAGGCGGGTCTCCTGCTCCTCGGCTTCCGGGATGGAATCGTAGAGCAGCGTCGCGCCTACCGGATAACGGGCCAGGCCGTTCTTGAGATGCACCGTGCGGATGAGGATGCCGGTGTTCATGTCGCCGTTCAGCGACAGCATGCCCACGGCGCCGCCGTACCACCCGCGCGCGTTCTTCTCCAGATTCTCGATTGCCTGCGCGGCCGCCTTCTTGGGGGCGCCGATCATGGTGACGGCCCACATGTGCGAGAGGAAGGCGTCGAGAGAGTCGAAGCCCTCCGCGAGGGTGCCTTCGACGTGGTCGACCGTGTGGAACAGACCGGCGTAGCGCTCGATCAGGCGTCGGCCGATGACTTTGACTGAGCCGGGTTCACAGACGCGTGACTTGTCGTTGCGGTCCACGTCCGTGCACATGGTGAGCTCGGACTCTTCCTTGGGGGAGTTCAGCAGTTCTCGGATGAGGTCGTGATCGCGCAGCGGATCGCCGGTGCGGCGGGCCGTTCCGGAGATGGGGCAGGTCTCCACTCGGCGGCCTTCCACGCGGACAAACATCTCGGGACTGGCCCCGATGAGTTGCTCATCTCCAAACTGGAGCAGGAATTCGTATGGGCTGGGGCTTGTAGTCTGAATCCGCTGGAAAAGTTCGGACGGGCTGCCTTCGAAGCCGGCCGAGAACGTCTGGCGAAGAACGACTTCGTAGAAATCGCCCTGCTTCATGCCACCGCGCACGGTTTCCACCTTGGCGGCGTACTCTTCCGGCGTGTGGTCGGAAATGATCTCCAGCGGCGCACTGGCGGCGACGGGCGGGATCTCCTCGGCGGTACGCGAGAGGCCAAGGGTCGAGATGGACTCGAAGTCGAAGTCGTACTGATAGCGCTCGATGACTTCGCGCTTGCGGTCCATGAAGCAGATGTCGTCGCAGAAGTAGAGGTGCAGGTCTTTGTGGCCGTTGCGCGGCAGTTTCAGCTCGATGGGGTCGAACTGGAACAGGAGGTCGTAACCGAAGGCGCCGACCAGCGAAAGCCGGCTGTCCTTGGGGTTGTGAAACTCATTCACCAGGGCGCGCAGGACGGAAAAGCACGACGGTTGTTTGCTGCGTTCTTCTTCCGAAAACAGGGCAGGCAGCGGCCTGAGGCGTCCCTGGAGAAGTCCGGCGGAGAGACCGAAAGAATCCCAGTGTGGATGGTCCTTCAGGGCGGCGTACAGCATTTCGGCCAGCATCTGGCCGCGAGTATTGAGAGGGCGGAACTGAATCTCCTGGCCGCGGCCAGTGATCTCGAGAGGCGGGCAGAGGCTGGCGATGTCCCATCGTGCGTACCGCTCCGGGTATTCATAACCCGAGGACAGATAGATGCCACGGTGGTGATCCAGTTCGCGCAGCAGATGGTCGAGGCCGCGCTTGAACGGAAGCCGTGACACCGTACGGGACACGTCGATCCCGCTCTTAGTGGTGTAACGAAGCGTTCGCATGGGAGGGCTGTTCTTCTAGGTTAACATTGCAGAGATGCGACTCCTCTGCCTTCTCCTCCTGGGACTCGTGCCTCTTGCCGGTCAACCGGCGGCAAAAACGCGGATCACGGCGGCCGATCTGCTGAAGATCCGCCAAGTGGCGGCGATTGATGTGGCGGAGAGCGGGTCTTTTTGCGTCTATGGGGTTCGCTCGATGTTCGCCGATCCGGGCAAAGACGGCGAAGTTCAATATGGATACCGCACGCATTTGTGGCGAGTGGATCTGAACGATCCGGCGGCGCAACCCACCCAATTGACGTTCGGAAACCGGAACGACACGGCTCCTGGTTTGAGCCCCGATGGGAAGTGGCTGGCGTTCCTGCGGACTGAAAACGGCGATGGCGGCGACGCGAAGGCCAAACCGAAACCGCAAGTCTTTCTGTTGAGGATGGATGGGCCCGGTGAGCCGGCGGCCGCGACCACTTTGGAGCACGGCGCCAGTGGTGTTTGGTGGCGGCCCGACGGCAAGGCCCTGCTGGTGAGCAGCGCGATTCCGTTATCGAAGATTGAAGGTGTGCCGCCCTATTCGATGGAGCGGCCGGCGCGCGAGTATGAGTCCTATACCAAGGCGGAGTTGGACGCGGCGCGGCCGGATGGCGACCTGGCGCAGATTCGCGCCTGGCTCTACAAGAACGGTCAGAAAGACAATCCCACGGTCATCAGCCGGATGAATTTCCTGGGCGAACAGGGCCTGGCGCCGGAGATGACCGTGTCGCACCTGTTCATTGTCGATCTTGCAGCTCAGAACAAAGTTACTCAGATCACAAAAGGATTTCTGCCCCACAACAATCCGCAATGGTCGCCGGATGGACAGTTGATCGCCTACGGCTCGTTTCCCGAAAGCAAGTTGCATCCGGATCGTCTCCGGCGTGGCGCCATCCGGCTGATTGATGCGGCAGGCAACGGCGACCACGCCATTCTGGATGATGAGAAGCACAGCTGGCAGTTGGCGCGATTCGCTCCGGACGGGAAGCAACTGCTGGTGACGTTCTCAGATCCCGCTGAACTGATCTACGCGCAGCCCAAAATGGCTCTCGTGAATCTCGAAGGCGAAGAGTTGAAGCCTCTGGAGCAGAAGTGGGATGCCGCACCGCAAGGCATTACCTACAACTCGGATGGCTCCATTCTGTTCACCAGTGGCTGGCATGGCGGATTCCCCCTGATGCGGATTCGGGATGGGATTCTGCAGCCGTTGATTGAGGCCCCGAACGGGGTGCAGCTCTTTGCGGCCGGCGGTGGGAAGGTGGTCTACGCGTTGACAACCGCGGAAAATCCCAATGAGCTGTTCCTCCGGGAGCAGGGCGGCGCGCCCCGGCGGTTGACCGATCTGAATGAGAGCTGGCTCGCCGGCAAGATCGTGGTCAAGCCGGTGGAGAAGTGGTTGACTCGTCCGGATGGGCGGAAGGTGCAGTACTGGGTGATGGACCCGGATGGGGCGGATCCTGGCAGGAAGTATCCCTGGGTGCTGGATATGCATGGCGGGCCGTCGGCGATGTGGGGGCCGGGGGAGTTCTCGATGTGGCACGAGTTCCAGACATTCTGTGCGTGGGGCTATGGGGTGGTGTACGCGAACCCGCGCGGATCGAGCGGCTACGGGGGAGCCTTCCTCAAGGCGAACTTCAAGAACTGGGGCGCGGGGCCGGCTGGCGATGTTCTGGCGGCGCTGGATGAGACCGTGAAGACGAATCCGCTGGTCGATAAGGACCGGCTGTTCCTGACGGGCGGCTCGTACGCGGGCTACCTGACTGCATGGATCGTGGGCCATGACAACCGTTTCAAGGCCGCTGCCGCGCAGCGCGGCGTCTACGAACTCTCGACCTTCTATGGGGAAGGGAACGCCTACGTGCTGGTGCAGGGCGCCTTCGGCGGATTCCCGTGGCAGCCCGATGCCAGGAAGATTCTCGACTCGGAATCGCCGTTGACCTACGTCAGCAAGATCCAGACCCCCCTGCTGATCCTGCATGCCAGCACCGATTACCGTACCGGCCCAACGCAGAGCCAGATGCTCTTTCGCGCCCTCGAACAACAGGGCAAGCCGGTGGAATACATCCGCTATCCGGGGGAAGGCCACGAACTGACGCGCTCCGGGAACCCGGGCCGCCGCATGGATCACATGCTCAGGATGGTGGAGTTCTTTGAGCGGTATTCAAAGAACGAGCGCGGAGCACCCGAGGCGAAGCCGTAAGGCTCAGTTCGTCGAGTGGAGTTTCTTCCAGGCCTCGACATACTTTGAGGTCTTTGGGTTCGATTCGTTCCACTTCACCGGATCGGTGGCGTTGGCGATGCGCTCGGCCGTCAGGGCACAGGTGCGCACCTCCTTTTCCATGTTGGGGTAGTTGATCTTTTCCCAGTGGTCGCCAGGGCGATGGTAGTCGGGGAAGATCCAGGAGACGGCCACGGTGATGGCCGGGACCCCCGAGTCCGCCAGCGACTGGTTGTCGCTGCGGCCGAAGAACTCATCGCTGTTGGTGTTGTGCTTCCATGCCTCGATGCCGGTGGCCTTGCCCGCCTCTGTCAGCGCTTCGCCCAGAGACGTGTAATCGAAGCCGGAGGCGGTGATCCTGCCGGTGCGGTCGCCCTCGTTATCGTCGGTGCGGCCCATGTGTTCGAAGTTCAGGTTGGCGATGGTCTTGGTCAGAGGGAAGACCGGGTGGCTGCCGTAGTAGCGCGAGCCGAAGAGGCCCTTCTCCTCACCGAAGTAGGTCATGAAGACCAGGGTGCGTTTCGGACGCGCGGCCGACCTGGCGAACGACTCTGCCAGAGCGAGTACCGTGGCGACGCCGCTGGCATCGTCGTTGGCGCCGTTGTTCAGGCGGTCGCCTTCGCCGCGCGGGCTGATGCCGATGTGGTCATAGTGGGCGGTGAGCAGGAGGTAGGTGTCCCTCAACGCCGGGTCGCTGCCGGGCAGGGTGGCGATGATGTTCTTCAGCTTCACCGGCTGGATGACGGGTGCAGGGACGGCGGCGTCGAGCGTGGCCGCGGCATCGAGCGAAGCAATGAAGGAGTTGAATTCCGGATCGCTGGTGGTGATCATCGGCGGACGCTGCGCGGCATTCTCGGAGGCTTCCCGCAGGCGAGTGCGGCCAAAGCCGGTGAAGCCCCCGGTGATGACGATGGCCGGATTGAGGTCGAGCACGCTCTCCCGTTTACGCAGCATGGCCCGGCTGCGGGGCTGTGGCGCAATCAGGACAACCGCCTTGCCCTCCACCTCGGCTCGTTCCGGCAGCGGGGTGTTCTCGTCGGTAATGGTGACCTTGACGACAGAGGCGCCCTTCACCTGCGTAGCGCCGGAACTGGAGATCATGACATGCTCCCGGTCCGACTTCCAGGTTTTTCCGCCGGAAGTGAGCGTGACTTCCAGGCCATCGGCCGGTTGTGTCACGTTGACGTAGTTGGCGGTCTGGAAGTAGCCGTCGTCCCCGGCAGGCTCAAGCCCGTAGCGGCGGAATTGCGAAGCGATATACTCGGCGGCGACGTCGAGCCCTTTCGACGGCGTGTCACGGCCCTCCAGCGCATCGGAGGCGAGGAACGAGATGTGTCCCTTGAGGACGTTCGCGGTGATGGGCGCGAGCAGGGCTTCTTCGGCGGGGCTCAGCGGCTGGGCCGCGAATACGGAGGCCGCAAGGGCCAGGACGAGCAGATATCGCATGGGGACCCCTTCAATGTAGCACCCACCCCCAGCTCGACTTTCGATAGCGTCACTGGCTGGTTCAGGCTTTGTGGCCGACTACTTCATCGACCAGGGCGTAATAGGCATCCAGGTCCTGCTGGCGGGTGTGGATGTGCGTGGAGAGGCGCATGCGCTCCGCTCCGTAGATCCAGATCTTGCGTTCGCGGGCCTTGCGGAAGAGGTCGTCGAGTTTGGCGCCGCGGAAGCCGATGGTGACGAGGGAGCCGTAGAGCGAAGGGTCCGCGCTACTGTGGATCTCGAGATAGGGACGCGCCGCGGCCATCTTGTAGTTGCGCATGGCCAACTCATGGATGCGCGCGTAAACGTTCTCCGGCCCGAGTTGCTTGAGGAAGCGAAGTCCGGCCATCATGCCGACAACGATGCCCTTGTTGTTCGTACCGATTTTCATGAACCGGGCGGCCTTGCTTTTCTTGTTGTCCCAGTCGCCGGTGACGATGGTGGGCCACAGGCGGTCGAGGTTCTCCTCGCGGATGTACAGGATGCCGCTGCCCGCGGGCGCGAACATCCACTTGTGCGGGCTGCCGGCGTAGAAGTCGCAGCCCAGTTCGGAGAGTCTCACCGGGATCTGGCCGTTCATGTGCGCGCCGTCCACGACGGTGAGCACTCCTTTGGCTCGCGCGGCATCGCAGATCTGGCGAACGGGCATGATGGTGCCCGTGGGACTGAGAATCCCACTGAAGAACAGGACCTTGGTGCGGGGCCCGATGGCCGAGATCATGACATCGGCCAGTTGAGCGGAATTCCTTGGCGGATGCGGCACGGGGACTTCCCGGATCGCGATGCCGTGACGCTGGGCGCGAACGGCCCAACCGGCCTTGCCGCTGGGGTGCTCCAGGTCGGTCATCACGACTTCGTCCCCGGATTGCAGGTCGAGTCCGGCGGCGATGGTACTGAGTCCCTCGGTCGCGTTGTGGACGAAGGCGAGTTCGTCCTTCCCGCAGCCCAGGAACTCCGACATCTCGGTCCGCTCGGCGTCGAGCGTTTCGTAGCCCCAGCGGGGATACTCATCGCTGATCAGGCCGGCGCCGCGTTCCAGAAACTCTTCCACGGCCTGAATGACGGGCCGCGGAGCGACACCCAGGCTGCCGTTATTGAGGAACGTGCGCCACTCCGGCAGGTAGAACTGTTCGTTGCGGACACGCAGCCAGTACTGGTTGGGATCGGAGACTCGCAGGGAGGCCTCGGGCAGCGGTTTCAGGCCGGAATCGGCGGCAGGGAGAGCGGTGAGGCCAAATAGAGAACTGGCCAGCAGGTGACGCCTGTTCATGAGTTCTCAGTGTAACCCGCCGCAGCCGGCCGCCCATGCCTGCCGATTCGCATAAGATGGCTGGCGTGACGACCTCCCGCCGAGCATTTCTTGCCGCGCCCTCACTCCTGGCCATGCAGGGCCGGAGGCGGCCTAATATCCTGTTTCTTCTGACCGACGACCAGCGTTGGGACTCGCTGGGCTGCATGGGCAACCGCATTGTGCAGACGCCCAACATCGACGGACTGTCGCGAAGCGGCGTGACGTTCGGGAAGCAGTTTGTGACGACTGCAATCTGCGTCACCTCGCGCGCCAGCATCTTCACCGGGCAGTACGAGAGATGCCACGGTGTGACGGACTTCAACAAACAGTTCACGCCGGAGCAGCTGAACCGCATCTACCCGGTGGCGCTGCGCCATGCCGGATATCGGACTGGATTCATCGGCAAGTGGGGGCTGGACAAGGCTCCGGCGCCGAAGGAAGCGTTCGACTACTGGGCCGGTTTTCTGGGGCAGGGCAAGTACTTTCCGGAAGGCGAGCCCGGCCCTCACCTGACGGCCATCATGACCGGCCAGGCGCGGGAGTTCCTGCAGTCCTGCAAGCAGAATGAGCCGTTCTGTCTCTCGATGAGCTTCAAGGCGCCTCACGTGCAGGATGAGGATCCACGGCAGTTCTTGTACGACCCGGCGGATGCCGCGCTCTACGCGAACCAGCGCATGCCGGTGCCCAAGACCATGGACTCCGACGCGATATCGAGGTTGCCGCTTTCGGTGCAACGCTCCGAAGGGCGCCGTCGTTGGGGGGTGCGGTTCTCGACACCGGAGCTGTTCCAGCAGTCAGTGAAGGGCTACTACCGGTTGATCAGCGGCGTCGACCGCTCGGTCGGAACGATCCTTGGGGAACTCGAAAATCTCGGCCTGCGGGAAAACACAATTGTGGTCTACACCGGCGACAACGGCTTTTACCTTGGAGAGCATGGATTGGCCGGCAAGTGGTTCATGCACGAGGAGTCGATCCGTGTCCCGCTGATCGTACAGGGGCCTGGTATTGTTTCCGGCCGGCGGGTGGAAGCGATGTCGCTGAACGTCGACCTGGCGCCGACGATGCTCGACCTGGCCGGAGTGAAGACGCCCTCCGAGATGCAGGGCCGTTCCCTGCGGCCGTGGTTGGAAGGACGATCGCCGGCCTGGCGCTCGGAGTGGTTCTACGAACATCAGTTCCGGGCCGCCGGTTGGATCCCCCCGACGGATGGCATTCGAACGGAGCGCTGGAAGTACACGCGCTATCCGGACGAGTCGCCTGTCTTTGAGGAGCTGTACGACCTGAGCGCGGATCCTCTGGAAGAGCACAATCTGGCGGCGGCGCCTGCGCATGGAAGAACTTTGGAAATGCTGCGGTCCAGACGCAAGGCGTGGTCGGACTCTCTGGACTCCGGGCAGGTTCCGGCGGGCATGTAAGCGCCGACAAGATCTTTTTATCTGCAAATCTATATACTGCTACCGAGGACTTTCTTTTGATGTCGATCATTCGCTTTGCCGCGGTTATTTCCCTGTTGTGTTCGTCTGCCCTGGCGCAGGTGACGGTTACTGAGCTCAAGGTGAATATTCCCACCTACGTGGCCGGACCTCCCGATGTGAACCCGTTCTTTTACACAGGCCGAACCTATCAGGGCGCCAAGGGACTGGTGTACCCGTACCCCATGTACGACAGCCTGACGGACGTGAAGCAGGACAAGAGTTACACCGAAGTCTGTCTGGAGAACGAGTATGTAAAGGTGTGCGTGCTGCCGGAACTGGGTGGGCGCATTTTCGAAGCCGTGGACAAGACGAACGGCTATAACTTCTTCTACAAACAATCGGTCATCAAGCCCGCGCTCATCGGCATGCTGGGCGCCTGGATCAGCGGCGGCGTCGAATGGAACATTCCGCATCATCACCGGGCCTCGAGCTTTCTGCCGGTTCTCTACAAGACGAAGGAAAACGCCGACGGTTCAAAAACGGTCTATGTGGGCGAGCTGGAATTGCGGGACCGCATGCGCTGGGCCGTCGGCCTGACGCTTCGGCCCGGATCCAGTGTGCTGGAGGCGCAGGTCACGGCCTTGAATACGGCTCCGGTCCAGAACTCGCTGCTCTACTTCGCCAATGTGGCCGTGCACACAAACGATGACTACCAGGTGATATTCCCGCCGGCGACCCAGTTCGCCACGCAGCACGCCAAGCGGGAGTTCTCGCGCTGGCCCATCTCTGACGGCGTCTATGCCGGAGTGGATTTCACCAAGGGCGTCGACGTGAGCATGTGGAAGAACCATCCCAGCGCCATCTCGATGTTCGCCTGGAATGAAGACAACGACTGGCTGGCCGGTTACGACTACGGCAAGCAGGCCGGCACCATGCACTGGGCCGACCACTACCAGGTGCCGGGCAAGAAGTTCTTCACGTGGGGCACCGGGCCGGGCGGCCGGCTGTGGGACAAGATCCTCAGCGATACCGATGGGCCGTATCTGGAACTGATGGTCGGGGGCTGGAGCGACAATCAACCCGACTACAGCTGGCTGAAGCCCTACGAAACGAAGACGTTGAAGCAGTACTGGTATCCGTTCCGCAACATCGGCGGAGCAAAGAACGCCACACGCGAGGCGGCCGTGAACCTGGAAGTGAAGAACGGCCGGGTGAAAGCAGGCTTCTATACAACGCAGAAATACCCGCAGGCCAAAGCCGCGGTGATGGCCGGGGACAACGAACTGTGGTCGGCCGTGAAGGATCTGGATCCCGGAAACCCGCTGATTCAGGAGTTCCCGCTACCGGCGGGCGTGAAAGAGACCGATCTGCGCATCGTGCTGCGGTCGAATGGCCGCGAACTGGTCGCTTATCAACCGGTGGAGCTCAAGAAGCTGCCGATGCCGGAACCAGTACATCCACCGGACACGCCGGAGAAGACGAAGTCGACCGAAGAGCTCTATCTCGCCGGTCTGCGGCTGGAGCAATTCCATAGCCCGGCACTCCAACCGGATCCTTATTATCAGGAAGCCATCAAACGCGACCCCAGCGACATCCGCAACCGCACGGCGCTGGGCATCCTGTGCATCAAACGCGGCCAGACCGCTGAGGCGGAAAAACACCTGCGGATCGCCGTGGATCGCGTGCAGCAGAATTACACGCGGGCGAAGGATGCCGACGCACTCTACTACCTCGGGGTGGCGCTGGAAGCCCAGGGGCGGCTGAAGGAGGCGGAAGACTGGCTGCAGCGCGCGGCCTGGGATTCGGCCTGGCGGTCGGCTGCCTACTTCCACGTGGCCCAGATCAAGGGCCGGCAGGACAAGCTGGATGAAGCACTGGCCTATCTCGATCGTTCTCTGGTGATGAACGCGGCGAATACGCCGGCTCTCTGGCTGAAGGCGCTGATCCTGCAGCACCAGGGCCGGGGCGGGGAATCGAGCGCCGTCCGCAAGACTCTCCGATCGATCGATCCCATCGATATGCGCGGGTTCACTGACCTCGGTGAGCTCTTCACCGTGAGCCAGCAACAGCCCTCTGAAGGACTGGAGCTGGTGGTTTCGTGCATCAACGGCGGACTCTACCGCGAGGCCGAGATGCTGCTGGACCGCATGCCGTCGAAGTCGCCGATGGTGCACTACTACCGCGGCATGCTGACCGAACGGCAGGGCCAGAAGAGGACACCGCTCTGGTCCACTACAAGAAGGGATCGGCGCTTCCGTACGACTATGTCTTCCCCTTCCAGGTGGAAGCGATGGACGCTCTCTATGCGGCGATCCACGCCAATCCGCAGGATCCGCGGCCGCGCTATTACCTGGGCAATTTGCTGTTCGACCGCCAGCCGGCCGAGGCCGTGGCCCAGTGGAAGAAGACGGTGGAACTCGATCCATCGATGTCCATCGCCTGGCGCAACCTGGCCGTGGCGTACGCGCGGGAAGACAACGGCGTGCCGCAGGCCATCAGCAGTCTGGAAAAGGCGATCTCGCTCAACGGCAACGACGCGCTTTATCTGTTCGAACTCGATCGCCTGTATGAGTTCTCGCAGAGCTCCGTCGCCAAACGCCTGCAAATGCTGGAATCGCACCGGCAGACCGTGGAAAAGCGCGATGACACCACCTCCCGCCTGGTGACCTTGCAGGTGCTGGCCGGGAAATACGACGAAGCCGTGTCGGTGATGCGGCAGAGGCACTTCCACCTCTGGGAAGGCGGAGCCCGTTTCAACGTGCAGGATACCTGGACCGACGCACTGGTCCTGCGCGGCCATCAGAAGCTGAAGGCGAAGAACTTCGCCGGCGCGCTGGAGGACTACCAGAACGCGATCAAGTACCCCGAGAACATCGAAGTGACGCGGGCCTATCGCGGCGGACGTGCTCCGGAGACGCTGTACAACGCCGGCGTCGCCCTGGCCGCCCTCGGCAAGCAGGCGGATGCCCAGAAGGCCTGGCGGGAATCGGCCGCGGAGCTGATGGGCAACGATGAGAATCCCAAACCGACCGTGGATGGCGGGGCCGCTCTGGTGTACTACCAGGCTCTTTCGCTGCAGAAACTGGGCGAGACCGCTCGCGCGAAGGTGCTGTTCCAAGTCGCTGGTCGACGCGGCGGACCGTGCCATGAAGCGCACTCCGGGCAATGAGTTCTTTGCCAAATTTGGAGAACAGCGGTCGCCACGGCTGCGCTCGGCGCAGGCTCACTACGTGGCCGGGCTTGGTTATCTGGGGCTCGGCGACAAGGTCAAGGCGAAGGTGGAGTTCCAGAAAGCGGTGGAGTTGAACGGCTACCTGCTGGAGGCTCGCACCCGTCTGGAAGGCATGACAGAATAGCCGCGGAGCGCTGGAGCCTGGCTGACGGGCTCCAGCGCCCCGCGCAATCGAATCCGGGAGGCGCTCATGAGCGAGAGACGAGATTTCCTGAAGGCAGCCGGCGCGGGGCTGTTGATCCTCAAGCCGGAGACGGCTTTCGGATACCAGGCGAATTCCACGGTGGAAGTGGGCCTGATCGGCTGTGGCGGCCGCGGCAACTGGATCGCACCCTTCTTTGTGGATACGCCGGAGCCCGCGTGGTCGCGCTGGCCGACGTGGTGAAGACGAACCTGGAGTCGACTCAGGCGAAGTTCAAGGTGGAGAATTCGCGGTCCTATTATGGGCCGGACTCCGGCAAGCAACTGGCCGAGTCAAAGCTCGATGCCATTGTCATTGAGACGCCCACGTATTTCCATGCCGAGCAGGCAAAATGGGGCGTCGATGCGGGCAAGCACGTCTACATGGCGAAACCCATGGCTGTGGACGTGCCGGGCTGCAAGAGCGTTCTGGCCAGCGGAGACGCGGCCCGCCAGAAGAATCTGACGTTCTATGTCGACTTCCAGACGCGCGTGCGGGAGGTCTATAAAGAGGCGGCCACCCGAATCTTCCGCGGCGACATCGGCAAGCCGGCGTTCGCGCAGGTGTATACTACGCCAGCCGTCCTTCGAAGGACAAAGGGACACCGGACATGGATCCGGGCCAGCGGCGCATCTCCAATTTCTACATGGACAAGGTGCTGGGCGGTGACATCATCGTGGAGCAGAACATTCACGTCATCGACGTCGCCAACTGGTTCCTGCAAGGCCACCCTGTGAAGGCCTACGGCAGCGGCGGACGTACCGACTGGTCGGGCACGGCCTACGACGCCGGCGATGCCTGGGATCACTTCCTGGTCCAGTTCTTCTATCCCAACGGCGTGCAGGCCGACTTCAGTTCCCACCAGTTGAATGGCGGCTACAGCGACCTCTGCGTGCGCATCGTCGGCATCGATGGCTGTGCGGATACTCACTACGGCGGCATGCTGCGCATCGCCGGAAAGAACGCCTGGATGGGCGCCGAGAAGGACGATACGTTCAAGGGCGGCGCCGTTGAGAACGTCAAGCTGTTCATTGCCGCCGTGAAAGCGGGCCAGCCCATCTACAACTACGAAGAGTCCATCCGGAGCAATCTGACCGCCATCCTCGGCCGCACCGCCGCTTACAAGAACCGCGAAGTGACCTGGGATGAGATGATGAAATCCGAAGAGAAGTGGACGCACGATCTCAAACTTCGCTGGTAGAGGTTGGCCTCCAGGCCGTCCGCGTCATTCCAAATGCGGGCGGCCGTCCCTGAATGGAGCTGAGACGGCAAAGCTGGTTTAGATGCCTGCTGCCGGTTGTCGTGTGCGCCGGAGCGCTGATCCTCGTCTACTGGAAGCTCGTTCTCTCTTCCCAGTACACCTTCGCCGATTCTCCCGACATGGTGAATCAGGTGCTGCCCTGGATGGCCGTTCAGGCCCGCGAGTGGCAGTCCGGACACGTGCCTTTGTGGGATCCCTACCACTGGGCGGGCCAGTCGTTGATCGGCCAGAGCCAGCCGGGTGTCCTGCATCCGGTGACGATCCTGGCCGCCCTGGCGCCGCTAAGAGACGGGCTGTTCGCGCTGAAAACCCTGCACTGGCAGTTCGTCTTCATTCACTTCCTCGCCGCCTTGTGCGGGTACCTGCTGTGCCGCGAACTGCGCTGCAGTCTTCCTGCCTCTCTGGCCGGTGCCGCGGTGTGGACGCTCGGCGGTTATGCGGGCTCCACGGACTGGGTGCAGATGCTGAACTCGGCTCTCCCGGCTCCGCTGGCATTGCTGTTCTATTTCCGCTACACCCGCACTGGCCACCTGATCCGCAACGCAGCCTGGTCCGGCGCGATGCTCGGGCTTGGGCTGGCTCGGCGGGCACCACCAGGTCCCGGTCTTCATGACTCTCGCGCTAGGCGGACTCTGGCTCTCTGAGTGCTTCCGCCCGCGGACCGGATGGAAGCGCGGCCTGGCCGCGGTGGCCTGCTGCGCTGTGTTCAGCGGCCTCGTCGGGGCCCCGCAGATCCTGCCGGCCATGGAGTACGGCCGCCCGGGCCCTTCGCTGGGTCGGCAGTGAGAACCCGGTGGAATGGGCCCAGAAGGTTCCTTACCTGGTACACGAGCAGCATTCCCTGACACCACAGTCCGTTTTGGGCCTCGTGCTGAGAGACTCTTTCGCCCATGTCAGCCCGTACATCGGAGTCACTGCCATGGCCCTGGCCCTCTGGCGCCGTCAGGCGGAGATGGAAGCGGCAGAACGTCCGAATCCTGGCGATGCTCGCCGCGGGTGGGTTCCTCTTTGCATTGGGCGGGTCGAGCCTGGTCCACGGGCTCGCATGCGCCCTGCTGCCGTTTGTCGAGAAAGCCCGGATGCCCGCCGCCGCCGTGGTTGTGAATACTCTGGCGTTGTCCGCGTTGGCGGCCATCGGGTGGGACGCACTCCGGTTTCATCGGCTCCATCTCGGCAGGTTCTCGAAGAGCTTCGCGGCCCTGGGCGGAGTCATCCTGCTCTTTGTGGCTCTGGCGCGAGCATCCGTCCGGAGCACGCCAGCGCCTATGAACGCTTGTCGTGGCTGTCTCTCGGCTGTCTTGCCCTTGGCGCATCAGGCGCGCTGCGCCGCCGCCACCTGCTTCGTGCCGGGACATTCCAGGGACTGCTTGCCTGCGTGTTGCTGATGGAATTGAGCGGCCACGCCGTCAGCACTTCAAACACCGCGAGCAATGGACTCTCCTTCCAGCCTTGAACGGGATCCACGACGCCGCCTTACTCGTGAAGAGCCGCGGCGAGGAGCGGCGCGCGTTCACCTCGACCCCGCCGAGATCCCCTTCAATCTGGGCGATTGGGAGGGCATCGAGCAGACGCGCGGCTACTGCGGCATCACTTCCGATGTCTTCACGCTCTTCGGAGCGGAGCGCTTCCCCGATCTGCTCTCGGCCCGCTATTTCCTTACCAGATCGACGCCCGAAGGGCTCGGTGCTCCTGTCTACACCGGCGTGGCTGGTTGGAAAGTGTTCGAGAACCCGCAGGCCGTGCCGCTGGTGCGTCTGGTCCATGAGACGGTCCAGGTGAAGGATCCGCCTCAACTCTGGAAACTGCTGAAGCCGGGCGGCATCGACATCCATCGCGTCGCGGTCACGGCGGCCCCAGTGCCCCTCGCCGCTTGTGAAGGCGGTTCAGCCCGGATCGTTGAACGATTTTCGTCGCACTGGAAGATCCAGGTGGATGCGCCTTGCCGCTCATTGCTGGTGGTCTCGCAGGAGAACGATCCCAACTGGGTCGCCTCCCTCAATGGCAGGCCGGCCGGAGTCCTGGCTGCCTATGCGGGACTGCAGAGCGTCGTCGTCGAGTCCGGCTCTTCACAAATCGAGCTGGACTACCGGCCCCAGGCTGTCTACCGTGGCGGAATGCTGTTCGCCCTGGGCGCTATCTTGTTAGGCGCACTCGCACTAGGAACCAGGTGGTCGCGCACACCCCAATCGCGCCGCCGGTAAGGAACGTCCATTCCGGCCCGGCGTGGCTCCATAGCCAGACCGCCACCAGTGGGGCAGGGCAGAAGAACAACGATCGCAGTCCCCAGGTAGAGCCCCACGGCCCTGGCACGGATGCGCGGCGGCATTCCTGCTGTGATGGCCGCCTTCCTGGCCGGCTCTCCGATTTCGCGCAGGCCGTTCAGCACGAACGTGATGCAGAGCGCCGTCATGAGCGGCAGCCCGGCCTTCGGCAGCAGCGTCAGCGAGAAGGGAAAGAGCGTGAACAATACGAACGTGATCCCGACGAACGGCTTCATGCTGGAGGACCGGTCCGCCAGTTTGCCAACGGGAATGTAGGTGAGCAACGCAGTGAAGGCTGTGAGGGAAGCCAGTAGACCGTATTCGGCGGGACTGCGGCCCAGCACGGCCACCACGTAGAGTGCGGCGAAGTCGCGGACAAACCAGTCACCCCATCGCAGGAAGATCTCGGCGGTCAACAGGCGCCGGAGGTCCGGCGGAATGGAGGCCAGCACCTCGCGCGCAGGCATGGGATCGGGCTCCGGTGTCGGTTTCATGCGGCCCAGCAACGTGATCTGCCCGATCACCGACGCGGCCAGCACGCCTACGGCCAGCCACAGGTTCGCCCAATACCCAATCGCAAAGACCACACCGCCAATGAGTGGGCCGATGATCTTGGGGATCCGCTTCTGCATGCTCTGCACCGAGAACGCGATGTTCCTCCGGTTGGCGGCCACCTCGCTGCCCACCACCTCGAAGGTTGCCGGCACCGAGAGCGGATCCCAACTGGTGAGCAGCAGGGCGCCCACGACGATGGCCCACGGCTGGTGGAGTGATAGCAACAAGGTGAAGCCCACCGTCATCGGGACCGCTGAGATGGCCAGGGCCACACGCAGGGCCCAGCCGGTGTGCGAACGTGCCGCCCAGAAAATAGCCCAATCCCTCGACCAGATTCTCCAGGAAGGAGTAGATCCCCATGTAGCCGACGGCCTTCGTGAGGTCGCCGGTCTTCACGTTCAGGTAAATCGAGAGGAAGTTGCGCCAGATCTCTTCGGAGAGGCCGAGGCCGCCCACGACGACGAGCACGCCCAGGGCGGCGCGATTGATTCCCAGCCAGTCCGCCAGACGGCGCATGGACATACCCTATTGGAACGTAGAGGACGACGTTTCGGATTCAGACTAAAACAGCCGTCGTAGCCAGGCGCGGCCCAATACCGTCATCTTTTCCGAAGTGGAGAGGCGGATCTTCCCGGGCATCACGTCATAGCCGCGCTGCTGGATGCGCTTCAGTAGTTGAGAATAGATCTCGATGAGGGCCCACAGGGCCGGTTGGCTGTCCTCGCGCATCATGGCGATCAGCGGCGTGGACTCGTTGTAGTAACGCTGTGCCCGCGCACCTTCGAACTCCAGCAACTGGCGGATCTCCGGGGTGGTCACCGGCGATGCCAGGGCCTCCGGTGTCACTCCAAAACGGGCCAGGTCTTCCGCCGGCAGGTATACCCGCTGATTGGCTGCGTCCTCACGCACGTCGCGAATGATATTCGTGAGCTGGAACGCAATGCCGCACTTCTCCGCCAGCGCCAGCGCGCGCGGATCGTCAAAACCGAAGATATGGATCGTCGTCAGGCCGACAACCGACGCCACAAGGTAGCAGTAGCGGTACAGTTCGTCGAAGGTTTCCACCTTGCGCGGTTCCAGATCGCTGGAAACGCCGTCGATCATCTCGTGGAAGTACTGCGCGGGGATGCGATACTTGCGAACCACATCCTGGAAAGCGGGCCACACGAGGTGATCGGCGGGAGGACCGGTGAGTGTCTGCACCATCTGCGCCCGCCAACCGGCGATGTTCGAGAGACTGGCTCCGGCCTCGTCGCTGAGGTCGTCGCATTCCCGCATGAACGCGTAGATGGCGCACATCGCCAGCCGCTTCTCTTCCGGCAGGACCAGGAAGGAGTAGTAGAAGTTCTTGGCCCGCGCGCGGGCGACGTCCACGCAGTGCGCGTAGGAGGCGGAAAGGCGGCTCATGCGGCCTTCGACACGGCGGCGCGCAGCAGGCTGCGGAGCAGCAGCATTATCCGCTCCGGCTTCGATACCACGGGCCGTCCTTTCAGTACGTCGTAATCCCGGGCCCGGATCTTGTCCAGCACCTTCATCCCGCCGCGGCTAAAAAGGTCGATGTCCAGCGCCAGTCGGCGATCGAGCTTGTTCACCAGCGGGAGCCCCGTCTCAAACAGCCGCTGAGCGTAGTCCACGGCCTCAACCATCACCGCCCGGAACGCCGGCGAATTGCGGTGTGCGAACAACTCTTCCACCGTGTATCCGTGCTTGCGGAAGAGGTGCAGCGGCAGGTAAACCCGGTCTTTCTGTAGGTCGACGGTGACATCCTGCCAGAAGTTCGCCAGTTGCAGGGCAGAGCAGGTTGCGTCCGAGAGGCGGAAGCGTTCTTCGTCGCGGTAGCCACAGAGCATCAGCACCAGACGGCCCACCGGATTGGCGGAATTGACACAGTAGCCCATGACCCCCGCCCAGTCGTCGTAGCGAGTGACGGTCTGGTCCTGAATGAAGGCCGTCAGCAGATTGTCGAACGGATCGATGGGCAGTTTGTGGCGCTCAATGGTCGGAACCAGGGCGACGAATACCGGATGCGTTGGCTTGGTGCCCGCGTAGAGACTCCGCAACTCGCCGCGCCACCACTCCAGCAGGCGCAGGCTCTCCGCCGTGTCCCCAATCTCGTCGCCCAGGTCGTCCGACCAGCGGCAGAAGGAGTACACATTGTAGAAATCCTGATGCAGGTGCTTGGGCAGCAGGAAGCTCACCACGTTGAAGTTTTCGTAGTGATGGGTCGCCAGCCAGTGCGTATACGACAAAGCCTGGTCGGTGGACCAGGCTTTTGTCATGGCTTCCTGCGATTTCAGAAACTCGACGGGTTGCAATTGCACGCGGGTCGCAGCAGCCTTAGGGAATGATGGCCGTCTTCATGTGGCCGTTGTGGCTCATCAGGTGGCGCATCACTTCGAGCAGGTTGGTGAGCGGCTCCTCCCGGTTGACGAAATCACGGGCGGTGATGTCGCCGCGGCTGACGATGTCGAGAGCCTTGCGGATGTAGGACGGCGTGTGGTGGAAGCTCGCCACGCACTTGATTTCGCTGTAGTGCAGCATCTGCGTTTCGAGCATGATGCGCGTATCGCTGGGGCAGCCGCCGAAGAACTGGGCGGTTCCGCCGCGCCGCAGCAGGCGGACGGCGAGTTCCCAGGTTTCCGGATTGCCCACGGCTTCAATGACGACATCCGCCCCGTAGCCGCCGGTGAGCCCGCGCACCTGGCGCATGACATCCTCGGCGTCCGTATTCAGCAGAGCGTCGTGCGCGCCCATGCGCAGCGCGCGGTCCAACTGCGAGGTGCGGCGGCCGAGGGCGATGACCCTCGCTCCGTACACTTTGGCCAGCCGGACGAACATCAGTCCAATCGGACCCTGGCCAATCACGACGACATTGTCGCCGGGGCGCACATGGGTCTCTTCCAGTCCCTTCAGAACACAAGCCAACGGTTCGATCAGCGCCGCGTCCGGATAGCTAAGGTGACCGGGAATCTCATAGAGGTTCCTCTGGACGATGCGAGCGGGGATACGAATGAACTCGGCGTAAGCTCCGTTGTTGAACAACAGGTCCTCGCAGAGATTCTCCAGACCTTTGCGGCAATAGAAACAGTTCAGGCAGGGCGCTGAGTTGGCCGCCACCACCCTTTGACCGGCGTGGAAGCCTTCCACATGCTCGCCTACGGCGACGATGTCGCCCGCCAACTCGTGTCCGAACAGGGCCGGCGGGACGATCATTTTGGCGTGATACCCGCGACGGAAAACCTTCACGTCGGTGCCGCAGGTGAGTGCGGCCCGTACGCGTACGAGCACGTCGCCTTTTTCGATTTGAGGCACGGACACCTGTTCTACGCGCACCTGTTCACGCCCGTAGAGCACGGCGGCCATCATCTGCTTGTTCACTTAAGACAACCTCTGTGGCTGAACCATTATTTTCAACGATTTGCCGTCCGGATGCAACGCCAGACCAATGCCTGCCCGGATCTCAGAGAGCGGAAGTCTGTGAGAAACCAAATCTTCCACTGGCAAATCCCCGCTAAATACCAGACGAGCGGACTCGGCCTGAAGATCGACCGAAGCGCTGTAACACCCTAACAGTGTCCGCTCCAATTTGCAGATGTCAGCGCCGGAGAGTTCGATTCTTTCCGTGTCACTGGTCTGCGCAAACAACAAGATTTTGCCGCCGGGCCGGGAAGAGGCTATCGCCTGATCCACGATCCCTTTAGCAGAGGCGGCGACGAACACCTGATCTACGCCGCGACCCTCCGTCAATCCCTTACACAGCCGGGCTACATCCTCCGTGCGCGGGTCCCACGCTTCGGACGCGCCGAAACGCCGTGCCAGCGCCATACGCTCTGGAATCGCATCCGTGGCCAGGACGGTGGCCCCGGTACGCTTGACCAGCATCGTGAACAACAACCCGATCGGACCCTGGCCCTGCACCAACACCACGTCACCAGGCTGCGGATCCATCTCCACGACTGCCTTCAGGCAGGTGTTTACAGGTTCAACAAAACTCGCGACTTCAAACGATACACCATCCGGGATCAGCTCCACACCGTCGCGGACGATCCAGTCCATCACGCGGATGTACTGGGCGAAGCCGCCGCCGGCGGGTTCGAACCCGGCTGTAATTCCAACCCTCTTGTAAGTTTCGCACTGTGCGTACAGTTTCTTCGAGCAATAAAAACATTTCTTACAAGGAATGTGGTGGAAGGCGATCACCCGGTCGCCCGTCTTGTACTTCGTAACACCCGCGCCCACCTGTACAACTACACCGGCGGACTCGTGCCCGTAGATGCGCGGCGGCGGCAGCAGGTCGTGCTCCACTTTCTTCAGGTCGGTGTGGCAGATGCCGCACGCTTCCACCCGAACCAGAATCTCGCCCGGTCCAATCTGTGGCACGGGTACGGGCTCTACGCTGATCTGGCCCTGCCCCGTATAGACGGCGGCCATCATTGTGCCGTTGGGAGAACCGTTCGGTTTAGAATCGGCAGTCTGCAAGGAAATCCCCCAGGTTCGTGGATGCGCGGCGGCAATGGGCGTCCAGGCGGACCAGCCCGGCGAAACTGGCGGGCCGCATCAGAGCGGCGGCCACAATGCGTCCGCGCGAAAAGCGACCATCCCGGTCGCGATACAGGTTGAAGTCGAGTGGCATCTCATCGCGGGCCGTATCACTTACGACGCGGATGCAATAAAACGGAGTTTCCGATCTTTCCGCCCGCTCTGCCACGGCCGCGGCTTCCATCTCGACGACCGAGGATCCTTCCGCCCAGAGGGCGGCTTTCTCGGCGGCAGTCACGGCCACCCGGTCCACCGAGAGCAGACGGCCCTGGGCATGCGGAGAATCTACATTTGTCGGATTGGATTCGAACTGGCGACCCTGGTCCCGGGCTTCGACGCTCGAGGCAACAAAGACCTGGCCGGCGTCCAGAGCGGGATCCAACGCGCCGCAGAATCCGGTGCTGATGAAGGCTCGTGGATCACATTCACGGGCAGCCACATCCGCGGCTTGGCCGGCCAGTTTAGGGCCTGGTCCGTTGGCGGAGAGGATCCATGATGCTCCGCCGATCTCAGCCCGCCGGGCAAACTGCACCGGCCAGGCAAGTTCCGACACGGAGGACGCATGCCGCAGCAGCCCCTCAAACTCGCGGGCTTCGGCGGCTATTGCCACGATCGGGTTGCCGTCAACAGTAGCCATTTGCCTCAAACCACGTCACTGCCTTGCGCAAGGCAAGATCGGCGCCGGAAGGACGAAAGCCCAATTCCCGCTCCGCCTTGGCGCAACTCACCCACATTCTCTTCCGGGCCATTCGCACCGCATCCAGCGGCACGCGCGGCGCCACACCGCTGATATTTGCCCAAGCCGTTGAAAACGCACCCGCTATCATCGCCACCAGCCAGGGGATACGCGTCTTGGGCGCGGTCTTGCCGCTGATGGCCGCCAGCTTGCCCAGAATCTGTTCCAGCGTCAGGTTTTCACTGCCCAGGATGTACCGCTCGCCCGGCTTGCCGCGCTCGCACGCCAGCCAGTGTCCTTCAGCCGTTTCCCGGGCATCGACAATGTTCAAACCCGTATCGACGAAGGCGGGGATCCTACCGGCCAGGAAATCCACGATGGTCTGGCCTGTCGGGGTCGGCTTCACGTCGTGATCCCCTACGGGCGCGGTCGGATTGACAATCACCACCGGGAAGCCTTCCTGCGCAAACCGCAGGGCTTCCTGCTCGGCCAGGAATTTCGACCGCTTGTAGTGCCCGGTCATGTCTTCCAGGCTCACCGGCGTGGTCTCATTGCCCAGGCCGCCCGGCACGAAACCGATACAACCCACCGTACTCGTATAAACAACACGCTCGACGCCCGCTTTGCGGGCCGCACCCAGCAGATTCCGGGTTCCGGCGACGTTGGAGTCGTACATCTCCTGCGGGTTTTTCACCCACAGCCGGTAATCGGCGGCTACATGGAAGACCAGGCTGCATCCCGCGACGGCTCTGCGAAGCGAGTCCGCGTCACGCAGGTCGCCGGGCACGATCTCGACGTCCAAACCGCGCAGATTCTCCGGTTTCCGTGCCATGGCGCGCACGGGAATACCTCTCTCGACCAGCCCGTTCGCCACGTGCCAGCCGAGGAACCCCGAAGCGCCGGTCACCAACGCCGGCTTCACGCTTTCGCCTCGCTAAGATCAAACCCCATGTGCTATCGCGGCGCCTTCCTTGCGCCGCCGCGCGTCCGTTGCGCTGCCGCCGTCATGGCTGGCCGGCGCCCCGTCCGCCCTTCAGTTTCATATATTCCGCCAGCGCAAGCGCCGGGAAAGAATGCCGGTAGAGATGATAGGTCAGGTAGAAAACCCGCGGGAACCCGGTGCCCGTCGCCAGGTTCTCATCCCACCCGCCGTCCTGGCGCTGATTCCGGATGAGATAGTCGATACCCAGGTGCACGCTCTCGCTGGTCGTATCGCCACCGGCCAGCAGACCGAGAACCGCCCACGCCGTTTGCGACGCGGTGCTCTCCGCCCCGACGAAGGTGTTCTTGGCGTAGCTTTCACAGCTTTCGCCCCAGCCGCCGTCGGCATTCTGGACGGAACGAAGCCATTCACCGGCTCGCAACACTTCGGCTTCGCGTTCGTCGAACCCGGCCGCCCGCAGCCCGCGCAACGCCAGGAACGTGCCGTAGACGTAGTCCACGCCCCACCGGCCATACCAGCTTCCGTCGGCTTCCTGCGACTTTCGCAGGTATTCCACACCGCGCCGGACCGCTGGAGAATCCTGGCTAACACCCCACAAACAAAGTGCTTCCAAAACCCGGCCGGTGATATCCGGGCACGTCGGGTCCAGCATCGCGTTGTGATCCGCGAACGGCACCTCGCTCAGGCTGTGGGTGTCATTGTCGACGTCGAAGGCGGCCCATCCGCCGTCCTTGCTCTGCATCGCAAGCAGCCAGTCGATGGCCCGGCCCGCGGCGGCATCGAGTTCCGGCTGCCGGCTGGACCGCGTATGCCACAGGCCCAGCAGTACCATCGCCGTGTCGTCGATATCGGGATAAAACTCGTTCGCGAACTCGAAGTACCAGCCGGAAGGCTGCGTGTTCGGCCGCTTGACGCTCCAGTCGCCCTTCTGGCGGACCTCCTTCGTCAGCAGCCAGTCTCCACATCGCTTCATCCGGTCAGCGGGAGCAAAGCCCCCTTCTCCCAGGGCATATGCGGCAATCGCCGTATCCCAGACAGGAGAGAAGCACGGCTGGAAGAAAAAGCGTTCGCCATCGTCCACGAGCAGGGCGTTAAACTGCTTCTGCGCCTCAACCCGTTCCGGCGAATCCGCACCGTAGCCAAGCGAGTCCAACGCCATGATGGCGTACTGCATGCTCGGATAGATGGCGGCAAGGCCCTCGGAGTGACGGAAACGTTCTAAAATCCAGTCCTTCGCCTTACCGATGGCCTTCGCCCGGACACTGCGCGGCCCCTGGCGCTCCCAAACCTTGATCAGTTTGTCCGCCATGAGGAAGCCGTTCTTCCAGGAGAAGAACGAATCAGCCTGGTGGAAGGAGATGTCGGCGCCGGGTTTGAACAGCTCTTGGAGATCGAACCCATCCGGCACCGGCCGCGGATTGCCCAGCGTGTGCGCCTGGACGATCGAGAGCGGCACGACAATCGCCCTGGTCCAGGAGGACATTTCGTACAGCAGATCGGCCGGCAGCAGCATGATCTCCGGCGGAACACTGGGGACGTGCTGGCGCGGGAACAGGCCGAACAGCGCCATGTTGATCTTGACGTAGCTATTGGCGGCCTGAATGCCGCCCAGGCCGAGGATGCGCTCGCGCAACCGCACCATTCGCTCGTCTTCCATGGCCAGGCCGGCGAGCTTCAGGGCAAAATAAGCCTTCACGCTGGCGCTGCAATCCGAGGGGCCTTTGGGATAGATGGCGAAACCGCCATCGGCGTTCTGGCGGGCCAGAATGGAGGTCACGGCCCGGTCGACCTTGGCCCGGTCGGGCGGCACCCACTGTCCATTGCGAGGAGGGTGCAGCCAGAGCAGCAGCAGCAGCCAATCAGACTCGAGAGTCGAATCCGCAGTCAGGTCCCCCCACCAGTAGCCGGCCGGATCCTGACGGGACAGCAGGTAATCAGAGGCGCTCCGCGCGGCCTTCGCCGTGGCGGTAAGTAATGCGTCCTCCACCTGCAATCCTGGGCTCATAGCGAGGCCGGCGCCGCCGTCGAAGTGGAAATTGTAGTGAGTTTGACCATGCCGCCCTGCAACTCATGCGGCAACTGGAAGCGCACATCCTCGTCAACGATGTCCATCTCTTCCAGCGTGGCGAAACCACGGTCCATCAGGTACTGGATCAGATCCTGCACGAGATTCTCCGGCGCGGAAGCTCCGGCCGTCACTGAAACCGACTCCACCCCTTGCAGCCATTCCTCCTTCAGGAACGACTTGTCGTCGATCAGATGGGCAGGAACACCGCTCTTGCCGCAAACCTCCACCAGGCGCTTGGAGTTCGAACTGTTCTGCGAACCCACCACCAGCAGCAACTGGCACAGCGGAGCCACGGCCTTCACCGCCATCTGGCGGTTCTCGGTCGCGTAGCAGATGTCCTGCGATTTCGGACCCTCTACCTTGGGGAACCGTTGCCGCAGAATCTCGATGATCCCGCGTGTCTCGTCCAGGCTGAGCGTCGTCTGCGTGAGGAAACAAACCCGTTCCGGATTCGGTACCTCGACCGCCTCGGCATCGGCTTCCGTCTGGATGATGAAGGTGTTCTTCGGCGCTTCGCCGAACGTCCCTTCGATCTCCTCGTGTTCCTTGTGGCCGATGAGCAGAATGCTGTAACCCTGGCGCGCAAACTTCACGGCTTCCAGGTGGACCTTCGTCACCAGCGGGCAGGTGGCGTCGATCACTTCCAGTTTCCGTTCCTTCGCCTCGGCCCGAACCGCGGGCGAAACGCCATGCGCGCTGAAAATGAGGCGGTTGCCGGCCGGAACCTCGTGGAGGTCATCCACGAAGATGGCGCCCATGCCCTTCAGCTCTTCCACCACGTGGCGGTTATGCACGATCTCCTTGCGCACGTAGATGGGCGCACCATACACGTCCAGGGCGATTTTTACGACATCGATCGCTCGAACGACACCGGCGCAAAATCCCCGTGGACGCAGAAGGATGACCTTCTTCCCAGCGCTTCCGTTGTTCTGCATAAAAGAGACTTAGCTCATTATAGCAACCCATCGGGCATAGCCCGGCTGGCTACCCGGTCATTTCGTCTCTTGTTTGCCTCTCGTTTGGATGCAGGGGGCCGCAACTATCTCGCGGAGCCTGTGTTCAACGTAGTTGCAGTTCAGTCACTTCCACTTTCCGGAACTCAACCGGACCGTGATCGCCCTGTAACATTAGGGGTCCCGGTTTGTCTTCGTCAGGGTCCATGCACATGGCGGTAGGCCCAACTACGTCCTTGCGATCGATCACCTTGACGCCGTTCAGAATCACCGTCAGATCCCGTCCCACCAGGCGCGCCGTGAGCGTCTGCCATTCCCCCGGCGGCTTGCTCGCGTTCGTGCTCGGCGCAATCCGGCTGTAGAGCGCGCCGTTGCCGTGCCAGTCCGGAGCCTCGCCGAAGTTGTCGAAGATCTGGATCTCATACCGCCCGCGCAGGGCCATGCCGCTGTTCGATCCCTTCGCGTAGCGGTATTCCAACTTGACCTCGAAGTTCCAGAAGCGCGCTTCGCTCAGCAGGTCCGACGCCTTTTCCTTGTTCTTCAGCGAACCGCCCTCGACAAACCAGCCAGGCTCCGCCGGCAGCAGTTGCCGCCAGCCCGTCAGACTCTTCCCGTCGAACAGCGCGACCGTCCGACCGGCCTTCCAACGCGCGTCATCGTGCTCGTTGATCATCGGCGCGCGCACACCCGTCCAACTCAGCACCGGCGAAACCTTTCCCGACACTTCCTCTTCCCTGGTGCCCTTCAACTGCCCATCCACCAGCCTGGCCCGGTAGACCTGCTTCACGACAGGGCTCTTCGAATCCCGGCTGGAAGCGTGATTCTCGAAGGTGAAGCTCAGCTCGCCCTTCTGAATCTTCATGTCCTTGACCACATCCACCTGGCCGCCAGGGGCGCCGACAAAGGATCCATGCGGCCGTCCGGCCGCCGCACCCTGCACCTCCAGCCACCACATCCGTCCACGCGGAGTCTTTACGCGGATGTTCCAGCGGCCGTCGAATCCGGAGTCCTGGGCAAAGAGTGCCGTCATGGTGAAGGCGCAGAGCAGTAAGCAGCGGGTCATCGAACGAATTATGGCAGATGTTCGATGCGCTCCAGCAGCATGGCCAGGCGGGCGGCGTCATCCTTGCGTCCGCCGAAGCGGAGCGCGTTATACACAGCCGTGAATTCCTTCACCGGTTCCGCCAGCGCGTCGCCGCGGACGCTGCGGGCGAACTCCGCCGGAGTCCACGCCGGCGGCTTTTCCACGCCTCGCCGTTTGAGCTGCTTCAGCATTTCGCGGTAGATCACTGCGGCATCGTGCGAGTCTGCTTCGCCGCGCAGCAGCCGGTTGCGACCCACCCACCGGATGCGCCATTCCTTCAGGCGCGGCCAGCAGATCGCCAGCATCACCAGGCACGCAATGGCGATGAACACCCCCGCGTAGATGCGCGGGCTCACCGAAGTTGCGCCCTGGCCGGCCTTGGACAGGCTGCGCCACAAGGGCGAGAGCCAGTCGAGACTCAGCCGGTGCCGCGACTGCTCCATTCGCAGCGCCAGGGTCAATTGCCGGTCCAGATCGTAGCCCAGCACCCACTCCTGCCAGAACATCTCCACCGCATCCGACCACAGTGCCAGCTGTGTCAGCGGCCCGCCGGCGGCAAGGTTCGGATCCGACGGCGTCGGATCATACGTCGTCCAACCCTGCCCTGGAATGAAAGCCTCCACCCAGCTATGCGCATCCGACGCGCGAATGACGCTCCAACCGCTCAGCGGATTGTAGCTGCCGCTCTGGAAGCCCGTCGCCACCCGGGAAGGCACCCAGACGGCGCGCAGCATCACGGCCATGGCGGAGGCGAAGTACTCGCAGTGGCCCTGCCGGCGCTCAAACAGGAAGGTCGCCAGCGGATCCTCCACCTCGTGTTCCAGCGGAGTGAGCGAGTAGCGGAAATTGTTCCTCAAATACTGTTCGATGGCACGCGCCCGCTCCGCATCGGTCTTGGCGCCGGCCGTGATCTCCTGCGCCAGCGCGGTCACCCGCTTGTCCAGCGGCGGCAGCCGCAGGTGGAAATTGCGATCGCTCTCCGGCAGCCGCTCCAGCGCCGCGTGGGCGGCGGCCGACAGTCGCGGGCCACCCGCATTCCGCCCATTCACCGGCTGCCACCCAAAGGCCGCGTGGACCACATAGCGGAAGCCGTCCGGATCGATGAACGGCACGCGGAAACTGCCGTTCGGCATCTCCAGCACCAGCTTGGACGGCACCCGCAGGTATTCCGGCGTTCCGGCAACAAAAATGGAATCGCCACCGGTCGAGTTCAGGACGACCTCGTAGGTTACGCGTTTGTAGCTCTGCTGCAGATGCTCGTCATCGGCGAGTTTCAGCAGGCCCATCTCCGGACGCAGCTCCCGTCCGGGCGCGCGAGTGTTGTACCACTTCCAGTTGTTGAACTCCGACAGCGCGCTGCCGCGCCATTTCAGGCTGGGCGGGTTGTAGCCGTCCTCAAACCGGACGTGCATCACCACCGTGCTCTGCCGACGGATCTCGCCCACCTGCCCCAAAGTCACCTCACTGGCGAAGCCCGAGACGCTCTGCCGGCCCGGCAGCAGCCGCTCCAGAGCCGCGCGAGCGGTGCGGGGCAATACGAAAAACAGCGCCATGGTGACGAACAGGATCCCCGTGGTCGTCAAACCGGTGATCCAGCCCAGCCGGCGCCCGAACGAGCCAACTCCGAAGGTGACGAGGCTGCGGCCCTCGCGCGCCTTCAGAATCTCCGAACTCGCGAAGGTCGCCACCGTGCACAGCAGGAACAAAGTCAGGAAGACGAAAAAGGTGAGATTGGTCGACAGGATGGAGGCGGCCAGCAGCTCGAGAAACGCGATGATCTTCAGGAAGAAGAAGTCACGCGGGCGATTCGCGGTGAGAACCTTCACAATCGCCACGAAAAACACCATGTGCACCGTGGCGCGCAGAAAGTCGCGTGAGATGTACAGGTAGTCGAGCGGATAGAACCCGATGTAGAGCAGCGTGACGGCCGTCACCCAGCGCGACGGCACATTCAGGTTCCACCAGCCCGCCACCTGGAAGACCCGCAACACCAGCGCCATGCCTGCCAGCGACGCACTGGGGGCGTCGACCGCGCCGCCGCTCAGCCCCTGGCCCAGCAACAGCGCGCAGTATCCGCTCAGCAGCATCCCCAGCAGGGACGCCTCGAAAAAGCGCCGGATCGCGCCTTCCTCGAATCCTACCGTCCGCCTCGCAGCCATTCGTTCTCCACCAGTTTGGTGAACTCCAGCAGACTCGACATCGCCTCAGTCTCCGAAGAGCAGACGATAAACAGATTGCTTTTGTGAAACGACGTCGAACGCGCCTCGCCTTGCCACTTCTGGCGCGCCTCGAACGCCGAGGCTTCCGTCGGCATACCGAACACCTGCACCAGCACGATGCGATCCAGTTGCCGGTAGCTGGTCCTCACCCACTGCACCGGCTTCAATGCTTTGAGACTCTCCGGCGCGCCTTCGACCGCCGGTGTTTCCACGCCGGTTCGTTTCCACTCGTTGCCCAACTGCAGTGGAGGCACGGGAATCAACGGTTTGTGCGGCAGGCTCGTGCAGGCGCCCAGAACCAGCGCCGCCAGGCCGAGCCACATCCCCGCCGCAAGTCTCATGTCCAAACCATATCATTCCCCTTCTGTCCGCGTGCGACTGTGCTACAACCAGAACGTGAATCTCGCGCTGTTCCACGATCTTCCTTCCTCCGCCCTCCTCGCTGCACGCTTCGCCGAAGACCGGATTCTTTCCAAATTGCAGGCCATCGACGCCAAGGCGCGCCGCAAGGGCTTCGACGTACTGGATGCCGCGCGCAGCCCGTTCGTCCGCATCGGCATGGAGACCACGGCCGAAGGCAAGGTGACGAAAAACAGCCTGGGGGTTCTGCATCTGGCCTGGCTGGCCGCCCAGCACCCCGAATGGCCGGAGACGGTCCAGGCCGAGCTCGAGGCGATTCGCGCCGCCATCAAACAGACGCACGGCAAGCCGTTGAAGTTCCTCATCTGGGCCGGCATGGGTGGCTCGGCCGAGGACAAATCGATGTACAACGCCGCCGGACTCCTCGCCAAGGGGCCCAAATGCTATGTCCTCGATTCCACCGACCCCGCCAAACTCAAGGCCATCCTGGCCGACATCACAAAGCGTTCCAAAGGCTCGCTGAAAGACGCGCTGCAGTCGTCGCTCATCGTCGGCATGGCGATGGGCATGACCTCCTACGAGCCAGTCGTCAACCTCGAAAAGCTGGCAAAGCTGTACGAGAAGAACAAGCTCGACGCCCGGCCCAACTTTGTTTACATGACGCTGCCGGGTTCGCTGCTCGACCAGTTCGCCGGTCCGCGCGGCTTCCGCAAGGTGGAACTCCAGCTCGATAACGGCAACTCCACCGCCGGCCGGCACAGTGCGCCGCTCACGCGAGGCAGCCTCTATCCGCTGGGTCTGGCCGGAGTCGATCTGAAGCAGTGGATCGCCGGCACCCAGCTCGACGAACAGGAGATCCACACCGCCTGGTCGCTCTCATCCTTCCTGCAGAAGCAGGGCGAAGAAGGCCGCGACAAAGTCACCCTGGTTCTCTCCAAATCCCTGGCCGCCGCTGCCTTGTGGACCAAGCAGAACTTCGAGGAGAGCCTGGGCAAGAGCGAGGAACTGGGCATCAAGATCGTCATCGGCGAACCGGCCCGCATGGCCGATTACCAGCCGCCCAAGCACCCCCAGCAGGATCGTGTCTTCCTCGTGGTGGAGCGCAAGGGCGAACCCGCCTTCGACCGGCAGAAGGTGGCCCTGCTGAAGCGGGCCGGCTATCCGCTGGCCATTCTGACGCTGCCCAAGGAAAAACCGCTGTCGTTCTACATGCAGACCATCCACTACGTGGTCTTCGGTCTCGCCTGGCTGCGCAAGATGAACTTCGTCACGCAGCCCAGCGTGGAACTCTACAAATCAATCACCAATCCTCTCTACCAGAACGCCATCTTCCAGGGCGGCATCGAAAAGACCCCCGAGTGGAAGCAGTTGAGGGAATCGCCCCGGCAGATCAAGTGGCGCGGCGGCATCACGCTGCACTACGACCGGCTGCCGTGCGGCGTGGAACTGACAGATCGCGACGCGCCTGCCGCCTACGCCGCTCTCCTGAGGCAACTGGCCGCCGCGCGGAGCATCGAATACGGGGAGCTCACGTTCTTCGGCGATACGCGCTACGCCGCACCTGGCGCCGCCCTGCGTAAGGTCCTGGACAAAGCGGCCGCCGATCTCTTCCGCGCCCGCTTGAAGATGCCGGTGGACGTCTACGAAGGCCCGGCCATGAATCACTCCTTCCACGAGATGATCATCGGTCACGGCCGTTGCCTGTCCACCGTTCTGCTCAGCGAAAAGGCCGAGAAGCTGTCGGAAGCCGGCTATACGGCCGACTACCACCGGGCTCAGTTCCTGGCGACTCAGATGGCTCTGGAGCAGCGCGCCCGGCTGGTGGTCGCCATTACTTTGAAAGACCTCGAGCCGGCGTCCCTCAAGGCCCTCGGCGAGTTTTTCCGGGCCGCCGCCGTCGCCCTGAAGTAGGCCCGGACACACCCCCTCAGGTACCATAGAGTCCGTATGGCGAAGATTAAGCCGGCGGGCGGGAAGAAATCCTCCGCCGGACCGAAGAACCCGGGCGCCGTGGGCTGCCTCATCCTCATAGGGTCGATTCTTGTACTTGTTTGCCTCGTGATGTACTTTTCCCTAGCACGTTCTTAGTGGAAGGACCCAACTATGCGCAGTGACAAGCGGCAGGCGGATGAACTCCGGCCCGTCAAGATCCAGACGAACTATCTGATGACCGCCGAAGGCTCGGCGCTGATCGAGGTGGGCCACACCCGCGTGCTGTGCGCCGCCAGCATCGAGGACTCTTTACCCTCGTTCCTGCGCAACTCCGGCCGCGGCTGGGTCACGGCGGAATACGCCATGCTGCCGCGCGCCACGGCGGAACGCACCCCGCGCGAGATCACCAAAGGCAACAAGTCCGGCCGCACCCACGAAATCCAGCGCCTCATCGGCCGCTCCCTGCGGTCCGTGGTCGATATGGAGGCTCTCGGCGAACGCACCGTCGTCATCGACTGCGACGTCATCCAGGCCGACGGCGGCACCCGCACCGCGGCCATCACCGGCGGCTATGTCGCCCTGGCCCTGGCCGTCAAGAAACTGCTCGAATTCGGCGTCCTCAAACGCAATCCGCTGCGCGACCTCATCGCCGCCACCAGCGTCGGCGTCGTCAAGGGTGCCAGCCTGCTTGACCTCTGTTACGAAGAGGACTCGGCCGCCGATGTCGATATGAATGTCGTCATGACCGGCGCCGGTGAATTCGTCGAACTGCAGGCCACCGCGGAAAAACTCAGTTTCAAGGACGAACGCCTCGTCGAAATGATCGCGCTGGCCCGCAAAGGCCTGGCCGAGCTCTTCGAGATGCAGAAGTCCGCCATTCAAGGAAAATGATCATTCGCTGCGCAACCACCAACTCCGGGAAGGTCCGTGAATTCCATATGGCCGCCGCCCACTTCGGCTACCCGGAGATCTGACATCCAACTGCTGGAAAACATGAAGTCGATTCCCCCCGCCGTCGAGGACGGGGAATCGTTTGACGAGAACGCCATCAAGAAGGCGCTGCACTACTCGAAGTACACCGACGATCTGGTCTTCGCCGACGATTCCGGGCTCGAAGTCGACGCCCTCGATGGCGCGCCCGGAGTGCTCTCCGCCCGCTACAGCCCCGAAGGGACCGACGAAGCCAACAACCGCCTGCTCATCGAGAATCTGCGCGATCAGGATGACCGCATTGCCCGTTTTGTGTGCGTCATTGCCGTGGCCCGCAAAGGCGACCTCGTGGGCATGTTCAAAGGCGACGTCGAGGGTATCATTCTTGACGATGCCGCCGGTCCGAACGGCTTCGGCTACGACCCGCACTTCTTCTACCCGCCCTTCAACTCCACATTCGGAGAAGCCAGCGAAGAGAAGAAGATGTCGGTGAGCCACCGCGGCCAGGCGTTGAAGGCCATGCTGGCCTTTCTCTCGAAGATGGAAAGGAAAGCTGCGGGTCAGGGCCCGCAGCGTCTTCATTCCGCTCTTACTTCTTGCCGCGCAGCTTCCACAGGCTCCAGCCGATGAGCGTCTTTGCGTCGCAGATCTCACCCTTTTCGATCATCTCGCCCATCTGCTTCCAGGTGAACCAGCCGCACTCGATGCGCTCGTCGTCCATGGGCGTCGCCGCCCCGGCCTTCAACTCCTGGGCGATGTAAATCGTCATCGCCTCGGCCACGAAGCCCGGGCTGGGATAAAACTTCGTCAGCTTCGTCCATTTCTTCGCGCGGTAGCCGGTCTCTTCGATCAGTTCCCGTTTCGCGGCCTGCAACGGAGTCTCGCCCGATCCAGCCGCCCTGCAGACAACTCCCACAGGTACTTCCGGGCCGGCAGCCGGTATTGCCGCACCAGCAGCACCCGGCCCTTCTCATCCACCGGCATGATCACGGCAGAGCCGTCGTGCTGCACAATGGCCCGCTTGATCTCGAATCCATCCGGATCCAGGGCGTGGTCCATCGTGACGCGGAAGATCGGAGTGTCCAGCAGCTTCTCCGACGAAATCAGTTTCATGGGCATAGGTTCTATTTCCGCACCGCGGCGGCAAACTCCGCAACGCCTCGCGTGTTCATGACGTCGTCCTTCGTCAGCCAGCCGCGCCGCGCCATCTTGACCCCGTACTTCATGTTCGCCAGATGCTTCGGATGATGGGCATCGGTGGAGATGGTGAATTTCACGCCCAGCGCCTTGGCCCGCCGCAGCAGGTTCGCCGAAAGGTCCAGCCGCTCCGGACTCGCGTTCACCTCCATCCACACGCCGCGCCGGCCCGCTTCACCCGCCACGCGGTCGAAGTCGTAGGTATACGCCTCGCGATGCAGCAGCACGCGGCCCGTCGGATGCCCCAGCACCTTCACCGAAGGGCTCTCCAGACAGCGCAGCAGCCGGTCTGTCATCTCGGAGGTCTCGATGTTCATGTAGCCATGAACGCTGGCCACCACCCAGTCGAGTTCGGCCAGCGCGTCCTCGCTCAGGTCCATCCGGCCGTCGCGCAGGATGTCGCACTCCAGCCCGGAGAAGATGCGGATGCCGCGGTCTTCTTTATTGAACTCGCGCACCTGCGCCGCGAACTGCACGGCACGAGCTTCGTCCAACCCGTTGGCCATCGCCAGCGCCTTGGAATGGTCCGTGATGGCAATGTACTCATACCCCATCGCCTTGGCGGCCTCAGCCATCTCTTCCAGCGTGGCCCTGCCATCACTCTCGCGGGTATGCATGTGGAGGTCGGCGCGCAGATCTTCCAGTTCGATCAGCTTGGGGATCTGGCGCTTCTCGGCGGCTTCAATCTCGCCCTGGTTCTCACGCATTTCCGGTGGGATCCAGGCCAGTCCTAGCGCCTCGTAGATCTCCTCTTCGGTCGCGCCCGCCACCCGGGTCTCGTCACTGATCTTGAACAGACCGTACTCGTTCAACGTGAGGCCCATCTTCTGGGCGCGTTGCCGCAGCGCGACGTTGTGCTCCTTGTTGCCCGTGAAATACTGCAGCGCCGCGCCGTAGCTCTCGGCCGGAACCGCGCGGACGTCCACCTGCAGTCCTTCCAGTCCGAACAGCGCCGAGGCCTTGGTCGAGCCCTGGCCCAGGATGTCGTGCACTCTCGGATGCTTGACGAACTTCTCCAGCGCCGCTTCCGCATCGTCGCCGGTGACAAGCAGATCCAGATCTCCCACGGTCTCGCGGCCGCGCCGGAAACTGCCGGCCGGTGTCGCACCCAGGTAGGCGCCCAGGTCCGTGGCGGCGGCATCGGCGAAATTCATCAGGAAGCGGCCGGCGCTCTGCCGGTACTGGCTGATCCCTTTCAGGATCTTGTCTTCCAGTTTGGCGCCCATGCGCGGCAGGTCTCTTAACTTGTGATCGCGGCACAGCCGTTCCAAATCCTCCAGGGTGCTGACTCGGAAATGCTCCCAGAGTGTTCGCACCGTCTTCGGGCCCAGACCCTGGATGCGCAGCATCTCGAGCGCGGTCGGCGGATACTTCTCCAGCATCTCGTCCCGCCGCGCGAACGAGCCGCGGGTCACGATCTCTTTCAGCGCCTCAGCGATGCCCTTGCCGATGCCCTGGATGTCCGTCACCTTGCGCGCCGGATCCAGCACGATGTCCGCAATTCTTTCCGGGTAGCCCTCGATCACACTGGCCGCGTTCCTGTAGCTGCGAATACGGAATCCGTCTTCCCCGCCGATTTCCATCAGGTCGCCGGTCTCGGCCAGCATCCTCGCAATTTCAAGATTCTCCATGCCATTCCCTCTCCCCATAGGGCTCCACGTGAACCAGCACGTCCGCCACCCAGGGCAGATCGGCCTTCACCTTGTTGCGAACCTCTTCCGCAATCGAGTGGCCGCGCCGGACACTCAGTTCAGGATCCACTTCCAGGTGGAGGTCGACGTGATATCGCAATCCGGTCTTACGGGCATAGCACTTCTCGACATCCAGGGCGCCCTTCACCGAGATTGCCGACTTGCGAATGTCATTCATTCGTTCGTCATCCGGCATGGTGTCCATCAGCGTGAGGGCCGTCTCCCGCACCACCTGCAGTCCCAGCATTATCACGATCAACCCGACGGCGGCTCCGCCGTAATGGTCGGCAGCCAGAAACCGCACTGGGTCGTACAACGTCAGCGACAGCGCGATCAGTGCGACCGTGCCCGACAGGATATCCACTGTATCGTTCCACGCATCCGCCACAATCGCCGAACTGCCGATCTTTCGCCCCACGCGGAATTTGTAGGTGGACAGAGTCGCCTTTAGAATCACGCTGGCGATCAGCGGCCACACCGCATAAAAATGCGGCGGGGCATGGGTGGCGTCGATGTTCTGCAGCGAATGCCAGGTGATCAGGGCGCCCACCGCGGCCAGCGCCAGACCCACGCCCAGCCCTGTGAGTGTCTCGAACCGGCCATGTCCATAGGGATGATTCTCATCGGCGGGGCGGGCGGCGACACTCAGCCCGAGAAGGATAAACCCCGACGCCAGGACGTCGCCGGCGCTTTCCACGCCATCCGCCAGCACGGAGTTCGACCCACCCAGCCAGCCGGCCAGCAGTTTGGCCACGGCCAGACCGCCGCTGACTCCCATGCTGAGGATGGATACCTTCTTGCCGAGTTCTTCCGCTTTTCCCACCAAAGAGAATGTACCGCAACAAAGCCCGTCCCTGGTGCCAGTGGTTCCAGGACTGATCGACACCGGGACCGGAACCCCTTTCGGCATGAGGCACTTGCCCGATCCTTACATTCGGGATTACACTCATGGGCAGCCCAATCGAACGGTGGAACCTCGATCCGTCCGATTCGATAAGCTAGGTGGTAGGGGTGATTTGTGCCCGGATGGGCACTGTCTCCCTACACAGCGTAGATCCTCGGAACGGTCACGCAATTTGCAGGCAGAGAAGGGAGGGGCAAAACAATATGGACGAAATGAGAAAGGCCCCATTGGGTCCCAAGAGACCCGGCGCAGAAAAGCAGGCTCAGAATATCCAGGAAGCGTTCCTGAACAATGCCAGGAAGGAAAAGACCTTCCTGACCATCTACCTCATGAGTGGGGTCAAGCTCTCCGGCCGCATCAAAAGCTTTGACAAGTACTCGGTAATCCTGGAAACCAACAATCAGGAACAGCTGATTTTCAAACACGCCATCTCCACCGTGGTGATTTCGAAACCGGTTCACACGTCATCCGGCCATTCGTCTCAATCCACGAGCGCGCCCGGAGTTCCGGCGTCCCCCGTTAACGACAGCTCGGAGGTCTGACACACTCGTTGCCTGAGCAAAGCCGAGAGCGGGCCATTCTGGTGGCCGTGGAGTTGACCGGACGAAGAAAAGAGCCGGATGCTCCAGAACCGGAAGAGTCTCTCGACGAGCTGGCGACCCTGGCCGAAAGTGCCGGGGCTCAGATCATCGAAAAGATCCTGCAGAGCCGTGCCACGTTTGATCAGGCCACGTTAATCGGTTCAGGGAAACTCGACGAGCTCCGCTCCGTCGTTAAGGCAATGGATGTGGACGTGGTCATCGTCAACCACGAACTGGGCGGTACCCAACAGCGCAATCTGGAGCGTGCTCTCGACTGCAAAGTAGTGGATCGTACCCAGTTGATTCTCGACATCTTCGCCCATCGCGCCCGCACCCGGGAAGGGCAGTTACAGGTCGAGCTCGCCCAGCTCAACTACCTGCTGCCCCGCCTCACCGGCAAGGGCGCCGCCATGTCGCGGCTGGGCGCCGGAATCGGCACCCGCGGACCCGGCGAAACAAAGCTCGAGACGGACCGCCGCCGCATTCATCACCGCATTAAACGGATCCAGCACGACCTGGAGTCCGTGCGCGGATCCCGTGGTATCCAGCGCCGCCTGCGCCAGGCGGTGCCGTTGCAGACGCTCGCCCTGGTGGGCTACACGAACGCCGGCAAGTCCACCCTTTTCAACCGCCTGACCGGCGCCGGCGTGCTCGCCGACGCGCGTATGTTCGCCACACTCGACCCCACTGTGCGGCAGGTACAACTGCCCAGCCGCCGCCGGATCCTGCTCAGCGATACCGTCGGGTTCATCCGCCAGTTGCCCACTACCCTGGTCCAGGCCTTCCGCGCCACGCTGGAAGAGGTCACCGAAGCCGCGCTGCTGCTCCATGTGGTCGATACTTCTTCCGCCGCCGCCGCCGGGCACTCTTCTCACGTACGCCGTGTTTTGAACGAGATCGGGGCCGAGAACACCCCGCAGATTCTCGTCCTGAATAAAGCTGACCTGCTGGGCGGCATCGGCGAAAGCCCGGCTACCCTGGTCCGGCGCCTCTCCGGCGAGTCCGGCGGGGCTCCCTGCGTTTCTGTCTCCGCCCATAACGGCGACGGCATCAACGATCTGCTGGATCTGATCGATCGCCTGCTGCCCGAAGACCCCGTCGAATTCGCCACCTTCCACGTCCCGGTCACGGATCTGGGCGTCGTCCACCTGCTTCACGAGTTCGCCCGGGTCACTTCGGAACGCTATCTGGCGGACTATTGCGAGGTGGAGGCCGAAGTCTCCGCGTCCGTTCTACGGCGTGTCGCCCAGTACAGGGTGGCGCAACCTGTACGGGATACAGCGCCTTTCGTCTGATCTCCGCCGTTTTTCCAGGGGCTGTGGAAATCGTTGTGGATTTCGTTTGGAACTCTTGTGAAGTGATTGAATCCGATGATCTTACAGGTCTGTTGATTTCCACAGAGGGCTGTGGATTCTGCCCTCGTATGAGGACAATAAGCTCTCTTGCTTATTCTTTCCCAGCGGGTCAGCATTCCGCCCGTCCGGATCCTGGAGTCGGAACCGGGAGAAAGCCATCCAATCAGTTGGTGTCTGTCTCCGTTTGGTTTATCTTGGGTGAAGGCCGATGAATATCCCTAACGCACTCACGCTGCTGCGGATCTTCTTCGTGCCTATGCTGGTCGCCGTTCTGGTGCAGGACGACTCCGTCTACCAGATCTTCGGCCTGAACCTCACCAACGACATCGTCGCCCTTCTCATCTTCCTCGCCGCCGCGTTCACAGATCTGCTGGATGGCTATCTGGCGCGCCGCTGGAACCAGATCACCACGGTGGGCATGCTGCTTGACCCCATCGCCGACAAGTTGCTGATTTCAGCCGCCTTGATCTCCCTGGTGCAGGTGCACCGGGTGCCCGGCTGGATGGCCGTGCTCATCATCGGCCGCGAGTTCGCGGTTTCGGGCTTGCGGAGCATCGCCGCCAGTGAGGGCTACACGATTCAGGCCAGCGACCTCGGCAAGACGAAGATGGTGACCCAGGTGGTAGCCATCTCGCTGACCCTCGCCGCCGAGGATCATTCCTGGCTGCTGGCCCCGGCGAACTTCTGCATGTGGGGCACGATGGTCTTCGCCCTGGCTTCGGCGGCGGACTACGCCCGGAAGTTCTGGCGCTTGATTGACGAAAGCATCAAGGAACGCCGCCGCTCCGAGCTCTTACGGCTGGAAAAGGAACGGCAAAAAGTGGCCATGAAAGCGGCCGCGGTCTCGCGGGAACGCAGCCGCTGATCCATTGATCGCCTACTGCGTCTCCACTTCCTTCCGCCACTGCATCAGGGTAGTTTGCAGGTCATCCACCACCACAGGATTCTCGCGGCGCAGATTGCGGCTTTCCCCTGGATCGACTTCCAGGTTGGATAGGAATACCGCATCCTCGCCCTGCAAGGGTTTCTGCCCCTCTGGTGTGCCGTCGTGGGTGACGCCGTTCAACACGAGTTTCCACTTCCCTTTGCGGATCGCGAGTTGCGGCCCCTCCGACCAGGCCACGAACTCGTGCTGCGATGCCGCGCCCGAAGTCAGAATCGGCCAGAGATTCTTGCCGTCGAGTTTGCGGTCGGAAGGCGGATCCACCCCCGCCGCATGGCAGATGGTGGGCAGGATGTCCGCCGTCAGCGCCAGTTGATTCAACTGTTTGCCCGCCGGAACATGGCCGGGCCAGTTGACCAGAGCCGGCACGTGCATACCGCCATCAAAGGTACTGAACTTATAGCCTCGGAAAGGCAGATTGTGACCCGCCGAGGCAATATTCTGGCCCAAGCCAGCGCGGCGTTCCGTCGTGGCTCCGTTGTCACCAACCAGGAACAGCAGGGTCCGGTCCCGCTGGCCGGTGCTCTCCAGCGCGGAAACCATGGCTCCAATCTGGTCGTCGGCGGCCGATAACATGGCGGCGTACATGCGCCGTTCCGGCGACAGGTTGGGGAACCGGTCGAGGTACTTCTGCGGAGCGTGCATCGGGTAATGCACCGCGTTGAACGCCGTAAAGAGGAAGAATGGCTGCTGCCGCCGCTGGCGGATGAAGCTCACCGCCTCTTCTCCAATGCGTTCCGTCAGATAGCGGCCGTCCTCAAAGATCTCCTGGCGATTGCGCCACAGATCATGGAAGTTAGCGCGTTTCGGCTCGCCCCAGTAGAAACGGTGCGAATAGTAGTCGACACAGCCCTCCAGGAACCCGTAATACGAATCGAACCCATGCGCGTTGGGGACCGTCTCGGGCGTGCTGCCCAGGTGCCACTTCCCGCACAAACCCGTGTTGTAGCCTGTGCCTTTCAACACGGTGGCGATGGTCTTCTCGCTGGGCGCCAGTGGCTTGCCGTTGCCGGATACACCGTTCCTCAGCGGGTAGCGGCCCGTCATCAGGGCGCCTCGGGCCGGCGCGCAGACCGGGGCGCAGGAGTACCAGTTGGTGAAGGTCGTGCCGCCCGCTGCCAGCTTATCGATATTGGGCGTCTGCAAGTCCTTGGCGCCCAGGTAGCCGAAATCGCGCACACCCAGGTCGTCGAACATCATGACGATGACGTTCGGTTTGGCTGGAGCCGCGGGCCGTTGGGCCTGCAACTCCAGGGCGGTAACGGCGCTGCCCAGCAGCGCCCTGCGTGAGAGATGATCGCGCATAACTAGAATGTAAACCTCAGTCCCAGCTGGAGTTGGCGGTTATCCGAAGCAGTCCCGGTAATCACACCATAAGTCGCGTTGCCCACCGTCAGGCCGGGCGCCCCCAGTTGCGGACGGTTGAGCGAATTGAAGCCCTCCGCCCGGAACTGCAGGATCTGCGGATGATCGGGCCGGATCCGGAAGTCCCGTTGCAGGCTGAGGTCGACGGTCTGGACACCCGGTGCCCGCAGCACATTGCGGCCCGAGTTTCCAAACACATACGAGGTCGGCACACTGAAGCAGGCGGTGTCGAACCAGCGCTGTACATTGCCGCCGCTCAACTTGCCGTCACACGTCCGGTTGGGGCGCGAAGTGGTGCCGGCGTTGGCGCTGTCGAAGGACAACCCCGGAGTCAGAGCCAAACCGGTCTGAGTCTGCAGGATGACAGCGACACGCCAACCGCCCAGCGCGGCGGAGGCCGCCTTGTTCTGCGAGAGAAACTTCTTCCCACGCCCGAAAGGCGTTTCAAAACTGCCGGCGAGAACGTAACGCATCCTCACATCGTTATCTGACGATGCGTAGTTGGCCTTGCGATTGTAGTTGTCCTGGATGGTCGTGCCGCTGCCGCAGCCGTCGCAGAGATCCAGGGCGGCGTTCTGGTAGTCGAGCGCGTGACCGTAGGTGAACGTGGTCAGTAGACTGAGCCCGGCGCCGAACCGGCGTTCCAGCTTCGCCGACAATCCGTTGTAACTGCTCATGTTCCAGTTTCCGAGAGCCTTGACGGACGCACGCGTGTACTGCGCCAGAGGCCGCCGCGAAACCACGGTGGTGGAACTCAACGTCAGGGGTTGGTTGCCTTCGCCGATACCGAAGACCTGCACGCCGTGGTTGCCTACATAGTTGACCTCCAGCAGCAGATTCATCGGCAATTGTTTCTGCAGGCTGAGGCTCCACTGCTGGACATAGGGCGTCTTCGGCCGTTCGGGCCAGCTCACGAGCGTGGCGGTCGCCGTGGGATTCAGCACAAAGTCAGCCGGTTTAATGGGAGCGGGCCGGGCGATGGTGGCGCCGTCCACCAGAACAAAGCCACTCGACGGAAAGAGCTGATCGCTGCTGATGGTCTGCGCGCCATAGCCGAAGGACGGCGGATTGCTGGTCATGCGATTCGTGACGCCGGTGCCCTGATCCTGGCCGTAGAAGATGCCGTACGAGCCGCGCACCACCAGGTCTTTCACCCGGTTGCTGCGCCAGGCGAACCCGACTCGCGGAGCCCAGTTGTTCAGGTCGCGATCAATCAGCGCCCGCGGCCGGCTGGAATTGCCTGACTGGATGAGCTGTCCGAAAAGCGGATCGCCCGCATCCAGGATGAAGTTGGCCATGCGATTCTGCGTCTCGATATAGGGCGAGGAGTACTCGTAGCGGATGCCGAAGTTCAGCGTGAGCTGGCGGCTGACGGTCCACTGGTCCTGGAAGTAGCCGGAGCCGAACCACCCGCGTTCGATCGCCTCGGCAATCGTGCCGGTGGTGAGGGAGTTGGCGCTGCCCAACAGCAGGTCAGCCAGCGGGCTGCCGGTGCCGGAGCGGGCCTGCGGATTCTGCGTGAAGACGCCGCTGAAGCCGAAGCTGCCGCGGCCGTTGCTGGTGGCGAAGGTCGACGGCCGGATCAGCATGAACTCAGTCCCGAACTTGAAGACATGCGAACCGAAGGACTTCGAGATGTTATCCGACCAGTCCCACACGCCCGAAGTCTTCACCAGCGGGCTGTTACCGCAGCATCCGGGCTGGCTGCCCAGGCTGGCGTATCCGGAGACATTGAAGACCGGGATGCCCGAGGTGACCCGTGGATCGAGCGACCCCGGAATGATCTCATCGCGCGCCAGCGTCGAATCCTGGTGCATGTTGATGGTGGTCCAGGTGAAGCGGAACTCATTGACCAAGGTGGGGCTGATCGTGCGGGTATAGCCCACACCGGCGCTGGTGGAATCGATGTTGCGGTCGGCGGCCGACTGGGCGGGCTGGGCCAGAGGCGAGGCCGCCAGCATGGAACTGCGAGCGACAGAGTAACGGGCGAAGACCGAATCCCGGCTGGAGGCCTGGTGGTCGCCGCGCACCACCCCATTCTTCGAATCCTGCCGCTGGGGCGCCAGCGACTTGAAAAGGCTCGGCGATCCGTCGACGTTCGAAACCGGATAGAGGCTCATCATGCGCTGGCCGAGAGCGTTCAGCCGGTTGGTGGGGATGGTGTTGTTGGGGAAGAGGTCGCGGATGTAGCCGGAACCGGATGGGTTGACACGGGTTGTGGCCGGATCGTAGACCGCGGTCGAACCGTAGCTGCCGGAGCGCTGGGCGGCCGTCGGGATCGTCGAAGTCGCCGCACCTTCGCTGCGATTGTGCACTCCTTCGTACGCTCCAAACGCCCAAAGCTTGTCCTTCACGATGGGCCCGCCGATCGAGCCGCCGTATTGGTTGCGGACCAGCAGCGGCTTGGAACCGGGCAGGGCGAAGTAGTTGGTGGCGTCGAGGTTATCGTTGCGCAGAAACTCATAAGCCGAACCGTGGATGCTGTTGGTGCCGGTCTTGGTGACGGCGCTGACCACACCGCCCGCCGCGGCGCCAAACTCGGCCGAGGTGTTGCTGGTCTGGACCGTGAATTCCGCCAGAGCGTCCAGCGGAGGACGGATCATGTCGCGGGCACGATTGTCCAGCCCGCGCAGGTAGTTTTCGTTGCGGGCGCCATCGAGTAGGAAGGCGTTCTGGAGGCCGGTGTTGCCGTACGCGGAGAACGTCTGGTCGCGGCTGCCCGAAGCGGGAATCGCCCCCGGAGTCAGGTTGGCGAGGCTGAGGTAGTTGCGGCCGTTCAGAGGCAGCGTCTGGATCTGCTGCTCGTTCACCACCTGACCCAGCGTGGCCGACTTCTCTTCCAGCAATGGCGCATCGCCGCTGACGGTAATCGACTCAGAGGAACTGCCGGTTTCGAGCTGGAGGGGCAGGCTGACGATGGAGCCGGCGCTCACCGTGACTGCTTTGCGGACCGCCGACTTGAACCCTTGCATGTTCACGGCGATGTCATAGCTGCCCGGTGGCAACAGGGGTATGGTGGCGGTGCCGCGATCATTGGAGGTGAGGGTACGCAGCAGGTTACCGGTTTCCGAACCGGTGACAGTGACCGTCGCGCCGGGCACCAGCGCACCGGTGGCGTCGGTGATGCTCACCGAGATCTCACCGGTGGAGGTCTGGCCCATCAGCAGGGGTACTGAGAAGAACAGAAAACAAAAGGAGAAAATGAGCGAGGCGGACCAGCGAAACAGAGTGGCGGCGCGACTGAGCCGCGAGGCGGACGACGGGAATTGCATGGTGACTCCGGACGAGCATTCATAGTGGCGGCGCGGCGAGCCCGCGCAAGCCCGTCCTCACTATGCATGCTAAGAGATTGAAGCTTCAGTGTTTTGCCAGTGATTTCCCTGGCAAAACGGGGCCGTTAACGTGCTGTATCCGGTGGATTCTGCGCCTCTACGCGGCGAATTGCCACAATCCGCATCGAGATGGGGTCGATGGTCAGAGTCCGGCTCTCCACGACGGCTTCGAACCACGGAACCGGTTCTGACCGGTGGATGTGCAACTGACGGCGGATGGATTCCAGGGAGTCGGCCCGGGTGAGGAACTGGCCGGCGGCCTGGGTGGAGGCATGGTGCGGTCCGCCGGTGAGCATGATGTGGGAACCGGGGCGGGGTCCGGGCAGGTAGGCAAGCCGGGCGTAGCAGACCGTCGTTTTGCTCGCGTCGGTGTAGTTCCGGTAGTACTCCTGCTCTCCCGCGATGGGTTTCCGGTTGTGGACCCAGGCGGAGGTCACCTCCTCGTTGGCCTCGATCTGGAAGTTGAGGTCGCGATCGAACATCTGGACCCAGGGGTTGCCGAACGGGCCGGAGATGAGCACGGCGTTGTCGTGGTCGAAATCGCGGGTGGTGATGGAGTCGGCCGCGAGGACGGACAGAGAGGTGGTGGGCAGAGCGCGGGCGAACTCGGGCAGGATGTTGAGAAAGATCGTTTCGGTGACGGACCGGCCGGCCAGGATCGACGAGAAGGTCGCCTGATCCATGCCAGGCGGCAGATGGCCCGATTCCTGGTAGCGGCCATCAATGTACTCCTGCAGTGTCACGCGACGCTTGGCCAGGCGGACATAAAGCTGCACGTTCGCATCCGAGCCAACGACTAAGAGTCTCTGGCCGGGGCCGGGGCGCAGCAGGCTCAAGAGGCAATCCTTGGGTTGCGGACCGATGGAGCGCAGCCACCACACGAGCGCGACCACGGCCAGCAGCACGGCGGGTACGGTGATCAGATCGGGCAGCCGCCACGGCCGGACGTGCGGGGTTGGCGGGCCCGTCTGAACGGCGGGTTCCAGTTTGAGAAGGTATGAGCCTTTGGGCACCGTAATGCGCCATGGATCCTTCTCGCCTTCGGAGGAGTAGTATTCCTCCAGCTTCAGGCGCAGTTGGCGCACGTTGGAACGCACGATGTTGTCGTCGGAGGCGATGTAGTCGGCGGGCCGACCGAAGACGCGCTGGCCGATGATGGGTTCCTTCAGCCCGGCGGTGTCGCCGCTGGTCGTGTGATCGGCCAGGTAGCGCAGCAGGGCAGAGAGACGGTGGGTTCGTTCAAAGGCCTGGCTGGCGAGGATCCGCTCCACGGCGGATTGAAGCAGACTGGTGGATTCCGATGGACCTGGGCTGGCGGGCGCGATCGGGTCCGCACCTGGAGCCGGGGGGAATCTCATGAAATGATTCTAAGCGAATCCGGGCGGCCTATCCGGGCTAGACTTGCCCGTCAGGTTTCGGAGCGGCAGGCGGCGGCGGCTGAATCACGGTGTACCCATCGGTACGGAACTCCACGGTGCGCACCTGGCCTCTTGGTCCCACCTGCTCCACGGCCTGGCCATTCCATTCCATCTGGACGCCGCCGGCATTACCCAGACGGATCCGCAACTGGTTGGGCGAACCGAAGCCGCGCGTTTCGCCGGCGCGGATCACGTCGGCGAAGAGCTGTTTGTCGCCCTGCCAGACCGCGACCCAGGTCATCTCCGTGGCGCGGATAATCAGACGGACCGCTCCGCTGGTGGGGACTTCCGGAGCTGCCGGGATGATGGAAGCCTGGATGGGCGTGGGCGTAGGTTCCGTGGGGGGCGGCTGCGTCTCGGTCACCGGTGGCGTGGTGGGTGCGGGCTGAACCGGGGCCGGTGGCTTTTCCACAGGCTTCGGAGCCGCCTGTTCCATCTTCGCCGCGGCAATCCGGTCTTCTTCCCGCTGCAGCCGCCATCGCTGCCAGAAGGTGAAGACGCCGGAACAAAGTGCGATGACGAGTACCAGGACGCCCAGGCGCCAGGCCCAACGGCGCATCTCCAGCGCGGCATCGAAGCGGCCGGTCGGGATGGGCGGAACTTCAATGGCTTTGTCGGGCAATGCGGTGGTGCGGCCGGCCGATTGAGCCGACTCGTCGGCCAGGCTGCGATCGAGCTCAGCCTGGTAATCCGACTCGGGCAGATCCATCAGGCGGGCGTACTGGCGGACGAAGCTGCGATAGAAGAACCCGCCCGGCAGAGACGCGATATCATCAGCCTCAATGTACTGAAAATACTGGACATTGATGCGTGTTTGAGCGGATAGCTGCTCAATGGTCAATCCGCGTTTTTCGCGCTCCTGACGGAGCTTTTGGCCCAAGCTCGGCATGGAATCGTATGCCTGAATGGTATGATACAACACGTTGTCATTCCAAGGTTTGGAGCAACTTCCCGCAGGGTTTGTCTCCGTCGTCATCGTCAATTGGAACCGCCGCTCTCTGCTGGCGGAATGCCTCGAGAGTCTCACCCGCGACCAGGGAGTACTTTTTGAAGTTGTCGTGGTGGACAACGGTTCGTCGGACGATTCCGCGGCCTGGGTGAAGTCCTTCGCGAGCCGCGCCCCTTTCTCCCTCACGCTCATCGAGAACAAGGAGAATCGCGGGTTTTGCGGCGCCAACAACCAGGGCATCGAGGCCGCGCGCGGCGAATTTGTAGCCTTATTGAACAACGACGCCGAGGCGGATCCGGGCTGGCTGGCGGCGCTACGCGCGGTGTTTGCCGATCCCGAAGTCGGGATGGCCGCCTCGAAAATCCTGGTGCATGAGGATCCGCGCATCATTGACAAGGTCGGACACCTGATCTATCCCGATGGACAGAACCGCGGGCGGGGCACCGGCGAGTTGGACGAGGGACAGTACGACCAGGTGGAAGAGGTGCTGTGGCCGGACGGCTGCGCGTGCATGTACCGCATGTCGATGCTGAAAACCATCGGCGCCTTCGACGAAGATCTCTTCGCCTATGGCGATGACGCGGAGTTGGGGCTGAGGGCGCGTATCTGTGGCTATCGCTCGATTTATACCCCGCATGCGCGGGTGAAGCACCATCGTGGAGCGACTCTGGGCCAACTCAACCCGCTGCGAATTACACTGATCGAACGCAACCGGCTGCTATTAGCCGTTAAACTATTTCCTGGAAGTCTTCTGTGGCGAAACGGCGTGTACTATCTCGCAAGGCTTCTCGCCGGACTGTGGGCGGCCCTTCGGAGTCGAGGGGAAATCAGCCGGTTCCAGAGCCCGTCGAGCAAACTGAAAGCCTTTTTGGCGCTAATGAAGGGCGACTGGCAAGCACTGATGATGCTGCCGGCGACGCTGAGGAAGCGCCGCGCCCTGAAACCGTTGCACCGGCTGAGCCCGAGTCAGGTGACCCGGCTGATTCTAAGCCATCGCATTTCGCTGAAAGATCTGAGCCAGAGGGTGGCGGGGCCGAACCAGCCGTAGGCGATCTCTCCGCGACGACGGAGTTCGACTCCTGCCCGGCGTGCGGCTCGGCTCAGATGCGGACGCTGTGTCATGGCACTGACAAACTGTACAACACCACCGACAAAGTGTTCCTGGTGGTGGAGTGCCGCGAATGCAAGCTGATCCGCCTGTACCCGTGGCCGGAAGCGGATGAGATCCGCCAATACTACCCGGAAAACTACTGGTATGACCCGGGTGGCGACACGGCGGACCGTCTGGCGGAGTTCTGGCGGCGTTTTGTTCTCCGGGACCACGTACGGTTCGTCCGCCGGGCGCTGGAGTCGTGCGAAGGCAGTGCTCCGGTGCTGGACGTTGGTTGCGGCGGCGGGCTGTTTCTGCGGGAACTGAACCTGCCGCAGAATCAGATTGTCGGATTGGACTTTTCTGTCAACGCGGCGTCTGTGGCGTGGTCGAGCAACGGCGTTCCGGTGGCCTGCGGGGCGCTGCCTCGGGCTCCCTTCCGGCCTGGCTCGTTCCGCACCATCACGATGTTCCACGTGCTGGAGCATCTCTACGATCCTTCGGCTTATCTGAACGCCGCGCATCGCCTGCTGCAGCCCGATGGCCGTCTGGTGGTGCAGGTGCCGAATGCCGCGAGCTGGCAGTTCCTGCTGTTCGGTGAAAACTGGAACGGACTGGACATTCCACGCCACCTGATCGATTTCAAGGAGCAGGATCTGATCAACCTGCTGGACTACTGCGGTTTTGAAGTGGTGCGGCGGAAGCATTTCTCACTGCGCGACAATCCGGCAGGTCTGGCAACGACGCTGGCGCTGGGACTCGACCCGATGTCGCGGCGCATTCGCGGCGTGCAGGATCATCCCCGGATGAAGCTGCTCAAGGACGTGGCGTATTTCGCGCTGGTGCTGGCCGCGATTCCGCTCACCATGCTCGAGGCGGCCTGCCGCTGCGGCGCCAGCATCATGATCGAGGCAAAGCGCAAGGCATGAGGTACGAGACGGCCCGGCGCGTGTTGCCAGACGGGCTGCGGCGGTACATCTACTCCTTCGAAGCGATGATTGAGGATGCGGTGAACGGGCTGGCCGCGAGCCTGCCGGCCGGATCGCGGGTGCTGGATGCGGGCGCCGGGGAAGGGCAGTACTCCAGCTACTTCCGGCAGCATCGCTACACGGGCGTCGACCTCGGTGTGGGCGACAACGCCTGGGATTACGGGACGCTGGACGCGATCGCGGATCTCAACCAATTGCCCTTCCGCGACGACACGTTTGACGGCTCGCTGAACATCGTTACGCTGGAACACCTGAAAGAGCCGAAGCTGGCGCTTCGCGAGATCGCGCGAGTGCTGAAGCCCGGCGGGCTGCTGTTGATCGTGGCTCCGCACGAGTGGGAAGTGCACCAGTCACCGCACGACTTCTTCCGGTATACGAAGCATGGGCTGGCGTATCTGTTCGCGGAGGCCGGGCTGGAGGTACAGACGCTGGAGCCGGCAGGCGGCTACTTCCGGCTGGTGGCCCGGCGTTTGTTGAACGGGCTGCAGTTCTTTCCAGGGCTTCTCAAGTTGATTCCGGCGCTGTTCTTCCTGCCGCTGGCGTTGGTGCTGCCGTTGTTCGAAGGGCTGGATAGGGAAAAGAACTTTACCCTGGGCTACCGGTGTGTGGCGGTGAAGCCGCGACCCCGCGATTAGGGATGCGTGTGCAGGTAGTAGCGCGTCGCTTCGATGATCTCCTGCACTGGCGGATCCTCGCCATGATATTCGTGCAGGCTGCGTATGGCCGTCATGTCGCCAGAGACCCAGGTATCCCGCCGGAATCGATCCAGCAGCTCTTCGATCGCTTCTCGCTCGTGCAGGCGTACCAGCCCCCAGATCGCCTCGTCCCTGGCATCCACGAAGGTCTCCTCCCGCCAGCGCTTTTGGAGTGCTTCGATGACCTCGGGGGAAGACTCGGCACCTTGGCCGATCCCCATGGTCGCCCAGTCACGCACGTCCTGGTCTTCGTCCTCCATCAACCCTAGCAGGGCCTGCTGCGCAGGCTCCGAGTTCGTATATACCAGGCCGAGGGCCGAGGCCAGTCGGACCTCGGGATCCGCATGAGTCGCCAGCGCGAGCAGCGCTTCCGGGCACGGGCAGTCTGCGTTGAGATGCGCCAGCGCCATGGCCGCTGAGCGCACCACATGGATATTTGGATCTTCCAGGCCCCGTAGCGCCAGGTCGCGGCACAACGGCAGGTAGGGCCGCTTGTCGACAGGGAGTCCCGATCCAAACTGCGCGAGCACATCGAGGCCGATCTCCCGCCACCGCGGATCGCGCGAGTCGCAGTGGCCTACGGCCATGTTGAAGACCTCTGCCGTGGCACGTACGCGGAGTTCATGGATGAATCTCCAGGTAGCATCGTCGTCCCGATTCCCTTCGTAGGCCTGTTCGAAAAGCAGTGCGGCGGGAGTGGGCGCATGAGCCAGATACTCAGCGGCGCCGAACTCATCGGGCCCTGCACCGAACGCTTCAATGTAGAGCAGACGGGCGTTGCCGAGCCGTTGGTGAGAACTCATGGGGTTGACGCCGGACGACTGACGGCTGCTCCCATTCTATGCCCCTGGTCAGCCCCGGGTTTCGCCTGCCCATCCACCCCCGTTACACTGAGATCTGGATGCAACGTTCCCACCGATTGCTGGTTTGCCTGATGCTTGCCCTGCCGCTGATGGCCGCGGAGTTCTCCGGCCAGCGCGCCTACGACCAGACCAAGGCTCTGGTGGCCTTTGGTCCGCGTCCCTCGGGTACTCCGGCGATCAGGAAGGCGCAGGACTACATCTCCGCCCAACTGAAGGCTGCCGGTTGGACGGTCGTGGAAGACGTCTTCACCGCGAAGACGCCGGCCGGTCCCATTGCGATGAAGAACATCATCGCCAAGCGCCTAGGGAAGAGCGGCAAGATTGTGGCGGTGAGCGGCCACTACGATACCAAGCGATTCTCCTTTCCCTTTGTCGGCGCCAATGACGGTGGGTCCTCGGCCGGCGTCCTGCTGGAGATGGCCGTTGCGCTGAAGAGCGTCCCGCTGAAGAACGACGTCTACCTGGTGTTCTTCGACGGAGAGGAGGCGGTGAAGGACTGGACCGCCACGGATTCCGTCTACGGCTCGCGTCATCTGGCGGACAAATGGGCTGCCGACGGCACGCTGGGCCGCATGGCCGCGCTGATCAATGTGGACATGATCGGCGACCGGGATCTGCATCTGGTCCGCGAACAATACTCCTCCGATGTGCTGCGCAGCATTGTGTGGCAAGTGGCCTCGCAGATGGGCCAGGCCAAGCATTTCGACGGCATGGAGGGCGCGATTGAGGACGATCACATGCCGTTCCTTCGAAAGGGTGTGCGCGCCCTCGACCTCATCGATTTCGACTATGGTCCGGACAATTCCTGGTGGCACACCAACCAGGACACGATGGACAAACTCAGCGCCTCCAGCCTGCAAACGGTGGGAAGCGTCGTGCTGGAAACTCTGAAAAGACTGGAGCCCTGATTCCCATGCCCAAACGCCGCGATATTTTCAAAGCCGCCGCCTTTCTGGCCCCCTTCGCCGCCGCGCAAGGCGCCGGGAAGCTGCCGGATGCCGTAGCGGACCCGTCCCAGGCGAGGCTCGTGAAGGAGCCGTTCGGAGACCATCGCATCTATTTCGACGGTCCGACGGATCAGTTGAAGTCGATGACTTCGGGCAGCCTCCGCCTCAACGCCGGAATGCAGCCGCATCCGCCCCATCAGCACCCCGAGGAGGAGTTTGTCCTCATCACGGAAGGGACCGGCGAGATCAGCGTTGGCGGCAAGGTGACGAAGGTGTCGCCCGGATCGATGATGTACTGCGCCGGCAACAAGGTTCACGGCATCGTGAACACCGGCAAGGTGCCGATGACGTTCTTCTATTACAAGTGGAAGGCGTAAGCCACCGCGGGCGCCCGCTCTGGGCCGCAAATCACCGCGTGTGACTTGCGTCACGGACAATCTTGGATTTTCTAGTCATGATTGCCTCAGAAAGGAATTCTGAGGAATTCGATGACTACCACGACGACTTTATCTGACATTGCCGCGACTTCCCTGGTGGCGGTGAGAACTTTGGAACGCTACGGCCTGGACTACTGCTGCGGCGGGAAACAGGCCATCGGGGACGCCTGCACGGCAAAGGGGCTGGATCCGGCGGCGGTGCTGGAGGAGATCGAGCAGTCGCTGAACAAGGGCAGCGGCGACCGCGACTGGCAGAACGCTCCCCTGGGCGAGCTGGCGCGGCACATCATTGCCACGCACCACGAGTATCTGCGGGCGGAACTGCCGGCCGTGGGTGCGCGCATGGAGAAGGTGTTGCGGGTGCACGGCGGCCGTGATCCTCAGACGTTGACCCGCATGGCGACGGTCTATGACGGCCTGCGCAGCGAACTGGAAGCGCATATCGCGAAGGAAGAGCAGATCCTCTTTCCGTTCATCGCGAAGTATGCGGAAGCGGAAGCGGAGGGACGGCCCGTACCTCCGGTTCCCTTCGGATCGATCGCCAATCCCATCGCCATGATGGAACGAGAGCATGAAGGCGCGGGCGAGGCGCTGGCCGAACTCCGCAGCCTGACGAACAACTACGAACTGCCTTCGTACGCCTGCACCACCGTCGGGATGCTGTTCCAGGGTCTGGCAGCGCTGGAGGCCGATCTCCACGTGCACATTCACCTGGAAAATAACATTCTCTTTCCGCGTGCGATTGCACTGGAACGCCGGTAGCTCCGCGGTCCGGTTCTCTTTTCAGGAGATGCCTGAGGCATCTGTGCCCCGGGGTTGTATTGCCTGCAATGCCGCCTCGATGCCGGAACCGGCTCGACCGCCAGTCGCGAGAGGGCTCCTAGTCCGGCCGAGCACCGCCCCGGTGCGCTTTGCGAGAATGGTGGTCCGAGGTACGGTCGCCCCATTCCATGACTCTCCTGGCAATGCCCGTGCAATACGTCCTGGCCGCGCTTGTGCTCGTCGCCGCCGGCTGCGACATCCGAAGCCGGAATATTCCCAACTGGCTGACCATGGGCGGCATTGTCGCGGGACTGGCCCTTCACCCCTACTTGGCCGGCTGGGCGGGGTTGAAGTTCTCGGCCGCCGGACTCGGTCTGGCCGCGCTCATGTTCCTGCCGCTGTTTGTTCTGCGCTGGCTGGGCGGCGGTGATGTCAAGCTGATGGCGGCCGTGGGTGCGCTGGCGGGCGCCGGCAACCTGTTCATCGTTTTCATCATGGACGCGATTCTTGGCGGCGCGGTCGCTCTCATCGCGGTCCTGCTGCGGAAGCGCGGCGCCAAAACCGTGAGGAACATCGGCCGCATGATCACGGCTCTCTTTCGCGGCAAGGCCCCCTACGAGGAGACCCAGGAACTTGAAGCCGGCAGCGAGACTTCCATGGGCATGCCCCGGGCGGTCACCATCGCCCTGGCAACATTACTTGTTCTGTGGGCTACACCGAAATCCTAAGCGTCCGGTCATGCCACCCGCTCTATAATGAGGGGCATCCGGGGAGTAATATGCGCGATCGGCTGACTTACTTTGGGGGCGGTGCACTGATGCTGGGTCTGTTGTGCCTGGTGGCCGGCAGGGCGTGGCCGCTGGACGGCTGGACCTCATCGCGGCCGAGATCCTGATCGCTATCGGAGTCCTGCTCCTGCTCGCCCGTCTCTGGCGGCACGGGTTGAACTAGGCCCGCACGGCCACGTCAGTCTGACCGCTTCAACCTGCGCCATACCGCCAGCCGCTTGTCCATCCGCAACCCCAGTGCGTGGCGCACCGGTTCCGAGAGATCGAGCAGCCGCTGATACAGCCACCGCCGGCGCGAATAGTAGTGATACAGCACCGGCTCAATCATCACTTCCCGCTGCAACGCGCGGTCCCTCACCATGCGCATCGCCCAGTCGAAGTCCTCGGAATAGCGAACCTCCGCAAACGGATAGCGCGTGGCGATGTCGCGCCGGATCGGGTTGAGGATGTAGGGCGGACGGTAGTAGCGGCCCGCTTTGGAGGAAAGATCGCTGTACCGGATCGAGTGCGTCGCTTCGGATGGATGCCCGCCGCGGAAGTAGATGAGGACCCGGATACCCAGGCAGTCGATGTCCGGATTCTCCCTCAGCGCCCGCGCGATCAACTGCACGTAGTCGCCGCACACCTCATCGTCGTCATCGGCAAAGACGACATACCGCCCTTGTGCGTGCCGCAGCAGCGTATTCCGCTTGGCGCCGACCGGGGCCGTCCCGTCGTCACAGAGGCCGATCACTTCAACCTCTTCCGTCAAGCCCGCCACCGCGATCTGGCGATGGAGTTCCATCGTAAGCCGCTGGTACAGGCCGGCGCGCGATGCCAGGGTCGGGATGAGGATGCTCAGCAGCATACGAGTCTTCCCGTTCAACCCTTCAGCCCGCAGCCGTCCGGCAGGAAGAGTACGTCGATCGATGCATCGTCCGGCAGGCTTCCGAGAAATCGCGGGAACTCTGAGATGGCATGGCTGGGCGCCAACCCCCGGTGCGCGACGAGATCCGTAGCCTCGATGTAGCGATCAAAGTGCTGCGCAGCGAGCCGGGCGAAGTCCTCGAATGCCGCCTGCCGCCGCAGCGAGAGGGGCTCGATTTCGGTATAGAACGGCGTGCCGCGCCGCCAGAGCTCCGCGCCGGTTTCCATCACTTCCGCCTCGCAACCCTGCGTATCCGACCACACCAGTGCTACCTGTTCCGGCTCAATTCCAGCTTCACGAACGATCGAATCCAGTTGATCGGCTCTCGCCTCGACGCGGCTGTCGAGGGCCTTTTCCGGCAGGGCTGCCGCCATTCCGCCCCGGTCGACGCAATAGCCCCCGGGATCGTCCGAAGGCATCAACAGACCGATCACACCAGGCTCCCGCAGGATGGCACGACGCGCGATAGTGACCTGCTCCCCATAGCCATTGGCCTGGATATTCATCTCCAGGAAACGCAGATTGCCGGGCGCTGGCTCGACCGCCAGCACGCGGCACCCCAGATGGCGAATCAGTGGGACCGTGGTGGTTCCAAGATTCGCGCCGACGTCGATGATGGTGTCCCGGCCCGGCGCCAACAGCCCATGGTGACGGACCCAGGCGGATAGCGCCTCCACCTGGCGGCCTTGAAAGTCGCCCGACCGGAACAGTTCCAGGGGAAGCCCCAGTTTCATTGGTACGTTCCAAACAAAGCCGTTCGTCCGGAAGCACGCCGAGTCCACGTGCTCTTCGGCCAGTACGCGCCAGATCAGTTCGCGGCGGTGGAAGGCGGGCATCCGCCTCAGGAACCGGTAGAGCAGATCCCAGTGGAAATAGGCGCTCACCGACGCCATCGAACCCAGCAGGCTCATGCCGGCTGCTCCTGAGCGGCTGTGTCCGCACCGTGCGCCAGAAACCCCTCGACGTGCCCGATCAACCCCTGCGCGAACGCCTGTGGGGAGAACAGTTCGGCCCGCCGGCTCACGATGCGGTGCAATTCTCCCTGCGCGGCCGGATCGCGAAGGACGGTGACGATCTTTTCCACGGCCTGGTCCGCCGTCCCGTACCGCAGCCGCGCATCGCCATCCACAATCTCCACCTGCCCCCCGCTGTCGTGTACAAACGGGATGCAGCCCGCCCGCGCCATTTCGGCGGGCGCCATGCCGAAGTGTTCGTCAATCTTGGCGTGCAGGCCAAACCGGCTGCTGGCGAGCAGGCTCGTCAACCCGGTCCGTGAGAGATTGTAGTGCACGTGGACCCAGGGTCCCGCCGCCCGCGCCTGCTCCGCGATCCGCTCCTCGGTCTCCGGCTCGGCCCAAACCTCGTCGCGATGCGCGCAGATATGCAATTCCACGCCGGGCACCTGTGCCCGCACCCGCAGCATGGTCTCGATCATCCAGTCGAAGCGTTTGCCTGCTTCCATGCGGCCGATGGCCACGAAGCTGTTGCTCCTCTCAGACCACGGCAGCGGGCTCGCGCACCCGGCGGCGGGCGGGTAGAGCACCTGGCTCGGCATGTCGAAAAGTTCGCGGATCCGGCCTGCGGTCCAGTGCGAGTTGGTCAGCGTGAGATTGCGCCGCATCCGCTCGAAGGAATAGCGGGAGATGGCCATCCAGGGCGGAGTCTGCTTGCTCACGACGGCCGCCGCCAGCCGGGGCCAGGAGGAACTGCCCGGAATCTGGTTGCGCCAGTCCGAATGGCCCAGGTAGGGATAGTGCAGATACTGAATCGCCGGACGGCCCAGATCGCATTCCATCGAACAGCATCCGAAGGTGACGTCGAACTCCTGGGAAAGCCGGCGCGCGCGCTTCAGCAGGACGTTGACACGCTGGAAGCGGGTGGGGTCGGGAATGGCGCGGATCAGCACCCGCTCGGCGACCGTCGGCCCTTCGTACCGCCACTCACAGTCCGCCAGATGAGTGTTGCACCAGCGGTCCGTCGCTTCCCGGTCGGGTGGCGAGTAACACATCAATGTGACGTCGTAGTTCCGGGCCAGCGCCTGGAGGACATGCGCGGTCAAACCCCGGCCGCCTCCGCCCGGACCTAGTTCCTCGCTGAGCAACAACAGTCGCTTTTTCATGATAGGGATTGCCGGCGGTTGGCCATCAGTTGATTGTAAAAGGCGCACTGCCGCTGGCCAAGTGCGGGCCAGTCGTGATTCAGTTCGACAAACCGCCGCGCGCCGCGCACCAGATCGCGCCGACGCGTCTCGTCTGTCAGGACGGTGACAATCAGCTCCGAGAGCCGCTGCGGCGTGTCTCCGATCAGGATTTGCTCTCCGTGAACGGCGGACAGCCCCTCGCACCCGGTGCTCGTCGAGACGACGGGCCGTTCCAGAGCCATGGCTTCGAGGATCTTCAGCCGCGTACCGCCTCCGGCCCTCAGCGGCACCAGGCTCGCCCGGCAGCGCCGGTAGAACGGCAGGATCTCTGGCACATCCGCGTGCAGTTCGAACGCCCCGTCCGCCGCCAGCCTGAGGAGTTCCTCCCCCGGACCGCGGCCCACTACCACCAGCCGGGCATCCGGAACGGTGGTCCGCACGCGAGGCAGAATCGCCTCCACCAGCCAGCGCACGGCATCGGCGTTCGGCGGGTAGCCGAGCGTTCCGATGAACAGCAGATCGTTGCCTGCCGGAGGTTCCGGCAACGGCTGCAACGCGGCGCAGTCTACGCCGTTGGGAATGACCGTCACCGGCGCCCTGCACTTGCGCTCGCGCAGCCACTCCGCCTCCTGCCGCGAAACGGCAATGACGCCGTCGAAGCGTCCGGCCCACTCGGCCTCCCAGCCCCGCATCGCCATCGCCTTCAGCCACGCGGCCGGGCTCCTCCGGTTCATTTGCGCCATGCTGCCGTACTGCCGTTCCCCAATGTTGTGCAGGGACTGGATGCGCACACAGTCCCGCGGAATGGCCGAGAGGTATGGCGCCAGAAACGAGTGCTCCACTTGAACGACATCCACCTGATGCCTGCGGGCCAGGGCGGTGATGCGCGCGGCGAACTCCGTATAGTAAAACGGGAACGTGGCCAGGGGACGGCCTGCCATCAGGTGCGGCAGCAGCGCCAGAGGTGGCCTGCCCGCCGGCACGGGGAAGGTCTCGACGGAAGCGCAGAAAGTGGGCAGGGGGCCCAGATCCCGCGCATCCGGGTCGTCCTTGCAAAAGCACAGCAGGTGGACTTCCGCCTCCTCGGCCATGGCACGCAGCAGGCAGTGGTCGCGAATCTTGCTGCCCTCGAAGAGCGGGTACGGCAGTCCATAGGTCACTGCCAGGACCTTCACGCCGGCCGCACCTCACGCGAGCGCAGTTCCTGTGATGCGGCCCGGCTCAGGCCCAGCAACAGCCCGGCGCCGGACACGCAGTAAATGAACCAGTGCATCACCGCCACCCGTACCGCGAACCAGACTCCGTGTGCGCTCGCCGCCAGCCGCAGTAGATCCCCGTTCAGCGCCAGCAGGACCAGCGCCAGGATGGCAGCCAGAGGAGGATTGAAGAGACTTACCGGCAGCAGGAAGCTGAGCGGGACGCTGAGCACGTTCCTGTAGCCGGTATTCAGATCCGCCCGGAAAATGCGATGCCGGATCATCAGCTCGGTCCACGGAATCGCCCGGTGATGGAGATCCGAAATCAGCAGGCCGCGCAAGGTGTAGTACTTGGCGTGGCTCGCCTGCAGATCCTTGCAGAGGCGGATGCGATGACCCAGTTTGTGCATCCGGTAGCCCAGGTCGATGTCCTCCAGCGATAGCAGCGACTCGTCGAACCCGCCGCATTCCACGAAGACCGGCCGCCGAACGAAACCGTAGCCGCCGCAGAACGTGACTGCGTCCGGCAAAGCCTGCTGGTGCGTGAAATGATGCACCAGATTCTTGTAGCGCGAACAGAAGTTGGTGGCAGGCTGTCGAGCTGGTAGGAGGCAAACAGGGCAGACCAGCCGGGGTTCTCATCGAGATACCGCACAGCCTTGCGGATGAAGTCCGGAGGGATATTCACATCCGCGTCGAGGAAGAACAGGATCTCGGCGGTGGTGGACTCCACGCCGATGTTCCGCGCCCGCGAGGGCCCGCCGCAGGCCGGCAGCGCAACCAGCTTTACCGGAAACCGCTGGGCGATCGCGCGCGAGTCGTCGGTCGACCCGTCATCGACCACCACGATTTCAGCCAGGTCCGCCGCGCCCGCCACGGCATTCCGCAAACAGTTCGCCAGGTGCTTCCCGCCGTTGTAGACAGGGATAACCACCGCAACCCGCGGTGGCGAGACGTCAGGCGTCTTTATGGCGCACCTCCAGCCGGGGCATGCCCCAGCAAGGGACGCCCATGTCGTGCGCCATCATGGCCAACCCCTCTGTCTCGATCTCTCCCGGCACCAGTTGGCGGGCGAGTTGTGTCAGCCATCGCATGGCCCTGCCTCCGCGGCGCCTGGCCCGTGGGTGCAGCCGTCCGTAGTAGAACGGCGGGAACACGAGACCCTCGCGATGCAGGTCCGCCTTCACCAGCAGCATGGTGCCGCCCACCGAATCCAGTTCCACCAGGTCACCCTGGCTGCGCAGATCATGCATCAGGAACCGTTGCTGGTCCTTCCAGGCATTCCAGTCGAAGCTGCGCCCGCCGTATTCCTTCACGCAATTGGGGTGGACGATCTCCTTGCCGGTGGCCAGCATTCTCTTCAGGACATCCGCCGGATAATCCACCAGATCCACATCGATCCACAGCGCCCAATCCGCGTCAGCCAGCGCGACGCTCGCCAGGTAGTTGCGGCTGCGGGCGAGAGTCGCGCGGCGCGGATGCTGCTGGCCGGGCGCCCATCGCGGCACTCCGCTGGGCAGATGAAAACCGTAATCGCGCTTCCACAGGCCGGCGGATCGGAAATCCTGATTCAGCCCCGGCAGCCGGGCCTGCATCTGCCCGTAGGTCTCGTCGGAACTGTCGCTTTCCAGGAATCCAAGGGAGATGTTTTCGCGCGGGTAATCGAGCTGGTAGAGGAGTTCAAAGTAGCGCTCCAGATGGGGGACGGCATCCTTGACCGGCGTCAATATGCAAACCCGGGCGCATTCGGGATGCGCCAGTCTCGCTGGAGTTACTGCTAGCTCGTCCACGGTCTCCTCCGCACGGCCGCAACACAAGGGGGAGGCTGCGCGCCGCACGGGCGGTCTCACCGCGCGATCCGGCTACGGCGTGCGTTTTACAGACGACTGCCGTGCGAACTCCGGAACCTGCTGGCCAAGCTGCAACTGCTCAACACCAGTCTCCGAGGTCAACTTCTCCCACCCTGAGAGAATGTTCTAAAGTAACTTAAACTAAGGAGTTAACGCAATAGAGTGGATCTTGCCCGATGATCCGAAATAGAAATGACCGCCGTGGCCGGCCAGGTAGAATCCAAGGGCAGCACTAACTCGAGGCTTCCTCCTGCTGTATGGTTCTCCTATCGAACGATCTGATAGGATACTCGTTCCTTCCCTATGCCAATCAGAATGACCAGGAGGGCGGTCTTTCCCCTCACCGCCGCCGCCATCCTCCACGCGGAACCCCGTCAAAGCGCCGACGTCGTCATCTACGGCGCGACCCCGGGCGGCATCGGAGCCGCGGTTGCCGCCGCCCGGCTGGGCCGGACCGTCATCCTCAGCGAATACGCCGACCACATCGGCGGCATTGTCTCCAACGGCCTGACCAACGCCGACATCGGGAAACGGCAGGCGGTCGGCGGGCTGTTCTACGAGTTCACCCGCCGCGTTCTTGAGACCTACACCGCTCAGGACAAGGCGAACCCGTCCCTCCAGAACGTGAAATTGTGTAAGGACGGTTACTGGTACGAGGCCAGCCTCGCCGAGAAGATCTTCCACGACATGATCGGCGCCGAGGGTGGGCGCATCCGGCTTCTCCTCAGCCACGAATTGAAACGCGCCACCGTCCGCGGCAACCGCCTCACCTCCATCTTCCTGGAAGATCGCGCGAAGCCGGGCTCGCAGGTGGAACTCACCGCCCCAGTCTTCATCGATGCCACCTACGAAGGCGACCTCGCCGCTATGGCCGGGGCCCCCTTCAAAACCGGCCGTGAAAGCCGCTCGGAGTACAACGAGCCGCACGCGGGCCGGATCTACATGAAGTTCCGCGAGAATACGCCGCTGCCCGGTTCCACCGGCGAAGCCGATCAGGCCACCCAGGCGTACTGCTTCCGGATGCACGTCACCAATGTCCCGGAGAAACGGATCCCCATCGAGAAGCCGGCCACCTACAACCGGGACGAGTACGCCCTGACCCTGGAAGATATCCGCGCCGGCCGCATCACCAGGTTCCGCGAGGTCATCCAGGTCTACGCGATGCCGAACGGCCGGTTCGAACTCAATAGCGATCACGTCCATCCGGACACCGGCATCCCGCGCGAATCGCTCGATCTCGCCGAAGAGTGCTGGCCCTGGCCCACCGCCACGCCTGCCCAGCGGCAGAAGATCTACCAGCGCTATCTGGATCACAACGTCGGCATGATCTGGCTGCTCCAGAACGACCCTGAGGTGCCCGAGGCTCTGCGCAAGGACGCCAGCCAGTACGGCTGGCATCGCGACGAATGGGTCAACAACCGCAATATGCCGCGGCAGGTCTACGTACGCCAGGGCCGGCGGATCCTCGGCGACTACGTGCTCACTGAGAATGACGCGAACCTGGACCCGGAACTGCACCGCACCCGCGTCCAGCCGAACTCCATCGGCGTCATCGAATGGGCTTTCGATCCCCACGGCCACCACCGCTACGATCCCGCCCATCCCGGAGTCCGCGAAGGCTACTTCTTCGTCGATCACGAGCCGTTCCAGGTGCCCTACGGCGTCGTCGTGCCCCGCAGAATCGAGGGCCTGCTGGTCCCTGTCGCCTGCTCGTGCAGCCACGTGGCTTACAATGCCCTGCGCATGGAGCCGGTCTTCATTGTCCTGGGTGAGGCCTGCGGCGTCGCCGCCCACCTGTCCATCCAGCACAAGGTTCCGCTGCGCCGCGTTCCCACCAACCAACTCCAGACGCTGCTGGCCGAACGCCGCGGCGTACTTACGTTCTATGAGGATTTGCCCTTCACCGATCCCGACTTCGCCGCCCTGCAGTGGTTGGGCGCGCGCGGCTTGAATCCCGGATATCGCGCCGATAAGACTCAGGCCCTCACCCGGGGCGCGGGCCTCGAACGCCTGAACCGGATTCTTCACCACGAAGGAAAGAAACCACTGCCCCCGGCGCAGGACTCCACCGTTGCCTTGACCGGAGACATCCTGTCGGGCTGGTTGAAGGCGGCCGGTTATGCGGCCGGCAGTGGGCAGTCCGGTCCGCTGGATCTGGCCGGATTCGCGCGGCTGGTGTACTCGGCCCTGCGCCCGAAGGTGTAGCCTCTAGTTGGCCGGCAGGTAGCGGTGCGTCACATAGCTCGACGCCCGCACGCGGTTGTTCTTTCCTTCCACGCGAATCAGAACCTGGAAGTAAGGACTCTTCTTTCCGCGAGGCCCGTTGCCCGGATCCTGGTCGATCCGCCGCTGCAGGTCGGCCAGGCGATCCGGGTCGATGGCGTAATTGGCCGCGCCCTGTGTCGCCCAAGTCTCGATGCCGGACAGGTACAACATCCTTGTGTTCGGCTGGCGCCCGGGCCAGAGGCTGATCACGGCATAGCTGGTGCTCACACCCACAGTCCCCGTAGGCCGGTAGACCGGCAACTCGCCGGGCAGGGGATTCAGGACCGAGAAACCGCTGCCGGGCCCATCGTTGCCCGGATCGAAGGGGAAGAGGTCGGGCCGCTGCAACTGCTGCAGCAGCGTCTGGAAGCGAGCCGACGAGACCACCACCAGGTTCTTGTTTTCGATATCCGAAAGTCCCAGATAGTTGGAGTTGGCCACGCTCGTCCGTACGCCCTTGTCCTGTAGCCAGTTGGCCACATAGTGGGTGCCGATTGCGTCGCCGATGCCGGTGTAGACGTCTTCCTGCGGCCGGAACGTATAGCCCAGCGCGTCACCAAGCTGCTTCACGCGGCGCGTGTCTTCAAAGATGGTGTTCACCGCGGTGTCGCGAACAAAGAAGCCATTCCCGCCGGCGAAGAACAAGGGCACACCGAAACTTACGACGGTCTCGGCCTTCGAGTCGATCACCGCGCCCCAAAGCGCCGCCGAGGCCGGCTTGCCACGCCACCGGTCGCGGTTCACCCACAGCGCCACCACGCTGACAAGTAACGCACCCACGGCGATGCCCGTGAATAGAGTGGGCCAGTAACGTCCTCGCTCAAGCTGTTGATCCAGCGTGTCTTCCGCCAGCGGTAACGCCCCTGGCTGCACATCCAGCCCGGCATCCTTCGCCTCGACGAAACGCACCACATAGCCGCCGCGCGGTAACTCGATGCGAAGCGCGGAATCCCGGCCTTCATGTTCATAGTACTCAGCCAGACGCTTGCGCAACAGACTCGCCTGGACGCGCACGATGGCGTCATTGCGAGGGTCGTAATCCGGCGGACGATTGAATACCTGCAGACCCAGAATGTACTCTTTCAGCCCGTCTTCGCGCCCGGCGAGCGTCTCGTGGACCGCATGGGTGAGCAAAGCGCACAACTGCTTCGACTCACGCAGGAACCGGCTCTGTAAGATCCGGTCGAGTTCCGCGAGGGCTACCGAGTGCCATGCAGGGGCTTCGGAAGTACCTGACATCATTGGCCCATAACCGTTAATTGACCTGAAATTAGCCCAAGTGGAACGACATGTCCACGTAGACTTGGCCCCGAGGAGCTGAATCTATGTTTCGATCAACCCACCTGGTTCTGGCTACCATCTTACTATCCGCGTCGCTATCTGCCCAGACCGCCCTGGGCACCATCACCGGCACCATCTCCGATCCGCAAGGCGCCGGCGTCCCCAATGTGACGGTCACTGCGACAGCGCTGGCTACGAACCTCAAGTACACGGGCACTAGTTCGTCCGATGGCACTTATTCCATATCCCAACTGCCCGTAGGACGGTTTGAGCTGACCGCCACCGCCAGCGGTTTCAAGACCTTTAACCAGACCAACATCACCATCGAAGTCTCGCAGCGTCTGCGCGTCGACATCACTTTGGAAGTAGGCGCCCTGACAGAAAGCGTCAACATCACCGCCGAGATCCCGCGAGTCCAGACCGAAGACTCCAGCCTCGGCGCCACCGTCGAGCGTAAGCGAATTGAAGAACTCCCCCTGAACGGACGCCACGTCTTCAATCTCGTCAAGATTGTCGCCGGCGTCCAGCCGCGCACCGCCACCACCGACGGCTTCGCCGAGGTCAACAACCAGACCTTCTCCCAGATCCGCATCAACGGCGGCCCGGCCTACGGCAACCAGTTCCTGCTGGACGGCAGCGTCAATTCGGCGCCGGTCCACAACGAAATCGCCGTGGTCCCCATGTCGGACTCCGTCGAAGAGTTCCGTGTCGAGACCAACGCCCTCAAGGCCGAGTACGGCCAGACCTCGGGCGGCGTCATCAACGTCGTCACCAAGATGGGCGGCAACGAATTCCACGGCTCCGCCTACGAATTTCTGCGCAACGACGCCTTCGACGCGCGCAACGCCTTCTCCACCCAGCCCGACCCCCGCACCGGCCGCATCAAGCAGGTTCTCCGCTACAACCAGTACGGCGGCACCGTCGGCGGCCCGGTCTGGATCCCCAAGGTCTATGACGGCCGCAACCGGACCTTCTTCTTCGCCGGCTACGAGCAGTGGCGGTGGCGCTCCACCGGTGCGCCGCGTCTCGGCACGGTAGCCAAGCCGGAATGGCGCGATGGCGACTTCTCGAACCTGCGCAACGGCTCCGGTGCGCTCATCGCTCTCTTCGACCCCAACACCACTCGCGCCAACCCCAACGGCTCCGGCTATGTCCGCGATCCGCTGCCCGGCAACATTGTGCCGGCCAACCGCATCGACCCGCTCTCCAAGCGTGTCCTGGCTTACATGCCCGCGGCCAACGCCACCGCCACCGATCCCTACACCGCCGCCAACAACTTCATCGCCCTCATCCCGTCCAGTTCAGACCAGGGCGTGACCACGGCCCGTGTCGACCACCGCGTGTCCGACAAGGACATGCTCTTCTTCCGCTACTCCGGCACGCGCAACACGCTCCGCAACCGCGGCTATGGTCTGGAAGAGGCCGACTCCGTGGCCCGCGACGACCAGCGCGACAACCACAACGCGATCTTCAGCTACACCCGCGTCGTGTCTCCCTCCATCGTCAACGACTTCCGCCTCGCCGGCTCCCGCCAGTGGCTGCCCTTCAAGCACCCCAGCTTCGATCAAGGCTGGCCCGCCAAGCTCGGCTACCCCTCGCAGATCCCGCAGGACCAGTTCCCGCCCGTCCAGATCTCCGGCCTGATGACCATCGGCCAGCCGAGCTTCTCCGCCGGCCTGCGCGCCCAGCAGTACGTGCAGATCGTCGACAGCGTCACCCTCGTTCGCGGCAAGCACAACTTCAAGACCGGCTTCGACCTGCGCTGGTCCCGCCTGAGCTTCATCAACCGCTCCAATCCCTCGGGCCGCTTCGACTTCAGCGCCGGGCTCACCGGCAATCCGCTCGTGCCCGCCAACACCGGCTTCGGCCTCGCCTCGTTCCTGCTGGGCGAAGTCGGCGGAGGACAAATCGGCTTCCGTCCCTTCTTCCAGTACCGCTCGCTACCGCTCGGCGTCTACTTCCAGGACGACTGGAAGATCACCCGCCGCCTCACCCTCAACCTCGGCCTGCGCTACGACGTCAGCGGCGGCCCCACGGAACTCCACGACCGCCACTCCAGCTTCGACCCCTTCGTCATGAATCCCGAAACCAAAATGCCGGGCATCATGACCTACAGCGGCGTCAACGGCGTCCCGTCCAGCTATGTCGATCTCGACAAGAACAACTTCGGCCCCCGCATCGGCTTCGCCTGGGATCCGAAGGGTGACGGCAAGACCGCCATTCGCGGCGGCTACGGCATCATCTACACCATCTCCGAGATCGGCCACACCCAGGGTGACAACTCCAACGCCCTCGGCTTCTCCATCGACACGCCCTTCACCGCTACGGGCAGCGTCCCGGTGAAGGCCTTCCAGTTCAGCCAGGGCCCGTCCACCATCCTGCAGCCGGCCGGCGCCCAGGGCGGCCCCTCCGCCTTCCGCGGCTTCAACGGCCAGTATCAGGACCGTCATGGCCTGACCCCCTACGTCCAGTCCTGGAACTTCACCGTGCAGCGCTCGCTCTTTGCGGGCTGGACGGCCAGCGCCGTCTACGCCGGCAGCCGCGGCGTCAAGCTCTTCGGTGGAAACTACAACCTGAACCAGCTCGATCCGAAGTACTTCTCGATGGGCCTCGACCTTCAGACGACCGTCCAGAACCCGTTCTTCGGGCAGATCACCTCCGGCGCGCTCTCCGGCGCCACCGTGCAGAAGCAGGTGCTGCTGCGGGCCTTCCCCGACTATCAGTCGGTGACGACCTTCGCCGCCAACAACGCCAGCTCCACCTATCACTCCCTCCAGGTTCTGGTCGAGAAGCGCTTCTCTTCCGGCATCTCCGCCCTCGCTAGCTACACCAAGAGCAAGCTGATGTCAGACACCATCAGCATCGGCGGCGGCGGCAACGGCACGTCCGCGGCGGACTTCCGCATCGGCGCCTACAACCGTCGGCTCGACCGCGCCATCGACCAGGACGACGTTTCCCAGCGCCTCGTCACCAGCGGCGTCGTCGAACTGCCCTTCGGCCGCGGCAAGAAGTTCGCCGGCAACATGAATCGCGTCCTCGACGCGGCTCTCGGCGGCTGGCAGCTCAACGGCATCGCCACCATGCAGACCGGCACGCCGCTCACCGTCCGCGGCAGCAACAACTTCACCGGCATCAACTACCCTGACCTGGTGGCCGATCCCTCCCTGCCCAGCGGCACGCAGTCGGCCAACAAGTGGTTCAATACCGACGCCTTCCGCAACCCCGCCAACTTCGTCATCGGCAACGCGCCCCGCACCCTGCCGCACACCCGCACGCCGGGCCTGCTGGACGTCAGTTTCTCCGTCTTCAAGACCTACCAGTTCATGGAGCGCTATCGTCTGGAAACCCGTTGGGAAATGTTCAACGCCCTGAATGCCGTCAACCTGAGCGGCCCGGACACGAACTTCTCGCCCAACGCCGCCGGCGTGAATACCAATGCCAACTTCGGCCGCATCTTCAGCTCGCTGGAAGCGCGCCGCATGCAGCTTGGCATGCGCCTGACGTTCTAATACCCTGAGCGAGGATCCCTCCATGAGAATGCTCCTTGTTCTCCTGCTGGCGGCGGCTTCGGCCGCTGCCCAGCAGCAATATGACCTTGTCGTCTACGGCGGCACCGCCGCCGGATTTGCCACCGCCGTCTCCGGCGCCCGCCAGGGGCTGAAGACGGCCCTCCTCGAACCCAGAAACCACATCGGCGGCATGATCAGCGGTGGCCTCTCCGGCACCGATGTCGGCCGCCGCGAAGTCATCGGCGGGCTCTCGCTGGAGTTCTACTACCGCGCCGGCCGCTCCTACCAGCTCGATCGCCACCTCCAGGAGATCGCCTGGATGCCGGAACCCGGTGTCGCCGAAAAGCTCATGCGCGACATGCTCAAGGAAGCCGGCGTCACCCTGCTCGAACACCACCGTCTGCGCGAAAAGGACGGCGTGAAACGTGACGGCTTGCGCATCACCGAAATCGTCATGGAGAACGGCGCCCGCTTCCGGGCCAAGGTCTTCGCCGACGCCACCTATGAGGGCGACCTCATGGCGCAGTCCAAGGTCACTTACACCTACGGCCGCGAAGGCATCAGCCAGTACGGCGAATCGCTCGCCGGCATCCGCGCCGTCACCGAAAGCCACCAGTTCGCCGTTGACATCCCGGCCCGCGACGAGCAGGGCAAACTACTGCCCGAAGTCTCCGCCGAGCCGCGCGGGGAACCCGGCACCGCCGACAAGCGCATCCAGGCTTACAACTTCCGCGTCATCGCCACCAATGTCCCGGAAAACCGCCTGCCCTGGCCCAAGCCCGATGGTTACGATCCCAAACGCTACGAACTGTTGGCCCGCTACCTCACCGCGATGACGAAGTACATGGGCCACCCCCGAACTTCAACGAAGTCGGCCTGTTCCGCATCATCCCCAACGGCAAGCTGGACCTCAACAATCGCGGCGGCTTCTCCACCGATTACATCGGCAAGAACTACGGCTACCCCGAAGGCACCTACGCCGAGCGCGCGAAAATCTGGAAGGATCACGAGGACTACCAGAAAGGTTTTTACTACTTCCTGGCCAACGATCCGCGCGTCCCCAAGGAACTCCAGGACGAAGTCCGCAGCTACGGCCTGCCTAAGGACGAGTTTGCCGACACCGGACACTGGCCGAATCAGCTCTATGTCCGCGAGGCGCGCCGCATGGTCGGCGAGTTCGTCTCCACCCAGAAGGACCTGCAGACGGAACGTACCAAGCCCGACGCCATCGGCATGGGCAGCTACAATTCCGACTCCCACAACCTGCAGCGCTTCGTGAACGACAAGGGCTTTGTCGAGAACGAAGGTGACGTGCAGGTGCCCGTGCAGCCCTACCAGATCCCCTACCGCGTGCTGGTGCCGAAGAAGTCCGAAGTCACCAACCTGCTGGTCCCGGTGTGCTTCTCGGCCAGTCATGTGGCTTACTCCAGCATGCGCATGGAGCCGCAGTATATGATCCTGGGCCACGCGGCGGGCATCGCGGCCGCGCTCTCCGTTCAGTCCGGATCCACCCTGCAAGACATCAGCATCCCAGACCTTCAGAAGAAGCTGAAGGACGAAGGCGCCGTGTTCGAAGCAGGTGTCGAGTTCCAGAATCAGGGTCTGGCCGCGATCCGGAAGCGCTATGCACCGGCTCCGAGAAAAGGCCCTGTGCCGTGGAGCCGCCGTCAGGCGAAGTAGTACCTCAAGGAGAAACCCATGAAGAAGACACTACTCCGCCGCGGCTTCGCGGCCGCACTGGCGCCGCTGCTGGCGCTCACCGCCATCTCCTGCAGCGGCACGGGTCCTGAAACGGACATCCTCATCTACGGCGCCACCTCCGGCGGGCTCGCCGCCGCCATCCAGGCCCGCCGCATGGGCAAGACCGTCGTCGTCCTCGACCCCGGCACGCACATCGGCGGCCTCACCACCGGCGGCCTGAGCTGGACCGACATCGGCAACAAGATCGTCGTCGGCGGCATCGCCCGCGAGTTCTACCAGCGCATCAAGAAGAAGTACGAGGATCCGAAGCTCTGGACCTCCGAAACGCGCGACGAGTACTTCGACCGCCGCAAGGGCCAGAACGCCAAGGACGAGGACGCCATGTGGACCTTCGAGCCCAAGGTGGCCAGCGCCCTTTACTCCGAGATGCTCGCGGAAGCCGGTGTGAAGGTCATCCAGAAAGCCCGCCTCGACCTCAGTCCCGGCAAGGGCGTGGTGAAAGAGAATGGCCGCATCAAGGCGATCGTTCTGGAAGGCGGCACTCGCTATGAAGCAAAGATGTTCATCGACGCCACCTACGAAGGCGACCTGATGGCGATGGCCGGCGTCTCCTACGCCGTTGGCCGCGAGAACAACTCCGACTACAAGGAAACCTGGAACGGCTCGCAGCCCAACCATTTCCACTACCACCAGTTCCCGCAAGGCGCGAACGTCGATCCCTACGTCGTCAAGGGCAAGCCCGAAAGCGGACTTCTGCCCATCATCGATCCCACCGGACCCGGCGAAGAGGGCAAGGGCGACAAACGCATTCAGGCCTACTGCTACCGCATGTGCCTGACCAACGACCCGAAGAATCGTCTCACCATCGAGAAACCCGCCGGCTACGACGAGAAGGACCACGAACTGCTCCTTCGCTTCGCCGAAACGGGCAAGTATCACGATCCTTCCAGCAAATACGACCCCATCCCGAACATGAAGACCGACACCAACAACCACGGCGCGGTCTCCACCGACTATATGGGCGCGGACTGGAACTACCCCGAGGCCGGCTACGCCGAGCGCGAGAAGATCAACAAGCGCCACGAGGTCTATCAGAAGGGCTACATGTGGACCCTCCAGAACAACCCCCGCGTGCCCGCCAAAATCCGCGAGTACTACAAACAGTGGGGCCTGCCCAAGGACGAATTCACGGAAAACGGCGGCTGGCCCACCCAACTCTACATCCGCGAAGCGCGGCGCATGGTCGGCGCGCTGGTCATGACCGAACACCACGTCATGGCCCGCGAAATCGTGGAAGACTCCGTCGGCATGGGCGCCTATGGCATGGACTCCCACAACGTCCAGCGCTACATCACTAAGGAAGGCTTTGTCCGCAACGAGGGCAACGTCCAGGTGGGCGGCTTCCCGCCGTATCCGGTGGGCTATCGCGCCATCACGCCCAAGAAGGATCAGGCCGCCAACCTCCTGGTGCCCGTGGCTCTCTCGGCCACCCACATCGCTTACGGTTCCATCCGCATGGAACCCGTCTTCATGGTTCTCGGCCAGTCGGCCGCCACCGCCGCCGCGATGGCCATCGACGCCAACCAGGCCGTGCAGGACGTCCCCTACGCGAAGCTGCGCGAGCGCCTGCTGGCCGACAAACAGGTTCTGGAAGCGCCCGCCGCACTCAGCAAGGGCGACATCGACCCGCGCCAGTTGGAAGGCACGGTCATCGACAGCCAGTTCGCGGAACTCACCCCGGCCTGGAAGGGCAGCCGCGCCCACAAGCCCAGGCTCGGCCCGTCCTACTTCGACGATCTGGACACGCGCGACGGCAAAGCCCGGGCGCAGTTCACCGTGAAGATGGACAAGCCCGGTCGCTATCGCGTCAAGCTGCTCTTCCCGCCCTTTGCCACACAGGCTTCCAACGTGCCGGTGGAGATCTCCGGAGGCGGCAAATCCTTCCAGGCCACGGTGAATCAGCGGCAACCCGCTGTTTGGATCGGAACCTACGATCTGCCGGCCGAATTCACTGTCACCGTGACCAACCAGGGCACCAACGGAGCCGTGGCGGTCGACGGTCTCCAGGTCGCTCCAGCCACGAAGTAATCGGGCCCTCTACAAACGAAATGCCCCGGGGAGCGATCCCCGGGGCATTTTCAATTGACCCTCTTCTTAGTCGCAGCGCAGCGCCTTCGTCGGATTCACCCGCAAAGCCCGCCGCGCCGGAATCAGAGCCGCTAGTAGCACCGTGGCGACGAACAACGCCGTCGCGGCCAGATACGAGATTGGATCCAGCGGGCTGATCCCGAACAGTTGACGGCGCAGCAGGTCGGAAAGCGCCGCCGCTCCTCCAATCCCCACCACCAGCCCTACTGCCACCGGCCGCGAGAACTGCATCAGCACCAGCGAGAGAATGTGCGCAGGCCGCGCGCCCAAAGCCATCCGGATCCCGATCTCCTTCATCTTCCGCGAAACCGCGTACGCCACCAGCCCCACGATCCCCAGACACGCCAGAAGCAGCGCGCTGGCGCCCAGCACCGCCGCCGCCGCAGTCCCTCGTTCAATCCCTTCCATCTTCTGGCGGAAAGCGCCCTTTAGCGTTTGGACTCGCGGGTGGACCCGTGGATCAATCGATCGCGCAATCGACGACACCGCCGGCACAATCGACTCCAGCGACCCCGACATCCGCACCACCACCGCCATCTTCGTCAGATCGTCCCTACCGGGCAGCATGTACGCATCCACCGAGTCCGGGTCCTGCAGCGCATCCATGCGCGCATCCCGGGTGACCCCGATCACTGTGTACGGCACCTGCGCCCCCGTCGCATCCTCTCCGGACAGAAAATGCTTCCCCAGCGGGTTCTCGTTCGGCCACGACTTGCGTGCCAGGCTCTCACTAATCAGGATCCCGGCCGCATCGGAAGACGTCAGCGTCCGGCCGGCGCGGATCGGGATCTTCATCGTCTCCAGGAACCCGGGCTCGACACGGTTCCAGTGCACATCCAGGTGACGCCCTTCGACGGTGATGCCCACCACCATCACGTTGCTGCCGGCCAGCGGCGGCGTCGCCGTGGCCGAAACCGAGGCGACCCCCGGCAGATCGCGCAGCCGGGCCATCAGCGTGTCGACATAGGCCCGCGACTGTTCCGGCGTGTACCCGTGCGAACCCAGCCCCGGCATCACCGCGATGGCCCTCTCATATTCAAAGCCCGGGCTCGCCGACAACGCATGATCCAAAGCACGAATCAGCAGGCCCGCCACAATCAGCAGCACACAACTGGCCGCCACCTGCGCTCCGATCAGCACCTGCTTCGAGATCGTCGACCGGTGCCTCTGCCGCGCCACCTGAATGGCCGGAGCCAGCCCAAAGAGAATCGCCGACAGCAACCCGGCACTCGCTGCGAACGCAGCCACCGGCCAGTCCGGAGTGGTATCCAGCCACTCCGGCGCTCCGGTCCAGGCCATCATCAGCTTCAGTACGAAATACCCCAGCCCCAACCCCGCGGCCGAACCCAGCAGGCCCAACACCACGCTCTCCGTGAACAACTGCCGGATCAGCCTTCCCGTTCCGGCCCCGATGGCCGTTCGAATCGAAATCTCTCTCTGCGCGAAACCCCGCGAGCCAGCAGCAGCCCGCCCAGGTTGCTGCACGCCGCCGCCAGAATTAGAAACACCAGCGATCCGATGAGGACCCACATCGGATAGAGCTTGTCGGGCTGCTCCGTACCCGTACCGCTGCGGTCGCCGATCATCAGGCTCTTCGCGTAGCCGCCTGGCTGGCTCACCAGCGACTTCTTCTCCCAGATCTCGGCCGGGTGCTGCTGCCGGAACTCGGCGATGATATACCGCAATTCCTGCTCCACGCCCTGCGGCGTGACGCCCGGCTGCATGCGCCCCCACGTCCGCACTCCGACGCCCCCATTCAATTCGGTCAGCAGATGGCTGCCCGTCACAATCTGCGGCTGTTGCACAAGCGGCGCCCATAGATCCGGCTTGTCCATGCTGAGGCCGCTGAACTCCTCCGCCGCGATGCCGGCCACGGCCAGCAGCCTGCCGTTCAGCCGCACGGTCCTTCCCACAATCGAGGGGTCCGACCCGAACTGGCTGCGCCAGAACCCATGGCTCAATACCACCACCAGCGGATCCGCCGCCTCGTCCCGAGCCTCATCCAGCACCGTGGCCTGGGCCGCCCAACTCAGTGAAGAAGTTCGTGGTGACGAAATGGACCGATGCCGGACCTTCCTTGCCTTCCATCGTCAACCGCGACGTGTTCAGCGCCAGCACAGCGGACAACGTCTTCGAATGCTGCGCAGCAAACGCCATCTCCTGGTAGGGAAGGGAATACGCATACCGTTCCGGAGCGCTCCGTTTGAAGCGCAACAGCGTGTCCGGATCCCGCACCGGCAGCAGCTTCAGCACAATCAGGTTGAAGAACCCGAACGCCGCCACATTCACGCCAATCCCCAGCGCCAGCATCAGCACGGCTGCCAACGTGAACCCCGGCGCGTTGCGCAACACCCGCAGCGCATAGCGCAAATCCTGCCCCAGGCGGTCGATCCACATCCAGCCCCACGCTTCCCGGGCGTCTTCCCGAAACTTCAACGTGTCGCCGAAGTTGCTCCGGCCCCCCGCGTTCAGCCATCTCCCGGTGGAACTCCATGTCGTCGGCCAATTCCTCGTCCATGCGGCGGCGATTCAGCAGATATTGGATACGGCGGAAAATGTCGCTCATCGCTCCCCCCTCAGGCGGTCTTCAGTACGGACTGGATCGCCTCGGCCACGCGGCTGTAGTCCGCCAGTTCGGCCGCAAGCTGCTTCCGCCCCGCCGGCGTCAGGTCGTAAAACCGCACCTTCCGGTTCGTCTCGGAAAGGCCCCACTCCGAGGTCGCCCAGCCCTTCAGCAGAATCTTCTGTAGTGCCGGGTACAACGAGCCTTCCTCCACATGCAGAACCTCGGCCGAGAGGACGTAGATCTTCTGCGCGATCGCGTACCCGTGCAGCGGACCCGATTGCAGCACACGCAGAATCAACAGCACCAGAGCACCGGCAGGCATTTCTTTCTTAGGCATAGATACTCTAGGGGTATGATATCGATGCCTGCCCGCCAGAGCAAGTGCTCTCTTCCATTCAGCCAAATCGTTACAAGCGTTGACGGCTGCCCGCGACCTTCTCTGCGATCAGCCGAAGACCGTGCGCTTCGGCCAGCGCTTCCGCGGCGCGCTCACCAATGACGACACACGGAGCCATGGTATTGCCCCTCGTCATGGCCGGCAGCACGGAAGCATCGGCAATCCGCAGACCTTCGATTCCGTAAACCCGCAGGTCGCCATCCACCACCGACATCGCATCCCGGCCCATCTTCGCCGTGCCCGCCTCATGCCAGAAGCTGGTGGCGGCGTCGCGCACAAACCGCTCCAACTCAGCACCCTGGAGCGGACCGGGCATGACCTCCCTCTTCACATATCTCCTCAGCGGAGCCGAATTCCCCACTTCCCGGCAAAACTCAACACAGCGCACCGCCGCCTTCACATCGGCCGGTTCCGCCAGCGAATTCGCTTCAATGAGAACCGGGTCGCCGGAATTCGGACCCGTCAGGCGCAGTCGCCCGCGGCTCTCCGGACAAGCCACGGCGCTGAACAGCGTCCATCCCGCCGCCGGCAACCCAAAACGCGCCGTGTTCTCAGCGCTGGACTTCGGAACCTCCGCCTGGCACACATACAGGTCCGGAGCCGTCAGCCCTGCCCTGGTCGTAGCAAACAGAATCGCCTCCGACATATTGTTCCGAGGCGCGATTGGCTCCGGGTATTCCCAAACGCAATCGAATGCCACGTGATCCTGGAAATTCCGCCCTACGCCTGGCAGATGCTGAAGCACCGGGACGCCCACCCGCCGGAGTTCGTCCTCATCCCCAACACCGGATTGCATCAGGATCTTCGGCGTCTGCACTGAGCCGAGGGAAAGGACGACTTCCCTCGCCGCCCCAACACGACGGGCCTGGCCCTCGTGAACAAACTCCACGCCCGTGGCCTTCTTGCCCGTGACGAGAACCCTCGTCACCAGCGAGTGCGGCAGCACGGTCAGGTTCGGCCGGTCCATAACCGGGTAGACATACGAACGGAAGATCGACTGGCGTCTTCCCTCGCGCACGCAAACGTCGGTGATGGACGCGCCTCGCGCCGCCTCCATCATTCGGCTGTTTGCGTTTGGGAACGCCGGGAGCCCAGCAGTGCCGGCCGCCTCCACCGTGGCCGCGGCAAGTTCGTTGGGCTCCGGCGCTGTTTGCACATAGACAGGCCCGCCGGTGCCCCGGTAGGCCGGGTCCGCCGCTCCATGCCAGTCTTCGACCCTGTGGTAAATGTCGAGCACCGATCCGTAACTCCACGCCGGATCGTTGACCTCTTCCGCAAACCCGTCCCAGTCGGCCTTGTGGCCGCGAGCCCAAACCATCACATTGATGCTCGACCCGCCGCCCAGCACCTTGCCCATCGAGAACGGAATCGAGCGGCCGTTCACGTGCACATTCGGCTCTCCGTGGTAGCCCCAGTCCCGCTCGGTGCCCAGGTTCAGCGGCCACTGGTCCGCCTGTCTGACGGCCGGGACATCGTCACTCCCGCCCGCCTCGAGCAGCAGCACCTGCACCTCCGGATCCTCAGCCAGCCGGCGAGCCACCACCGAGCCCGAAGACCCTGAACCGCAGACGATGAAATCGTATACCCCTCTCAGCGCCGAACGCAGAGTGTCCTGATTCCGGCGCACGCGTTCCGCGAACTCCGCCTCCGGCATGTTCGAAACTCCATGTGGGTCCTCCATTGCGCTGCCTTTCCGGCCATCGCGCATCAGGTTGAAGCTGCACCGATGCAAGGGCCAGAGGATCCCTGGCCCTTTCCCATTCAGGCAGCGGTTCGCGTCAGCCCGCCAGTTCTCCGACATAGTGGCCCAGCCGCGTCTCGACGTCTCCGGGGTAATGAAACCCCTGATCCATCAGCTTCTGCAGCCGCTCACGGGAAGCCGTACGCCCCAGCGCTCCCAGGAAAGCATCCCACTCGGGTTGGATCTCGGAATCCGGCGGCAGGCTCGCCAGGTTCACCAGCCGCTTGGTTTCCGCGATGGCCTGTCGATCGAAGGAGGCCACGCGCCTTGCCAGCTTGTCGACGAATCCGTCGAGCTCCGCATCCGGCAGCGACCGGTTCACATAGCCGTACCGCTCCGCCAGGTCTCCATTCACATCGTCCGCTCCCAGCAGTACTTCCAACGCCCGCCCTCGCCCGATCAGCCGTGGCAATCGCGCCATCGGACCACCGCCGGGCACCAGCCCCGCGCCCACTTCCCACTGCGACAGCACCGCCTTCTCCCGGCTGGCGAATCGCATGTCGCAGGCCAGCGCCAGTTCGCTGCCCACGCCGGTCGCCCGGCCCCGGATCAGCGCGATCGACGCCACCGGCGCGCGGCTCACCCGAACCAACAGGTCGGGCAACGGCTGCAGGCCCGTCGGCCCCGGAGGGAACTTCGTGGATTCCTCCAACGGGGAAAGAAAATCGTAGTGTGTGATGAAGAACCCTTCAACCGCACTGTCGAACACCACCACCTTCACACGCTGGTCCGTCTCGATCGCCGACACCGCCTGCTCCAGTTGCGGGATATTGGCCGGACCAAAAATGTTCAAGGGCGGAATGTCGATAGTCACTCTCCAGTACGCATCAGTGTGTTTGGTAATCCGGATAGCACCGGACTCCGATGGATTGTTCATTCCCAAGTCTCCTTTTCAGACGTGTTCTCTACAGTTGGAAAAGGTGCGAAACCCGGCGATCGTGCTGTTGCGGCCTGGACTCGCTCCCGTGCCAAAAAAGTGCTGGACAACCGGCTGGAACGTGAACCAGCGGGTCACCCGGACTGCATAGAGGTGCTGTTCGGATTCTATCGTGTTTCCCTATTAACCTTAGCAATAC
>JASGIE010000135.1:0-77732 GCA_049841055.1 Paludibaculum sp. | reverse complement strand
AATGTATTGCTAAGGTTAATAGGGAAACACGATAGGACCGATACAGCGCCTCAGGATCGAAAGAAAGAGGATTCTCATTCGCACGTCGAAAATGATGCGATTTTCCGCACTCGGTGACATGTCACCTTTGCGGATTGGCCGCATCTTTACTAACGAAGGCATTTGTATGGAACTCACGGTGAACTACTTGGGCGAGGCGCAGTTTGAGGCCGAGGCGCGCGGGCATAAGCTGCTCTGCGATCAGCCGCTGGATAACGGCGGGGCGGATGAAGGAATGACGCCCCCGGAGCTGCTGCTGGCTTCCCTGGCCACTTGCGCTGCATATTACGCAGTACAGTATCTGAATGTCCGTAAATTGAGCAGCGCCGGCCTGCAGGTGAAGATTACCGCCGAAAGGGCAAAGGCGCCGGCTCGGCTGGACCAGTTTGTGATTGGGATTGAGGTGCCGGGTGTGTTGGACGAGAAGGACGTCGAAGGGCTCCGCCGGTCAGCGGAGAAGTGCCTGATCAAAAACACCATGCTGGCCACACCGGCGATCGCCGTGGAAATTCGGACAGGGGCCACGGCGGCGCCGGCAGTAGAGGAACTCAGTCCGGCAGCCCGGTGAGTGAGCAAGTAAGATAGGGGCGTGACAACAGTAAGCCGGGTTGCTCCGGAAGTGGAATGGGCGCGGCGGCTGCTGGCCGGCGACGAGTCGGCTTTTACGCCGTTCGTGGAGAGTTTCCAACACCGGATCTTCCAGTACACGTGGCTGATGTGCGGCCAGCGGGAAGACGCCGAAGAGGTCGCGCAGGACACGCTGCTGAAGATCTTTGAGAGTTTCGATCAGTTGGAAGACCCGGAGCGCGTCAAGGCCTGGGTATTCCGGATCGCCAAGAACTACTGCCTCATGAAACGGCGCAAGAGCGTCTTCGCGCCGGACCGCGAATTGTCGTTGGACGAACTCCTGCCCGGGGAGGAAGGACAGCGGCCCATCCAGGTGCCCGATACCTCGGAACTGCCGGAGGGACGGGTGCTGCGGCAGGAATTGAGCGAGGAGCTGGAACGCGCCATGAGAGAGTTGCCGGATACCTACCGGTCAGTGGTTCTGCTGCGCGATGTCGAGGGTCTGTCCACGGCGGAGACGGCGGAAGTTCTCGACCTGACGGAGGATACGGTCAAGCAGCGGCTGCACAGGGGGCGGCTGGCGCTGCGCAAGAGCCTGGCGGGGTATGTGGAGAAGCCGCAATGACGACGCATCAGCACGACAAACGGGATCCGGCCTGCCTGGAAGTCTTCGCCAAACTCTCTGAGTACGTGGACGGCGAACTGGACGCGGTGGAATGTCAGGAAGTGGAGGCGCACATCGCCGACTGCCCGCCGTGCATTGAATTCCTGCAGAGTCTGAAGCGCTGCGTGGAAGCGGAGCGGTCGTTCCAGGGCAGGCAAGAGTGCGGTCCGGTGCCGCCGGAGCTCGAGAAACGGCTGAAGTCCGCCTGGCAGGCGTCGCTGGCGCGGCGCCACCACGCCTAGCCCTCCCCTAAGCTACAGAATGACCTAACCTCCTGAATACAGGGGATCAGAATTTACATCCCGGCCTCTTCCGGTCGAACGTCTAGTGGAGTAAGATCGCCACTAGACCATGCCGAAACGCGACACGCCCGACATGCTGCAGGGCACATTGGACATGCTGATCCTGCAGACCCTGGTGATGGGTCCGGCTCACGGACATACCATCGCCCATGTGATCGAGCACCGGTCCGAGGAGGTGCTCCAGGTGGAACACGGGTCTCCTATCCGGCCCTGCACCGTCTGGAAGACCGCGGCTGGATCGCGTCGTTCTGGGGTACCTCCGAAAACAATCGCAAAGCCCGCTACTACCGCCTGACCCCAGCCGGGCGGAAACAACTGGTGGCCGAGACCGATCGCTGGACGCAACTGGCGCGTGCCGTGGAGCGCGTGATCCGGCCTGTGGAGGAGTAACGGCCATGAGCTGGACGAAGTACTTCCGGAGGGCCCGGTGGGAGCGCGAGCGGGCGGAAGAGATCGACTCCTATATCGAGATCGAAACAGCCGAGAACCTGGAACGCGGGATGGCGCCGGACGAGGCCCGAGCAGCGGCGGTGCGGAAGTTCGGCAACCGGCAACTGGTGCAGGAGGAGATTCGTGAAATGAACACGATCCGGCCGCTGGAAACGCTGGTGCGCGATCTGCGCTACGCCACGCGGGCATTGCGCCGCAGTCCCGGTTTCTTCTGCACGGCGGTGCTGACTCTTGCTCTGGGAATCGGCGCAAACACCGCCATATTCAGCGTAGTCGACAGCCTGCTGCTGCGGCCCCTGCCTTATCCGCGGGCGGACCGGCTCACGCAGATATCCCTCGAGTACCTGGGTCATGGCGGGGGCGTGAACACAGCGGTAAATGGCCGCATCTGGGAGATGATCCGCGATGGGGCGCCGGCCCTGGACAAGGCGGTCTACAGCGCATCAGTGACCGGCATCAACCTGGCGTTTCCTGGCCAGAACCGGGCGGAGTTCGCGCGCCAGCAGCGGGTGGGCAGCGGCTACTTCCGGGTGCTCGGCGTGCCGCCGATGGTGGGGCGTGAGTTCACTCCGGAAGAGGATCGCGCGGGCGGCCCACCGGTGGCGGTGATCAGCCAGGCACTGTGGCGGCGGGTTTTCGCTTCCGATCCGGCGGTGATGGGCAAAACGATCCACCTGCGGGGCGAACCGCACACCGTGGTCGGCGTGATGCCGGCCGAGTTCCGGACCAACTCGGTGGTGGATGTCTGGACGCCCTTGCGGCCGAATACGACAGGCGAAGGGCAGGGCACCAACTACCACGTGATTGCGCGCCTGCCGGAGAACTTCTCGTGGGAGGCGGTCCAACAGCAACTGGCCGCCGTTTGGGCCGCTCGGCCCAGATCCAGGCGCGCCAACGCGCCGGAAGAGTATCGTCTGTTCGCCTTCCCCTTACAGGCCAGTTTCACCCGGGAGATCCGAACGCCGCTGCTGATTCTATGGAGCGCCGTCGGCGTGGTGCTGCTGATCGCCTGCGTGAATATCGCGAGCCTTCTGCTGGCCCGCGCCGGCAGCCGGTCTCGCGAACTGGCGACGCGGCTGGCCTTGGGCTGCGGCCGGGCGGGCGTCGTGCGGCAGTTGCTCACGGAGAGTGTCCTGGTCTCGGCCGCCGGAGGGCTGGTGGGGCTCGCGGTGGGCTACTTCTCCCTCGCAGGACTGGAGCAGTTGGCCGGTGAGCTTTTCCCGGTGTGGCAGGCGATTCAGGTGGACGCCCGGGTGCTGGCGGTTACGATGGGGCTGTCGCTCCTCACGAGTCTGGTCTTCGGGCTTGCCCCGGCGCTGCACTTCAGCCGCATCGACATTCACGGCAATCTGATCCAGAGCGGCAGCCGAGGGCATGCGGGCCGGGCGAACCACTGGCCGCAGCGTTTCCTGGTGGTGACCGAAGTGGCGCTGGGGGTGATCCTGCTGGTCTCCGCCGGGTTGCTGCTGCGGAGTTTTGCTCACCTGCGGGGCCTGGCCCCCGGGTTCGATCCGGAGCACGTGCTGACCGCCAGTTTTTCACTCACGGATGCGCGGTATAAGGATGCGGAAGCCGTGGATCGCCTCTTCCGCGACGGCCTGCTGCGGATGCGGCAGATCCCGGGCGTGGAGTCCGCCGCGGTGACGTTGAGCCTGCCGTTCGAAGGCGCGCTGAACGTTGGCTTTCACCGGTTGGACGGTCCGGCGGCTCGGGAACAGGGCCGGAATGAGATCACCAACATCACTTATGTGACGCCCACCTACTTCGACACCATGCGGATTCCTCTCCGGCGGGGCCGCCTGTTCCGGGACTCCGATACCGCCTCCGCCGCGCCGGTAGCGGTGATCAGCGATGCCTTCGCGGCCGAGTACTTCCGCGGCCAGGAGGCTGTCGGCAGCCATTTTCTGATCGGCAAACAGCAATTCGAAGTTGTCGGCGTGGTGGGGAACGTCCAGACGAGTGCCGGATGGGGCCAGTTTGGGCCACTCGGACAGGTACCCTTCATCTACGTGTCTTCACCTCAGGTGCCCGGATCGCTGCTGGCGTCGGCCCATACCTGGTTCTCGCCGCACTGGGTCGTCCGGGGCAGCGGCGGCACGGCCGCGCTGAAAGCCGGAATGGAGCAGGCCGCGGCGGCCGTCGATCCGCTCCTGCCGATCTCCGGATTCAAGGCCATGGACGAGGTGCGCGCCGGAACGCTGGGCATGGAGCGCTTCATGATGTCGCTTCTGGCCGGACTGGCCGCCCTCTCCCTGCTGTTGTCGGGCATTGGCCTGTACGGGTTGATCTCGGGCAGCGTGGTGGAACGAACCCGTGAATTGGGCATCCGGATGGCCCTTGGGGCCACCTTCGGGCAGGCGGTCCGTTCGGTGGTGCTGCCGGGATTCTGGTTGACGCTCGCCGGCGTCTCCATCGGACTGCTGGGGGCGGCCGCCGCGACACGGGTCCTGCGCAGCATGCTGTGGGGGGTCACGACATCCGATCCACTGACGCTGGCGGCCGTGGCATTGGGGCTGTTAATGGTAGCAATTCTTGCCAGTTTAGCCCCCGCATTAAAAATTCTTAGGCTCGACCCCGCAAATACACTACGTCATGAGTAAGATTGGGGTTAGACTGATGTCACACAGCGTGACTGTCAGCCATGCGAACCAGGCGCCCCATCGTCGGGTGGACGGTCTTTCCACGGTGGTGCTGCGGCTTATTTCTGTGCCTGGCTCAGGCCGGACAATCCGGATTTCCGCCGCGAATTGAGCGGGTTGGCGACCAGATGCGAATCCGCCTGGAAAGCGGACGGCCGTTGGCCTCGGCCGCCGAAGCCCTGGAATCGGAGTACGGGTGGGAGATCAACTACGAGGACCCGCCCAGCTACTGTCCGCAGGAAATCAGCGATATTTCCGATCCATTGAAGCCGGGTTCCGTCAGCGGAGCGCGGGTGATGGTGCCGAAAATCGTCCGGTTCTCACCGACTTACGCGCAGCCCCTCAATCCACCGTCGGCCGTCGAGCGCCGTGCCACCATCGCACGTCTGGTGCAGGCAGCGCGCAGGGAAATAGCCCGGAATTACACATATTTGGAGACGGGCATCAGCATCGATCTGATTCCCACCGGGTTCTTTGACGAAAACTGCAAGTTCGTCACCCGGGCGTCGATCATGGACACCCGGGTTTACCTGCCCTCGGGACCTCGAAGCCTCGACCGGGCGCTGCACGAGTTCACGGCGGCTCTGACAAAAGCCAGCGGGCGCCAGGTCGGGCTGGGCGCGGCGCCGGCGAACTTCCTGAATCAAACCCAACTGACACTGGCGGCGATGGGCGGGCCCGCCCGGTCCGTGCTGCGGCGACTGATTGAAGCCAGCCGGAGGAGGCTCGCTTGGCAGTTGCTGGTGGATCCAGCGACAGGGAAGGCGCTCCTGAATCTGCATTTCGTGGAGCGGGCAGAACGGTAAAGAGGAGGATGTCGAGGCCGCAATAGAAAAAGGGTGGGGCCGTGTGGCTCCACCCTTTTTTGGAAGGCAGTGGGAATTACCGGCGTGTCTTGAGATACGCCAGCAGATCCGACATGTCGTTGTTTTCGAAATGCGGCCACTTGATGCCCTGGCTCGCCATCTGCTTCTGCATGGACGGGCCATGGCCCCAGAGGACCGAGATCATTTCATAGGAGTTCGCGCGGTCGCCCAGCGTCAGCCGAGGTGCCTGCCCCTTGTCGTGGCAGGTGGCGCAGCCCCTGTTTTCGAAGACTTTCTGGCCGCGGGCGGCCACGCCGTCATCAGTGGTGAATTGCAGCGCCCAGATGTAGCCGACGAGCCGGCGCATCTCTTCGGGCAGCAGTTCCGACTGCTGTTTCATCTTGGAGGAGTGATTCCACATCGACGCGGCAAACTCGCTGGCCGTCCGCATGGACGACTTCTTGGCGAGGCTGTTGTCGCCGACATGGCAGCCGATGCAGCCCTTGGCCTGGAACAACGCCTCGCCCGTGGTGGGTGACGCCGGTGCGAACTCAGGCTTCAGGTTCTTGGTCTGCGGCAGATTCTGGAGATAGACCGAGATGTCGTTCATCTCCAGCGCCGTCAGGATGGGCATCTTCATGCCCTTGGCGGCGATGGTGTCGCGCATCTTGGGCGAGTGATTCCACATCTGGCGCGCCAGTTCGATGGGGTCGGTGACCGAGCCCCACTTCATGACCGGCGTTCCGCCGAGGCCATTCGTGGAAGTGATGTTGTGGCAATCCGCGCAACCCTTGGAGACGAAGAGCTGACGGCCGCGGCCGGCGTCGCCCTTCTTCTCGAAATAGCGGGCGGCAAAGAAGTAAGCGAAGAGATCGGCCGATTGCTGGCTGTCCAGCTTCGGCTTGGTCAGGTTCGCCTTCTCCATGGCCGACCACATCTGGGGCGCATGATTCCACATCAGCGCCGCGAGGTCCGACGGGGAGTAGCCCCGGCTGGAGCGTTTGCCCAGATCCGGAGCCATCTTTCCGCCTTCGCCGTTGACGCTATGGCAGGTTTCGCAGTTCTGACTCTTGAAGAGCGTAGCGCCGCGCGAGGAATCGCCCACCAGGACCGCTGCCTGGGAAACGACCGCGCCGGCAACCAATGCTAGGAAAATCCGCTTCATAGTGCTCCTCCGGCCCTTACATCAGGAACCGCACGCCGCCGGTGAACATGTTCGACCGGAAGCCCTCGTAGTAGTAGTAGGGCTGGTGCAGCCCATAGTACTTCCACTCGGAGAAGAACTCCAGCTTCGGCGTCACTGGCAATTGGATCCGGCCCTGCGGCTGATAGTAGTTCGACGGGCGGGTGCCTGCCGTTCTCACGAATGATCCGCCGAAGGACAGACGTCCACTGTAGTTCTTGCCGAGCGGCAACCGCAAGTCGGCCATGAGAGTGCCGCTGTGCGCGTTGTCCCGGTAGAGCGACTGCACCGGGAAGAGCCCCAGCGGGTACAGATAGTTGAAGTCGCTCTTGATGGTGGACCGTGTGTAGTCGGCGATGATGCTGATCTTCTTGCCGTCGTTCGGCAGCCACTGCAGGTTGGCCGAAGTGGACTGCGAAACCGCGTTCAGATTGATGCCCGTCGCCGGGTTCTTGTTGTCGAACCGGCCGTAGATCAGATTGAACAACATGCTCTTCGGCAGAGTAACGCGGCCCTGCAGGTTGATGCGCTTGGTGTCCATCAGCCCGCTGCGGTAGTAGGTCTTCACGCCGTCGGCGAGTTCAAAGTCGCCGGTGACGCTGACGCGGCTGACCGGCCGCGCGTTGAACCCGAACAGCCCGACGTGGCGCTGGAGCTGACCGCGTTCCACCGGGTTTTCCGTGATGAACTGGTTCGCCTTGAGGACGACATCGCCCCACTCATAGCGATAGCCGCCGCGTACGGTGTACTTCCTGGAGAGATCGTACAGTGCCTCCACCTGCTGGCGGTTGCGGCTGACGTCGAGACGCTCGCCGTCGGTGCCGGTGATGGGCGTACCGGTGGTGGCCGTGGTGGTCAGGAAGTAGTTGCTGGTGAGAACGCCGGAGCCGTTGGTGTGGAACCGGTCGGTCTCCCAGGTTGTACGGATGCGCAGACGCTCCATGGGCCGCAGTTCGGCCGCGGCGTTGGCGTTGGTGTGCGGCATGCGCACGTTGCCGTAGAAGGAGTCGGTGATCTGCGGGATCACCAGCAGTGGATCCTCACCCGAGACCAGGCTGCCCTTCAACGTGTCGTTGTAGGTCGCGAAGGTCTTTGGTGAAGTGCGGACCAGGGATCCGGACAGGTCGAGCCAGCTCCACGGATTCGCGGTGAGCAGCACCTTGGAATAGGCGCCATTGCCGCGGACGCGGTAGTACTGGGCTCCGCTCAACAAGTAGAGCTGCTGGCCGAGGTAGGGGGTGGTACGGTTGCCGGTGAGCTTCTCGGTGGAGTAGACACCCTGATCGTCCTTGAAGTTCGTCCCGCCCTCTTCGAGGGTGACGTGCCAGCGGCTCATCTCAATGCGAACGCCGCCGCGGATTTCGTTCATGCCCCAGGTGACGAGGTTTCTGAGAGGATACTCGTTCATCTCGGCCACCAGCGTGGTGATGCCGTTGCCGCTGTCGGAGTTCCGCGAGTAGCCGATGTAGGGCATGATCCGGCCGCCCGGGAAGAGGGTGAGCTCGTTCTCGAAGTTGCGCCGGGTGGTGTCGTAGGAACGCTGGTTCAGATAGACGCCCTTGCTGGCCGTGACATCGGCGAAGGAGGGCAGGTAATTGTAGTAAGCGATGTTGGAGTAGGTGCCTACATAGCGGTATGCGCCGCGCTTCAGGACATCGAAACGGGCCGTGTTGTAGGGATCGCCGCCCCAGTTGTAGCCCTGGATCCGCAGGCTGGTGAAGAACCGGTTGGCGGCCGGCTCATAGCCGACGTCCATGCCCAGCAGGCGCGTGCCCTGGCTGAGATTGACGAGGCTGCGGTAGGTGCTGAAGTCTCCGGCATGGCCGACCCAGCGGGCGCCGACATCGATATAGCCGGTGAGTTCCTTCTCTTTTGAGGCTGCGGCGACTCGGCCGCCTTCTCTTCCTTCTTTTCGGTCTTCGCTTCCTTCTTATCGGCAGACTCCTGCGCCAGAAGCGTCAGCGGCAGAAGCAGTGCCAGCCAGATTCTCATCGCAGCAACGCCCCATTCACGTTCGAACCGTGGATTTTCTGATGACAGGTGGTGCAGTTGCGGAATCGCGGGCTGCGCAGATCGTGCAGAGCGGGAGGAATTCCGCCCACCGTCGTAGCCGCCGGCGGCGTCTGGATGTTGGAATGGCATTCCAGGCACAACGGGGCGACCTCCGCCCGCTTGAGCATGCGCGGATTCACCGATCCGTGCGGCTCGTGACAGGTGGAGCAGGGTTCATTCCGGCTGGGCGCGTGTTCGAAGACGAACGGGCCGCGCTTGTCGGCATGGCAGGCGAAGCAGCCGGGCTCACTGGCGCCCGACATGCGGAGATTGCGGTTGAGGTTGCTGGCATGCGGATTGTGGCAACCGGTGCAGCTCATGGCGCCTTCCGGCACACGATGGTGGTTCGGCTTGACGAAACTCGCGGCCACGTCCCGATGGCAACTGGTGCACTTCTGATTGATGCCGGTGGTCCGCTTGAGCTGGGACTCGCTCGACTCCTCGCCTTGCTTGTGCATGTTGTGGCAGGAGGTGCAGGGTACGTTATTGCGCGCATGGCTGCTCTGCAGCCGTCCGACATGCGTCTGTTGATTCTTATGGCAGCTCAGGCACATGGCGTCGATCGCCGAGGCCTTCATCTGCTTCGGGCTGCGGATGTCGTCGGCCGAATTGGTTTCGGCGTGGACCGATCCCGGTCCGTGGCACGACTCGCAGGCTTTGGTCTCCCAACCGCGCTTCTTGTTGGTTTCGAGGATGGAATGAGGATTCTTCTTAAAAGCAGTGCTGATGTCCTCGTGACAACCCGCGCAGGTTTCCGACCCGATGAATTCTTTTTTCGCGGGCGCTGCGGGCTTGGCTGCCTGCTGCGCCGCGGATTTGTCCGGCGGCTTCTGATCCTGTGACGCACCCGCCGCCAAAACCGACAGCGCCACCGCCGCGGTCCACGGCAATAACCGGAAAGTCATGAGTTCTCCCGATCTGAGAAAAGGGGCAGGCCCCTTGCGGAACCTGCCCGTAATTGAGCTCCAACTTACTGAGCGTGCACCTTGCTGACGGCGAAGTCAGCGCTGGGCCCGTGACAGGCGCCGCAGCTCTCGCCGAGCGTGGTGGTGTTGGCCAGAGCATGCGACGCAGCATCTTTGCTGGTGTGGCAGCTCAGGCAGGCCGCCGAAGTGGTGCCGGCCGTGGTCAGCCAGCCCCTCGGATCCGTCACAGGCAGGACGCCGTTGGCGGGCGCATTCTGCGTGTTGGCCGAGTGGCACATGCTGCAGTTGGCGACAGTCGCGGGTTCGGGGAACCCGATGTCGTTGAAGTTGTTGGCTGCATTGCCGAAACCGTAGATCGTGAAATCACCAGTCTGTTCCTTGCCGGTGTGGATGCGGTGCACCATCGAGGCCATGCTGATGGACTCGTTCGGAGCCTGCGCAGCCGGACGGCGGGCGGCGTCGGTCATGTTCGGGTTGTGGCAGATCACGCAATTCTGGATCTCATTGCGATTCTCGCCATGCAGCGTGAGGTTGTAGTGGCAGTTGTTGCAGGTTGCCGTTTCCACAATGTGGCGGCGCGTCACAACGGCTGTGCCATCAACGGTGAAGTACTTCATATCGTTGGGGATATTGACTTCATACGTACGCTGCTTCTGCGTGCCGGAGAGGATGGTTTCATCCGTGCGGCCTTCGGCGGCGAACACCCAGGTGCCCTTGGCATCGGCCGGGATGGCCGTGCTGAAGGTGTACTTATAGGTGCCCGGTCCACCGGTCATGCTGGTGACAGTGATGTTGTCCTGCACATAACCGTTGGTGCCGGTGGCGCTGATGCCCTTGCCGTAATCGGTGGTGGGTCCGGCCAGCGTGAACGCCAGACGGCCGCGGCCTGCGCCGGGGATGACCTGCTTGATGTCGAGGTCGGCGCCGGAGCGGTCCTTGAGGGAGATGGTCAGAACCGGCTTCTGGCCCGGCGTCGCGTTGTCGATGCTGAGGATCTTCACAACGGCGCCGCGGGTGAGAGAGGAGGCCTGCTCAACGACGTGCGCGCCCTTGATGGAGGCGTCGAAGTCGATTTCGCCCTGCGGGATGTGGCAGGTCGAGCACTGGTTGTCGGTTGCCTGGGGCAGGCCGACGTGGCCTTCACCGGTGGTGAAGTTGGTGGTGTCGTGGCAGGAACCGCAAGCGGCGCGGGTCGGCTGGGTCAACCAGGCGTCCTTCTGCTTGGCGGTGTTGCCCTGGTCGTGGCACCACTGGCAGTTGTTGGGCTTCGACGGCATGTTGACTTCCGAGAAGTCGCTCACCGCGTTGCCGAAACCGATGATCTGATACTTGCCGCCCGCCTGCACGCTGGCCAGGCTGCTGCCGGCATGGATCTTGTGCACCATCTGGGTCATGTCGATGGTGTTGTCGGTTTCCGGATTGGTGTTCTGCACGGTCCGTGGTGCCCAGGGTGTAGCCCGGAGCATGGCACATGATGCAGACTTCCACGCCCTTGCGCGAGCCGCCATGGAACGACAGATCATCGTGGCACTTGTTGCAGGAGGAGGTGCTGATGACGTCGCGAACCTTCTTCACAGCCGTGCCGTCCGGCACGAAGCTGTAGGTGGCGCTGGCGTAGTTGGTGCCCAACTCGAACTCGGTCAGGTTCCGGCTGCCGTAAACAGCGATGGTGTGCGTCGCCGTCTTGTCGTAGCTGGAAGGCAGCTTGGTGCCGAAGGTGTAGACATACTCACCATCGGCGACCTTCGCGAACGATCCACCGGTGTCGGCAGCCGCCTGGCGGGCCTGCTTGCCGGCCGTCGGGGCGTAAGTGCTGGTCTTCAGACGGGTTGTGTAGGCCTGGTAAAACTTGTTGTTGTTCGGAATCGTCGCCAGGATAAAGCTGGCGCTCACGGCGCCCGGCGTATTGATCCCTTCGCGTTCCAGGGCGGCGCCCTTGGGATCGGTCATCTTGAACCGAACCTTCACGGTGCCGTCGGACGCAATCTCATGACTCACGATCGTGAACACAAGGCCCGGACGAACGAAGTTCACGCAGGCTTCGTCCGCGTACGAATGCCTTGTCCCGCTCAGTGAAGGGCGGTTTGGTGAAGCTGAACCAGCGCAATGGATGCCAGCAGCACCATCACCACGAGAGTCCACTTCATCCAGCCCCTGGAGCGTTGATGCAAGCGCATGTTGCTCTCCTTATCTATAATTTCCACTCAGTACAGCGTGACCGCCGTCGCCGCAGTACACGGCTCAGCATGTGCACAGCATGAACCAGACCAAACTCGCACCAATCCTGGAATTACGAGTATCATATCTGAAATCAATAAGATAGAAAAATCTGCAGGAATTCTCCACAAGTGTTCTCTCTGTTTCGTTTGGGTGAAAGCCACCAGCGTTGGGTGAATCCCCCCAACTTACACATTCCCCAAAGGAAACCGGCCCACGGATTACAAAGCCGTAATCGACATTGTCGATGTCTGCCTCACTTTCAGGGGATTGGTACGGATTCCGGCCGCGAATTGGCAAATCGGTCGCCCGCGGCTCCAACCGGGCCGTCACTCCTGCGTGCCGCCGTCCGCCGGTGCAAGGTGGCCAGGCGGGGTCGCCGGATGCGAGTGGGTGCGTGCTCCAACCATTGGATCCGGCACTGCGCAATCTCACCCACCCGCCGGAACATTGGGCATGGCGCAGGTTTCGCTGCGGGGTCAAACGTTCGTACAATGAGCTTCATTGGCTGGACGACGGGCCGGACTCGGCCACTGCTTGACAGCAAGGGGAGTCCATTGTGGAATCAATGGGTTCTGGTGTGGACGGCGGGCTCTCAATCTGGCCCATGCCGTCCTGAATTACCCGGCCGGGCCCGGTTCGCCGCTGAAGAACACACTGTGAGAGAAATCCTGTTCATGCCGCCTGAGCTCAACGCTGGTGCCGAGACCAGTTGGGATCTTTACGTCCTCTGCGCGGCACTCGCCGTGGTGATTCTGGTCGCGGTTTTTGCGGCCTATTCCCGATATCAATACCATCTCCTGCCGGAATTGCGGCTGCAATCGGACAGCGCCGTGGCCTCCCAGGGAAATCTGGATCATTGTGTCGTTATTCCGGCCCGCAATGACGCAGGCGGTCATCGGCCGGGCCGTGCGCAGTTTCCCTGAGTCGCTGCGCGTGGTGATCGACGACCACTCCAGCGACAAAACCGCGGCACGGGCTGAAGAGGCTGGCGCCACGGTGCGCCCGGTTCGGCCGAAGGAGCGCGGCTGGCTCAGCCGGTCCAACGCCTGCTGGACCGGAGTTCTCTATACGGATTCCGACTGGATCCTCTTCTCCGATCCCGACCTCTGGTGCGAGCCCCGCTTTCTGCCCTCCTTGCTGGCCTACGCCGCTGGACACAATCTGCACGCGGCCACCGTCCTCCCTCGGCAATCGCTGGTGAACTGGTACGAACGGATGCTGGTGCCCTATGCGCTGGGGCTCGGCTTTTCCGGTGCCAGTGCCCGCAACCTGAACAATCCAAAGCACCCTGAGGCTATGGCGAACGGCCAGTGTCTGCTCTTCCGGCGCAGCGCGTACAACTTCATCGGCGGTCACCGGGCCGTGTCTTCCCATCCCCTGGACGATCTCGCCCTGGCCCGGCTCATCAAACGCCACCGCATGAGCATGGCGGTTCTCCGCTGCGAAAGCATGGCTTACACCCGGCTGTACGCCTCCTTCGGCGCCACCTGGCGGGGCCTGGAGTGGAAGATCCTTCACGCCGCGGGCGGGTATGGAAAATCGTCGGTGCTCTTTCTGGCGGCGATCGCGGTGAGCAGTCTTTGGCTGCCGCTGCTGTTCGCGCTGGTTGTCTGGCAATACTATCTGCCGGCGGCAATCCTGTTTTTGACTCCGATCCTGGCCTGGCGCGCCTGGTATGGATCGCTCCTGCGGGCTCTTTGGGCGCCAGCGGCGGTCTCCGTGTTCCCGCTCATCGCCTTGACCGCGCTGGCGAAAGCCGCTCGCGGAGCGCCGATCGACGCACGGGGCAGACGAGTCTGACCGCGCGGGCGTAAACTTGGAGTCGATTCCAAGCCATGCCGACCCGCAGAAGTTTCCTCCAAAGCGCCGCCTCGCTCGCCGTCCCGCCCGCCAGGGATCCCAATCTCCGGCTCTGGTATGACCAGCCCGCCAGCGACTGGAACGAGGCTCTGCCGCTCGGCAATGGCCGGCTGGGAGGCATGGTCTTTGGCTCCGTGCCGCGGGAATTGATCTCGCTCAACGACGATACGCTCACCTCCAGCGAGCCCGGGGTGGACAACCTCCCTTTGGACATCTCCAAACGGTTTGACGAGGTGATTGCGCTGCTCAGGAGCCGGCAGTACGCCGAAGCGGCCGACATCATCACGAAGAACTGGACGGGGCGGTCCTCGTCCCTCCATCGGCCGCTAGGCGACCTGCTGCTCACCTTCCAGCACGCGGAGCCGGTCAGCGCGTACATGCCGGAACTCGATCTGGCCCAAGCGGTTGCGCGGACCGTATACAGCATCGGCGGCGTCGAATTCTCGCGCGAATGCTTCATCTCGCAGCCGGATCAGGTACTCGTTCTGCGATTGAAAGCCTCCCAACCGCGCGCCCTGCGTTTTCAGGCGACGCTGCAGTCCGTCCATCCGACCGCCGAGACCCTCTCCGCCAACAAAACCAACAGCGTGCGGATGCACGGACAGGTGCCGGGTTTTGCCCTGCGGCGGCCGCTGGACTGGGTGGAAAAGCGCAAGGAGCAGTGGAAGTATCCGGAGATCTGGAACTCTGACGGTTCCCGAAAGCCGGACGCGAAGGCCGTTCTGTACGGCGCCGAATCGGGCGGGCTCGGGACGTTCTTTGAAGCGCGGCTTCAGATACATTCCACGGACGGCACGGCCAGTGTCGACAAGGGCGTGCTGAGTGTACGGAATAGTACAGAGACGGTGCTGTTGCTGACGGCGGCCAGCAGTTTCAACGGTTTCGACAAGAGTCCCAGCAAGGCAGGCTTGAATCCACAGGAGATCGCCGGCCGGCAGATGGCGGCCGCCTCCAACAAGGGCTGGCTAGCCTTACGAGACGAGCACGTCAACGATCACCAGCGGCTATTCAAACGGGTGACGATCGATCTCGGCGCGGCCACGAAACAGAGCGAACTGCCGACCGATCAACGGATTCCCGCGTTCAAGAACGGTAACGATCCGTCGCTGGCGGCTCTGTATTTTCAGTACGGGCGCTACCTGACCATTGCCGGATCAAGACCGGGCACGCAGCCGTTGAATCTGCAGGGGATCTGGAATCCGATGGTGATCCCGCCGTGGGCCAGCGGCTACACCACCAATATCAATACGGAAATGAACTACTGGCCCACCGAGGTAGCGAACCTGCCCGAATGCGCCGAGCCGGTGCTACGGATGGTGCGGGAACTCGCGGTGACCGGGCGCCAGGTGACGGAGAAAATGTACCACCGCCGGGGCTGGGTGCTGCACCACAACACGACGTTGTGGCGTGGTACGCAACCGGTCGACAACGATGCGATTCCGTCGTTCTGGCCGGTGGGCGGAGCGTGGATGTGCCAGCACCTCTGGGAACACTACCAATTCGGCGGTGACCGGCAATTCCTGACCGAAGCATATCCCTTAATGAAAGGCGCGGCCGAATTCCTGTGTGACTGGCTGATCGACGACGGGCACGGGCATCTGGTGACGGCAGCGGGGAACTCACCGGAAAACTCCTTCGTCTATCTCGACGGAAGCGGGAAGAAACAGACGGCTGGCGTCACGATGGGTCCCACGATGGACCTGGCCATTACTCGCGACCTGTTCCGGAACTGCATCGAAGCCGCAAAGATTTTGAATGTGGACTCGGCCTTCCGGAAAGAGCTACAGGAGAAACTGGCCCGGTTGCTGCCCTATAAGGTGGGCGCCCGCGGTCAGTTGCAGGAGTGGCCGGAGGATCTAGAGGAGAAGGAACGCGAACACCGGCACGTCTCCCACTTGTACGCCCTGCATCCCGGACGAGAGCTCCACCCCAGGACCACGCCCGAGATGTGCGCCGCGGCGCGACGGACGCTGGAGATCCGCGGCGACGGCGGCACCGGCTGGTCCCGGGCCTGGAAGATCAACTTCTGGGCACGGCTGCTGGACGGCAACCATGCTTACAAGTTGTTGAGCAACCTGTTCGAACCTGGACGGTCGGCTCCAGGTAAATTCAACAAGGGCGGGGTGATGCCAAATCTCTTCTGCTCGCACCCGCCGTTCCAGATTGACGGCAACTTCGGCGGAGCGGCCGGCATTGCCGAGATGCTGCTGCAGAGCCACATGGGGGAGATCCACCTGCTGCCGGCGTTGCCGGACGCATGGCCGGATGGAAAAGTCACCGGACTTCGGGCGCGTGGCGCGTTCGAAGTGGATTTATCCTGGAAGCAGGGCCAGTTGGCGCGGGTCGAGATCCGCTCGAAGCACGGCGGCGAATGCCGGCTGCGATACAAGGATCAGGCGGCCACGCTGAAGGGCCGGCGAATTGAGTTCACGAGATTTCCCTCGGCCTGAATTCCGATTCCCGGAACAAGGGGCAGGGGTGCTCCGTATCTGTAGATGCAAGGAGATCCAAGATGTACTGCACGCAATGCGGAACCCAAATGAACGACGACGCTCGTTTTTGCGGTCAATGCGGCAAGTCCGCGGGCGGCCCCGCTGCCAGTGCACCGAAGCCCTCGTACCAGGCGCAGCGGCCTCTCTCGCGGGACATCGCCAACAAGAAAATCGCCGGCGTGTGCGCCGGCCTGGCGCGGCATCTTGGCTGGGATGTGACTCTGGTGCGGGTGGTCCTGCTGGCGTGCGTGGTGCTGCACGGCTTTGGGGTGCTGGCCTACATCATCGGTTGGATCTGCATGCCTCGCGACGACGAGCGCTCCTATCAGGCTACGGCCTGATCAGCGGGCTACGGCTTCCGTGAGGACATCCACCAGAGCGGCGCCGAAATCGAGCCGGTCCTGCACGGTGGCCGGGCGGTGCAGCCTCGGGTGATACTCCACCATCTGCTCCATCAGAAACGCGGGAATCTTGCGGGCGGCAAACAGTTCCTGATGGACGGTTTTGCGGCCCTTCATCCCGGGCGTGGTGGATTCGCCGGCGTCTCGCGGGCCATTCGGCGCATAGAAAACTGTCTTCTCATTCAATAAGCGTTGGAAGCGTTGGGCCAGCGCGTTGAGTTCCGGCCCGCCGCTGGAGAGCATGGTGTCGATGTAGTCGACCGACTCCGTATTGTGCATGGCCAGGAACAGATCGATCCGGTGGCCGCCGTCGACCCAAGCCAGGATCGTCTTGCGCATGGCCGCGATCTCGGGCATGGTGACGGGATCGATGGCGTCCCAGTTCCGGTTGACGTCGAAACCGTTGGCGTTGAAACGGACAGCGCCTTCAGCCATTCCATCCGGATCGGGGCAGGGCAGAATCTTGAACACGAACCGCTGGCGCAGTCCGGCGGATTCCGGCGCCAGAAGTCTGCGCAGACCTCCTTCCAGTGCCCAGGACGTACCGGTCTCCCAGGCGTGCTGCCGCACCATCCACCAGATCACCTGCTTGCCGGATTCCGGCACATTCGGATCGGTCACGGTGAGCAGTGGAATCGGACGGCCGTGCACGCTCTTTCCAATGATCTCCTGCTTTAAGAATGGCTTGCCGTTATATCCTTTAAGTAAATATTGAAGGTTTGAATTCGTATAGGGAGGCGTGTGCGCGATGCGGATCACGGCCTTTGCCGGCGTGAACCGGACAGAGAGTTCCTTGGCCTCCTCATTCCACGACACCTGATCGCCCGTGAAATGGGTCCAAGTCCTGCCGTCGTCGTAGCTATAGACGGGCCGGGTTCCCTTGGTGACGGCGTGGCTGCCGGGTTTGAAGTTGTACTCGCCCACCAGATCGGTCAGGTCGAGGCGGATCTGGGTTTTGGGGAGGTTTCTGAGCTCGAAGTAGTACCAGTTCGCCTGGCGGTTGCGGCCATTCTGATCGGCTTGGCCTTTGACGGCCAGGCGCAGGTGATCGGGCGCCGGGGTCTCGACCTTGCCGAGATTACCGCCCTCAAACGAGGTGGATACCGTAATGGCAGCCAGCAGAAGCGCCAGCATGGCAGCGGGCTAGTTGGACTCCCAGGCGCGCTTGGGAACACCGTGATCGCGATCCTGCACGCGATCATACAGGTGCTTTTCGTTGGTCGTGCCGAGACCCTGATTGTAGAGGCTGGTGAGACCCACCGTTTCGCGCAGGTCCTCTTCAAAGCCGTGGAGGGCGACCAGGTGCTCCGCCAGGGCGGGCATCTTCTTGCCGCCGGGCGTCAGGAAGATCTTCTGGAAGCCGAGATCCGTCAGGACGGCGAGTTCCGAGCCCACGACGATGCCCACTTCCTGGATGGCGATCGGCGCTCCGGAGCCTTCCTGAACCCGGGCGCCCAGCTTTCCCTTGGAGACCAGCGTGCTGCCGCCGGATTGGGCCACGCTATAGCCGGCACTGCGCAGGCGGTCCAGTTGGGTGGAAAACGTCGATTCCTGTGCTTTCTCGCGCTTGAAGAACATGAGCCTCTCTCGATCGGACTCCCTCTATTATGCCCGATCCTACTCATTCAATGAATCTTTTCTGTTCTAGGCGCTTCTAAGAGCTTGTCCCATCAGGCGGTAGTTCCACACAGTGGAGCTGCTGGGGTCAACGTTCGGTCTTTCTGGGATGTCTCCAACCATGAAAAAAACTCTCGTACTTGGTTTCGCACTCGCCCTTTCGATGGCTGCGCAGTCCGTCGAAACGATTCCATATCGTGTCAACCTCTCCTCGTCGAATGAAGTGCCCGCGATCACAGGAGATCCCTCCACCGCCGTCGCCACTTTGCTGGTCCACGTCACCCGAGATGCCTCGGGCCAGATTGTGAGCGGAGCCGTGGATTTCAAATCGGTCTACAAACTGGCTGGGACTTCGAACATCACAGCCATGCACATCCATCGCGGCGCCGCCACCGCGAATGGACCAGTGGTGATCGACTCAACCCTTTCCGCACCGGTCGCCGATGCCACCACCGGCACGCTGGCCCTGCAGGGCCCGGTGCTGGCTTCGAATGCAAACGCGCTGACCGCTCTGCGCGATCTCGTCACCGATCCGACCGGCTTCTACCTGAACATGCACACCACCCGGAATCCCGGAGGCGAGATGCGTGGCCAGCTCATGAAGGCGGAACGATTGGTCCTGATGACCTTTATGAGTCCCGACAATGAGGTGCCGGCGATCACCGGCAGCACCGGAAAAGCGACTTGCGCCATCAACGTGATCGCCGCCCGGTCCGCCAGCGGCGCACCGCTCTCCGCTGAAGTCACCTTCGACGCGAATTACACCGGCTTCCCGGACGGCACCAACTTCACCGGCTTCCACATTCACAATGGACCGGCCGGAGTAAACGCCGGGGTGGTCATCAACACGGGGTTGTCCGGCCAGGTGGCCGCGAATCCGGCCGGCGGGAATCTGCGATATGAAGTCCAGATCGACCCGGCCAACGCGAACCAGGCGCTGGCGGTGGCGGGGCTCTTCAACGCCCCTTCGCAGTATTACGTCAACGTCCACACGGCCGTTTCGCCCGGCGGCGCCGCCCGCGGCCAGTTGCGAAACACCGACCGGATGAACTTCCAGACGCGGCTGCTGACGTCGAACGAAGTTCCGGCGACGAGCATCGACGCATCGGCCAACGCGGCCTTCACGATGCACACGCTGCGGAACAACGAAGGCTGGATCGTCGCGGGCTACACCATATTCGACGCGAACTACCAGTTCCCGGGCAGCGTCCAGATCACGGGCATGCACATCCACGATGGCGCGGCCGGCGCGAATGGGCCGGTGGTGATCAACTCGGGTTTGGCGGCCGCCAATCAGCCGGTGAATGCCAGTGGCTTCGGCAACGTCTTCCGGGCCCTGGTGCAGTCCAGCGACCTGGCGATCCGCTCGATGAACCAGGTATCGATCGACCCGAACAGCACCTACTACAACATCCACACCACGGACTTCCCGGGCGGTGTTTTCCGGAATCAGACGGCCCTCGTGTTGACCAAGCCGGTCATCACGGCCGCCATCGCCGGCGTCAGCGATCCGACCAATAATAAGGTCTCGCCGCTGGGCTGGATGACGGTGTTCGGCAGCAGCCTGCTGAGCGCCCCGGGCAGCGAGGCGGCCTACGAGTCGAAGGCGCCCCTCCAACTGAACGGTTCCACTGTGCTGATCGGCAACAAGCCGGCGGCGATCATCTCGCTGGCCCGGGACAACGGGCTGGTGCCGACGGACTACATCGTGGCCCAGGTGCCGGCCGACGTGACCCTGGGAACCCAGCCGGTCACCGTGGTGACGGCCGGCGGATCGAGCGCGACCACCAACATCAGTGTGGTTCCGGTGGCGCCCGCTCTGTTCTTCGACAAGATTGGCGGCATCGCGTTCCACAACACCGATCTGACGCTGGTCCGGCCGGAGAGCCCGGCAGTGCCCGGTGAGCAAATCGGAATCGTAGGCACGAACTTCGGCCTGACGGTTCCGCCGATGCAGACAGGCCAATACGCCACGGCCGATGTCTTCGCCTTTGTCCTGCCCAGCCCCACGGTGAAGTTCGGTTCGACGGACGCCACGGTGGTGGGGGCGGCGATGCTGCCCGGACAGGCCGGCGTCTATGCCGTGGTGGTGGTGGTTCCCAATGTCACCGGGAATAACACCGTGACTGTGTCGCAGACCGCCAGCGGAGCCGTCGTCACGTCCAATGCCGTGACCATTCCGGTGAAGTAACCGCTCGTATATATAAAGATGAACGCCCGCCCGGGGAGCAGAGGCCCCGAGCGGGCGTTTGTCTGTTGTACGACCTGGATCGCCCGCCGACTAGTAGGGTCATATTATTGACCATTGTTTCAACGTTATGTCTCAATACTGGAGATGAACTTCAGGGGTGTGTCTCTCTGTGGAGGCTGCGTTGCGCTCGCAGTATTGGCGTTCGTGCTCCCGGCTGAGCCACCTGGAAGTGCCTCAGAGCAGCTCCTGCGCCTGCGTACTCTCGGCAAGGCGTACTACGAGAATCCCACCACGCAAGCCCAGGCGGTAGAGCAGTTTAGGCAGGCTCTCAAGTTGAATCCCTCCTCCACGATGGACCGCCTGAACTACGCCCTGGCGCTGCTTCGGGCGGGCAACGGAAAAGAGGGTATGGCGGAGCTCGAGGCCGTTCAGAAACTCGATCCGAAGATTGCCCACACCTGGTTCAATCTGGGCATCGAATTCAAGAAGATGGGGGAGTCGGAGAAGGCGATCGCCCAACTCGAGCAGATGGCCCGGCTGGTGCCGGGGGAAGCGATCACGGAATACAACCTGGGCGTCCTGTATAAGGCAGTCGGCCGGTCTGAAGAGGCCAACAGGAAGTTTGAGCTGAGTGCGCAGCTGGATCCGAATTTTGCCGCGCCGCACTTCCAACTGTTCAACTACTACAGGCAGCAGAGCGAACCGGAGAAGGCTAGGGCCGAACTCGGCCGGTTCCAGGCGCTGAAAAAGACGCACGACGACGCGGGTACGGGCAACGAAGATGTCGAATGGAGCCTGTACTCCGAGATCCTGGATCCGGTGGATGGTGCGCTGGCGGCCGATGTCGCGCAACCCGGTCCGCTGAAGTTCGCGGCGACGGCGCTGCCCGGCAAGTTCACAGCCGCCGGGGCTTCGCTGCAGGTGATTGACCTGGACGGGACCGGGTCGACTGACCTGCTGGTCGTCTCCAACGGCGGTTTGGCTTTGTTTCGGAAGGGACTCACCCCGGTTCCCCAGACGGCGCTGAGCACATTGAAGGACGTTCTGGCCGCGGTGCCGGGCGACTACAACAACGACGGGTTTGTGGATCTATGTGTCCTGACCAAGGCTGGCGCCGTGCTGCTGGAAGGGTCCAAGACGGGGTTCAAGAAGGGCGTGGAGCTGCCGGCCGGCCGGTTCGAGTCGGCGTTGTGGATCGACTACGATCACGACTACGACCTTGATTTGGTGCTGCTCGGGGCGCAGACGAAACTGCTGAGGAATCAGATGCCTGGCGGGTTTGAAGACCATACGGCCGACCTGCCGTTCGTGGCCGGCACCGCCGTGGCGGGCGTCGAGATCCGTGTGATTCCGGATACCAAGTCCCACGACATGATCATTTCGTACGCCGGCCGGAACGCCGTCCTCTATAAAGACCGCTTGGCCGGTAAATACGAAGTCAGGGAACTGGCGGCCGTGCCACAAGGCGCTACGGGGCTGACGGTGGCTGACCTGAACAACGACTCGCAACTCGATCTGGTGTGGCAGGGCGGCGCGGCCCTGAACCAGAACGGATCCTTCCAAACTTTGAACTGGCCAGCGAAGGGCAACTTCGCCCTGGCCGACTTCGAGAATCGGGGTCTGCTGGATGCGCTCACCGGCGGACAGGTGTACCGCAATCGGGGCAAGTCTGCCTTTGCGGGTCAGACCGCGGCGGGCATTCCGGCCGAAGCGGCGGCGCTGGCGGCGGCCGATTTCGACGGCGACGGCCGGGTGGATGCCGCGGCCCTGCTGCCGGACGGCACGGTGCAGCGGCTGATAAACCAGACAGTCTTGAAGACCGGCTGGACCCGGGTGGCGCTGAACGGCGTGAAGAACCTGAAGCTGGCGGCCGGGACAGAGGTCGAAGTCAAGGCCGGGTCGCTCTACCAGAAGCAGATGTATCGCGGGTATCCGCTCACCGTTGGCTTGCGCGGGAACAAGGAGATCGACACGATCCGGATCACCTGGCCGAACGGGTTGATTCAGAACGAGATGAAGCAGAAGATCGCGACGCCCCTGAAGTTCGAGGAGGCGCAGCGGCTGTCGGGGTCGTGTCCGACCATCTGGACCTGGAACGGGCGTGAATTCGAGTTCATCACGGATACGTTGGGTGTGGCTCCGCTGGGCGCGTCGTCGGGCGACGGGCAGTACTTCCCGGTGGATCATGACGAGTTCATCTCGATCCGCGGGGATCAGCTCAAGGCCGTTCAGGGGCAGTACGAGGTCCGGATTACGGAAGAGCTGAGCGAGGTCACCTATCTCGACCAGGTGAAGCTGATTGCGGTGGATCATCCGGCGCAGCAGGAAGTCTTCACCAATGACAAGTGGAAGTCGCCGCCGTTCCCGGAGTTCCAGCTGTTCGGCGTGACGAAGCGGGTGTATCCAAGGAAAGCCACGGAAGAGGGCGGGCGCGATGCGACGGCGGCCGTACTGAAGCGGGATGCGCGGTATCCGGACGGATTCCGGCGCGACCTGCAGAATGTCGCGTCGATGCATGCGCTCGACCTGGATTTCGGCCAGGCGGCCAAAGACAACCGGGCTGTGCTGATTCTGCACGGCTGGGTGGATTGGGCGGACGGTTCCACGTTTCTGGGCGAGTCGCAGCGGACGCAGTCGGGGCTGGTGACGCCGAAACTGCAGGTGAAAGACCAGGCCGGCCGGTGGGTGACGGTGATCGAAGACATGGGCATGCCCGCCGGCAAGCCGAAAACGATCGCCGTGGACCTGACGGGCAAGTTCCTGAGCGCCTCGCGCGAGGTGCGGATTGTGACGAATCTCTGCCTCTATTGGGACGAGATCTTCCTGAGCGAAACGAATGAGGCCCCGCAAGTGAAGCTGACCGAGATGGCGGCGGGGCAGACCGATCTGCGGTTCCGCGGGTTCTCGAAGAATGTGGTGCATCCGGAACGGAAGCAGCCGGAGCAGTTTTTCTACGACAACCCGTCGGTGACATCGATGTGGAATCCGACCCCTGGCCAGTACACGCGCTACGGCACGGTGACCCCGCTGCTGGGCGAAGTGGACGACAAGCTGGTGGTGATGGGGTCCGGCGACGAGGTTCAGTTGAAGTTTGACGGCAGCGCCTTACCGAAGCTGCCGGCGGGCTGGCAACGCGACTGGCTGCTGAAGGTGGACGGCTGGGCCAAGGATCGCGACGCCAACACAGCCTATTCCCAGACGGTGGAACCCCTGCCGTTTCATGGCATGAGCGCCTATCCCTATCCGGCGGGTCAGCATTACCCCGACTCGGCCGAGTATCGCGAATACCAGAAGCAGTACAACACTCGACCCGCACTGCGCCTGCTGCGCGCACTGCACGAATCCGGCACACATTCCAAACAGGTGAACTGACATGAATCTGACGAAAGCTGCCCGCTGGGCCGGGCTTGCGTTCCTCGTCCTGCTCGTCAACAGCTTCTACTTGCTGGCGTTCGCGACGCCCGGGATCTTCTACATGACCAATGTCTTAGTCCATATCGGGCTGGGCACGGTCTGGGCGGCGGCGCTGCTCTATCTAGCGGTTGCCTCACCGCAATACCGCCGGACGGCGCTCTATGCGGTGGTCGCGGTGGCCACGGGCGGTGTGCTGTGCAAAGTCGGCGCGGCGCGGGAGTTCAACTGGCTGCTATGGACCCACATCGGGGCCGGACTGCTGGGCGCGCTGGCGATCGTCGTCGAGTCGAAGCGGCGTTCGGCGCAACTGGTGTTCGCCTGCAGTGCGGTGTTCTGCGTGTCGGCGCTGGGCTACCAGAAGGTGTTTCCGGAGCATCAGTTGAGAGTGACGAACACCGGCTATGTGCCGGCGTCGATGGAAGAAGAGGGCGGCGGGCCGAAGACCCCCTTCTGGCCGTCGTCGTCGCGCACGAACGTCGGCGGCGTGATTCCGTCGACCTTTTTCATGGATTCCAAGTTCTGCGGTGAGTGCCACAAGGATATCTACCAGCAGTGGGAATCCTCGATGCACCACTTCTCGTCGTTCAACAACAAGTACTACTCGAAGTCGATTGAATACATGCAGGACATCTCGGGCACGCGCGGGTCGAAGTGGTGCGCCGGGTGCCACGACCACGCCGTGTTCTTCAACGGCCGGTTCGAGAAGCCCATTAAGGAGCAACTGGAAACGCCCGAAGCCCAGAACGGGCTGGGCTGCGTGTCCTGCCATTCCATCACGCACGTCGATTCGACGATGGGCAACGGCGGCTTCACCATCGAGTATCCGAAGCTGCACGACCTCGGCGTCCTCGAAGAATCCGTTCATCCATCTGGGTGGACCGGTTCCTGACCAAGGTGGAGCCGGAGCCGCACCGCCGCACCTTCCTGAAGCCATTCATGAAGGACAGCGCCGAGTTCTGTTCCACTTGCCACAAGGTGCACCTGGATGAGCCGGTGAACAACTACCGCTGGCTGCGCGGCTTTAACGACTACGACAACTGGCAGGCCTCGGGCGTCAGCGGACAGGGCGCGCGGTCGTTCTACTATCCCGACAAGTCGAAGACCTGTTCAGGCTGCCATATGGAACTGGTGCCGTCGAAGGATCCGGGCAACCGGGACGGCATGGTGCACAACCATCGCTTCGCGGCGGCCAACACGGCTGTGCCGTTCGTGAATGGCGACAAGACGCAGTTGGCGGCGGTGCAGGGCTTCCTGCAGTCGGGCTTCATCTCGGTGGACATTTTCGCGGCGGCGCCGGCGGGCGAGGCTCCGCAGACGCAGATGCAGCGGCGGGCGGATGCGGGTCCGCAGACGATGACGACGTTTGCCGTTGGCGAAGAGGCGGACCAGACGGCCTCGGCGTACCTGATCCGGGAGGTGTCTGACCTGGCGGCGCCGCTGGACAAGACGTCGACGAAGTTCCAGCCCGGCTCGACCATCCGCATGGATGTGGTCGTGCGGACGAAGAAGATCGGCCATTTCTTCCCGGGCGGCACGGTGGATGCATTCGACATCTGGGTGGAACTGGAGGGGCACGATGCGACGGGCAAGCAGGTGTTCCTGTCGGGCAACCTGCAGAATCCGAAGCAGGGCAATCTGGCTCCGGTGGAGCCGGGTGCGCACTTCTACAAGTCGTACATGCTGGATGGCGACAGCAATCCGATCAACAAGCGGAACGCGTGGCAGGCGCGGTCGCTGCTGTATGTGCGGCTGATTCCGCCGGGCGCGGCCGATGTGGCCCACTACCGGGTGAAGATCCCGAAGGACGCCCAGGGGCCTATCACGTTCACGGCGAAGTTGAACTACCGCAAGTTCACCCACTACTACAACCAGTTCAGCTACGGGATGAAGGTGAAGCCGGGTCAGGATCCCAAGCTCGTGAGCATTCACTACGACAGCCGGCAGACGGAGCAGGATCCTGCCGTGCAGACGCCCGACATCCCGATTACGGTGCTGTCGAAGGCGCAGGTGCAACTGCAACTGGCCAAGCCCAGCGAGGCGACGGTGTGGAAGCAGGAAGCCCAGAAGGCCGACCGCGAGCGCTGGAACGACTGGGGCATCGGGTCGCTGCTGCAAGGCGATTTGAAGGCGGCCGAGTATGGCTTCACCCGCGTGACTGAAGCGCAGCCGGAGTACGCCGACGGGTGGTTGAACGTGGCCCGGGCGCTGATCCAGGAAGGCGAGATTGAGCGGGCGAAGGAGTTCCTGGACAAGGCGATGAAGGCGGATTCGTCTGGGCCGCATCTGGTTCTTCCAGGCGATGGCGCAGAAGGCGGAAGGCGACTACGACGCGGCGTTGAAGTCGCTGGAGGTGGCCGCGCAGAAGTATCCGCGGGACCGGGTGGTGCAGAACCAGATCGGGCGGATCCTCTTCCTGAAACGCGACTACAAGGGCGCAGTGGAGGCGTTGAAGAAAGCGCTGGATGTGGATCCCGAGGACCTGCAGGCGCACTACACGCTGATGCTGGCGTGGCGCGGGCTGGGCGATACGGAGCAGGCGGCCAAGGAAGAAGAAGCTGTTCCGGCGCTTCAAGGCCGACGAGTCGTCGCAGGCCCTGACGGCGAAGATGCGGCAGCTTTCGCCGGAAGACAACAACGAACGGCAGACCATCCACGAGCACGAGTCGTCCATCCTGAGCGGAAAAAAGGCAGGTTCCATCCAATGAGGGCATTGATTCTCCTCGCCGTGGCCGGCTCGCTGGCCGCCCAGACCGCGAAGTTTACCGACGTGTCCAAGGCGGCCGGCGTCGCGTTCACGCACAATGCCGGCAAGGCAGGGAAGAAGTGGCTGCCGGAGACCATGGGCTCCGGCTGCGCCTTCGTGGATCTGGACGGCGACGGGTATCCCGACATCGTCCTGCTCAACAGCAAGGACTGGACGCCGAAAGGGCGCCGGTCGGTGGCGGCGGTCTACCGGAATAACAAGAATGGGACGTTCACCAATGTGACGGCCGGCAGCGGGCTGGATGTCGAGATGTACGCCATGGGCGTGGCGGCCGGCGACTTCGATAACGACGGGCGGGAAGACCTGTATGTGACGGCGCTGGAGGGCGACCGGCTGCTCCACAACGAGGGCGGCTTCAAGTTCAAGGACGTGACGAAGGCCGCCGGGATCGACAACGCCGCATTCGGGACATCGGCCGCGTTCGTCGACTATGACAAGGACGGCCTCCTGGATATCTTCGTCGCGAACTACGTCCAGTGGTCGAAGGAAAAGGATCTGTGGTGCTCGCTGGACGGGGTGAGCAAGTCGTACTGCACGCCGGAGTCGTACAAAGGGGTATCGTCGAAGCTCTACCGGAATCTGGGCGGCGGCAAGTTCGAAGATGCGACGAAGAAGGCAAAAGTGTATGACGCGACGTCCAAGTCGCTGGGCGTGGCCGTGCTCGACTTCAACGGCGACGGCTGGCCCGACCTGTTTGTCGCCAACGATACCCAGCCGAACAAGCTTTACCGGAACCTGAAGAACGGAACATTCGCCGAAGAGGGCGTCTCGGCGGGCGTGGCCTTTGGCGAAGACGGGGTGGCTCGCGGGGCGATGGGCGTGGATTCGGGCGACTTCGACCGGTCCGGCCGTCCGCACCTGCTGGTGGGCAACTTCACAAACCAGATGCTGGGTCTGTACCGGAACGAAGGCAAGGGGCTGTTCGTGGACGAGGCGCCGCGGTCCACGGTAGGACGGGCATCCCTGTTGAGCCTGGCCTTCGGCGTGTTCTACTTCGACTACGACCTGGACGGCTGGCTGGACATCTTCTCGGGCAACGGGCACATCGAGGAGGAGATCGGCCGCGTGCAGCCGAAGGTGAAGTTCGCCGAACCTCCGCTGGTCTTCCACAATCTGGGGAAGGGCAAGTTTGAAGACATGAGCGGGAAGCTGGGCGCGGAACTGGCTCGCCCGGTGGTGGCGCGCGGGGCGGCCTACGCCGATTTCGACCGCGACGGCGACCTGGACCTGCTGATTGCGACGAACAACGGTCCCGCGTATCTATACCGCAACGACGCAAATCCGGGGAAGAACCACTGGATCAACATCCGGCTGAAGGGCGGGAAGTCGAACCGCAGCGGGATCGGAGCCGTGGTGCGCGTCGAGTCGGCTTCGGGTAAACAGTGGCAGACGGTGCACAGCGGGTCGAGCTACTGTTCGCAGTCGGATCTGGCCCTGACGTTCGGGCTGGGCAAGGATCCATCCATCACCTCGATTGAAATAGAATGGCCTAGCGGTGTGAAACAGAGGCTCACGAATGTGAAGCCGGACCGACACCTCGGTGATGGAAGAGGCAAAATAGAACGTATGACTCCGAAACTCGAACTGGCCGCGATTACCGATGAATTCTCGCCCGATCTGGGCGAGGCGCTGGAGGCGATGGCGCCCATCGGCATGACGGCCTGTGAACTGCGCGTCGTGTGGGGCAAGAATGTCATGAACCTCACCGACGATGAAGTGAAGAAAGCGATGGAGCTGCTGAACGCGAAGGGCATCCGGGTGTTGGGTCTGTCATCGCCGATTCTAAAGTGCACGCTGCCGGAAGGCGGCGAAGTGGACGGGCGGTTCCAGCAGGACATCTTCGGTTCGACGCACACGATTGAGGATCAGCCGCGGCTGGTGGACCGGGCGCTGCAGTTGTGCGAGATGACCGGCGCCAAAGTGGTGCGGGTCTTCTCCTTTTGGCGGACGGTGGATCCGGAGAAGTGCTTTGAGCCGGCCTGCGCGGCCATGTCGAAGATAGCCGATCAGTTCAAGGCGCACGGGATCATCTGCGGGATCGAGAACGAACACGCCTGCAACATCGGCACGGCGGCGGAGGCGGCGCGGTTTCTGAACGCGGTGCCCCATTCCCATTTGAAGCTCGTCTGGGATCCGGCCAATGCGCTGGTGGCGGGCGAGGAGCCGTACCCCTACGGATACAATCTGCTGCCAAAGGACCGGATTGTGCACGTCCATGCGAAGGATTGCCACATGGAAGGGCACAAGCCCGTGTGGGGGCCGGTGGGGACTCGTCATGTTGACTGGAAGGGTCAGATTGCCGCGCTGATGGCCGATGGATATCAGGGTGCGGTGAGCCTGGAGACGCACTGGCCCGGTCCGAATGGCAACAAGAAGGAAGGCAGCATCATCTGCGGGTGGAATCTCCGGGGACTCTTAGCGGCTTAGGTGGGGGTCGCGGCCTTTTAGCTTTCAGCGCTCAGCTGTCAGCTATCAGCTTGCGCGATGCGGTCATTCAGGCTGAAAGCTGACCGCTGATCGCTGACAGCTTACCCGCCAACGTGCTTAGCAATCAGCCATCAGCTCTCAGCTATCAGCTCGCGCGATGCGGGCATCCAGGCTGAAAGCTGATCGCTGATCGCTGACAGCTTGCCCGCCAACGTGCTTAGCAATCAGCCATCAGCTCTCAGCTGTCAGCTTGCGCGATCCGGGCATCCAGGCTGAAAGTTGACCGCTGATCGCTGACAGCTTACCCGCCAACGTGCTTAGCAATCAGCCATCAGCTCTCAGCTGTCAGCTCGCGCGATGCGGGCATCCAGGCTGAAAGCTGACCGCTGATCGCTGACAGCTTGCCCGCCAACGTGCTTAGCAATCAGCCATCAGCTCTCAGCTGTCAGCTTGCGCGATCCGGGCATCCAGGCTGAAAGCTGACCGCTGATCGCTGACAGCTTGCCCGCAACTCCCTGTCAGTTCGAACTATATTTCACATTTCCGATACCCGGCCGCTTGTTTGCGCGTCAATACAAGCAGCCGGGTTTTGCTATTCTGGAGCGCACAAGAGGGGGATTCTGATTGCGCCTTCGCAGGCTGTTGACCGTGGTTGGATTAGGCCTGCTGCTGGTGTGCTCGCTCATGGGGCAGCGCTGGATTCGCGATATCTTTCCCGAATCCGACTACATCCCGACGCCCCCGGACGCCAATGAGAAAGCGGAATTCTACTTCGCGCGTCTACGCTACCGGAATGTACAGGCATCGGGCATGTGGGCCATGCGTGGCCAGTGGACGGTGGACTATCCGAAGGCGGACCGCCAGTTCCTGCAGGGACTGCGACGGCTGTCGCGGATCCACGCCAACAGCATCGAGCACATTGTCGATCTCGTCAGCGATGACATCTTCAACTACCCGTTCGTCTACGTTGTGGAGGCGGGCCACTGGGACCTGCCCGACGCTCAGGCGAAGAAGCTGCGCGAATTTACCGACCGCGGCGGGTTTCTCATGACGGACGACTTCCACGGGACCTTCGAGTGGGACGTCTTTACTTCCAGCCTCAACAAAGGCTTCGGCGACCGCCCCATTGTCGACATCGAGAACGGCGACCCCATCTTTCATGTGTTGTACGATCTGGATGACCGAGTCCAGGTGCCGGGCATCGTCAACTACCCATTTACCAAGACTTACGAGTATGACGGCTATGAGCCGAAGTGGCGCGCCGTGCGGGACGACAAAGGGCGCATCGTCGTCGCCATCTGCCACAACATGGACCAGGGCGACGCCTGGGAGTGGGCCGACAATCCGAACTATCCGGAGAAGTTCACGTCGCAGGCTTACCGCACCGGGTTGAACTACATCATCTATTCCATGACTCACTAGAAAGCACAATGTTCGAGTTTCTCTTCAAGTATCCGTGGCCGGTGTATCGCAAGGGCACTCTCGTGCTCCTCAGCGGCTGGCCGGTGTGGCTGTTGGGCTTGCTCGCCCTGGCGGCGGCGGTGCTGGTGGCCGTGCTTTTCCTGCGTAAGCCTCTACCGAAGACCCGGGCGGTGGTGTTGGCGGGCGTACAGTGGGTGGGCCTGCTCGTATTGTTAATTTTGTTATGGCAGCCGGCGCTCAGCGTGTCGATGCTGAAGCCCCAGCAGAACGTGGTGGCGGTGGTGGTCGACGCCTCCACCAGCATGGCCCTGGAAGGGCGCATCGGCCAAGCCAAGGGCTTGCTGGACTCGGGGCTGCTCGACCAGTTGAAGAAACGGTTTCCGGTTCGGCTGTACCGGGCGGGGCGGACGCTGGAGCGCGTAGAGACCGTGCCGGCCCAGGCCGATCAACCGGTCACCAATCTGGGTGAAGCGTTGAAGGGCGCGACGGCCGAATCGGCCACACTGCCCATCGGCGCGGTGGTGCTGCTCAGCGACGGGGCCGATAACGCAGGCGGGCTCGATTCCGAGACCATGGCAACGCTGCGGAGGTCGCGGATCCCGATTCATGCCGTGGGCTTCGGCAGTGAACAGCTCGAGCGTGATATCGAGGTGAGTGACGTGCAGATCGCGCCACGGTCGCTGCCGGATGCGCGGCTGTCGGCGACGGTCACGCTGCGGCAGTCCGGTTTCGCCGGCAAGTCAGCGAAGCTGAGCGTCCAGGGCGACGGCAAGATGCTGGCCTCGCGAGTCGTGAAGCTACCGGACGACGGCCAGACGGTGCGTGAGGTGATCTCGTTCCAGTCCGGTGTGGCGGGTGCGAAGTCGCTGAAGGTGGGTGTCGACCTGCTGGAAGGCGAAACAAACAAGGACAACAATGTACTGACGCGGCTCGTCAATGTGGAAGACCGCAAGCCACGCATCCTGTACATCGAGGGCGAGCCGCGCTGGGAGATGAAGTTCATCCGGCGCGCGGCGGAGCTCGACCGCAGCCTGCAGGTGGCGAGCATCCTGCGTACGACGCAGAACAAACTGTACCGCCAGGGGACTACCGACGGGAAGGAACTGGAGCACGGTTTCCCGGATACGGTGGATGAGCTGTTCAAGTACCAGGGTCTGGTGATCGGCAATGTCGAGGCGAGCTACTTCAACCCGGTGCAGCAGGGTCTGATCAAGGAGTTCGTGGACCGCCGCGGCGGTGGCGTATTGTTCCTGGGCGGCCGCGCGGCGCTGAGCGACGGCGGCTGGAACAAGAGTGAAGTGGCGGAGATCATGCCGGTGACGCTGCCCGAGCGAAAGTCGACGTTCCATCGCGACCCGGCAACGGTCGAACTGGCAGTGGCGGGCCGCGACAGTCTCATCACGCGCATTGAGGAAGACCCGGAGAAAAACATCTCGCGGTGGAAGGCTCTGCCTTACCTGGCCGACTACCAGGAGACCGGTCCGGCCAAACCGGGCGCCCTGGTGCTGGCGGAGCTGTCGCCCACCAGCAAGGGTAAGTTCCCGCTGTTGACGACGCAAAACTTCGGCCGCGGCCGGGTGGGTGTTTTCGCGACCGGCGGAAGCTGGCGCTGGCAGATGCTGCAGGACTCGAAGGACATGAGCCACGAGGTGTTCTGGCAGCAGTTGCTGCGCTGGCTGGTGAGTGCGACCTCTGAGCACGTCAGCGCCGTGACGGACAAAGCGGTCTACTCCGACGAGAAGCTGCGTCCCGTTGCATGTGGAAGTGCGCGACCAGAACTATCTGCCGGCATCGGACGCCGTGGTGGAAGGCCACGTACTCGGACCCGGCGGCGCGGCGGATCTCGTGCCGCTGCGGCCGGTCACCGGACAGCCTGGCGTCTATGCAGGCGAATGGAAGGCCGACAACCCCGCTCCTACCTGATGGAGGTGGTCGCCAAGCAGGGTGAGAAGGAGATCGGGCGGGACGTCCTGACCTTCCAACGGGAAGACGGCGTGGCCGAGCATTTCCGTACGGAGCAGAACCGGGAACTGCTGGAACGAATTGCGCAACGAACGGGCGGACGCTACTACAAGCCATCGGACACCGGCCGGCTGCCGGAAGAGATCGAATACTCCGACGCCGGCATCTCAGTGAAGAAGACGCGCGACATCTGGAATGCACCGGCGGCCTTCCTCCTTGCGGCATTGAAGGCCGGTGAGTGGTTCCTGCGGCGGCGATGGAGTGGGATGAAACAGATTGCGGCGATCCTCTTGTTGATGACTTCGGCCATGGCGGCGGACTTCCACCTGACGGTGGCCGGCCTGGGCGGCGGCCGGACTACGAGTCGCGGTTCAACATGCTGGCGGCTGAGTCGAAGAAGCTGATGGGCGGCGATGTGCAGGGGGCGCCGGCGGACCAAGGCTGGATCCAGAAGATGCTGGCCGGTTACGCGTCTCAGGCGAAGCCGGAAGACACGCTGGTGCTGCTCCTGATCGGCCACGGCAATCTCGACGGCTCGCAGTTCAAGTTCAACGTCCCTGGTCCGGATATGACGGTCGATGAACTGCGCGGCTGGTGGACCGCATCCAGGGCAAGCAACTGGTGGTGATCTCGACAAGCTGCAGCGGCGCCGTTCTCGAGTCTCTGAAGCGGGAGAACCGCGTCGTGGTAACGGCCACGAAAACGGGCACCGAGAAGAACGCCGTCGTCTTTGCCCGCTACTGGGTGGAGGCCATGCGCGATGCCGCCGCCGATTCGGACAAGAACGAGACGGTGACGGCCTTGGAGGCGTACAACTACGCCAAGCAGAAGACGGCTTCCTTCTATGAGACGCAGAAGCGCCTGGCGACGGAGCACTCCGTGCTCGACGACAACTCGCTGGCGGCGCGGCTGGCCGTCGTTCGCTTCGGCGCGGCTCAGAAGGCCATGAACGATCCGCAGAAGCGGCTCCTGCTGGCGCGCAAGGAAGAGCTGGAATCGGCCATCGACAAGCTGAAGTTTGAAAAGGCCGCCATGCCGATCGCTGAGTACAAATCGAAGCTCAATGCACTTCTGCTGGAACTCGCGAAGATCCAGGAGGACATCGAGAAGTGATCCAGGCCGCGCCCATCCTGTTGTTCCTGCTGGCCGGTGCGCCGGCGGACTGCTGGCGCGCGAAAAAGCTGGGTCACGCGCAGGAAGCGGGGCAGTGCTTCACGGCGCTGCAAAACTCGAACAATCCGGCGCTGCGAGCGGAAGGTCAGTGGGGCCTGGGCGACTTCGACGGCGCGAACGTGACGTTCCGGTCGGCCGTGAAGGCGGATGAGAAAAACCCCGGACTGCGTGTGCGTTGGGGCCGTTTGTTGATGGAGCGCTTCAACCCTGGCGATGCAGCCGGCCTGTTCGAAGAGGCGCTGGGTCTGGACAAGAACAACGCCGAGGCGCTGCTGGGGATGGCGATGCTGGCCGAGGACAACTTCGACCAGAAGGCGATCGGCCTGGCGCAGCAGGCGCTGGAGAAGAATCCCAAACTGATTGAGGCCCGGGAACTCCGGGCGGAAGTACTGCTCGAAGACGGCAACTTCGAAGCCGCGACCGCCGAAGCGTTGAACACCGTACAGGACGCCCCCGAGGCCATGGACGCGATGGCCGTGCTCGCCACCATCGATCTTCTGAAGGATAAGGGGACGACACCCTGGACCGGCCGCATGCTGGCTGTGAACCCGCACTACGGCGAGGGCTACGCTCGCATCGCGCGCCAGTTCGTACTGAACCGCCGCTATGAAGAGGCCATCGGGTTCTACCGCAAGGCGCTGGAACTGGATCCCACGTTCCTGCCGGCCAAGAGTGAACTGGGCATCAATCTGATGCGGATCGGCGAGGATGTCGAGGCGCGCCGCCTGCTTGGCGAAGCCTTCGAGGCGAAGTACCGGAATGCGGCCACCGCCAACTCGCTGACGCTGCTCGACAGCTATAAAAACTTCATCGTCTACAAGCAGCCGCGCTACATTCTGCGCCTGCACAAGAGCGAGGCGGAGTTGCTGCGGCCCTATGTGGAACGCGAAGTGACCCGCGCGCTGGATGCCTACGACAAGAAGTACAACTTCAAGCTGCCGGGGCCGGTGCTGGTGGAGATGTACCCCGATCACCAGGACTTCGCCGTGCGCACGATGGGCATGCCTGGCCTGGGCGCGTTGGGCGTCACCTTTGGACTGAGTGTCGCGATGGACAGCCCCACCGGCCGGAAGCCGGGTGATTTCCACTGGGCGAGCACTCTCTGGCACGAGCTGAGCCACGTCTACCTGCTGACGATCACGAAGCATCATGTGCCGCGGTGGTTCACCGAAGGCGTGTCCGTGCACGAGGAGACGGCGGTCTCGCCGGAATGGGGCGACCGTCTGACGCCCGAGATCCTCGGCGCGATGAAGAAGAAGACGCTGCTGCCGATCTCGACCCTGGATCGCGGCTACATGCGGCCTTCCTACCCGGCGCAAGTGATTGTCAGTTACTTCCAGGGCGGCCGGACCATCGACTACATCACCGAGAAATACGGCTGGGCCAAGGTGATGGCGATGCTGAGCGAGTTCTCTCACGTCACAACGACAGCCGTGGTGATCGAGAAGGTCCTGGGCGTAAAGCCCGAACAGTTCGACAAGGAATTCCTGGCCTGGCTCGACAACGAGCACCGGGTGCCCCTGGCCAAGTTTGAAGAGTGGACCAAGCAGATGAAGCCGCTGCACGACGCGGTGCGGGGCAAGCAGTGGGACGAGGTGCTGCGCATCGGCAACTCCATTCGCGATCAGTATCCCGACTACGTCGAGGCCGGCAGCGTGTATGAAGCGCTGGCCGACGCCTATCAGGGGAAGGACAGGAAAGCGGAAGCGATTGCCGAACTGGAGCGGTATGCCAAACAGGGCGGCCGGAATCCCGAGACCTTGAAGAAGCTGGCGCGGCTCCAGGAAGAGTCCGGCAATCCGCGCGCCGCCGAAGCCGCGCTGAACCGCCTGTTGTACATCTATCCCGTGAAGGACGAAGAGCTGCACCGCAAGCTCGGCGGGCTGCGCGCCACGCTGGGCAAGTGGGATGGCTCCGCCGAGGAGTGGCGAGCCGTGCTGGCGATGAAGACGGTGGATCCGGCTTCCGCCAACTACGAACTGGCCCGCGCCTATCAGGGAATGAAGCGGATTGACGACGCCAAGGACGCGGTTCTGGCCGCGCTGGAGGCGGCGCCGGGCTACAGGCCGGCGCAGAAGCTGCTGCTGGAGTTGAACAGGAAAGAATAGATCAAATGATGCAACTCGATTCGGAAACCTTGAAAGATCGCATCGCCCGCTTCAGCATCGTCCAGGAGGCGATGATCCAGCAGGTGCGCAAGGTGATCGTCGGCCAGGACGAGGTGCTGGAACAGTTGATGGTCGCCTTGTTCGTCGGCGGCCACTGCCTGATCACCGGCATGCCCGGCACGGCCAAGACGCTGCTGGTTCGAACCATGGCGGAGACGCTGGGACTGATGTTCCGGCGCATCCAGTTCACGCCGGATCTGATGCCCAGCGACATCACCGGCACCGACATCCTGGAAGAGGAGCCCGGCACCGGCCGCCGCATCTGGACGTTTGTCCAGGGCCCGATCTTCGGCAACGTGCTGCTGGCCGACGAAATCAACCGCACGCCGCCTAAGACGCAGGCCGCGCTGCTGGAAGCCATGCAGGAGCGCAGTTGCACCGTCCGCGGCAATATCTACAAACTGCCGGCGCCCTTCTTCGTGCTCGCCACCCAGAACCCCATCGAGCTCGAAGGCACCTACCCGCTGCCGGAAGCGCAGCTCGATCGCTTCCTCTTCAACACCTTGCTCGACTACCTGCCGGCCGAGGATGAGCTGAAGGTCGTCGGCCTCACCACCACCACCGCCGTGGCCGGATCTGCAGGCGGTGACGACGGCCGAGGAGATTCTCAACTTCCAGCAACTGGTGCGCATGGTCCCCATCGCCGAGGAAGTGGCACGCTACGCCGTCAACCTGGTGCGCGGCACTCGCCCGGTGGATGTGTCCGCCTGCGACTACGTCAAGAAATATGTGAACTTCGGCGCCAGCGTGCGCGGCGCTCAGAATCTCGTACTGGCGGCCAAGGCGCGCGCCCTCATGCGCGGCCGCTATCACGTCAGCTTCGAGGATGTGGCGGCGTTGCTGCGTCCCGTCATGCGGCACCGCATTCTGCTCAACTTCCAGGCGGAAAGCGACCGGCTGACCGCCGACGACGTGCTCAAGAAGATCCTGGAGGTCGTGCCGGCGAAGGGGTGATCATGATCCAGCGCTTCCTCGATCCCAAGGTACTGGCCGGCATCACGAACCTCGAGCTCACCGCCAAGACGGTGGTCGACGGGTTCGTGGCCGGCTTGCACCGCTCGCCGGACTTCGGCTTCAGCCAGGAGTTCGCCGAATACCGCATGCACGTGCCCGGGGACGACCTGCGGTATGTGGACTGGAACGCGTACGCCCGCACCGACAGGCTCTACCTGAAGCGCTATCGCGGCGAAACGAACACCCGTGTCACTGTTCTGCTGGACCGCAGCGCCTCGATGGGCTTCCAGGCGCAGGGCGTCAAGAAGATCGACTACGCTCGCTTCCTGGGCGCGTCGCTGGCTTACCTGGCTCATCAGCAGCGCGACGCCGTGGGTCTCATCGGCTTCGATGACGAGATCCGCGACTACGTCGAGCCGTCCTCGCGCCATGGGCAATGGGTGAAGGTGCTGCACGGCCTGAACCGCTCAGAGCCCGGCAGCCGCACCGACTTCTCGAAACCGTCTCTGCACTTCCAGCAGTTCCTGCAACGGCGTGGTCTCGTGCTGGTCATCTCCGACTTCTACGCGCCGGCAGAGGAAGTCGTGAAGACGGTGGCGCCGCTGCGGCAGCGCGGCAACGACGTCATCCTGCTGCATGTCCTGGATCCCGAGGAGATCAAGCCGACGCTGAAAGCGTCGAAGATCCTGATCGATATGGAGACCGGCGAGGAGATGGAAGTGATCCGGAATACGCCAAGGACACCTACCGGCAGAAAATGGCGAAGCATCTCGAAGACCTCGACTCGCTCTCACGCGGCGCGGGTCTCAGCTATTTCCTGGCGATGACGCGACCAACCGCTGGACGAAGCCCTGCGGCGGTATCTGGTCGTCCGGGCGGGGAGGTTCTAGCCATATGGGTCTCTTCGCTCCCTGGTTTCTCGCCGGATTCGGGCTGCTGAGCCTGCCCATCTACTTTCACCTGCTCAAGCGGCATCGCAGCGAGACGCAGCACTTCAGCTCGCTCATGTTCTTTGAAAAGAGCACCGAGGCTTCGCTGAAGCATCGCCGCCTCGACTACCTGCTGCTGATGGCCATGCGCCTGGCTCTGCTGGCGCTCATCGTGCTCGCCTTCGCGCAGCCGTTCATCTGGCGCAATACGCCGGCCGGCGGCCCCAGCGCCAATCGCGTGGTGGTCATCGACGATTCGGCCAGCATGGGCTTCGGCAATCGCATGAGCAATGCGAAGTCGGAAGCGTCGAAACTGATGGCCGAAAACGTGAAGGTGGCGGTCTTCGATTCCCAGTTGCGCTTCGTCACCCCCGCCGATGTACCCCGCTTGGAAGTCGGCACCTCCCGCAGTTCTCTCGGGGAACTGGCCCGAGCGCTGCGCGCCTATCAGGAGTCCGTCAAAGCCCCGCTGGAAGTGCATCTCATCAGCGATCTGCAGCGCAGCTCCATGCCGGCAGGCTTCAGCGATCTCCGCCTGGGCGGGGAGACCGAACTCATCCTCCACACCGTCGCCGACAAGACGGAGCCGAACTGGACGGTCGAGAGCGTAACGGCCCCGGCTCGCGTCAGGGACGGGAAGACCGTAAAGGTCCAGGCGACCATCGCCGGCTTCCACACCAACGCCGCGTCGCGCACCGTAATCCTGGAAGTGAACGGCCAGCCCGCCGGCAAGCAAACCGTGCAGGTGCCCGCCTCCGGCCGCGCGAAGGTGGAATTCAACGGGCTCGACCTGCCGCACGGCTTCTCGAAATGCGCCGTCAGTCTCCAGGAATCCGATGGCCTCAAGGTGGACGACCGCTACCTTTTCGCGATTGAACGAAGCGATCCGCAGCGGGTCGTATTCCTCTATGCGGAGCGCTCCGCCCGATCCGCACTCTCTTCCGCGATGCATTGGAAGCCGCCACCGCCGGCGCCTACGCCGTGGAGAGCTATTCCAGCGGAACGCCCGCCAATCTCGAAAGAGCCTCATTCATCGTGGTGTCGGACACCGGCGGCTTCGACGCACGCCATGCTCAAGCGCTACGTCCAGCAGGGCGGATCCGCGTTGGTCGTTCTAGGGCCGGCCAACGTCTCGGCCGGCAAGGTGCCGATTCTTGGAACGCTGGTGAAGGCATCGCGCTACGCTTCGCGCGGAGCCGAACGCTACCAGACGCTCGGCACGGCCGATGACGCGTATGCCGCCATCGCGAAGGCCGGCCGCTGGGAAGGCGTGCACTTTTACCAGTCGATCGACGCCGACCCCGGTCAGGCGCGCATTCTCGCCCGGCTCACCGATCGGACCCCCATTCTGCTGGAGCAGAAGATCGGCGAAGGCACGGTAGTCGTGCTGGCCTCCGCCGCTGGACAACCTCGCCAATGACTTTCCCGTGCAGCCATCCTTCGTACCCTTCGTGGAACAGATCGCCCACCGGCTGAGTGGCTGGGAGGAAGCGTCATTGAACGCCAGCGTCGACACCGCGCTCGACTTCAAGGGTGGCGCCGGCTCGAAGGCATTTGAAGCGGTGGATCCCGATGGCAAGCGCGCCTGACGCTGGAAGAGAGCGCGAAGGGCGCTCCGCTGGTCCTGACCCGGGCCGGCTTCTGGGAAGTGCGCCGCGGGGCAGGGAAGTCGCAGATGATCGCCGCCAACGTCGACCGGCGGGAGTCGGATCTGGAACTGATGCCAAAGGAATCGGCGGAGCTGTGGCAGTCGCCCGGCACCACCAGCCAGCAGGCAGGCGGACGGAGCAATAATGAAAGCAAATGGCCGTTGGCCGCCTGGGTACTCGGCGCGGCGGTCTTGGCGGGGCTGTTGGAGGCGCTCGTAGGGAGCAGACACCTGGTTCAGGAGACAGCATGACGGCACTGGAACGGTTTCGCAGCTATCTGGAAGCGGTCGAAAAGCGTTTGCGTGGAAAGCCCTGGCCCGCGGCGGCGCGCTGCTGGCACTGCTGGCATTGGCCGCCACCGTTGGTCTTTCCTACGTCGCGGACCGCTTTGCGTTCTCCGACAACGAGTCTCTTCTTTACCCGCCTGACCCTGTTCCTCGCCGTCGCCCTGGGTCTCGCCTTCTGGCTCGTGGTGCCCCCTGCTGCGCCTGAACCGGCGTGAAGCGGCGAAGGCCGTCGAGGTCGGCGATGCCGGCTTTGAACAACGCGCCCTCACGCTGGTGCAGAGCAAGGACGACAATCCGTTCTCGGAGCTGCTCGCTGAAGAGGCCTTGCGCAAAGCCGATCAGGCACAGCCCTGGCACCTGGTGAGCGGACGACTGCTGGGCGGTCTGGCCCTGGGTTGCGCGCTGGGCGTGGGTGTCCTCGTCTGGTTGACGATCGCCGGACCCGGCACGCTGGGCTACGGTGCACACCTGCTGTGGGCCGGAGCGCCCCGTCCCGGCGCCGGTCCCATCTATCAGATCCAGGTGAAGCCTGGCGACGCCAAGGTGCGGCGCGGCGGCGATCAGGTGATTGAAGCGCTGCTGCTCGGGTTCGATACACCCGAAGTGACTCTGCGGGCGCGGCCCGCCGGCGCCGCGAAGTGGGAGACGCTGCGCATGGAGCCGAAGCCCACGGGCGGCGGTTACTCCTTCCTGTTCGCGGGCCTGGCCGAGAATCTCGAATACATGGTGGAGACCTCGAAGATGAGGTCCGCCATCCACCGCCTGACCGTCATCGATCTCCCGGCCGTGAAGAAGCTGCGCGCCGTGTACCACTACCCCGGCTATCTCGGCATCCCCGTGGCGACTGTGGAACCGGCCGGCGATCTGCGAGCCGTCGAAGGCACCGATGTCGACCTGCATGTCACCACGGACCGGCCCCTGACCAGCGGCGTACTCATCATGGATGACGGCTCCCGCATCCCGCTGGAATCGCAATCCGGCAACGCGCTGCTGGCCAAGGTCCCCATCCGCAGAAGACGGCATGTACTACGTGGCCGCCATGGAAGACGGCACGCCGGTCCGCCTGACCGAGGACTACTTCATCGAAGCCAAGGCGGAACGCCCGCCGGAGGTGAAGATCTCCCGGCCGGGCCGCGATGCGAAGGTCAGTCCGATTGAAGAAGTGACGGTGGAACTCGATTCGTCGGATGACTTCGGTCTTGCCGATATGGAGCTGCGCTACTCCGTCAACGGCGGAGAAGAGAAGACCGTGCCCATGCTGCGGCAGAAGGGGGCAAAGGACGCCCACGGCACCACCACCATTTCGTTGGAGGACTTCAAGCTCGCCCCCGGCGATGTGGTGGGCATTTACGCCGTAGCCCGCGACGCCAAGACCACGACGCAGACCGACATCTTCTTCCTTGAAGCGCAGCCCTTCGAAAAGGAATACCAGCAGTCGCAGACCGCCGGCGGCGGTGGTGGCGGCGGGGGCGGGGAAGACCAGCAGGGCGAGATTGCCCAACGCCAGAAAGAGATCATCGCCGCGACCTGGAACCAGATCAAGAACGGCGGATCCAAGACCCAGTCGCAGGAGAATGCGCAGTTCCTCTCGGGCGTGCAGCAAAAGCTGTCCGATCAGGCGAAGTCGCTGGCCCAGCGCATGCGCAGCCGCGAACTGGCCGGTACGAGCGAGGAGTTCCAGAAGTTCTCGAAGGAGATGGACCTCGCTTCGGCCGCGATGAACGAAGCCACGGGCCAGTTGAAGAGCCAGAAGTGGAAGGACTCACTCTCTCCGGAACAGAAGGCCCTGCAGCACCTGCTACGCGCCGAGAGCATGTTCCGCCAAGATCCAGGTCGCCTTCGGCCAGCGCGGCGGAGGTGGCGGGGGCGGCGGCGGCCAGATGCGCGACCTCGAGAGCCTCTTCGACCTTGAGCTCGACACCGAGAAGAACCAGTACGAGACGGCCCAGTCTCGCAATTCACAGGAGCAGCGCGAAAAGGAAGTCGACGAAGCGCTGAAGAAGCTGGAAGAGCTGGCCAGGCGCCAGCAGGAACTCGCCCAGCAGCAGCAACAGCAGAAACAGCAGCAGTTCCAGCAGCGTTGGGCGCAGGAGATGCTGCGCCGCGAAGCCGAGGAACTGCGCAAGAAGATGGAGCAGTTGCAGCGCGGCGAATCCCAGCAGGGGCAACAGGGTCAGCAGAGCCAGTCGCAACAGGGACAATCCCAGCAAGGCTCGCCGCAGCAGGGCGGCTCCTCCGGCCAGGCGCAGCAGGGCCGTTCTCAGGGCCAGCCACAACGCGGGCAGCAGGGCTCCAGCAGCGGGCAGCCGCAGAACGACCAGCGGATGGCCCGCGCCCAGCAGCAGCTCGATCGCGCTCTCGACGACATGCGCAAAGCGCAGGCCGAACAGGGTCAGAACAGCACGGAAAGCGCACGGCGCGCGGCGGAGCGCATGAAGGAAGCCCGCGACATGATCGGCGGCATGCGCCAGCAGCAGTCCGGCCAGCGCATGGACGATCTGTCGAACCGCTCGCAGCAACTGGCTGAGCGCCAGCGGCAGTACGAGAATCAGATCCGGCAGATGTTCCCGGATGGCGTTCCGGCGCCGGGGGCTCAGCCAAAACAGGCCGCTCCAACGCCTCAGACGATCGAACGCCTGGCCCAGGAAAAAGAGGCCATGGAGCGCGAGTACAAGCGGCTGGAGCAGCAGATGAAGGATACGGCCCGCGCCATGGATGGTTCCCAGAAGGGCGCTGCCTCCCGTTTGCGCGACGCTCTGGGCGAGGCCCAGCAGAACGAACTTGGCCTGCGGCTGAAGTTCGGATCCGAGTGGGTGCGCCGCGGACTGGGGCCCTATCTGCCGCCGCGCGAAAAGGTGGTGACGGACTCGCTGGACAAGCTCAGCCGTCAGGTGCAGGAAGCCCGTGATATGGCCCAGCGCGGCCAGCAGGCCGGGGAAGGCAAGGATCGGACGGAGCAGGCCTTGAGCCAGTTGGAACAGCTCCGCGGCCGGATGCAGAGCCAGCTCCAGCGCGGACAGCAGGGGCAGCAGGGTCAGCAAGGACAACAGGGCCAGCAGCAGGGTCAGGGGCAACAAGGCCAGCAGGGCCAGCAGCAGGGTCAGGGGCAACAAGGCCAGCAGGGCCAGCAGCAGGGCCAGGGTCAACAGGGGCAGCAAGGCCAACAGGGACAGGGTGGCCAGCGCAGCAGGGTCAGGGCGGTCAACAGGGGCAAGGCGGCCAGCAGGGCGGCAACCAGCGTGGTGGCGCGGGTCAACCGGGCGGAAACTACGGGGGACGCCAGATGGGCCGCGGCGGCTATGACGGCGGCTTCAATCGGGGCGGCCAGCCCATGGGCCTGCGGGAAGAGTACGGCGCCATGAACGACGGCCGGCGCCAGTTCGACCCCAACAGCGCCCCGCGTTCCAGCCAGCAGGGGCTGGAAGGGACCTACGACGAAGCATTGCGTCAGTTGCGCCAGCTCCGTCAGGACGACGCCGCGGACGACGAGACCAAGGCGGATGTCGACCGGCTGATTCGTGACATGCAGCGTCTGGACCCCCGCAGGCTCGGCGACAATCCGACCCTGATGGGCCGCATCGAATCGGACATCGTGCCGCAGATGGAGCAGTTGGAGCTACGCCTGCGCAAGCAACTGGAGAACGGACCCGCCGGAGGCCAGGTGCGCAGCGGTCCGCAGGCCAAGACACCCGCCGGTTACGGTGACGCCGTAGCGGAGTACTTCCGGAAACTGAGCCGGGGCAAATAAAGCCCCGGCCCCAAACCGCGCACCTCAGTAAGCGGGCACGCGCCCCGCACGTCCCCTGCGAACCGCACTGGCAAGGAGCGGGCCCCGAGGCCACCCACGTGGCCCGCCGCAAAGCAGTTCCAGCCACAACGAACCACGACCGTCAGGGAGTGGTCTCCACACTGCGAACCGCGCACGTCAGGGTCTGTGAAAAAATCCCACTTCGCGAAAACGGGCAAAAATGCACGCGAGGATGGCATCGCCAGAGGCTCTAGGAGCGATCGCAGCGGATCGCCTAATGGTTTACGTACCCCCCTGCGGGGGCGCTGGTTGCGCGTCTTTGATTTTTTCACAGACCCGTCAGTAAGCGGGCACGCGCCCCGCCACATCCCCCACAGCGAACCGCGACTGGAAAGGAGCGGACCCCGGACACCCACATGGCGCGTCCGCAAAGTCACGAGGACACCCGTGGTCGAACCTCAGCCCGACCTTAAACGGAACGAGAGACACTGTGTGACAGCGAGGTTGTAGGCGGCCGAGGTCCGGCCGTCAATCGAGATCACCAGGGCACGGCACTCATCGCCGGAGTCGAGGTGGAGAGGGAGAACTGCACCAGATAGCTGCACGGCATCGACGGGTTGCAGCGCAACCGACTGGACGCTGTGATCAGCGATGCCGGAGAGTACACCGAGACCCGGCTGGGATCGATGGCCGAAACGCCGTCGCCCAGGTTCAGGACGTAAAGCTGCAGGGTGTCACCGGCATGCGCGCCGGCCGAGGCGGCAATCGCAGTCCCGATGATCGACTGCACCGTCAGGATCGTCGGGGGCCGCGGATCCACCTGAATCACGGTCGGCGAGGCGCTGATCCCATCCACCACGACCTTCACGATCGTCGGACCCAACGGGAAGCCGTCGGAAATCTGGACCGTAATCGTGTTGTTCCCGGTGGCAATCGCCTGGGAAATCCGGTCGATGCCGTTGCGATCAGTCAGACCCGCTGTTCACCGTGGAAGGCTTCGCGCTGGAGAGGTTCACCATCGGCAGGATCACCTGACCTCCGGGAAAATCGTACCCGGAGCGATCGTCGAACTGGCGACATAGAGCGGATTCGAATTCGGCAGAACCTGGAACCCGCCGGTCACATTGTTCAACAGCAACCCGCTGCTCACCGTCAACGCCGCCGGACCGGCTGTCGCCTGGGGCGAAATGTTGAACGCCGCCCCAGCCTTCGTCGGCGTTCATCGCCCAGATCTGGCGAACGGTGACGTCGCTGGATCCGATTCCGAGGCTGGGCAGCCAGTTGTCGAAGCTTGTGTTCACGCCGTTGATCTCGATCACCGTTTCGGAGCCGGCCGGCACGGCCGTGGGCGCCACGTTGATCTGAGCAAGCGCCGGCGTGTCATAGACATACGAGGGAGAGTCCACGCCGTAGATGAACAGGGAACTCTGGCCGTCCGGATTGAACGCCGCCAGGACACCGCGATAACCGGCCTGCGCCGGAGGCGGCGTGATCACCAGTTTGCCGTCCTGCACTGAGCTCACCTTCGCGGCAGCGCCGTCCATCCAGACCGTTGTCGAGGCGCTCAGATTGCTGCCCGCGAGCGTGAGGCTGCGGTCGGCATTCTGAGTGACGCTCTGGATGTTGGGCGGCAACTGCTGCATGAACTGGACGCCGGAGGGCAGAATGTAGCTCTCGCCGTTGTAATCGAACCGGAGGTGCCGCGGGCCTTCCGAAGAAGCCGGATTCAACTTGAGGTCCGCGATGAGGAACTGTGACGTGTATGGCGAGGTGGTGACCGATTCGAACCCATTCACGGACGAGATCGTCAGGCCGGCTCCAGTCATCGGGAGACCATTGCCGGTCAACACCGTCCGCCCGATCGTCTTGCCCAGCAGCAGGGTAGCCGGCTTGACCGCCGTGTACTTGCTGTTGTTGTCGCCGTAGTAGAAGTAGCTGTAAGTCTGTACTCCGAAGAGGTTTACGCTCGACCGGGGGCTCACCGAGACGTTCACGCCCTCGGTGGACTGTCCGGCGGCCACCTGGTAAGGCTGCTGCGGCGTCGCCGTGCCGGGCGCGAAGGAGAGCTCAAAAGCGCCGCTCGGCATCAGGGATCCCGAAGGATCCGCGGGCAGAATCACATTGACCGGCTGGATCTCACCCTGGACGGCCGGGGGCAGGCTATGCGCGTAGACATAATAGGATCCGGCAGGCACGCCCTCGATCTTGTAGGTGCCGTCCGGGTTCGTCAGTGCGCTGATCGCCTGGCGGTTGGGCGCCAAGGCCACGACAGAGGCCAGATTCACGCCGGAGCCGCCCATCGTCACGCGGCCCGTAATGACGCCAGTGGTCGACTTAAACTTGTCGTTGGGATACAGAACAGAGATGCCCGCGATGTCATCCAGGCCCAGCGGCTTGCTCTTCGTCGTGGTGCGCGTCACTTCGGTCAACATCACGCTGGAAGTCCAGGTGTGCTGCAGCCCGAGAGTATGCCCGAATTCGTGGACCACCGGCAGGAAGAACGACTCGGCCCAACTCGGCCGGTCCGCCGCCATCGACTTCCGCAGCATAAGCACCGCGCCGGTGATCGGGTAGAAGGGTCCGCTGGGGCCCTGCACGGCGTCATTGGCGATGGTCGGCACGCCGTAGGCGATCATGCCCGGCGGAATCTCGTCGGAGAACTGCACCTGGATGCCCGGCGCGTTCATCGTCGTGCCCGCCGTAAACAGGCCTCCGAACGCCAGTTTGATGTCCGAGGTAGCAACGCCATTCCAGACGGCTGCGGCCGAACGGATCTGGCTGATCACCGCCGTGAAGCTATCGCCGCTGGCCATCTGAGTCGGGCCACTGTCGGAGATAAAGAACGGAACCGTCTTGTTTTGTAGAGCGTTCAGATCGTAGTGCGCGTAGACCGGACTATACGGAGCGCTGCCCGACTGGAACCGAACCCAATGGTAATAGGCAGGCGCCACCGTGCCGCACGAAACGGCGAGAATCGCGGCTGCCGCCCAGCTCCGCATCCTCATCGGGTCACCGCCTGCCGGGCCCGCTGCCGCAGATTGCCCAGACTCAGCTTGAGGCCCGAGTCCGTGGTCGGCTGACCATTATTGTCAACCACTTGGGCGTCTTCGATCGGCCCGCGGGATAGGACCGCTTCGGCGGTTCCGGCGCTCGCAGACATCTTGACCGACAGAACACCCTGGCTCAAACCGATGATATAAGGAGTGCCGCTGGGGCTCAGCCAGACAAAGACCACATATTCAGAGCCGATCTCCAGGGCAGGCGCCCCGGCGATGCTCTGCCGGCGGCCATTGAATACGCCACCGGGTACATAGACTTCGGTCGTGGTCTGGGTGGAGGTCCCCTTCACCCATTCGGCCACCTGGACCCGGTAGACCGTATAGATCAGGGCGCCGCGTTGAACAGGCGAAGCCGAAAGCACCTTGCCGCGCACGATGGACGTGGATTTCTCCACCATCTGATCGACGGTCAGGCGTTCGAGCGTGGTTGCACCCAATCCGATGGCCAGAAATAGGCCCAGTACGGATTGGAGAATTCTCGCCATAGCTTCTGTCCCAACTTAAGCAAGCCAGATGCCAATGGGTAGATCAATCAAATCAATTGCTTAGGAATGGGGTTCTCGTCTACCTGAGTCTGGAGGACACAGCGGGCGGGCCAGCCTGTCTCAACCTGGAACCCTTACGACCCATCCTGAACCACCAGGACGGGTACGCCCACGGCGTGCCGCACCTCGTTGATGGTGGCCCCGAACACCAGGTCTTTCAAACCCTTATGGCCGTGCGCACCCATCACGATGAGGTCGGGTTTCGTCTCCCGCGTGAAGCGCACAATGGCCGATTTCGGGTCGGTTGCATGGACTACGGTCAGCTCCACCTCCAAACCGAGCTGCTCCACGGAGGAGCTCAGTTGCTGGAAGTACTCGCGGCCCTTTTCCACTTCCGCGGTCTCGGCCAGGGCGCCGTATACCTGGCTGGTGACACCTTCTTCCACATGTAAGAGGTGTACCTTGGCGTTGTGGCCCCTCGCCAGCGCGGTCGCATGGCTGAGCGCGACCCGATCCAGACGGGAGTGATCCAGCGGAACGAGAATGTTGCGGTACACGGGCGGCCGCAGCAGATCCAGCGAAGCTTCCGGCAGATGCACGGCGGAACCGTGCCTGAACGGAGCCAGCGCCACCCAGCCGAGCAGCCCTAACAGCCCGAACGCCAACGGCAGCGAAATGTACCACGGCCAGTCCTGCAAGGTATTCCAAGCCAGCCACAGATTCAATCCGATAATAATGGCCGCGCAGGCCCACGCAAGGGTCTTCACCCAGACCGGACTCGTAAAGTTGCCCATCTGGCGCTTGTCCGAGGTAAACCGGATGAGCGGGATGACGGCGAAGGGCAACTGCAGGCTTAGCACAACCTGGCTGAGAATCAATAGCTTATAGGCGCCTTTGTCACCGGTCAGCCAGATGGTGAGGACCGCCGGCAGAACGGCCGCGGTGCGCGTGATGAAACGCCGCAGCCAGGGGCGCATGCGGAAGTCCAGGAAGCCTTCCATGACGATCTGACCGGCCATGGTGCCTGTGATCGTTGACGATTGCCCGGAACAGATCAGGGCGATCGCAAAAACCGCGCCGGCCACGGTGGTGCCCAGCAGCGGAGCCAGCATCTGGTGTGCCTGCTGGATTTCGGTGACGATGACACCATTCTTGAAGAAGGTCGGCGGCCGCCACGATGAGGATGGCTGCATTGACCAATAAAGCGCCATTCAGCGCAATCGACCGAATCGATCAGGTTGTACTTACACGCGGACCGTTTGTCTCGATCGCCTTTTCCTATGCTGCGGGTCTGGACCAGCGACGAATGCAGATAGAGATTGTGGGGCATTACGGTCGCCCCCAGAATGCCGATGGCAACGTAGAGGCTCTGGTCGTTCAGGCGAGGGATCAAACCCAAGGCCACTTCATGGAAGTTCGGCTTGGCCAGCAGGACCTCAAAGAGGAAGCAGCCTCCGATGATGGTGACGAAGGCCAGAATGATGCTCTCGATGACGCGAATCCCGTAGCGGTTGAACCACAGCACCAGCAGCGTGTCGAGCGTCGACAGCAGAACCCCCGCCAGCAGAGGCAGGTGGAACAGCAGGCTCAGTCCGATGGCCGCGCCCAGCAATTCGGCCAGATCACAGGCGGCGATGGCAATCTCGCAAAGGATCCAAAGCGCGTACGACACCCGTTTGGGGTACGCCTCACGGCAGGCCTGGGCGAGATCGCGACGGGTGACGATGCCGAGCCGAGCACTGAGCGTCTGCAGCAGGATCGCCATGGCGTTCGAGAGCACCAGCACCCAAAGCAGGTGGTATCCGAAACGGGCGCCGCCTTCCAGATCCGTCGCCCAGTTGCCCGGATCCATGTAGCCGACGCTGACCAGGTAGGCCGGTCCGGCGAAGGCAAACATGCGCCGCCAGATCGATGGATGAGCGGTGGTGACGGACGAATGAACTTCTGAAAGAGACTGGGTCCCGGACGAGTCCATGGTTGAATTTAGTCTAGCCTAAAACTAACCTCCACGCAGCAAGCGTGTTACCGACCGCGTTTGATAATCACCAGAGCAGCCGCCGCCACAAGCAGTGAGGCGAACGAGAGAGTGCCGCCCAGCAGGACGCTCAGGGGCCGGTAGACAACTCGAATACCGTGCGTGCCGGCTTCGCACACGACGCCTCGCACCAGGCCGTCGACCTCGTAGATGGGCATCGTCTTGCCGTCCACTTTGGCGATCCAACCCGGGAAGTACGTGTCGGCCAGCACCACCATACCGCGGCACGGCAGTGTCGCCGTCAGTTGAACGCGGCCGGAACTGTACGAACGAACCCAAACGTCCTCCTGACCTCCGCACTGTACCAGTGTCGGCGGAGTGCTCGTGACAAACGCTTTTCTCCCCAGTTCCGGGGCGATCCGGTTCAGCTCAGCGCCAAATTGGGTTCGATCGTTCACTTGCGTCACCTCGTGAACGGCGAACGCGCGAGGCAGGACATCCGGATTGTGATAGACCTTCAGACCGGAGGAGCCGGTGAAGACCTCTTCCTTTTGAAACTGCGTGGGCTCTTTCCCAATGGCGTAGGAGATCCCCAGCAGGCGCTTCACCACCGGTTCGTGAGTCCCCAGATTGTGGACGTTCTGGGTGAGGCTGGCCAGGTAGCCGCTGGCCGTCGGGATTCCGTACCAATCGCCAAAGTTATAGCCAATCAGATTGCTGTCGACATCGACTCTCGGCAATCCCGGCTGCTGGCGGAGGAATCGGGCGATGTCGCCGTGCTCCTTCAGGGAGTTCAGCCGGGCCATGCGTTCCTTTTCGAAGACATGGGGCTGATAGAAGCTGTTCTGGCTGCTCACTTCCACGACGAACAAAAGCAGAGCGCACAGCGCGGCGGCGCGCCACCCGATCTGCTGCTGCCGCAGACCCTGCAGCCACAGGGCCAGCAGCAGTGCGGCGAGGCCGGTCATCAGGCTGCGTTGCTCTCCGGCGGCTCCAGCCATGCCTTGTGTACTGATAATGATGAACCGGTAGCCGAAGACCAGCACCCCCAGCCCCACGGCGGTCAGCGCGGCGCGGCGCAGCCAGGGGCTCGTGTGCTCGTAAAACAGAGCGTTCAAACCCAATGCGGCCAGGATCGAAGCCCCGAAGCCAAACAGGAAGATCGCCATCGAAGCACTGCGAGCTTTGTCCACGACGGGCAGCAGACTGTAGATCAACCCGTGCAGGGCGTTGTAGTTAGCCAGAGAGTAGAGCAGCCCGCCCAGCGCAATCGCCGCGAGCAATCGTCTTCCCAACGTTTCCAGACAAAGGCAATGCCGAACAAAGCAAGGCAGAAGGCGGCGACGCCCAGGAATGGATCCGAATGAATGTTCCAACCCGGGAAGATCACTCCCATGAGTGCGACCGGGTTTAAACTGTACTGCGTGTGGACGGTATAGGGGACCTTCTGATCCCAAGTCACCACATCGGGCGCACCCACCCAGCGAACCGACAGCTTGCCGTACTCCTGCGCCGGCAGAACCTGGATCGCCGCCGTGGAGAGGGCCAACCCCCAGAACAGCGCGAAGGCTGTGATCCAGCGGCGCGGCTCCAACTTGAGGCGGGAAGCCAGAAACCAGATCCACGAGGCGGCGCAGCTCAGCGAGAGAAGATCGGGATCTGGTGGTGGCCGCTCAGCCAGGCCATCCCCAGGAAGAATCCGGACAGAATACAGTTATCCCAGGGTCGCCGGCCGCGCATCGCGCGGATCATATATAGGTAGACCAGCGGCGCCCACACGGCTCCGTTGAGCATCTGCGGCCACTCGTTCACTCCCACCCAGCCGGACAGCGAGAAGACGGCTCCGCCGAAGACAGCGGCGGCCCGGCGGCAACCGAGCTCCCGGCACAGTTTGTAAGCGAACCAGGCAGCCATCAGGTGGATGACCACGAAGTACCAGTGCAGGTAGACCTGCTTCATCCAACCGTCACGCAGGGGCAGGGAAAAGAGGATCCAGTTCAGGGGGTAGGCGACGCCGGGCTGGGCTTGAGCCAGAAGGGGCTGTCCGCCGAATAGGTTCGGGTCCCACAAGGGGATGTGCCCGCGATGCCATTCGCCGGCTTCGAACTGATACCATGGCAGGACTTGCGACGCCGTATCTTCGCCCCCGAGCCATGTGTACTGATCAGTGAAGACGATCCGCCAGTAGAATCCGACAATGACGGCGATAAGTAGGACAGCGGCGGCCCAGCGGCTCAAATCCGGGGGAGCACTTAGTGGAAGTGGTGGTTCTGGATCAAGGTGGTGGTTTTCGGCCATGCCGCGGACTCCGGCGCGTGGACGTAATTATAGCTAAATCAGCGATTTGTGTTTTGGATGGCAGATTGCATAATGGGAAGCGAGGGCAAAGGAACCTCAAGCGATGAAACGCTGGCTGCTGACACTGATCATGCCGGGCATTTTGCTCAGTGGCACCGCTATGGCGCAGCAGGAAGGCTCGCAGCAGGACGATGATACGGCGGAAGGCCCCGGCCGGGGCGTGGCCCGTGTCAGTCTGCTGAACGGCGACGTTTCCGTTCGCCGTGGAGATTCCGGAGACTGGGTGGCGGCGGCGATCAACGCTCCGCTGCTGGCGGAAGATCGCGTGATGACGGGCCCGGGCGCCCGCGCTGAGGTTCAGCTCGACTTCTACAATCGCATCCGGATGGCGCCCGACACCGAGATCCGTCTTTCGCAGTTGGATCAGGGCCAGTATCAGATCCAGGTGGCTCGCGGGTTGGTGACCTTCAGCGCCTTGAAGGGCAGCGATGCGCAGATTGAAATTTCGACGCCCGGCGCCGCTTTGCGGCCGTTGGCCAACGGCAACTATCGCATCACGGTGAATCCGGACGGAATGACCGAGTTTACAGTCCGGAGCGGGGAAGCCGACATCGCCTCTCCTCGGGGTGTCCAACGGTTGCGGACCGGCCGGACCATGCAGGTGCGCGGGGATGCCAATGACAGCGAATACCAGCTGGTCGGAGCGATTCCCAAGGACGATTGGGACCAGTTTAACGAGCAGCGCAACCGCGACCTGGCTCGTACTTCGAACAATACCTATCAGTACGTGAGCCGCGATGTGTACGGTGCGGAAGATCTGGATGGCTATGGAGAATGGGTGGATGTCGCCCCCTATGGATGGTCGTGGAGACCGTACGTAGCCGTCGGCTGGGCGCCGTATCGCTATGGCCGTTGGGGCTGGATGGACTACTACGGATGGTCGTGGGTCAGCTATGACCCCTGGGGATGGGCTCCTTATCACTATGGACGCTGGTTCTATGCCGGCGGCCGTTGGTGCTGGTCACCCGGCGCCCGTGGAGGCCGCCACTATTGGAGCCCGGCGCTGGTAGGGTTCGTGGGTTGGAATAGCTGGGGCGGATTCAACGCCGGTGTGGGCTTTGGCTGGGGCGCCGTGGGCTGGATCCCGCTGGCTCCGTTTGAGCCGGTCCATCGCTGGTGGGGCCGCGGCTACTACGGCAACTACCGCAATCCGGTGAATTTCTACAATCGCTCAACGTATGTGACGAACGTCAATATCACGAATGTGTACCGCAACTCGCGGATTGAGAACGGCGTCACGGTAGTGAATGGCAACGACTTCAGCCGCGGCTATGCCGGACGGCCGATGCGCGCCGGGGCCGCGGAATTAAGCCGCGCTGATATGGCGCGGGGCGCGGTGCCCGTGGCCCCGACACGGGAAAGCCTGCGGTGGAGTGACCGCGATGTGAATACCAGCTCGTTGCAGAGCCGGACAGCGGCCACGAACCAGGAGCGGTTCTACACGAGAAGGGCCACCACGACACGTGTCGACCGTGTCCCGTTCGAGACGCAGCGGCAGACGCTGGAGCATGTGGCTTCCCGTGGTGTGGAAGCCCGGGCCAATGCCGGACGCACCGCCACGGCGGCTGAGCCGACGCGAGGTGGACAGAATCCGGAGACGCGGTCGCCGGCGGCCGAAGGCCGGGGCTGGCGTCAAACGACTGATTCCAATGGTTCGACCACGCGCTCCCAGGGCGCCGCGAACGAATGGCAGCGGTTCGGTGATCCGCGCATGAGTTCGCACGCCGCCTCGGAGACCAGTGGGGGAGCGGCCCGGACGGCCGAACCTGCCAATACGCGGCAGGCGGATCACAGTTCGCAGGACGCCAACCGGTCCAACAACGGCGGCTGGCAGCGCTTCGGCGATCCGGGCAGCCGGAACCGTTCCGAGCAGTCTGTGAGCCGGACCTCGGATTCGGGTGGGGCCTCGCAGGGTTCGGACTCTTCGCGGCAGGCGTCACCTCGCTGGTCGACGGGGGGAGGCAGCCCGTCCCGCAGCGACACACCGAGGAGCAGCGACTCGGGCGGCCGGATGTCGTCGGGCAGCAGCTCACGCAGTGAATCGCCGAGGATGGAAACCGCGCGGCCTTCGAGCAGCGGCGGCGGTGGCGGTGGTGGCGGACGCAGCGAGTCGCCCAGGATGGAGTCTCCGCGCAGTGCGCCGTCTTCGTCGGGTGACCGGGGCGGCGGCGGTGGCGGTGGATCGCGCCAGGCATCGCCCAGCCGCAGCGGCGGGAAAGGGAACTCCGATTCCGAGCCGATGGCCAGCGGAAACGGAACGAGTTCCGGTTCCAGCGAGGCATCCGGTTTCACCAGCGGTACGAATGAGCGCGCGAGTTCCAGTTTCGGAGCGGGCTCGTCCAACGTAGCCGGCGGTGGCTCGTTCAGCGGGAACAGCGGAGGTTTCGGCTTGAGTTCGACGACGCGCTCGTCGGTCGAGTCCCAGGGGAGCTTCAGCGGTAACAGCGGCAACTTCGGTGGCGGGACGACGCGGTCGATGTCGGCGGATACGAACTCCTACAGCGGCGGGAGTGGCGGCTTCGGTGGCGGGTCCACGCGGTCGATGTCGGCCGATTCGAGTTCGTACAGTTCGAATAGCGGCGGCTTCGGTACAGGATCGAGCCGTCAATCTGCCGGTGCACCAAGTTTCAGCTCGCCACGCAGCAGCGGCGGTTTCAGCGGAAGCAGCGGCAGCATTGGCCGGAGCAGCGGTGGAGGCGGGGGCGTCAGCCGGAGTAGTGGTGGTGGAGGCGGTGGACGCAGCAGCGGCGGCCGTGGCCGGTAAGTTTCAAATGGGCTGAGTGCGAGATTCCCTCAGGGGCCGGTGGCGGGCAGAGGTAGCCTGAACCGGCCCCCTTTTTTGGACAAGTGACATGAGTTTACATAATAACGATTATCGGAAGTTGAGTGCAGGGATCCGACAGGGGCCTATTCGGCCTTGAGGGTTTCTGCCGGATCCGTTCTGGCGGCTCTTAACGCAGGGTGTAGTCCTGCTGCAGCGGCGGTCAGGGCAAGGATCAGGATTGGAGCCGCCAGTGCGGCGGGATCCGTTCCTTTTACGTTGTACAGAAGCTTCTCAATAACTCGCGAGATCGCCATGCCACCAAGTAGTCCGGCGGCTCCGCCCAATGAGAGCATCCAGGCCGCTCCGCTGGTCACGGCGGTTACCACTTCGCCTGGCTGCGCACCCAGGGCGAGGCGGATGCCGATCTCGCGGCGTTGCACCGTTACCGACGAATTCAGGACCCCGTAGAGACCGAGGGCGGCCAGCACCAGCGCGATCAGCCCGAAGAAACCCGACAGGCTCGCCAACAAGCGCTCCCGGACCAGATGCCAGCGAACGAAGTTCTCCTGGAGTTCGACGTTCCGGATCCGCAACCCGGACTCAGCCGATTGGATGGCGCGGCGCAGGCTGGGCGCCACGGATAAGGGATCGACCGCGGTCCGGATCAGTAGCGTCGCATTCCCGCGCTGGCCCATGGGGACGAAGACGGTCGGCCGGATCGGCTCGCGCAGGTTGCCGTAAGCCACATCCCGCACCACGCCGACGATCTCGACCGGCACGAGCTTGTCCTTTCCTTGCAGCATTTGAACGACGCGGCCGGTGGGGTTGCCTCCGTCGAAGTAGACTCGGGCGAACATTTCGTTGACGATTCCAGTGCCCGGAACCACCTGATTCTGCTCATCCAGGCGGGGGGCCGCATCCGCCGGACGGAAATCCCGGCCGCTGATCAGGGGGATGCGCATCGTGTTGAAGAAACCAGGCGCAACACCCAGAAAATACGGCGGTTTTGATTCGTCGGCGTGGCCGGGTAGACGGACGGCCGCGGTCCAGTGGTTGTTCGACAACAACGGCCAACCGGCGGCGGTTGCGGAGGTGACACCGGGCAGTTCTCGGAGCTTTTCGGCGATGAGCGACCAGTCCGGCTTGTTGGCCGCATTGGCGCCCAGGATGAGCACCCGTTCGGGCGAAAAGCCGATGGGCCGGTTGGAGAGATGCTGGAACGTCGAGACAAACAGACCCGCGACGAACAGAACCAGCACGCTGAACGCGGCCTGCATAGCCAGCAGTGAGTTCATCAACGGCCGGCGCGACGAGGTGGCCCGGATCCCCTTGAGGGCGCCGACGGGTTCGGCGGAAGAGGCCCGCCAGGCCGGCATCAATCCGAAAAGGAGGGTCACGGTCAAGGCCAGCCCGAGGCTAAAGGCCACCTCGCGCCAGCCCGTTCGCAGCACCATTCGAACGGGATCGGCGGGCACGCGCAGCATTCCGGTGACCGCCGGCGCGCCCCAGGCGGCGATGAGCAAGCCCAGGCCGGCGGAAGCCAGGGCGATCATCAGACTCTCCACCAACAGGAGTTGGAGCAGTCGGCCGCGTCCAGCGCCAATCGCAACCCGCAGGGCCATTTCCCTGGCCCGCCCCTCGGCTTGGGCTGTGAGGAGGCTCGCCACGTTGGCACAGGCTACGAGCAACACCAGAGCGACCAGGACGCTGAGGATCCACAGCGGCTGACGGTATTCGCGCTGCAGGTGGGAGGCTCCGGCGCCGGCGGGCTGGACGAGAATCCGCTGGCTCAACATCCGGTCGATGTCCTGCCGCGGCGTACCGGTGTGCAGCGATTTGACGCGCTCCTGCTGCTCCGCGAGAAACACCTGCTGCAACGGCTGACGGATTTGTTCCACCGGGACGCCGGGCCGCGGGCGCAGCCAGGCGCGAAACCAACTCCAACCCGGGCTGCTGAGGGCCTGGACATTCATGGTGGCGGGCACATAGAGGTCGGTGACTTCGCCCGGTTCTGTCCCGGTGAAGCCCTCCGGTCCGACGCCGACGATTTCGTACGGAACGCCGGCCATGCGAAACGTGCTGCCGACGGCTTTCGGGTCGCGGGCGAAGTGGCGCGTCCAGTAATCGTAGGAGATCACGGTGACGGGACTGCCGCCGGGCGCGCGGTCGTCGTCGGGCAACAGCAGGCGGCCGGCCGCGGGCTGCAAGCCCATTACTGGAAAGAAGTTGCCGGAGACGAACTGGCGCCAGGCGCGTTCGGCATCCTGATCGGCGGCGAAGGCCAGATCCTGGCGGGCATTCATCCCGACCAGCATGACTTCGGCCCTGTCCTTGAGCGTTTCGCGATAGCGCAGGAAGGTGGGGTAGTCGTATTCGTCGAGGGTGTCGGGCCGCCCGTCGCGGTCCACAAACGTGGTTTCCAGGTAGAAGAGGCGGTCCGGTTCCGATACAGGCAGATTGCGGAGGAAGAGCGCATCCACCAGCCGGAAGGAGGTGGTGGTGGCTCCGGCGGCCAGAGCCAGAGAAAGGATGGCTGCGGCGCTGGCCAGGGGGTGTTTCCTCAACTGCCGCCAGCCGAAGACGATGTCGGACCCGATGGCGGAGATGGCCGGGAGTCCGGACTGATCCCGGAACGATTCCTTCACCGACTCGACCGGGCCAAAGTCGAGCCGAGCCTGACGGCGGGCTTCGGCCGGAGTCAAACCGCTGCGGATATAGTCCTCCGTGGAGGCTTCCAGGTGGGCCTCGAACTCCTGACGCATGCGCTGTTCGTGGCGCCGGGCGGACAGGAATCCTGTGATTCGGGCAAACCAGCGGCGGAGGGGTCTCATGACAGATCCTCCGCGGTGACCTTACAGAACCGGCTGATGATGGCGGCGGTCTGATCCCAGTGCTCGGTTTCTGACTGCAACTGGCGGCGGCCGACGTCGGTCAACTCATAGTAGCGAGCCTTGCGGTTGTTCTCGGAGGTGCCCCAGGCGGAGGAGATTGCGCCTTCCTGCTCCAACTTCAGGAGCAAGGGATAGAGAGTCCCCTGGTTGACGAACAGCAGCTCGCCACTGATCTGGCTGATGCGGCGCGAGATGCCGTAGCCGTGCAGCGGACCGAGGACGTCGAGGGTCTTCAGGACCATCAGGGCCAGGCTGCCCTGAGGAATGTCGGTCCGGTTCTGAGGTTTTGGGGTCTCCATTGGGTAACCAACAAGAAGCATATTGCTTCTCTATTGGGAAAGCAACAGGAGACCCTGTAACAAAACCGAAGCTGGCGAACGGACTACTTCAGTTGGCCGTTGAGACGGGCGCGCAGGAGTGACGGCACGTCGCTGGCGTGCTTGACCTCGATGACTTCGCAACCGGCCGCGCGGCCGCTGGCAATGCCCGGACCGGAATCTTCCAGAACCAGAGCGGAATGAACGCCGAGGCGCTTCATGGCCGTGAGATAGGGTTCAGGATGTGGTTTAAGGTTTGTAACTTCGTCTCCGTAAACCGTCGCCTGGAATCGGTCTAAGACGTTTTCTGCCTTGAGGATAACGCTGATCTCTGAAGTAGCGCTGGAGGTGACGACCGCAAGTGGAATCGAGTGTAGTTCTTGCAGGATCGCCTTGGTCTCCGGAGAGATCAGTCCGCCGCGGGTTGCCCGTTCCGCAAACAGCTTCTTTTTCAGTGGATAAGTGGGCCAAAGTTCATCTAGTGGTCGAGGCGGAATGGAGACTCTGCCCATCGCCTCAAGGAAGGCCCGGTCCGAGATGCCAATGCAATTTGCGCTGTAGGCTTCCCAGGTAATAGAGACGCCCAAGGTCTGCAGCGCCTCGTTCCAACAGGCCCAATGAAGAGGTTCAGTGTCAGCTAAAACCCCATCGAAATCGAAGAGGATAGCTTCTATTTGTTGATGCATCTCATGAGGCGTTATTGGAAGCGGATCGACCGCGTCATCTGCTGGAAGACCGGTTCCAATTTCGCATAATCCGGTTCTGGCGCTACGAAGACCAGGTAGTACAAAGATGTACCCCGGTCGATCGTCACCACGATATCGACTTCTTTCGTGCCGGCATACGGCGAGTCGGAGCCCAGCTTCGTCACCAGGGCCTTGGATCCTCCGATGGTGACCTGTTGCGGTTGCTCGACGACTTTCATGCCAGCGTTTTGCTGGGCCATGCCCTGGAGTAGTTTCTGCGTGTCCTGCTGAAGGTCCACTTTCTGGCCGGAGGGCGCCTGGGCGATATTGATCATGGCGCCGTAGCCGATGAAGGACTGGATGCGGCCTTCGGCGGGCGCCACGGTGACGGAGTTCTGTTCCGTGGTCTCCTGCCAGTTCGAGGGGTAGGACATGGTGAGGCCGCTTGACTGGGTGGTCTTCATGGTGGAAGAGACCGGGATGCTGGCGGGCTTCTGAGCGTTGGGCAACTGAGCGGGGGCGGTGGCGCCGGCGCTACTTCCCTGCCCTTTGGCCACCTTCTTGGGGGCGGCCGGCAGCCCGTCGACGAACGCCTGCATCTTCTTGAGATCACCCATCTGGGAGTTGTACGGTCCGCGAGCCATGTACGGCAACTGGTCCTCGATGGCTTTCACCCGGTTGCCCGGATTCGGGTGATCTGACATGAACTGAGCGAACTTGCTGCTGCCGGACTTGCCCATCTCGGCTTCGAGCTTCTCAAAGAAGCGAGCCAGTTCGAGGGGGTTGTAGCCGGCCTTGGCCATGGTGTGGGCGCCGAGGAGATCGGCGTCGCTTTCGGCACCGCGGGAAAACTTGAGCAGGACGGAGTTGGCGCCGAGGCCGATGCCGAGCTGGGCGAGCTGGCCGGCGAGGCTGCCGCCGGCTACGGCTCCGGCGAGCATGGCGGGCAACTGGATGAGCTGGGCCTTGGAGGCCTGATTGGTGCCGTGACGGAGGACCACGTGGGAGAGTTCGTGGGCGAGCACGCCGGCGATCTGGGCTTCGTTATCGGCCGCCTTGATGAGGCCGGTATGGACGAACATGGGGCCGCCGGGCAGGGCGAAGGCGTTGATGCTGGGCTCCTGCACCACCTTGAAGAAGTAGGGGTAGTCGTCCAGGCCGCCCTGTTTCACCAGACGTTCGCCGATCTTATTGATGTAGTCGGTGAGCTCCTTGTTCTGGACAATGGTCATCTGCTGCTCGACCTGCTGGGCGTATTCGCGGCCCATCTGGACGTCCTGCTCCTTGCTGAAGAAGTTCGGCCAGCTGGGCTTTGGCAGTTTCTTCTGCCCGGCAGCCAGCAGGACCACCGCGGTGAACAGGGACACAACAATCAAACGTTTACGCATCGGCACCCTCTCCTTTCGATGCTGGCATAATGATTCTATGACGCCTACAGAAAAAATATGGCACAACGGGCGCTTCATTGGCTGGGATGAAGCGAAGATTCACGTCCTGTCGCATGTCGTTAGCTACGGCAGCTCGGTATTCGAGGGTGTTCGTTGCTATGAGACTCAGAACGGACCTGCCATATTCCGACTTCGTGAGCACACCCGCCGCCTATTGGATTCAGCCAGGATCTACCGGGTTCCGGTAGACTTCTCACCTGGATCTTCTGGTTGAAGCTCAGATCGAGCTTGTACGCGTCAATAAGCTTCGTTCCTGCTACATACGTCCTATTATCCTGCGCGGCTACGGCGGCGTGGGGGTGCTGCCCGCCAACAACCCGACGGAGGTCTATCTGGCCTGCTGGGAATGGGGCAAGTACCTGGGCGATGACGCCATGGCGCAGGGCGTGGATGTCTGCATCTCGTCCTGGAACCGCATTGCGCCCAACACTTTGCCGACCCTGGCGAAGGCGGGTGCGAACTACATGAACTCGCAGTTGATCCGCATGGAGGCGCACCACAACGGGTACGCCGAAGGCATTGCGCTCGACAGCGAGGGCCGCGTGAGCGAAGGCTCGGGCGAAAACATCTTCGTGATCCGCGACGGCAAGATTCACACGCCGCCGCTGGGTTCCAGCGTACTGCCAGGCATCACCCGGGACACCGTGGTGACGATTGCGCGGGATCTGGGCCTGGAGATCGTGGAGACGGTGATCCCCCGCGAAATGCTCTACATCGCCGATGAGGTCTTCTTCACGGGCACGGCCGCTGAGGTCACGCCCATCCGTTCGGTGGACCGCATCCAGATTGGTGCGGGTCATCGCGGACCGATCACGGAGAAGATCCAGAAGGCCTTCTTCGAGCTCGTGGAAGGCAAGGCCGAAGACAAGCACGGCTGGCTCACTCCGGTGCCCCAGCCCGTGGAAGCACAGTAGCCAAACATGATTCGGGCCGCGAACCCGATCCCAATGTCAACCTCCCCCGAGATTTTCTTTTGTGGATTTGGCTCGCGGCCGAACAGTCTTCACTCTAGTGGGTTGGACCCCCTCCTGGGAAGGCTTTTCCACCTGCCTCGGAATCCTTTTCAACAAGATTATCCGCTTTTGTTTTCAGGTGGTTGCAGAAGCGGCCGTGTGGACAATCTGTGGATAATACAAAACAGCCATGAAATGTTCCGGGATTGACGCCAACCGGGGCGCCGCGGTGGAGATCACGGGCAGCGGAGTCCTGCAGAGTGTGGAAGAGTACGTCCGGACGCCGGAGGGGCTGAACTATCTGGCTCCGGGGTTTATCGACATCCAGGTGAACGGCTTCGCGGGTGTCGACTACTGCTCGCCTACGGCTTCGATGGAAGAGATCGGCCGGTCTCTGGATCTGATTTTCTCGACGGGCACGACAAGGCTCTTCCCGACGGTCATCACCGGCGGCCGGGAGGAGATGCTGGGGGCGATCCGGAATCTGGCGAAGGCAAAACGTACCTTGAAGTACGGCCGGGCGCTGGAGGGCTTCCATATTGAAGGCCCGCATATTTCTCCGCAGGACGGGGCTCGGGGCGCGCATCCGCTGCGCCAGGTGAGGCCGCCGGACACGGAGGAGTTCGATCGCTGGCAGGATGCGGCGGAGGGCAATGTGCGGCTGGTGACCGTGTCACCGGAATGGCCCGAGGCGGCGAAGTACATCGAGCATGTGGTGGGCACGGGCGTCGTCGTGAGCATCGGGCACCTGGACGCCAATGCCGAACAGATCGACGCGGCCGTACGGGCCGGCGCGACGTTGTCGACACACCTTGGCAATGGAGCGCACGGCATGTTGCCGCGGCACCCGAACTATCTGTGGCATCAGATGGCGGACGACCGGGTGGCGGCCTCGTTCATCGTTGACGGGATCCACCTGGATAAGAGCTTTCTCACTGTGGCGCTGCGATCGAAGGGGCTGGAGCGGGCCATTCTGATCACGGATGCGGTGATGCCGGCCATGTGCGAACCAGGGCCCTACATGCTGGGCGAGGTAGAGGTGCAGCTGCACACCGAAGGCAAGGTGACGCTGCGCAACGATACGAACCGCCTGGCCGGCAGCGCGCTGCGGATGGACGCGGGGGTCGGCAACCTGATGCGGATGTGCGGCCTGACGCTGAGCGAGGCGATCACGCTGGCGACGCGGAATCCAGCCAGGGTAGGCCGTGTGCCGCTCCGGCAGCGCGGCCTGCAACCCGGCGAACGCGCCGACGTGGTGGAGTATTCCTTCGACAAGGCGGCCAAGTCGATCCGGGTGCTGAAGACCTGGCTCGACGGCGAACTGGTATACGAGGCGTGATCCGGCTGGCGTGGTTTTTCGGCGTACTGGCGGCGGCGCAGGTGCTGTTTCTGCTGTGGCGGGGTTCGCCGATTGTGCGGTCCGATGTGGGTCCAGGCGGCGATTTGCGCTATGGCCTGGCGGCGACTCTGCTGGCTGTTCCGATTCTGCTGGGGATGCAGTATTTCCGGCTCCCACTGCTCGCCGGAGGCGTATTTACCGGTTTCTGGCTGCTCCTCATCGCGCTGCTGGTACTGGAGGCGCTGGCGGGCAAGCCGTTGATCTACTGAGTCCTGGTACGAATCCGCTCTGCGCCCTATATTCCCCATAACCGGTAATAGACAGTACTTTTTCGTGAATTTACGATACATTTTCGACTGCGGGCGATGCTACTATTGACCGCCACTCTGCGCCTGTGATAATTCTCATTCGGCTTGGGAGTGGGGATGGCGGTCGTTGTGCTTGACTCCGGGACTGGGATTGTCACGTTGCGTCGTCAGGGGGTTCTGATTGGACACCTCTTCCTTGTGCTGTTTGCAGCGGGCTGCGGGCGCGCTCCGGCCAGGAAGTCGCTGACCGTTGCGTACGGCTCCGCGCCTCCGATGATCAGCATCGACGATCAGGGGAAGCCGGCCGGCTTCGCCGTGGAGATGCTGCAGGAGGCGGCGCGCCGGGAGGGGATCGATCTTGTCTGGCGGAGGGGCGGGTCTAGAGCGGAGAACGAGGAGAGACTGGCCAACGGCTCTTTGGACCTGATTCTCACGGGATTCGGAACTCCCGAGCGGCGGGCCCGTTTTTTTGTTTCTGAGCCGTGGTGGTCCACCGAAATCATTATCATTACTCCGGCCTCGACAAACATTCGAGCGAGTGAGGATGTGAAGGGGAAGCGGCTGGCGGTACCGACGGGGGCTCTGCCGACGCTCGCCACAGAGTTGCACGGTTCAGAGATTGTCCCGGCTGGTTCGGCCGCAACCGCCGTGAATCTGGCTTGCCAGGGCAAGGCGGACGCCGCGGTCATCGCCAGCGTCTTCATCCGCGACGTGCTGGCTGCGGGCATCTCCGCCTGCCGGGGCGTGAGTCTGCGCACGATCGATACCAGGCTGCAATGGGACTATGCTCTGGTGTCGCGGCGGGCCGTGCAGCCGGAGGTGCAGTCGCTGCGGAACCGTTTTGAGGAGATGACCTCCGACGGCACGATGGCTGCCCTGGCCGCGAACTATCCAGTGGTCTCCAGCCGGTACGCGGCGCGGATCACCGGGGCCATGCGCGATCGCCAGGCCTTGGAGATCCAGCGTATTCTCATCGGTTCCGCGGTACTGATTCTCGTCCTTGCGGCGGTCGCCATCGTCCGGCTGAACGATTCGCGGCGCAGGCTCAAGCTGGCCAACACAACCCTGCAAAGCGATCTCGAAAAGCGCGAGCGGGCCGAGAGCGCGCTGCGGGAGAGCGAGTCGAGGTTCCGGGCCCTTTTTGAGAATGCCCCGGAGGCGGTGATCGCCTTTGGACCCTCGGGCGCGACGATCTTTGCGAATCCACGGGCGGCCATCATGTTCGGCCGGTCGATCGAGGAGCTGGCGAGACTCCGCTTTGAAGATCTGTTTCCCGACCGGTCGCATCACACCTTTCCGCGACTGGCCAAAGGCACAGTGACCGCCCGGGAACTGATGGGCTTGACCGTCCTGCGGCCGGACGGCACGGAACTACCGGTGGAACTGGCGACGGCTCCTATCTCCGCGAACGATGAAGAACTGACGCTGCTATTCCTCTCGGATATTTCGGAGAGGCAGTCGCTGGAGGCACAACTGCGGCAGGCGCAGAAGCTGGAGAGTATCGGCCAGCTCGCCGGCGGTGTGGCGCACGACTTCAACAATCTGCTCACGGTGATCGGCGGAAACACGGAACTGGCGCGGATGTCGATGGAGTCGAACGAGCCGGCGGGCCCTTACCTCGACCAGATCGCGCGGGCGGCCACGCGGGCTACTTCCCTGACCCGGCAGTTGCTCTCGTTTGCGCGCAGGCAGAACGTCGAAGCCTCCAGAATGAGCGTCAACGAGGTGCTGCGCGATGTGGCGAAGATGCTGCGCCGGCTGATCGGCGAAGACGTCTCGCTGGAGATGATGCTGGAAGCACAGAGGCCCCTGACCTATGCGGATCCGGGGCAATTCGAGCAGGTGATTGTGAACCTGGCGATCAATGCGCGGGATGCCATGCCTCACGGCGGCCGGCTGGTGATCCGCACCTCCGACTTTCACCTGGGCGCGGGCGACGTCCACGAACTGGCCGGATTGCCGCAAGGCGATTACGTCCTGTTGACCGTCAGCGATACGGGCGAGGGCATCCCGCCTGAGTTGAGGTCGCGCATTTTCGAACCCTTCTTCACGACGAAGGAAGTGGGCAAAGGCACGGGCCTGGGGCTTTCGACGGTCTACGGGATTGTGAAGCAGTTCGGCGGCTCCATTTCGGTCTACAGCGAAGTGGGCCAGGGCACCTCGTTCAAGATCCTGCTGCCCGCCCTGGAGGCGGAGGAGGAGGAAGCGGCGCGGGCGCCCCAGGTTCCGCAGGCGGTTACGGGCAGCGAGACGATTCTGCTGGCCGAGGATGACGAGGCGGTGAGGAACTTTGTCAGCGGCCTGCTGCGCCAGAACGGTTACCAGGTGGTGGAGACCTCCGATCCCAACAGCGCGCTGGAAGCGGCCCGCACGGGACCGGCGCCGGTTCACCTGCTGCTGACGGACGTGGTGATGCCCTATATGAGCGGCATGGAACTGGCCGCGCAATTCCGGGCACTGCATCCCGGTGTGCCCGTGCTGTTGATGTCCGGCTATTCAGCGCGTCTGAGGACGCAGCCGCTGGATGCTCCTTCCATCGAGAAGCCCTTCTCGCCGGCGGCCCTGCTCAGCCGGGTGAGGAATCTGCTGGACGGTGTGCCTGAGCCGAGCGGCGGCGACCAGCCCTGCCAGCTGCGCCAGTAGTTCTCGTCCTCCACGGAACGCCCGCCTTCCAGGACGCGAATCGGATTCAGTCCGTCGAGCATGACGGCGTACTCGTCCGTATGCGTCTTCTTCCGCTGATTCGCCAGTGCCTTCGGATGCGGGCCGTGATGGATGCCGCGCGGATGTAGTGTGGCCATGCCGGCGCGGATATTGTCACGCGAGAAGAAGTCGCCGTCGTGATAGAAGAGGAACTCGTCGTAGTCGGTGTTGCGATGGAAGAAGGGGACGCGTTGGGCATCCGCGTCTTCCTCCAGCGGCCGGGGCACGAAGCTGCAGACCACGGCCCCGCTGGTCACAAAGGAAGTGTGCACGCTGGGGGGAAGGTGGGCACGGTGGCTCATCACGGGCCGGATGTCGCGCAGATTGATCTTCCAGGCGGTGAGATCGCCCTTCCAGCCGACAACGTCGATGGGGTTCCAGGGATAGAAGACGCTGGAGTACTCGCCATCGGCCAGGATGCGCACCTCCCATTCCCGGTTGTCGTTGAGTTGAGGATCGGGCTCGGGCACGACGATCACGCCGGGGTCGTAGAGGGCATGCTGCCCGATCAGACCCTTCTCGGGCTGTTCAAATTCGCCCTTCGATTCGACGAGCAGGAAGAAGTTGTCGGTGGATTCGGGCACGATGCGGTAGGTGACGGCTCGCGGAATGACGAGGTAGTCGCCGCGCTCGAATGGCAGAGGCCCGAAGTCGGTTTCGACAGTGCCCTGCCCCCGGTGGACGAACCAGAGCTCGTCCCAATCGGCGTTGCGGCAGTAGAACGGCATGGGGGCCGGACGGCGGGAGACGGATAGGCGAACGTCCGCATTGCCCAGGAACGGCAGAGGGACGCCGCGGGGGTCGGTCAGATCGGAGGGCTTCGCCTCATTCAAATCGAATTTGTGCGGCCGAAGGGAGCCTTCGAAGCGGATCCACCCGGTGGGTGGGTGAGCGTGATAGAGGTGCGCGGTTTTCCCGAAAAAACCCTTTCGGCCGTGCTCCTCCTCGAAAGTGCCCTCGGGGATACCAACATGCGCCTGGCGGGCGACTTTGCCCTTCTGCAGTGGATACATGGCTGTGCGGAAGCGATCCAGCAGATCGCGTTACCCGCCCCTCCTTTGTGAGAATGCTACCATTTTCCGAATTGACACCACAATAAGGTGGTGCTATTTTCAAAGCAACAGAGAGGTGATCGGGATGCTCACCACGACAGCTGCTCCGTTCATCGAAGAGGCTCGTGCCCGGGACCAGCTCTTCATCCGTCAACCGTACGAACTATACAGCGCGGAGAATCACGAAGCCTGGCGGACTCTGTATGCCCGGATGCAGCCCAGTTGGGCGCGGTATGCGAACCCGCACTTCCTGGACGGGCTCTCGGCGCTGAGATTGGATTCGTCCCGGGTGCCCCGCCTGGAGGACGTGAACCGGTTCCTGGCTCCTTTGACGGGCTTCCAGGCTCGCGCCGTGAGCGGCTACGTGCCGCCCTACCTGTTCTTCGATTGCCTGCGCCGGCGGGAGTTTCCTACTACGGTGACGGTCCGCTCGCTCGACTCGCTCGACTACCTGCCCGAGCCGGACATCTTTCACGACATTGCGGGCCACGTGCCCATGCACACCCATCCGGACTTCGCCGGGACCCTCGTGCGCTTTGGGGACTGTGCGCATACGGCCGCGGAGATTGCCGCCGGTATCCAGGACGAGACGCTCCGCCTGGAGCGCATCTCCTCGATTGTGAAAGCGATGGCGCGCTTCTTCTGGTTCACCGTGGAGTTTGGGCTGATGCGCACGCCGCAGGGGATGCGCGCCTGATGGCAGCGGGCTGCTGAGTTCCCACAGCGAACTGCCGCATGCGCTGGAATCGGCCGAGGTGCAACGGAGCGAGGCGAACCTGGAGTGGATGATCCACCAGTCTTTTGAGATCGATCATTTCCAGCCGCTGTTGTTTGTGGTCGAAGGATTCGAGCATCTGTACGAGCTAGTGGGTAAGCTCGAAGAATGGATGCTGGCCGGCAAGCTGGATCACGTAGCGCCGGGCGAGCCCACGCTTTCGCTCGAGGACTTGCGCAGCTTCTGCTTGGCCTGACGGCGGCTACGGCCCAGGTGCGGTTGCCGGACCAGACGCTGGAAGTGAAGTTCCAGAGCAATCACATCGTGTCATCGGAGTCGAGTCCGAAGGGCGGGAGCCTGGTGATCCGGACTCGCGACGGACGAGTGGAGCGGACGGTGGAGGCGGGCTCCGGATTGAAGGACGTGAGGCGAGTGGAGGTCCACGATTACGCCCTGACCGGCGACGGCACGCTGCTGGTCTCGATGGCGGTGCTCTATCCATTGGGGGCAAGTTCCCGGGTGCTGGCTCTGTATCCGCTCGAAGGCGAGCCGGGCTTCCTGACTCTGGACGCCGTGCTCTGCTTCCGGCTGGCCTCGGATCCGGCGACAGGCATCTGGTGTCTGGGGCCGGGCCTGGAGGAGTCGCTGTTCCACAGGTTGTCGGGCCCGGCTTCCGGGCCGTGGGGCATTCTTCCAAGGAAGAAGGTGCGGCTGATCGGGTCGGAGGCGGATGAGCCGAGGCAGGCGCATCGAGACGGGTCCTGCCGGGTCGCCGGCGATGCTGACGGAGGCGGCGGGCCGAATAGCCGCCTGGGTGCCGAATGCAGCGGCGGTGCTCGAGTTCGATACAAAGACGGCCGAGGTGGTGACGTGGCCGGTGCCTCTGGCGCAGCAGGGGAAGTCGCAGATGTCGTTTGCGGCGACGCAGGACGGGGCGATTTATGCCCTGATGCCGCAGCGAGGGTTGAGTGCGGTGGAGCAACTGGACACGCCCTACCGGGTGATGCGGTTAAGCCGGGAGACCGGTGCGTGGGTGGTCGTGCCGGGTGGAGAAAATGTGCCCCGCGGAGCGTTACTGGCCGGGCTGGATCGCGGCCAGGCCGTGCTGTGGAAAGCGGGCCACCCGGACGGTGGAATGGTTTCCGCTGCCACGGTAGAGCCGTAACGCGGGCGATTGCGATTGCCTTTGGATTGAAGCGCCGCGAGGGCACCAATTGTTCCGCTGGAATCAAGGCGAAGTTCCGGTCCCGCTTGTTCATCGCGACAAACAGGCCATGCGGGTACAGAGGCCCGAGAGGTGTCGAGGTAATTTCGATGCCATCCGTCGCGTCGAGATTCGTGTTCACTGTGCGGACCGGCTTGTTGTGATTGTGGGGACTGCCCCATGTCCCCTCCCTGCGGTATAGATGGAATCGTGTCGCGCCCGGTAGCTGTTCCGTGCAGATGATGTAACCGGTGCCATCAGGCCGCTTCCAGATCGCGATGCCTTTTCGATTGCCGGCGAACTCCCTCTTGCCAAACAGAGCCAGTTCCTTGTTTGCCCGCGGGGCATCCGGATCGGCCGCGTACTTTCGAATGCCTGCGCCTTCATCGGCGTAGTACACATAGCCCAACTCGTTGTCGACCGCCACTGATTTGATCTGTCCGGTGCCGGAAAAGCGTCCAAACTCCCGGACCTTTACAACACCGAAGGCGCCGGTGTCGAGGCGTTTCAGCCGGTATTGCCAAAGGTAGCTGTCTCGCGGGCCGGACTTTCTACTGACGATCAGAAAGATGGCACCGTCGCGCGGCCTCTTGTAAGCGGCGATGCCCGTGGGCTGGATAGCACCTGGTCCGGTCGCTCCAGCAAGCTGGCCGGCATGATCCATTTCTTCGAACACAGCAGGCCCTCTCAGCCAGGAATTATCGATAACAGAGGGGCCCTTGCCGAAGATGACAAAAACGCGTAGCGCACCAAGCGCCCGCTCAGTGCAGATCGCCACATGACCTTAGAGCCGCCCCACCTGACGCCGTAAACGATGTCGACATCACCCAGACGATCGTACGGTGCAAGCGATCGAGTCTTCTTCCCGTCCAACGTGAACACTGCCAGCGCACCATGCGGCGATGGCGCTTTGTCGGTCGCGATGATCAGACTGCGGCTGGGATCCGCGTCGTTCACCCAGATCGCGGCATCGCTCGCCTCCGCGTAAACGCTGGCTGTGTAGCGCGAAGCCCTAACGGCGATCTCGTCGGTCGAGTGAAAACCGAATATACCGAGCCACAGGGCCAGGAAGCGTGCCATGATTCTCCCCACCATTCTGCCAGAGGATGGAAGAGAAGTTTCTGAATGGGCCGGCCCTTACCGCACGCCCTGGCGCGCCGCTTCCACAGAGATGTTGTAGTCCGCCAGGATCGTGCCCGTCGCCCGCTGGAGGGCCGCCCGGGCCTTCACATACGCGCCTCGCGCCGCCACTTCCGTCGAACGCGCCTGCGCCAGGAAGCTCTGGAACTGGATCACCAGGTAGCTGGTCGACGCACCTACTTCAAACTTCGCCTGCTCGGCCTTCAACGACTCTTCCTGGTATACCCGCGCCTGGATCGCCGCCTCATAGGCGGCCTTGGATCGCCGCTGGGCAATGAGCGCGTCTTCGACCTCGAGCCGGGCCTGATTGCGCAACTGCTGTTCGCGGATCTTCGTCTGCTTCAACTGGATCTCGTCACGGGCGGCATCGGCCTGCGCCACACGGTTCCGCAGCGGCAGGTCGATCTGGAGGCCCGCGCCGTAGGACGGATAGTCGCGGCGGAAGATCTGGCCAAGAGCGCTGGCATAGCTGCCGATGAAGGTCGTGTCCGGGGAGACGGCCACAGGATTGCCCTCCCCCGCCAGGCCGTTGTTGGTGGCAAAGGCGACGAGATCCACCTGGGGTTTCAGGGCGTTGCGCGAGCCCTTCAGAGAGAGCTCCGAGTTGGCGATCTGCAGGGCGGCGGTGGAGAGGTCCGGACGGTTCTGCGCGGCGATGCTCACCAGTTCCGGCGATTCCCGGTTCTCTTCCGGCGGCAGAGCCAGCGTGCCTGTTGGGACGATGCGAGCCTTGCGCACCACGTCGTCCTCCGAGCCGCGGCGCGTGAGGACCGTCTTGATGATAACTTCCTGTTCCTCCAGCAGTCCGCGGGCGCGTTCGAGATCCAGGCGCGTGGAATAGACCTGGGCATTGGCTCGGGCCATTTCCACGGTTGCCAATGCGCCTTCATCCACCTGCGCTTTGGTATCGTCAAACAGCTTCTGGGCGAGGCGCAGCGTCTCCTCTTTCACTTTTACGTCTTCGTAGAGGGCCACAAGGTCGTCGTAGAGGCGGGTGACCCCGTAAACGGTGTTGATGAGCTGCTGGCGGAAGAGGAGGTCGGCGATTTTCTGCTCGTTCTCCGCCTGCCGCTGGAAGCGGCGGTTCACGCTGAAGCCGGCTCCGCGCATCAGGGGCTGGGTCACGTTCATCGTAAGGGCCGAGGCGGTGTACGGCGTATAGCTGACGCGGATCGAATTCGTCGTCTGCCGCAGATTGGTAAACGCCGCGTTGAGGGAGGCGCCGGAGCCGAATCCCTGGCGGTAGCCCAGGCCGGCCGAAGTGTTGCCGTTGATGAGATTGGGCGCGCCGGCGACAGCCAGGTTCGTCTGGGGCGTGCCGAGATGCGAGTAGTTGAAGTTGCCGCTGAGGAACGGGTCGAACACCGGGATCGCGCTGCCGGTGGATAACGCCGTGGCACCGGTGATGCTGAGGTTCGTCTGAACGACGCCGAGGGCGCCGACTTCCAGAGGATTCGTGGAGACGGATGTTCCAGGGATGATGCGGGAGGAACTGGTGAGCAACTGGCTGGTGGGTCCACCCACGCCGGCCGGCATCTCGGAGAGGTTCAGTGAGAGGCCGCGCGTCAGTCCGCCGCCGCGGGTCCGCAGCAGATCCATATCAGCAGTAGCGCGGGTATAGCGCTGGATCTCCACATCGAGATTGTTCTCGATGGCGAGTTGAACGGCGTCCTCGAGCGTCAGATACAGATTGCCGGCTCTCAGCAGCTGTTCAAAGCGGGGCGAGTTGATCAGCACCGGAGCCTGCCGCACAGGCGCCAGATAAGGCCGCTTGAAGGGCTGGAGAATGCCGCCGTCGCCGCCGAACACCGCGCTTTGCGCCAGCAGGCAGACGGCGATCCAAACTGTCGATTGCCTGGGGATGTGCATGATATTGATGGCCACCCGCTCAGCGCTTGGCGCCGTCCTCTTTCAGCTTCACAGGCTTCACCTTGACCCCTTCCTGCACGGAGTCGTTGGCGTTGACGACCAGAGCCTGGCCCTCTTCCAGCCCTTTGATGACCTCGACTTCCTTGCCGAAGTCGCGGCCCACCAGGATCTTCTGGAAGTGAACGCTGTTATCGGGACGGACGATCGCCACCATGGTGCCCTGGGGCCGGATCAGCAGTGTATCGCCAGGGATAATGAGCGGCGGATTGGTGCGCCGGATGCTGAGCGACACCTGGGCGTACATACCGGGCAGCAGGGCTCCGTCCTGGTTGGGGATCTGAATCTCGGTCAGCAGCGTGCGGCTGGAGGTATCCAGCGCACTGGAAGAACGGGCCACCTTGCCGCGGAAGACGCGCCCGGGCAGGTCGACAACGGCTACCTCGGCTTCCACACCGGGCCGGATCACGTCGGCGTAGGACTGCGGCACGTTCACGAACGTACGCAGCGTCCCCATCTGCGCGACACGATAGATGAGCGTCTGGCCGGTGCTAATCAGCGCGCCCACGTCGACATTGCGCAGGGTGATGATGCCGGCGAAAGGCGCGCGCACCATGCGATAGCCCTGCACCTGGTTCAACCGGTCGAGATTGGCCTTGGCGGCTTCGATATTGCTGCGCGCGGCGGCCACGGCCCGCTCCTGAGCGCGGGCGAAAGCGCTCTGGGCCTGGTACTGAGCCTGGTAGTTGTCATTGTCCTGACGCGAGACGGCGCCTTTGCCAAGGAGATTGCCCCAGCGCTGGGCGGTGATGCGGGCCAGCTGTTCGTTGGCGCGCGACTGCTCCAGGCTGGCCGACGCCTGTTCCAACGCGGCATAGGATTGCTGGAGCGAAGCCTTGGCTTGCTGGACCTGGTTGTCGAGTTCCGGAGCCTCAATCTCAGCCAGCAGTTGCCCGGCCGAAACGCGGTCGCCGATGTCGACCAGGCGCCGTTTGAGATAGCCGTCGGCGCGGGCCAGGATGGGCGCTTCGGTGACGGCCTGAATGCTGCCGGGCAGGTCGAGGTCGACGGCGGCGTCGCTTCGCTTGACCGCGGCGGTGCTGACAGTGGGACGGGCTTCCGTGTCGGCCTTGGTTTCGGCGGTGATCGACTCAGTGCGGCGGACCTTGGGCAGATAACCGGTGGTGAAGCCGACCCCCAGCAGGATGGCGGCGGCGATCGCGAGCCAAACCACGGTTTTGGACGACGGACGGCGGCCGGGGCGGACGTCGTGATCGGTAGCTTCGGCGGCGCGCGCGGAACGCTCTTTCAATTTCGCGATCTCGGCTCGCAGCAGGGCTTCCCGCTCGGCTGCAAGGGGATCGTGGCCGTGCTGCGCGGTCTTCTGTTCGCTGTCGGGCATAGCTCCTCGCTTCAGGCTTGGCCGGATTCCGCCGGCAGCTCGCCTTCATGCTCCTCAAAGAAAATCGTCTCGTCGTAGTTCACGGGCGGGGTCTTGCGCAAGGCGCTATAGATGACCGGGACCACCACCAGGGTTGCAATCGTCGCCACCGCCAGGCCGCCGATGACGGCGCGACCCAGCGGCGCGTTCTGTTCGCCGCCTTCGCCAAAGCCCAGCGCCATGGGGAACATGCCGATGATCATCGCCATGGCGGTCATCAGCACGGGCCGGACGCGGGTCGCACCGGCGGAAAGAGCCGCTTCACGGGCATTCTTGCCCGCCAGGCGTTCGTCATTCGCAAACACCACCATCAGAATGGAGTTGGCGGTGGCCACACCTATACACATGATGGCGCCCATCAGCGAGGGCACATTGAACGTCGTCTGCGTCAGGAACAGAGCCCAGACGATGCCGGCGAAGGCGCCCGGGATCGCCATCAGGATGATCATCGGATCCAGCCACGACTGGAAGTTGACCACCATCAGCAGGTAAACCAGGGCCACGGCGCCCAGCAGCCCGATGCCGAGGCGGAAGAACGAATCCTGCATGGTCTTGTACTGGCCGCGCACATTGATGCCCATCCCTTTGGGCAGTTTCTTGGTCTCTTCCTCGACGATCTTCATCACCTGGTCGCCGACGCCGCCCAGGTCGCGGCGATCGACATTCACGAACACATCCACCACCGGTTGCACATTATAGTGATTGACGATGCCGTAGGTTCGTCCGCGCTCGACCGTGGCGAGGTTGGAGAGCAGTTGCGAGCGATCGGCCTGCGCGCCGGGATTGCCGTAAGCCAGCGTGTTCTTCCCGGGGCTGGCGCCCATGGAGCTGGGCGTGAGAGCCGAGGCGCCGGCCAGCGAGTCGGTGGTCGTGAACGCCACATTGCTGGTAGCCGTGCCGATGGGTGTGCGCATCAGGTCGTCCAGCGACTGAAACCGATAGATGGGCGTTTGCACGGCCACGTTGTAGTTGACGCCATTCGCGAAATTCAGCCACTGATTGGGCGCCACCTGCCCGCTGGAGCTCAGCGAGATCAGCAGGCTGCTGGAGACGTCACGCTGGGTGAGGCCCATCTGACCGGCCTTGGTGCGATCGACGTTGACCCGGATCTCCGGGCTATCGTCGGACTGGTGCAGGTGCACATCGGCGCTGCCCGGGATGCGTTCGATGCGCGCGGCGATCTGGCGGGCAATCTGGAAGCTCTTGGCCGCGTCGCGGCCGGTCACCTGAATATCGATCGGGGCAGGGCAGGCCGAAGTTCAGAATCTGGTTGGTGATGTTCGCGGCTTCAAAGAAGAAGACGACTTCGGGGAACCGCTCGGAGAGGCGCTTGCGCAGCTTCTCGGTGTACATCTCCACCGGCTCATGCTTCTCCGGATTCAGGGAGATGAGAATCTCGCCGTCGTTGGTTCCGATGGTGGGGTTGTCGCCGAAGGCCAGGTTGAAACCGCCATTCGGGAGCCCGATGTTGTCGACGATGGTGTCGAGTTCCTGCGGCGGAATCGCCTCGCGGATCTCTTCTTCGATGCCGCCGAAGACGCAGCTCCGTCTGCTCCATGCGCGTGCCGGACGGAGCGCGTGCATGCAGACGCATCTGGCCCGAATCGATGCTGGGGAAGAAATCGCGGCCGACCATGGGAGCCAGAGCCAGCGAGAGGACGACGAAGACGGCGAAGGCCGCGCCGACGGCTTTCTTGTGGTCCAGCGCCCAGTCCAGGAAACCGGTGTAGCGTTCGCGGAAGCTCTCGAACCGGCGGTTGAAGGCGTGATGGATGCTCCAGATAATACCCTTGCCGCCCGTGGCGTGCTCGCCGTGCTGGTAGAGATGCGCCTCCTGGCCCAGCAGGTAGTGCACCATCGTGGGTACCAGGGTGCGGGAGAGCAGGTAGGACGCCATCATGGCGAACACCACGGCGAGAGCCAGCGGCGTGAAGAGGAACTTGGCGACGCCGGTGAGCAGCAGCACGGGGACGAACACGACGCAGATGGAGAGAGTCGAAACGAAGGTCGGCGCCGCGATCTGCATGGCGCCGTCGAGCACCGCGCGTGTCAGCGGCTTCTTCATCCCCAGGTTGCGGTGGGTGTTCTCGATTTCCACCGTGGCGTCGTCCACCAGGATGCCAACGGCCAGCGCCAGGCCGCCCAGCGTCATGACGTTGATCGTCTGGCCCATCAGAGACAGTACGGTCAGATCGAGGAGAGGATCGAAAGCGGGATCGAGATCGAGACGATGAGCGTACTCCGCCAACTGCCCAGGAACACCAGGATCATCAGGCCGGTGAGAATGGCGGCCATGAGACCTTCCTTCAGCACGCCGTTGATGGCGGCGCGCACAAAAACCGACTGGTCGAAGAACTCGCGGACTTCCAGTTCCTTGGGCAGGCCCGCGAGGATTTTGGGCAGCGCCGACTTCACACCCTTGACGATGTCGAGGGTGGAGGCCTGACCGTTCTTCATCACGATCAGCAGCGCTCCGCGTGTCCCGTTCGTCCGCACGATGCTGGTCTGCACGGCATATCCGTCGCGGACGTGCGCCACGTCCTTCATGTAGACAGTGGCGCCGTTCACCGTGCGGACCGGCAGATCGTTCAACTGTTCCAGAACGCGCGGGCTGGAGTTCAGCCGCACCTGATACTCGCGCTGGTCCAGCTTGATGCTGCCCGACGGCAGGATGAGGTTCTGCAGATTCAGCGCGTTCGAAACATCCAGGGCGGACAGATTCTTCGCATACAGCGCCTGCGGATCCAGGTCGACCATCATCTGGCGGAAGCGCCCGCCGTAGGGCAGCGGCACGGAGGCCCCCTGCACGGTGGCGAGCTGCGTACGGATAAAATTCAGCCCGAGATCGAACAATTCCTGCTCGCTAAGGGTCTTACTACCGAGACCCAATTGGAGGACGGGGACGATGGAAGCGTCATATTTCAGGATGTTCGGCGGGAAAGTGCCGGGCGGCAGGCACGCGCAGCAGGGTCTGTGATATCGCGGTTACCTGCGCGATGGCGAGGTCGATCTTGACGTTCGGCTGGAAGAAGACTGCGGATGATCGAGACGCCGTTATAGCGCTGCGACTCGATATGTTCGATGTCGTTGACCGTGGTGGTGAGCGAGCGTTCGAAGATGGTGACGATGCGCTTCTCCATCTCGTCCGGACGGAATGCCGGTGTAGGTCCAGACGACGCTGACGACGGGGATGTCGATCGTCGGGAAGATGTCCACCGGCATCGACACGGTCGGGCCGAACAGCCCAGCATGACGATCAGCATCGCGAACGCTACGAACGTATACGGACGACGGAGTGCGACCTGAACTATCCACATTTAGGTTGTCAGTCCGATGAGAGAGTCCCCGAATAAGCACTGCTATATCTGGCAATACCTATCTGGTTAGTTACCAGTCTCCCGTTCCGGAGCGTTAGCTGTCATGACACCCAGGAGCTACCCACCTATAGCCAATTCGAGCTACTGGGGCAAATGTATGATTCCGCGCTGTAGGGCGGAGGTCGCCGCCTGTGTGCGGTCGTCCACCCCTAACTTATTGAGAACATTCTTCACGTGGTTCTTTACGGTGTACTCGGCAATGCGCAATTCATACGCGATTTGCTTGTTACTGAGGCCCTGGACGATCAACCGCAGCACCTCGGTTTCGCGCACACTGAGGTCGGCTCGAGGGAACTGAGCGGCCAGCGCGGCCGCCACCGGAGCCGGCAGATAAGTCTGCCCGGAATGCACGGCCCGGATCGCCTTCAGCAGCTCGTCGTGCAGTACTTCCTTGGTCAGATAGGCCTGTGCTCCGCACTGCAGGGCTCGCCGGATGTCCTCGTCGCCGCCGTAGGTAGAGAGCGCGACAAACCTTGCGTTCGGCCATTCGCTGCGGATGGAGGACATGGCCTCGAAGCCCGTCATGACCGGCATGCGGATATCCATGAGCGTGATATCGGGCCGGTACTGCCGGTGGAGTTGCACGGCGTGCGCGCCGTTCAGCGCTTCGGCCACCACGGTCATGTCGGACTGCATGGCGACGATGGTGGAGATGCCGACTCGGGCAATCAGATGATCCTCGGCGATGAGAATGCCAATCCGTTTTGGAGTCGTGGTGTCGGCAGGATTCATGAGAGGGGGACCGTCACTTCGATTGTAGTGCCGGCGCCGGGCGCCGTTTCCAGACGCAGGCTGCCGCCGGCGCGCTGCGCCCGTTCCCGCATGCCCAACAGCCCGAAGTGGCCGCCGGCGGAGAGGAAGGCATTGTTGGCGTCGAAACCGCTGCCGTTGTCGGCGATCCGCAGCTTCAGGCTGTTCCCTTCCCGCTGCAAGGCGATGGTCGCCTCGGTGCGGTGCCGGTGCCTCCGAATGCTTCAGGGCGTTGTTCAGCGCCTCCTGCGCGATGCGAAGCAACTGCTGTTCTGTTTCCTTGGGCACCACCGGCAAGTCCGGAGGCGCCTCCACGGTCGCTTTCAGGGGACGCCCGGCCGTCATCATGCGCGAGGTCTGGTCCATGGCTTGGGCCAGCGTCTGACCTTCCAGGGCCCGGTTCCGCGCAGATCCATCACGGAGCGCCGCGCCTCGGTCAGGCTGTGGTGCGCCATCTTCTGCGCGAGATTCAAATACTGGCCGGCCTGGGCGGGATCCTTGGGCAGCAGCATGGAGACCGCCTCGAGTTGCGAGGAGATGCCGACGATAGCCCTGCGCCAGCGTGTCGTGAATCTCCCGGGCCAGGCGGGCCCGCTCGGCCAGGACGAGCGAGAACCGGTGCCGCTCCTGCATGATGCGCCAACGGCTGATGAGCCAGACGAGCAGCGCGACCAGGGCGGCCAGCAACCAGCGGAACCAGGAGCTTTCCCAAAGATGCGGCGTGCGCCGGAAGGCAAACGAGGCCGTCTCTCCAAATGCGGCGCCACGGCTGTCGCTGGCCCGCACGACGAAGCGGTATTTGCCCGACGGAAGAGTATTGTAGTTGGCGACCCGCCGGCTGCCCGCCTCGATCCACTGCGCGTCGAGCCCTTCCAGTTGTAGCTGGTACCGCACCGACTCCGGCGCCGCCAGTCGCACCGCGGCATAGCGGAACTCGACGCGATGGCTGTTCGGGGGCAGAATGGCGAACGCCGAGGGCACGAGATCGACGCCATCCACCCGCACCTCGACAATCTGCGCCGGCGGCGGGGCCGATTCCGTCTGCAACCGCTCCGGCCGGACCGCGGCCAGGCCCGCGACCGTCGGAAACCACAGGCGCCCATCCCGGCTGCGCCCTCCGCCGCTGGAGGACGGCCAGCCCGGCGCGCAGTTCATACTCTTCAATCCCTCGCTGATGCCGAAAACCACGACAGGCAGCCGGGCCGCCGTGTTGTGGACGAGATCCTTGATCTTGGCTTTCTCGACGCGGGCCAACCCGCGCGTCGTGGCCAGCCACAACCAGCCGGAGCCATCGTCCGTCACGTGGGCCACATCGTCGCTGGGCAGGCTCGTTCACAGCAGAGCACCGCCAGAAGCGGTTCGCCTGGAAGAACGCCAGGCCGCCACCCCGCGGTACCGATCCATAATCGTCCCCGTCCGAGTCCTCGTCCAACGATCGAATCTGGTTGCTGGAAAGCCCTTGCTCGACCGTCACCAGTTCCGCATGGCCTGCTCGCGCAGTGCCAGAGGCCGCTGCCGAAGGTGCCCGCCCAACGTGAACCGTCCCGGCCGGCGGGCAGGTGCTGTTCGGATCCATCGTGTTTCCCATCAACCTT
>JASGIE010000134.1:0-68230 GCA_049841055.1 Paludibaculum sp. | reverse complement strand
TTGCTAAGGTTAATAGGGGAAACACGATAGAATCCGAACAGCACCTGGTGTCCCGGCATCCCATTCGCTGAGAACGACTACACCGCACTCCGGCCGCATCAGATCCGGGCGGACGGGGGAAGAGGTGGTTTGTGTAGGCATGTGACCCCAGCCTAAAAGTTAAAGTACACTTGAAGTCAAGAGGGAAATCGTACTTGCTGACGATTGGTGATCTGGCAAAACGCAGCGGCGTGGCTGCCTCGGCGTTGAGGTACTACGAGGAACTCGGCCTCATCCAGTCGGAACGGAGCGCTTCCGGACATCGCCGCTATCTCCAGGCGACGCTCCGGCGGGTAGCCTTTATCGTGTTCGCGCAACGGGTTGGCCTGAGTCTCGATGAAGGGCGAGCCGCGAGCTCGCAAAACTGCCGAACAACAGGGTGCCGGAGCGCGCCGATTGGGCTCAACTCACCGCCGCCTGGACGCAGCGCATCGACGCCCGCATCGCCGAACTCCAAAACTCCGCGCGGGCATGACACAGTGCATCGGCTGCGGGTGTCTTTCCTTTGACCACTGCCAGTTCGCCAATCCAGAGGATCGCGCCGGCTTGCGGGGGCCCGGGCCGCGCTACTGGCTGGAGAACAGCCGGAGTTCGTAAGTGCCCGGCGCTACATTGGCCTGGCGGCATGTAGTCCGCGGGGAGTGCGTCCGATAGGACTAGTAATGAGCACTCCGACAGCGGTCAAGTTTCAGGACCATTACATGGTACTGGGGATCCAGCGAACATCGACTCCGGAGGAGGTGTTCCAGGCCTACAGCACCTAGCTGGCGGCGAAGTATCATCCGACAAACCGCGAGACTCGCGACCAGGAAAAGTACAATTCGGTCACCTTGGCCTATGAAGTGCTCTCCGATCCGGAACGCCGTAAGGAGTTCGAGGGGACCCTGCCCAAGGCGAACGTGCTGGACAGCCCCGAATTCAAGAGTGATGAATTCTTCAAGGCGATTCGCGGTGAGAGCGCCCGCCGCATGGCGATTCTATGTCTCCTCTACGACCGGCGCCGAGTGAGGCCTTCCGTCCCCGGCGTCTCGGTCCGCGAGATTGAACGCACCACCGCTATCACCACCGACGAGATGTTCTTCTGCATCTGGTACCTGAAGCAGCGCAACCTCATCATTTCCGACGACAAGAGCAATATCCAGATCACGGTCGACGGAATGGACTACCTGGAAACCCACACGCCGACGCCGGAGACGATCCTGCCGCTTTTGAACCTGACCACGAAGGCCTGACCCTAGGGCTCGCGTACGGCGCGGAAGCCAATCATGCGGTGTGCCTGAAACGATGGCCACGCCGCCGATCGGGCGTAGGAGTGCAGTTCCGGCGCCTCCAGAAAGAACGAGCCGCCGCGCACGACGCGGTAGGCTCCGCTGGCCGGACCTTGCGGATTCCTCCGCGGCGACTCCGAGTAATACGTCCGGCCATACCAGTCCCTGCACCACTCCATGACATTGCCCGCCATGTCCAGGGCTCCATACGGCGACGCGTTGCTCTGGGTCTGCAAAGTGCCGCGCCGGGTGCCGTCATAGAAACCCGCGATCTGGACGGTGTCGTACTTCTGCGCTCCGACGTAGTTCGCGCGTTCGCGGCCGATCTCGTTGCCCCAGGGATAGCGGGTCTGTTTCGTACCTCGGGCCGCCTTCTCCCATTCGGCTTCCGTGGGAAGCCGGTACCTGTGGCCAGTCTTGGCGCTGAGCCACTTGCAGTACGCCGTGGCCGAATCCCAGTTCACTCCGATGACTGGATAGCCGCCGCTGTCTGCGGTTCCGCCTCCGTGGTTCTGGGCTTGAGTCCAGTATGGGATCTGATCCTTGGGCACCGGCCGTCCGTCCGGCCAGTACTTGGGATCTTCATAGCCTGGATCGTCCCGAAATCGACACCACTCCGCGTTGGTCACTTCCAGCTTGCCGATGTAGAACGAATCCAGTTGAACCACGTGCACCGGCCGCTCGCGAGGCTCGCCGTCGCCGAAGTTGTCGCCCATGGTGAAGGGGCCCGCCGGCACGAGTACAAAATCGCCGTAACCGTCGTTGACAGCAGCGGTTTGCGCCGTACCCTGGATGGCCGGTGCATTTGGAAAGAATGCCAGGACGGCGGTCACGAGGAAGCCGCCGGAGAACAGTAGTGTGCGCATCGTCAATGGGCCTCCTGCTCGAAGCCGCCCTGTTTCAGGAAGTGTCGGAGCGAATCCATCCACAGCGAGAATTCCGGGCTCCGGTAGGCGGCGCCAAATCCGTGTCGTCCCTTCTGATAGAGGTGGAGTTCCGCTACGGCGCCGGCTTTGTTCAGGTCGACGAAAAGCTGGGCGGATGCATCGGCGGCCATGCGGTCTGCCGCCGCGGCCGTGAGGTAAGTGGGTGGAAAGTCCTTCAGTTGCTCGCCGGGCATCGAGCGGCCCGGCCCATAAACGAGCACCAGAAAGTCGGGTTTGGTGTTCTGCCGTGCAATCGGGTCCGGGTCGTCCGGCTTGCCCGGTCCCGAGGCGGCGGCCATAATCCGGCCGAGCATCGAACCTGCCGAGAAGCCGGCAAAGCCAATACGATGCGGGTCGAGCTTCCATTCGGCCGCCCGCGCCCGCACGATCTGCATCGCGCGATGAGCATCGGCGATCCGCGCGGCGTCGTTATAGCGCGGCGACAGGCGGTAAGTCAGAACGAATGCCGCGTAGCCCCACTCGTTCAGCCTCTCCGCCACCTCCATGCCTTCCGCGCCATACATCAGCATGATGTTGGCGCCCCCGGGAGCGACGATAACCGCCGCCCCGTTGGCCCTGCCCGGTGGCGGCAGAAAGACGGTGAGCAGCGGCTTGTCCAAGGGCCCCAGGCCTAGCGCCAGGGGGACTTTGCCGTCTTCCCACAGCGGGATGTTGAAGTTGTCAGCCCATCGGCCGGCCGGAGGCTTCGAGTCGGCGGCGAAAGCGCACATGGCTGCCATGGTCATGGCCAGTATTCTGATGGCAGAGTAGATGTTCATAGCCAGTCTTCCCTGGGCCGGACTTCCAACCAACGGAACAGCGCCCGGCAGTCCTGTCTGGATATGGGTATCATCCCGCTTCGCCGGCCGCAAGCAGTCCGAACTCAATGCCGCCGGGCCGCGATTTGAGTAACCGGATCTGCTCCGCGAAGTAAATACAAATAATTCGTGGAACCCGTCAACACTTTTGTCCGTCACGGCGTCTAACGGAAGAGCAAAGATCCAGATGTTTCGAATTCTGGCGGTACTAGCCGTCTCACTATTTTTGAGCGCGTGCGGCCGGCAAACGGTGGCCCCGACCGTCGCCGCGGCGTCCACCGCTCCAGTCCCAACCGAGACAACTTTAGCGCCGGGTGAAATCCGTGCCACCGGTAAGGTGAAGGCCGTGCGTGAGTTCACAGTGCAGGTGCCGCAGATCGCGGGACTCACGGGCCAGTCCAGCCGCCTGACGGTGACCAGGATCATTGCCAGCGGCAGCAAGGTGGAGGCCGGCGACGTGCTGGCGGAGTTCGACCAGACACAGCAACTGGACAACGCGCGCGAGGCTCAGGCCAAGCTGGACGACCTCAATCATCAGATCGCGCAGAAGCAGGCCGAGAACCGCGCGAACGCCGAAACCCGGGCCTCCGAAAAACAACAGGCCACGGCGGATCTGGCCAAGGCGCAGATCCAGCTCCGGCGCAATGAAACGTTAAGCGACATTGAACGCGCCAAGAACGAAGAGAAGGCCGCGGCCGCCGTACTGAAGATCGAGTCGCTGAAGAAGTCCCACGAGTTTCGGGAGAAGGCCGATGTGGCTGCTGTCCGGATCCTCGAATTGAAACGGGATCGGCAGGCAGTTTCCCTGAAACGTGCTGAAACAAATGTAAACAAATTAGCGATAAAAGCCCCTCACGCGGGCATGGTCGCGCTCGAGGCGATCTGGCGAGGGGACTCCCGCGGGCCGGCCCAGGAAGGCGATCAGGTCTATCCGGGCCAGCCGCTGGTGAGGCTCTTTGATCCGACGGAAATGGAAGTCCATACCTCCGTCGGCGAACCGGACGGTGCCGTACTGGGCGCCGGCTCCAGGGCGTATGTCCGGCTGGATGCCTATCCCGATCTGGTCTTCCCGGCGCGCTTCCTCACCGCGAGCCCCGTCGCCACGGCGGATCTGGGCAGCCCCATCAAGCGCTTCACCGCGCGCTTCCTCATCGAGAAGAGCGACCCTCACCTGCTGCCGGACCTCTCCGCGGCAGTCGTCATCAGCGGCCGGAAACCAGGGACGAATCCATGAAATTGAAACGCCTTCTGAAGTGGGCCGGCGCACTGCTGTTCAGTGCCGCGGCCGTGGTGGCGGTACTCCGACTGCGGGAAGTGCGCGCCGCCACCGCGCTGCCCACGGCGCCTGTCCGCAAGGGAGAATTCCTGGTCATCACGCGCTGCCGTGGGGAACTGCGTGCGCGGCGGTCGGTGTCGATCACCGCACCTCAAAACGTGCCCGACCTTCGCATTGTCTGGCTCGCGCCGCAGAACTCCCTGGTGAAGGAAGGCGATGTCGTCATCCGCTTCGACCAGAGCAGCGCCAAACAGCAGTTGCAGGAGAAGGAGGCAGCCCTGCGGCAGGCCCAGGCGACTCTCGACCAGGCCGTCGCTGAAGCCCGCATCACCGCCGAGGCCGACCGCCTCGCCCTCTCCGCCGCCAAGTATGAAGTAGAGAAGGCCAAACTCGAGGTGAGCCGTCAGGAACTGCTCAGTGTCCTCGACGCCGAAACCGCCAAGGTCAATCTCGAGTCGGCTCAGCAGAAGGAAAGCGCTCAAAAGGCCACCGTCGGGCTGCATGAAGCTTCCGCGAAATCGAAGACCTCCTCGCTTACACGCGTCCTGGAACAGGCTCAGTACGAAGTAGATCTCACCAAGAGCCGTCTGGCGAAGATGGAAGTCCGGTCGCCTCTCAGTGGCGTCATTGTCTGCCAGCCGAATTACTCGCAAGGTTGGATGAATGCCAAGCCCTTCAAGGTCGGCGATCAGGCCTGGCCCGGCGCCACCATCGCCGTCATCCCCGATCTGAAGACGCTGGAAATGGAAGGCAAGGTAGAGGAGATCGACCGCGGCCGCATCGAAGCCGGCAATGACGTCAAGGTCCGGCTCGACTCCTTGCCGGAACTGGCGGTCCACGGCAAGCTGGCGGAGATGTCCACCATGGCCCAGGTCTCGTTTGAGTGGCCGCCCAGCTACAGTTTCCGCGCGTATGCCAAGCTCGATACCTCGGACACGAGATTGCGTCCCGAGATGAACGGATCCATGGACGTCATCGTCAACCGCCTGAAGGACGCGATCAGTGTGCCTGCCAAGGCGGTCTTCACCAAGGATGGCAAGCCGATCGTCTATCTCGCCTCGGCCGGCGGCTACCGGCCGCATCAGGTGGAAGTGCTGGCGCGCAATCCGGACGAGGTGGCCTTGAAAGGACTTGACGCCGGCTCCGAAGTGACACTGGTGGAACCGGAAGCGGACGAAACCAGCCCGGCTGCGGGTGCAAAGAAAGAGGCCAAGAAGTGAAGCGTTCGGCCTGGCTCACCGGGGCCGTCATGACGGTTCCCGCCCTCGGCGTTCTCATTGCCGTGACCAGCGGCGCGGCGTCCAACTGGCCGGCCTGGTCGAAACCTGAGCCTGCCGGGCCGTCGGCTGCCGTTCCTCTCAATCTGCCCAGCACCACCGTGAAGCGCGGCGAGGTCCAGTTCACAGTCAGCGCGCGCGGTGAACTCCAGGGCAGCAATTCCGAGATGATGGTGGCGCCCATGACCGGGGCGCGCGAGCTGATCATCACGTTTCTGCGTGATCCCGGGGAACTGGTGAAGAAGGGCGACACCGTTGTCGAGTTTGACACCACGGAGCAGGAATTCGCCCTGGCCGAAGCCGAAGCGGATCTCGCTGAAGCCGGGCAGCAGGTGATCCAGGCGGAAGCCGAAACCGTGGCCAAGGAAGAAGAGACCCGGGCCCTGCTGTTGCAGGCGAAGTCCGACCTCAAGGTGGCCGAGCTGGAAGCAAAGAAGAATCCCCTGCTGGCGGCCATTCTGGCGCGGCAGAACACCCTCGCCGTCGAGGCCGCCCGGGACCGTCTGCGCCAGCTCGAGCAGGATATCGCCAACCGCGGCGCCTCCTCTCGCGCCGCCATCATGATCCAGGAAGCCGCCCGCAACAAGGCCCAGGTGAAAGCCCAGACCGCGAAGAAGAACATCGATTCGATGAAGCTCGTGGCTAAATCGGGCGGCTATGTCAACGTGCAGCAGAACACGAATGGGAATTTCATGTTCTGGGGCATGCAGTTGCCGGCATTCAAACTGGGTGACACGGCCCGCGCGGGTATGGCTGTCGCGCAGATTCCGGATTTGAACTCCTGGGAGATCCGGGCCCAGATCGCCGAGCTGGACCGCGGCCACCTGGCGCCGGGACAACCCGCTCAGGTCACCGTCGTCGCCATGTCCAAGCAGCAGTTCAAAGCCCACATCAAAAGCATCGGCGGAACGAACGGCCCGCCCTGGGAGCGGCGCTTCGAGTGCGTCTTTGCCCTGGACGATCCGCTGCCGGAACTGCGTCCCGGCATGAGCGCCCGCATCATGGTGACCACCGACACCATCAAGGACGCCCTTTGGCTGCCCTCGCAGGCGCTGTTTGAAAGCGATGGCCGCACGTTCGTCTATGCACAGACAGGTCAGAGCTTCTCCCCGAAGGATGTGAAGCTGGTGCAGCGAAGTGAAAGCCGCGTCGTGATCACCGGATTGTCCGAGGGCCAGGTCGTGGCCATGGCCAGTCCGGAATCGATGCAGAAGAAGAAGGGTGAGGGCTCGGGCAGTGGAGCGCTCAAGGCACTGAAGGGCTCATGAGAATTCCTCGCATCTTCTCCGATATCGCCGTCTCCTTCTCGAACCTGAGGGCCCAGAAAACCCGCACTTTCCTGACGGCGCTCGGCATTGTCTTTGGCGTCGGCTCGGTGATCGGCATGCTCGCCATTGGCGAAGGCGCCAAGGAAGAGTCGCTGCGCTTCATCGAACAGTTGGGTGTCCGCAATATCCTCATCGAATCCCGGCCGGCCATGAGCGCGGAGGAATTCCAGCAGCGGCGCCGCAATTCGCCAGGACTGACTGAGCGCGATGTGCGCATCACCGAGACCAATCTCGAGTCGCTCGAGACTCTCTCCCCACGGCGCACCCTGCACCCGCAGCGCGTCGTTCCCAAGCCATCAGGCGATGTGCCGGAACTGTATGGGGTCCGCGCCGCCTACGCCCCCATCCACAGTCTCAAACTCATGGAGGGCAAGTTCTTCTCCACAAGCCACGACGAACAGAGCGCGGCGGTGTGCGTCCTCGGCGAAAAGGCCAAGGTGAGCCTTCTGGGTTATGGCAGGGCCGTGGGTCAGTTCGTGAAGGTCAACGACACATGGCTGGAAGTCGTGGGCGTGATCGGAGAACGTGTCGCCGCCTCCCAGGCAGGTGGAGCCGGGGCACACGATATCAATAACGTCGTCTATATCCCACTCAATACCTTTCAGTACCGCTACTGGGATCGCACCAGCAACATGCGCGACGACCTGGACGGCATCGACATCCGGCTCAAGCCTGGCGCCGATAGCATCGAATCGTCGAAGATCGTCAACGCAATTCTGAATTCGACCCATCACAACACGCAGGATTTCACTGTGACGATTCCTGCGGCGCTGCTGGCCCAACAGCAGCAGACCCAGCGTATTTTCACTTACGTGATGGTCGCCATAGCCGCCATCTCGCTGCTGGTGGGCGGCATCGGGATCATGAACATCGTGCTCGCCACCGTCCTCGAACGCACGCGCGAGATTGGCATCCGCCGCGCCACCGGCGCCCGCAGAGTCGACATCGTTCGTCAGTTCCTCATGGAGTCCGTGCTGATCTCGGTGGGTGGCGGGCTGCTGGGCATCGCCTTCGGTTTCGGCCTGTCGCATTCGATTGCCCGGTTCGCCGAATGGAAGACCATCGTCACCAGCGCGTCGGTCGTCATCGCGTTCGGCGTCTCGGTCGCGGTGGGTGTCGTCTTCGGGATCTATCCGGCCATGAAAGCGGCGCGGATCAATCCGATTGAAGCGCTGCGCTACGAGTGACGTCAATTCGAAACACACCATGCCTCCGTTGTACTCAGTGGTTTCGATTCCCATGCCTGAATTCGCGGGTGAAATGCCGCGGAGGCACTACGTCGAATCGTAATCTTGCCGCTAGCAGGATTGACTAGTTAAGACAACAAATACAAGTTCCATTTGCGCTGTTGCAACAGGCGAAGTACTTTCCCGAGCACGTGACTGTGCAGTTGAACGGAGTTCCAGAACCACACTGCGTAGCTCCTTCGCCGCCGGATGAGCAGGATGTACAGGCAGGCACATTCATGGGTGATGCTTCAGATGAGTTGTTCCCCCCTGACCCTGGTTTTGGGCTAATTGCGCTGCAAGTGGCAGTCGCTTTGAGCATCGTGACTTGCTCCGAAGTGAGTGGCGTCGCCTGTCCATGCACGCCGATTCCAACTATCTCGAGTGCGTCTTCGCGCGTGAACATGCGCTGCATGGATGCGGGGATTTGGCGTTCCGGGAACTTGAACAGGCGTTTCGACCCATCCTCTCCAATCACTGCGAATACACCGTCCGAGAGCAAAATCCTGCCCATTCCCGACCACTCGGACACGGAAGGGTTGCTTGTCGCCGCATACTGCAATATGAATACAATTGGCGAAGATTTGCGCTCACTCTGCGGCGTAATCGCGACTACGGCCGCCGAGTGTGTCAGATTGCGCGCTATCTCAATTTGGCCCGAGATGCCAGTGACTGACGGCGGCTGTTGCGGCTCCTTGGTTTGAGCGAGTAGGAATGCCGAAATGAAAGGGAGTATCAAGACAAGGTACAGCCTAGAAAAAGGCGACTTTGACATCATGCGACGAGGTTAACATTCATAGTTTAGGGTGTCAATGTATGAAATAGATCAAAAAATCGTGCGCCAGATCCGTATGGAGTCCGTGCTCATCTCGGTGGGCGGCGGGCTGCTGGGCATCGCCTTCGGCTTCGGGCTTTCCCACTCCATTGCGCGCTTCGCGGAATGGAAAACCATCGTCACCAGCGCGTCGGTCGTCATCGCGTTCGGCGTCTCGGTCGCGGTCGGTGTCGTCTTCGGGATCTATCCGGCCATGAAAGCGGCGCGGATCAATCCGATTGAAGCACTGCGCTACGAGTAGGACGCGCGGTTCTCAACTTGCCGGGCCGCTCCCCGTATCGGGTTTGTTGGCCAGCAGCGGCTTCAGGCTGCTGAAGGACTTCAGCACGTTGTACCAGAACGGTGCGCCCAGGCTCAGCAGCGCGATGGTGAAGAGCACGCCCAACAGGTGGCGGCGGCCTTCGTAGGTGGCATACCACGGGCTGGGATAGGGCGACGGAATCAGATTCAAACGCGTGGCGTCCAGGCTCGCCTTGATCTCCCGGGCCTGTTGCGCCAGACTCTCCAGTGCCGCCTTATCGTCGCCGGTCTGCGCCGGTTGCTGCGCTTTCGCGCTGAGAGTCGACGAGGCCGCCACCAGCCCGGCTCTCAACTCAGCATCCGACGAGAGCTGCGTATAGAGCCGCAGGCTATCCAGGTGGAGCGCCAGGCAGATCACGATGGAAAAGAGAATGGTCCAGATCCGCATGTGCATGCGGAATCGCTGTGCGGTCCGGCCCATCGCCGTCTCAAACCAGAACTGGAACTCTTCGGCGACACCGGGGGTTGTCCCCGTGCCTCCGTTCTCGCCGGGTTGGGGCTGCGCGTGTTGCACAATACTGTGCATCGCCGTCCTGAGATCCCCGGTTCCGGTCTGCACCGAGATTCGCTCCAGGATCCGGACGAATTCCCCCACGCTGACGTGGTTGGCGAGTTGCCACCGTTCCAGCAGTGGAACCTTGCGGCGGATGATCGATAGCGAGGAGTCTGAGATGAGCGGATGCCGCAAGACCGCCTCGGCGATATCGTGCGAGTGCCTCTTCGCGTCCGGATAGATGTTCTCGATCAACGCCTTTAGGCCCCACCTCAGGTTGGTGCCGCGCAGGCCGAGGAAGGCCGAGGCCATTTGCGTGAGCGTGGTGATCAGCAGGCTGACGCCCAACATCACGGTCGCAAAGGCAATGAGCGTGTCCAGGTGCTCCAGGGACATGGCTGTACTCCTCCGAGTACTTGATGACTACACCTTTCCCGCGGGAAATACAATGCGAAAACCGGGTCAGTTCGCGGAAGCGGAGCCCTTTTTCGGTTCCCGGACCGAGCGCTCCACCATGTCGTGCACGTCCGTCGACACAGCTTGATCCCGCCACAACCAGCGCATCATCTCCGGCAGAATCGGGCCGCCCATCTTCTGCCCATGCCGGTTGATCCCCCAGGTGTAATTCACGTCATACCCCTTCGCCGTCAGGGCCTTCATCATCCGCACATTCTGGTAGAACCAGTCGCGTTTCTCGTCGTAGGTGCCGTCCTGGCGCAAACCACGGTTGTCGTTCCGCCCGTCCTGCAGGAAGATCCGGATCGGCTTCCTGTCCGCCTTCAGGATCAAGTCGGGATAGACATGGCCCCCGCGCAGGTTGACGAAACTGCCCACCACGCTCAGCACCTTGCGGAATTCGTTGGGGCGCTCCCAAGCCACGGTGAAGGCGGCAATGGCGCCGGAACTCGCTCCGCCGATGCCGCGCTGCTCCGGGTCCTTCGAGATGTTGTAGTTCTTGTTCAACACCGGCATCAGTTCGTCGACGATCACCCGCGCATACTTGTCGTCCAGCGTGTTGTACTCCGTTGGGCGGTTCGTGGTCCGGTCGCCCCACTCCTTTGCATTCGGCTCAGGTTGATCCGGGCGTCGGCCTGGATTGATGAACACGCCGATCATGACAGGTATTTCACGACGAAATATCAAATTGTCCATGACGTTTTGTGCACGCGCATCCCCCTCCGCGTTCATGAACGCCTGTCCGTCATTGAACACCATCAAACTGGCAGGCACGGCGGGATCATATTGCGCCGGCACATAAACCCAGTACGTATGCTGGGTACCTGGATATGCCTCACTGGGCAGAGTGAACGGTCCGCGGATCTCGCCTTTCGGTACACCCTCCTGGGGCATCGAGTCGGGCCCCAGATGGTAATAAACATCGGCGTTCGGGGGTTGAGCCGCCGCGGGCGCACTGCCCATCGCCGACGCGATTCCCGGCATCCCGGCGACGAGGAGGGAGATAACAAAGGCGGGTGTTCTAAGCATATTGACAGGAGAGTGATTGAAATTGAATTACTCGCGTGTCAAGATTATCATGCCTCGCAAGTCTATCAGTAGTAACTTGTCAAGGATGGAATCCGCCTACCAGAGGGGGGTATGCGTATCACCACTCACCGTCTGGCTATCGCCGTCTCTGTCGCCGGCCTGCTCGCAGCGGCGCAGTTGCCCGGGCCTGTCAAAAAGCCGGCCGCGCCCACGCCGGCCGCGGCTGCAACTCCGCCTGCGACGTTCGAGAAGACCGTCACGCCGGTACTCACTCGGACCTGTGCCCCTTGCCACAACAGCCAGATGGCCTCTGGCGGCTTTGACGCCGATCACTTTCTCAACCCCTCCTCCATCTCCACCCAGCGCGACGGCTGGGACCGCATCCTCATGAAGCTGCGGAACGGAGAGATGCCCCCCAAGGGGATGCCGAAATCCCAGACTGCCATCGACTCGCTGGTTCACTATGTCCAGGGCGAAGTCGACAGAATCGACCGCAACGCCAAGCCCGACCCGGGCCGCGTCGTGGCCCACCGCCTGAACCGCACCGAGTACGCCAACACCATCCGCGATCTGCTCGGTCTCGAATTCCGGGCGCAGAAGGATTTCCCCACCGACGACTCCGGCGAGGGCTTCGACAACATCGCCGACATCCTCACCATCTCCCCGGTGCTGATGGAGAAGTACATGGCTGCCGCCGAGCGCATCGCCTCGCGCGCGCTTGCGGCCGATCCACTGCCCAAGCCTATCCAGATCGACTACGCCAACAAGGACAAGCGCATCCGCCGCGTGGATCCCAGCACGATCGAAGCCACTCATCGCGTCGAGTTCGATGGCGACTACACCGTCCGCTTTGCCTTGCCGGGCGAGCGGCCCAAGGACGCCAAGCCGGTTCAACTCGCGTTCTGGATGGACGGCAAGCTCCTGGCCACCAAGCTGGTCGAAACGAAGCCATCCGGCCTGGTCTACTTCGACCCCTACTCCGAGGAGGAGATGCGGCTGTTCCTGCCCGAGGGCGACCATGTCTTCCGTGCCGGCTTCCTGAACGACGATTTCGTAAAGGGCCTGGGACCCAAGGAGATCTACAAGCGGAAGTCGAATAAGTACCTCGACGGCATCCTGTTCATCGGCCCCTTCAAGCCCGCCAACCCACCGGCCAGCCGCGCGAAAGTCCTCATCTGTGACCCGAATTCAGGACCCGCCTGCCTCGACAAGATCGTGACGAGCCTGGCCCGGCGTGCCTACCGCCGCCCGGTTACGAGAGCCGAAGTGGCCTCGCTGCTGAAGTTCGTGACCCTTGCGAAAGAGCACGGCCAGTCGACGGAGCAGGGCATCCAGCTGGCGCTGCAGGCCATCCTTGTCTCACCCAACTTCCTCTTCCACATCGAGCGCGACCCCAACCCGACGGATCCCAACGCTGTCCATGCCCTGTCGGGTGTCGAACTCGCCTCCCGGCTCAGCTACTTCCTCTGGAGCTCCATGCCGGACGATGAGCTGCTGAGTCTGGGCGAATCCGGCAAACTGAAGGCCCCGGGCGTCCTCGATGCCCAGGTCAAGCGCCTGCTGGCCGACCCGCGCTCCGCCGCCCTGGCCGACAGCTTCGCCGCCCAGTGGCTGGAAATCCGCAACCTGGACGTCGTGAAGCCCGATCCGCAGAAGTTCCCCGATTGGGATCCCGAATTGCGCGAGGCCATGCGCACCGAGACCACCCTCTTCTTCGACCACATCCTGCGGCAGAACCGCCCCATGGCCGACTTCCTCGACGCCAAGTACACGTTCCTGAACGAGCGGCTGGCGAAGCACTATGGCATCGATGGCGTGACGGGACCCGACTTCCGCCGTGTCGACCTTGCCGGCGACCAGCGCGGCGGCATCCTGAGCCAGGCCAGCGTCCTCACCGTTTCCAGCTATCCCACCAGGACCTCCGTCGTGATCCGCGGCAAATACGTCCTCCAGGAGATCCTCGGGGCTCCGCCGCCGCCTCCGCCGCCCGACGTACCGCCCTTGGACGAAGCCGCCGTCGGTACGTCTCTCTCCCTGCGCCAGCAGATGGAGAAGCATCGCTCCAATGCGGTATGCGCGTCCTGCCATTCCAAGATGGATCCGCTCGGCTTCGGCCTCGAGAACTACGACGGCATCGGCAAGTGGCGCACCATGGACGGCAAGTTCCCGGTGGACTCCAGCGGCATTCTGCCCAACGGCCAGTCCTTCACGACGCCCGCCGAGATGCGCGCCGTGCTGAAATCGCAACTGCCGCAGTTCGCCCGCTGCGTCATCGAAAAGCTGATGATCTACGGGCTGGGGCGCGGCATGGCCACCCCGGACCGCCGGGTGATCGACGAAATCGGCAAGAAACTCGCCGCCGATGGCTACCCCTTCCAGTCGGCGATCTTTGAAGTGGTGAAAAGCATGCCGTTCCAGATGCGGCGCGGTGAACTGGTGAGCAGCGACAAACAGGCCAAACCCAAGGAGGTTGCCCAGAGATGAAGATCACGCGGAAAGCCCTTCCCCGAAGAACGATCCTGCGCGGTATGGGCGCCGCCGTCGGCTTGCCCTTCCTGGATGCGATGCTCCCGGCGATGGCCACGCCGGCGCAGGCCGCGGTCGCCAAGGCTCCGGTTCGTCTCGCGTTCGCTTACGTGCCCAACGGCATCATCATGAACCACTGGAATCCCTCCTATGAGGGCCAGTTGGGCGAACTGCCGAGGATCCTCAAAGCGATGGAGCCCCATCGCGACGACATCCTCATGCTAGGCAACCTGACGCACAACACAGGCCGGGCGCTCCTCGACGGAGCCGGCGATCACGGTCGCTGCTCCGGATCCTACCTCACCGGGATCCAGGTGAAGAAGACCACGGTCGACATCAAGGCCGGCATCTCGTGCGATCAGATCGTAGCCAAACACCTGGGTGAGCAGACCCGCTTCCCGTCGCTGGAAGTCGGCATGGAAGACGCCCGCCAGGCCGGCGATTGCGATTCCGGCTACTCCTGCGCCTACACCAACAACCTCGCCTGGAAGAGCGAGACCCAACCGCTGCCGCCGATTCTCGATCCACGCGCGCTCTTCGAACGCCTATTCGGCACTGGCGTTGTGCGCAGCCCCGAAGCCAAGGCCCGCCAGGCCGACTACCGCCGCAGCATCCTCGATTTCGTCAACGCCGAAACCGGCAAGCTCAAATCCACCCTGGGACCCTCCGACAACCGCAAGCTGGACGAGTACCTCACCTCCATCCGCGAAGTGGAACGCCAGATCGATCGCGCCGAAAAGACCAACGCCCAGATCGACCCCAAAATGGAGAAGCCCTACGGCGTGCCGGCCGACTTCTCTGAGCACTTCAAGCTCATGACCGACATGATCACCATCGCCTTCCAGGCCGACCTGACCCGCGTGGTGACGTTCCTCATGACCCGCGAAGGCACCTCTCGCCCCTACCGCGAACTCGACATCGCCGACGGCCACCACCCCTGCACCCACCACATGAACAAGCCCGACCTCATCGAGAAAGTGGTGCGCATCAATACCTACCACGTCGCGCAGATGGCCGGCTGGGTGGAGAAACTCAAGACCGCGAAGGAGTCCACCGGCAGCCTCCTCGACAACATGATGCTGGTCTACGGCGCCGGCTTGTCCGACGGCAACCGCCATCTCCACGAAGACCTGCCCACCCTGCTCATCGGCAAGGGCGGCAGCAGCATCAAGCCCGGCCGCCGCGTCGTCTACCGCCGCGAAACCCCCATGTGCAACATGCATCTGGCCCTGATGGAACGCATGGGTGTCCGCATGGAACACTTCGGCGACGCCACCGGACAGCTCAACCTGGCCGAACTCTCCTAGGACCGCCATGCAGTTCTCTGGTCTTTCGAAGCCGCCCATCGGAGTCGTATTCGACTCCGCCCTGGGCGATGGCATCGACGATGTTCTCGCGCTCGCTCTCCTTTACGCCCTGGAGGGCAAGAGCGAAACCCGCGTCGTCTCAACCAGCACCACAAAGTCGTCGCTCCGGTCGGCTATGTTCGCCGAGGCCCTGACCCGGTTCCTCATGGGTCCGCCGCCGCCCCGGCCCACCTCCGGAGTCTTCGCCGGATTCCAGCGGCCTGTCCCCGCCATCGGCATGGCCGACAACGGCAAACTCGCCCAGGACACACCCGTCCTCCAGGCCGTGCTGGACAAAAAGAACGACCAGGGCGAGCCCCTCTACCCGCGCGCCATCGCCCGCCTGAACGAAACCGCGGATCCGGCCGCTCTCATCCGCAACGCCCTCACCGCCCAGAACGACGAAAACTGCCTGGTGCTGCTCGCCGGACCGGCCACCAATCTGGTTGCCATGATGGCATTGCCCGGCTCCCTGGACCTGATCCGGACGAAAGTGAAGACTCTCCTGCTCGCCTGGGGCGGATTCCCCAGCGGTTCCCCCGATCCCAACGTGAAAGCCGATCCCGCCTCCGCCCGCCAACTCCTCGCCACCTGGCCCGGGCCCATCCTGGCTGTTGGATCCGAGGTGGGCACAGCCATCCCCTTTCCCGGTGAGAGCCTGGGCAAGGACTTCGCCTGGTCCACCGCTCACCCCATCGTCGACGCGTATCTGGCTTACCACGCCCAGCCGTTCGACGCCCCCGCGTCCGCCCTGGCCGCCGCCCTCTACTCCATCCGTCCGGACAGCGGCTTTACCTCCTCAGCGCCCGGTGCCCTCTCCGTCGCCGAGGATGCCCGCGTCCGCTTTGCTCCTGGCGCCGGCGGCAAACACTCCTACCTCCTGGCCGACGCCGCCCGCAAGGCGGAAATCCAGCGGATCTATGTGGAACTTGTCAGCGCCAAACCCGTGGCTCGACCCATGCGCCGCCGCACCCAGGAGAAGAAGGACGAAGTGCCGGCGGCCCCCGCCAAACCCTCCGATCCGCCAAATTAGGCGCCAGGCCACGCCGGCGAATCCTCTCCCGGAAGAGCCGTGCTCCAGTAAGCACCTAATAGTAAGGATTGAGATGGGCGAGGAAAGGGCGAATATTCCCGCGCCTGCCGCTACTTGTGGCCAGATCCTCCACCGGCCCGCTCATCTCTGCGCCGAACCCGGTTTGAGCTGAACACCTATCCGTCCACCCCGCATCCTTTACTTTAAAGGTGAGCGGATTTGAGCCACGAAACTCGTATTGGGGCTATCGTTCGATGGCCGGAAAAGTCTGGTTGATACCTACGCGAAAACCCTCTGTCCGCCACCCCTCCGATTGTCACACTTTCATGAATTCAATCACCAGCGCTATCAACCACATGCACACGATCTATGGATTCCAGTATTGACCGCCCACAACATATTGGGGTATTGTTTCGAGTGCCCCCTGACGATTTCAGCGTCCACTGAACCGCTTGCCGGGGCGTATTGTTCACTTAAAACCAAGGAGCCACCGATGGGCCAGCTAAGTGTGGACTTGAGCGCTCACATCAAAACTTTTCGCCGCAATTTGCGGAAGGAGGAACGGAACGGACTCAGCTTCCCCCGCTATTTCACTGCCAGGTTGGAGGCGGGCAAGACGCCTTACGACGAGGTGAAGTGGGAGCTCCGGACCGCCACGATCGGCAACGACAAGGGTGCGATGATCTTCGAGCAGAAAGACATCGAAGTGCCCGCCGATTGGTCGCAGACTGCTACTAACATCGTTGCTTCCAAGTACTTCCACGGCAAGATGGGCACGCCCGAACGGGAGCGTTCGGTCGCCCAGCTCATCCACCGTGTGGTCGACACCATCAGCGAGTGGGGCATCGAGGGCCGCTACTTCCGCTCCCTCGAGGACGCCGCCAACTTCCGGAACGAACTGGCGCATCTGATGCTGACCCAGAAGGCCTGCTTCAATTCCCCGGTCTGGTTCAACGTTGGCGTGAAGGAAGAGAACCGCGGCTACGGCTGGTATTACGACGAATCCTCCGATTCGATCAACAAACTCGATAAATCGAACCACCGGCCCCAGTGCTCGGCCTGCTTTATCAATTCCGTTCAGGATTCGCTCGAGTCGATTCTCGATCTCGCGAAGACCGAAGGCATGCTCTTCAAGTGGGGTTCCGGCACCGGCACCAACCTCTCCACCCTGCGTGAGGAAAACGGACTCCTCTGGGGCGGCGGCCGCGCCTCCGGCCCGCTGAGCTTCATGAAAGGCTTCGACGCCTTCGCCGGCGTCATCAAGTCCGGCGGCAAGACCCGCCGCGCCGCCAAGATGGTGATTCTCAACGCCGAGCACCCCGACGTCGAACAGTTCATCTGGTGCAAGGCGAAGGAAGAGCGCAAAGCTCACACGCTCATCGACGCAGGTTACGACCAGTCGCTCGACGGCGAAGCCTACGCCTCCATCTTCTTCCAGAACGCCAACAACAGTGTGCGCGCCACCGACAGCTTCATGCAGTCCGTCGTCGACGACACCGACTGGTGGACCAAGTCCGTCGTCAGCGGCGACAACGTCCGCAAGTTCCGCGGCCGCGACCTCATGCGCTCCATCTCCGAAGCCACCTGGCAGTGCGGCGATCCGGGCATGCAGTTCGACACCACCATCAACAAGTGGCACACCTCCAAGAACACGGCCCGCATCAACGCGTCCAATCCCTGCTCCGAGTACATGTTCCTGGACGACTCGGCCTGCAACCTGGCCTCGTTGAACCTGATGCGCTTCGTCAGCGCCGGCGGCACCTTTGATGTCGAAGCCTTCCGCCACGCCGTCGATACCGTCATCCTGGCTCAGGAAATCCTGGTCGATAGCGCTAGCTACCCCACCGAGAAGATCGCCCGCAACTCCCACGACTACCGCCCCCTCGGCCTCGGCTACGCCAACCTCGGCTCCCTGCTGATGTCCATGGGCGTGCCCTACGACAGCGACCAGGGCCGCGCCTGGGCCGGTGCCATCACTGCCGTGATGTGCGGCCAGTCCTATCTCACCAGTGCCCGCATCGCGGAAGTCGTCGGCCCGTGCCCCGGCTACCCCATCAATGAGGAGCCCTTCCTCGGCGTCATCAAGATGCACTGGGAGCAGGTGGCCAACATCGATTCCAAGCTCGTGCCCCAGGCCCTCTTCCAGGCCGCCGGCGAGACCTGGAAACAGTCCTACGAGCTCGGCCAGAAGACCGGCTACCGCAACGCCCAGACCACCGTCATCGCCCCCACCGGAACCATCGGGTTCATGATGGATTGCGATACCACCGGCGTCGAGCCCGATCTCGCCCTCGTTAAGTACAAGAAGCTGGTCGGCGGCGGTGTCATCAAGATCGTCAACAACACCGTCCCCTCCGCCCTCATCCGCCTCGGCTACTCGCCGGAGCAGGTGGAAAAGATCGTCGCCCACATCGACACCACCGGTTCCATCGAAGGCGCGCCCGAACTGAAGGCCGAGCACCTGCCCGTCTTCGACTGCTCGTTCAAGGCGCCCAAGGGCACCCGCTTCATCCATCACATGGGCCACATCCGCATGATGGCCGCCGTGCAGCCGTTCATCTCCGGCGCCATCTCGAAGACCATCAACATGCCCGAGGAGTCCACCGTCGAGGACATCATGGGGGCCTACACCGAGAGCTGGAAGCTCGGCCTGAAGGCGGTCGCCATCTACCGTGACGGCTCCAAGCGCGTCCAGCCGCTCAGCTCCGGCAGCGGCAAGGGCGAGAAGAAGTCAGGCGTCGCCCAGGTGCCCGCCCCGGCTCCGGCTCGCGTCGAGGAGCGCATCGTCTACCGGCCCCTGCGCCGGAAGCTGCCCGACGAACGGCAGTCCATCACCCACAAGTTCTCCATCGCCGGCCACGAAGGCTACATCACCGTGGGTATGTTCGAGGACGGCACCCCCGGCGAGCTCTTCATCACCATGGCGAAGGAAGGCTCCACCATCTCGGGCCTCATGGACAGCTTCGCCACGACGGTCAGCTACGCCCTGCAGTACGGCGTGCCCGTCCAGTTCTTCGTGGACAAGTTCAGCCATGTCCGGTTTGAACCCTCCGGTTACACCGGCAACCCGAACATCCCGTATGCCAAGTCCATCATGGACTACATCTTCCGCTGGCTCGCCCTGAAGTTCATCGGGCCGAACACGGTGGAGAACGAAGTGAGCGTCAGCACCAGGCTCCGCCCCACGGAACCGGAACCGCAGCAGAAGCTGCAGTTTTCACCGGCCGACGGCATGCAGGATGCGCCGGCGTGCTCCGAATGCGGCGGCATCATGACCCGCAACGGTTCCTGCTACAAGTGCGAGAACTGCGGCGGCACCTCCGGCTGCTCCTAAGCTCCGAGTCGGAAAAGGGAGCCGGTCCACCCGGGCCGGCTCCCTGCTCATCCTTCATGCGTGACTGCGCGACCCCTCCACCCACCTCCTCGCCACAATAACTCTCAGCATCACTCACTCCAAAGTTCTCCCCAGGAAATCGCTGGAACCTGTTGGTGGCTTTATCGTCTAAATGACCGTGCCATATCAGGTGAAACTTGCAGCGCTTCTTCTATTTTCCGGATCCGTGGCCTTTGCATGCACTTGCATAAGTTATTCAAGTGGCTACCCTGGGTTGGGCAGTGCCAAATCGCCCGTGTTCGTAGGAACGGTCTTGCGCGTCGAAGACCGGCCTGCCGGCGGCGCCACCACTTTTCTGAGTACGCGCAAGGCGTACTTTCAGGTCACTGAATCCTTTGGAGGAGTTGCGCCCGAAGCACGGGAGATCGAACTTCTAACCGGGCGCGGAGGGGGAGATTGTGGCATTCCCTTCAAGCCTGGCGACGTCTACCTCGTCGCGGCAGTCGTCGCGGAAGACGGACTGCTTCGCACGGGCATTTGCAGTCCGACACGCAGAATAGAGACGGCAGGTGCAATCCTGCGCGCACTGAGGCAACAGCGGGATGGCAAGGCGCCGCCCGCCTTGGTAGGCCGCATTCTCCAGCAGGATCGCGACTATAGCGGGCGGCTGAGCCGCCACATCGACAAGCCGCTGGCGAACACGACAATCCGGTTGAAATCGAGCACAGGTCTATTTGAAACGACCTCTGATGCTGAGGGAATCTACGCGTTCCAGGCATTGCCGGGCGGACGCTACGAGTTCGACCCAGTCCTGCCTCCAGGCACTACCCTCGCCTCCTACCTAGGCAGCGAGGACTCGCGGCAGTCCTTCCAGTTGAGCGGATTGGGTTGCTGGGAGCAGAATATGGATGTCTTTGCTAGCGGGTCGATAGAGGGACGAGTTCTAGACTCAGCCAAACAGCCATTGCCTGGTGCTTCCGTGTACCTGATTCCGGCAGACCAGCCAATCGCGACTGACTGGCGGGATCTTTATCGGGAATACCAGGACAAGGCAGGACGCTTCAAATTTATCCACCTTTCGCCTGGCCGCTACCAGGTGCTGGTGAATCCTGATGACTTGGAGATGCCCTCGTTTCCTTATCCCAGAACCTTTCTCCCCGGTGTGCGTGACCGTGAAGCAGCGACGATCATAACCGTAGCCGCGGGCGAGCAGGTCAAGGGCGCTGATATTCACCTTCGACAGCAGTTCACCCCCCGTCACGTCGCAGTCCGCGTGAAATGGGCCGATGGGCAGCCGGTCCGAACGTTCGTTTACATCGTAGCCACCGGTACCACCAACCCAAAGCTCCGATCTGACACGAGCAATGACGACAAGAGGAACGTGGGTGACCTGGAACTCGTCCCGACTGAATCCTACGAGGTGAATGCAAAACTGGTGTGTCGGTATGCTGATGCGAACAGCGTTGGGCCAGGAGCAACTCTGACCCCCAACACAATAGAAATCAAACCGGAGGATGGTCAGGCGGAAATCACGCTGACAATTCCTTCTACAGCATGTCCAGAGGTCGAGGGAAAAACTCTCGTGAAGTTTTGACTACGGTGTTTGCTACAAGTGCGAGAGCTGCGGGATCTCCGTCTGCCCCAAAAGTCCGTCTCGAAGCAGTGAGCCGGTCCACCCGAGCCGGCTCCCTGCTCATAGAGACACGTCCCGCTGCCGCCCCACCCCATCTCGCAGCTGACCCGCACCGGTAAGGCGGACGCCCTCGTCCGCAGCCGGCCCCCAGGCCGGCTCCGCGTCCCATCCAGCCAGCTGCTAGGCACAAAACCCGCTGGGTCCTCCCGCCTTCTCATCGGTAAGGCGGACGCCCTCGTCTGCAGCCGGCCCCCAGGCCGGCTCCGTGATCATTCAGGACCCGCATAGCCTTTCCCCGACCAGCCGCAATCCAAACCCCCAGCGAGGCAAACAGCCCCTCCAGCATTCCCTCCGGCATTGCCGGAGGCCCACTGCAATCTCAACGGCCCTCACCGCCTTCCAGCGAACAGCCGCAATCCAAACCCCCAACGACGCAAACAGCCCCTCCAGCATTCCCTCCGGCATTGCCGGAGGCCCGCCGCAATCCCAACGGCCCTCACAACCTTCCAGCGAACTGCTGCAATCGAAACCTCCAGCGACGCAAACAGCCCCTCCAGCATTCCCTCCGGCATTGCCGGAGGCCCGCCGCAATCCCAACGGCCCTCACAACCTTCCAGCGAACTGCTGCAATCGAAACCTCCAGCGACGCAAACAGCCCCTCCAGCATTCCCTCCGGCATTGCCGGAGGCCCGTCGCAATCCCAATGGCCCTCACATCCTTCCCCCGACCAGCCGCAATCCAAACCCCCAGCGACGCAGTCCAACCCCCCAACCGTAAGCCGCACCCCCGGCCCGCACCGAAATGCCCCCTACTCCTCCCGCAACGCCTCCGTAGGCTGAATCCGCAGACTCTGCCGTGTAGGCCCCAAGGCCGCCAACAACCCCACGCCCAGCAGAAACACAACCACCCCAGCCATCACACCCGGCGCGTCCCCCTCCACGAGGCTCCAGCCCGACACCTGCGTCAATCCGAGGCCCAACAACCCACCCAACGCCACACCCGCCGCCAGTTGCACCAGCGCCCGGGAGAAAACCGCCACCACGATGCGCGTCCGGCTCGCCCCCAGCGCCACCCGGATCCCAATCTCCCGCCGGCGCTGCGACACCGTGAACGACATCAACGCATAGATGCCCGCCGAGGACAGCAGCAGCACACTCACCGTAATCCCCAACAGCACACCCGCCTCCAGACGCCGGATCCACTGCTCCTTCCGTAGCGCCTCCTCCAGACTCCGCACGTCGCGTAGCAGAAGCTCCGGATCCACACCGCCCGCCACCTGCCGCAATCGCGAGCCGAACGTCCCCGGCGGTCCGCCGCGCAAGCGCACCGCCAGCACCGCCGGCCGCACCTGCCCGGGACTCACCGCGTGATACACCTTGAACCCGGCGTCATCGCGTCCGGCACTCACACCTGTCGGAAAGTCGCTGACGACGCTCCCGATCTCATACCACCGGCCCGGCTCGGCTTGGCCCGTCGAATGCTCGACGTAGCGGATATGCTTGCCCAGCGCGTCTCCTCCAAAGAGGTTCTGCGCCAGCGACCGGTTCACCACCACCATCGGCCCCTCCGGCGGTGCCCCTGGCCCGGCCGCCGCCGTGTCGCCTGCTTCGAAGCCCCGGCCCGCCAGCACTGGCACCCCAAAGACACGGAAGTAGTTCACCGCCACCCGGCTCGACCGCGCCGCATACGCGCCGCCCCGGCCCTCCTTCGCTTCGATCCGCACGCCCGGCTCATCCCCCGGCTCCGTCATCGCGAAGGTGAGTCCGGTCACCCGCGGCTCCGCCTCCAGCCGGCGCATCAGCTCATTCAGCCGTCCGGCAAACCGCGTCGCTTCGGCGGGATCCTGCCCGCTGGTCCCATCGGCCGCCGCCGGATCCAGCCCAACCTGCGCGGACAGAAACTGCTCCGCCGCAAAGCCCGGCCCCGCCAGGCCCGACTGCAGGCTGCCCCACGCATTCAACACCGAGGGCGGCAGCAGCGCGACCGCAAATCCGACCTGCGCGACAATCAGCACCGTCCAGGTCTTCCCCAATCGCAGCCCGGCTCCACTGGCGCCCGCCAGGCGCAACCCCGACGCCAACCGTCCGCCGGTTGCCTGCAGGCCGGGAACCACCCCCACAATCACCGCGGCCAGCACGCTCAGCGCCCCCGCATACAGCACGGCTTCCGGCGTCAGGCGGAACGACACCCAGAACGGCAGCTCCGCCGCAATGTGCTGCGTAGCCCCGGTGACGGACCGCAACGCCACCGCCGCAAGCCCGACCCCGCCCACCGCCGCAACCAGCGAGAGCACCAGCGCCTCCAGGAACAACTGCAGGACGATCCGCCCGCGGCTTGCGCCCAGCGCGGTGCGCAGCTCGATCTCCGCCTGTCGCAGCGCGGTCCGCGTATACACCAGAATCGCCACGTTCAGGCAGACCAGCACCAGCAGCGAGACCACCAGTCCCTGCATCGCCATCAGCCCCGCCAGGTCTTCCCGACCATGTACCTGGAGGATCGGTAGCGGATACGGCGCCACCTGCGGACGGAGCCTCCCATAGAGCGCCGGATGCTCCTGGGCCGCCCGCTGCCCGCTGGCCGTCAGTTCCGCCTGCGCGCTCTCCATCGTCGCCCCGCCGGCCAGACGGCCAAACACGGACAGCGCGGGCCCGGTCAGTGGCTCGGGCTGCGCAGGCCCCGTCCGCAGCGGCACCCAGAAATGGTGATGGACTGGGAACGCAAACCCCTTCGGCATGACCCCGGCGATGGAATACGCGCTCGCGCCGAGCTGGATCTTCCGGTTGAGAATCGCGGGATCGCTGGCGAACCGCCCGCGCCACATCTCTTCACTGATCACCACCACCGCCGGCGCCCCGCTGTGCTCATCGTTCTCGGTCAGCACCCGGCCCAGCAGGGCAGGGACCCGAACCACCTCGAACCCCGACGCGCTCATGGCCGCCACCTGCACGCTCTCCGGTGGAACACCAGGTTCGATCAGGTTGGGCCTCAGCGAGCGGTAGGCGCTGAGCGTCCGAACCGATTTCAACCCTCCGCGCCAGATCTGAAATTCGCGCAGAATGCGGCTCTCGGACCGGTTGGCCTGCGAATCCCAAAGCTCAATGGAGACGATGCGGTCCCCCTCGTCAAACGGCAGCGGAGCCAGGTAGTTGCGTTGAACGACGCTGAATCCGCCGGCCGCGATCGCCACCGCCACCGCGATGCCGATCCCTCCGGAAAGCGCCAGGCCCGGATACTTCACCAGCATCCGGAGCCCGAGTTTGACATCCAGCCGCCAGGAGTGGAACACGTTCATAGGTTCAACAGGAAGACGGCTGCGGGGTGGGATTATTTCAGGTGGACGCAAGGGGCTGCGGAGGGGGTGTGGTCAGGTGTGGGAAACGGGGAGTGGGCCTCCGCAATGGAGAGCAGCCGGCCCTCCGCTCACGGACACGCTTGGCTGAAACTGATTTGCAGGGCGGGATCTATCGGAAGGAAAACACCCACCCTACCGCCGGTCCTGTTGAGCGGAATCGATCACCTTCAGTGCGTCGGATGTGCTCCTGAACTGGCATCCACGCTGCGTGGAAACCTCCAGTGTCCCCCCGCCTTGAAACAGATCTATCTCTTTCGAGCACAGCGATTCTCCTCCTTCGAAAAGACGAATGAGATACCGGGCTGGGACGAGCTTAATCAATTCAGCTCGAATGATTGACCGGATCGATGCCTGCCGTCTCCATTCTCTCCAGGTACACACCGACCGCTCTGACCCACAAAGGTCGAACTTTTCCTGACGGCGGAGGTTTCAGCACGATGGCCAGACTCGGTCGGCCGCCAGGAAGGGTGTCGTCCCCTCCAAAGCTATAGTTGGCAAGGAACAGAACCGTTTCTTTCTGCCGTACAAGAGCATACATGGAGCCGCCGGCTGCGCGTGGACTTTCACACATGACGGAGGCGATGTACTCACCAAAAGGAATGCCGCGTCCAGTGAGCCCTCGGAAGCTGGTGGCATAGTCCGGTTCATCCGTGGAATTGGTTTCCGCCAGCTGTGCCAGGGCTTTCTCCGTCCTTGCTATGAAGCTCTTAACACGACAGGAAGTCCCCAATCGGCCGTATGCATCCATCACAATGATGTTCACTGAATCGGCCTGTGGCGTCTGAGCATAGACCTGTACGACCGTCATCATCGGGATTCCAAGTAGGAATAGACGTCTCCATTAAAACAATCACCCCCATTGCCCGAATCTCCACATCTTCTTAGGAGCTCGCCGGACCGTAAAAGCAAAACAAGCCCAACGAACCACGACCGTAAGGGAGTCCCATGCCCCTGCCGGCCGCAAAATCGGATGAAGTCGCTACGAACCCCGACCGTCAGGGAGGGGTCCCCGAGCCCTACGAACCGCGCACGTCAGTAAGCGGGCCCCATCTCTCACGCGTCTTGAGCGGGAGCAGCCTCCACCGCTTGCGTCGGCAACGCACCAACTCACGACTCTCGCAGCACGCTCACCGGCGACTGCCGCAACGCCATCCAAGCAGGCTTCACGCAGGCAGGCAGCACACAAGTGTCGAGCACCACCAAAACAACCATCGCCGTGCCCGCATCCCCTGGCCGAACCTCGTAAAGCTGACTTTCCAACACCTGGCTCGTAGCCCGGAACAACAGAAGACCCGCCGCCGCACCGGCACAAGTAAGCGTCAACCCGCGTGCCAGAACCAAACGAACGATCCGCCCGCCACCCGCCCCCAGCGCAGCCCGGATTGCCAACTCACGCCGCCGCCGCCGCACTTCCAGCATCAGCATGCCATAGAGGCCCAGCACGGTCAGCAGCAGGCCCACCAGCGCAAACAGCCCCGTCAACACCGCCGGAACACGCCGGTCGCCCAGGCTATCCACCACCAACTCCCTCAGCGGGTGCACCCGAATTCGTTCGAGCTCCGGATCCACGCCTCGCACCGCGGCTTCGACGGCGGGAACCAATCCTCCATCGGTCCGTCCACTGCGGACAACATAGACGCCTCCATCCAGGCCCGTCAGGCCCACCGGGAGATACACCTGCGGCCGGATCGCCGAATCGAGCCCGGTCTGGTACGTGTCCTCCACGACACCCACAATCTCCCACGGCGTGCCCTTCGGGACCGCCTCCGTATGGAACCGCATCTGCACCCTGCGGCCGACAACCGTACCGGCCTTCCCATACCTCCGTTCAAAGGAGCGATTCACCAGCACGGCCGCCGGCCGCCCCGGGCGGTCCAGCGCCCAGGAGAAGGGACGCCCCCGAAGCAGCGGGATCCGCAGCGCCGCAAAGTAGGCGGGATCCACGGAATTCCACGCCACCCACGCCCAATCCACTTCCTTCAGTCCTGCTCCTTCAAACTGGAACGCTGTTGTGTTCGTGCGCCCATTCAACGGGAGCCGCCACGCTGCCCCAGCCGCCTCCACACCCGGAATCTCTTCCAGCCGGCGGTGCAACGTCTCGTGAAACTCAGCCATCCGCTGCTCGGAATAGCGCACCTCGGGCAGGCCGAAGCCAAAGTAGTAGACCCCCTGGCTCTCGAAGCCCGGATGGCGTGTCGAGAGTTGCACGAAGACCCGCAGGAACGCCCCCGCACTCAGCAGCAACATCAGGCTCAGTGCCACCTGACCGGCGACCAGGCCCTGCCGCAGTCCGAAGATCCGGCGCCCGCCGGCCGGCGGCAGCAGCGAGCCGTCGTTCATCGTCGCGTTCAACCTCGCTCGTCGCAACAGCAGCGCAGGGGCAAGCCCGCAGAGAATGGTCACCAGCAGGCAAAGCGCGGCGGCAAAGGCGAACGAGCCCGAGCCCAATCCGACGGTGCGAGCCGGTGGTACCGCCCCACCGTAGCGCAGCACCAGCGGCAGCGCCTTCAGCAACGAGTACGCCAGCGCGAGTCCAAGCGCCGCGCCGCCCACGCTCAGCAGCAACGCCTCCGCCAGCATCTGTCGGAGCACCGCTGCCAGGCCCGCGCCCAATGCCGCCCGGATCGCCATCTCACGCCCGCGCGACAACGCCCTCGCCAGGATCAGATTGATCACATTGGTGCACACGATGAACAGCAGCAGCAGCGCCGCCGCGCTCAGAAGCCCCAGCGGTCGCCGCAGGCTCCCCTTCCAGGCGTCATCCAAAGGCTGAGCATCGGCTCCGCACTGCGGGTTGTCGTCCGGATAGGCGGCACCCAGCCGGCGGCCAATCGCACGGATTTCGGCCTGCGCGAGAGCGAGCGGTACGCCCGGCTTCAATCGGCCGGCCGCGCGCAGGGGGCGCGTACCGCGGCCCGAATATTCCCGATGGGGGAACGGAATGTAGGCGTCCACCACCGTGCCGGGATCGGGGAAGACTGCGCCGGCCGGCAGGATGCCCAGCACCAGAAACGGTTCCTCATTGAGGCTCACTGTGCGGCCCACCACGTCAGGAGCGCGGTAAAACTGGCGCGCCCACAGCGCATCCGTCAAAACAATAACCCGTTGGCCCGCCCGCTCTTCCTGTTCGGAAAAAGTCCGGCCCTTCGCCGGCACCAGTCCGAGCACGGGAAACAGCTCCGACGTCACCATGCCCGTCTGAATCACCGACACCGCGGATCCTGCTTCGCCCGACCCGCCGCGCAGCCCAAACGTCCGCGTCATATAGCCGGCCATGCCCACGAACGATGTGCTCTGCGCCCGCCAGTCCAGCAGGTTTGCGATCGACACCGGCCGGTAGCCTTTGCCCAACTGTGTTTCGTGCAGCGCGACCAATCGGTCCGGCTCTGGATATGGCAACGTCTTCAGCAACAGCCGGTCCATGGCGCAGAACACTGCGGTGACGCCACCCAGGCCCAGGCCGAGCGTCAGCAGAACCGTCAGCGTAAACCCACCCGAGCGGCGCAGGGTCCGCCCGCCATACCGCAAGTCCCGCAGCCAGCCTTCCAGCGAACCGAAGATCTGATCCCGGCAGGCTTCCTGCTGCTGAGCCACGCGCGACAGATCCACCCGGGCCCTCCGCCGCGCTGCTTCTGCCGTCATACCGGACCGCTCATACTCGGCCGCCTGCATCTCCAGGTGGAACTCAAGTTCGTCATGCAATTCCTCTTGGATCGCCTCGCGGTGCATCAGCGAGCGAAGACGAAGTTTTAGCCGGTATGGCCAATGCCGAGGGTGCGGCATCAAGCCTCCTCCAGCCGCAGCACTTGAGAAATCGAACTCGAGAGCCGCTCCCACTGGGCCGCCTCCCGAGCCAGGTGACGCCGGCCCAGGGTGGTCAGCGAATGAAACTTAGCCCGTCGACCCAGTTCGCTGGTCTTCCACTCCGCCTCGATCCAGCCCTCCTGTTCCAATTTATGCAGAGCCGGATACAGCGACCCATCGCTCACACTAAGCACCTCACCCGAAACCTGCTTCAGCCTCTGCCCCACCGCCCACCCATGCATGGGTCCAAGCGCCCAGAATCTTTAGCAGCAGAAGATCCAAAGTGCCTTGCACGAGATCAGTCGGTTTGCTCATTTCATGTCCTCGGTAACCGAGAACAATTGTACAACCCCGCGTGAAACCGTGCTGCGGCTCAGGTTCATGGAACCGAAGGTGCCGGCAATGGGAGCGCAATCGAAGGGATGCTCTTTCCGTTGCAGTGGAAATCGGTCTAGCCCTGACAGTTCTGCACGCCCGAACTCAACGTTCTCGTCGGTATCACCCAGACTCCAACATGCCCGGATCGATCGCTCCGCAGCCGCAGCGCCACCAGCCGCGCGCCAGAACACAACTCTGCTACCACTCAATCATGGACCGATACAGACCATGTAGCTCTTCTTGCTCGGGGTCTGTGATGAGAATCTCTCGCCCAGACTCTTTATATCGGATCTCCAATATCCCATCTTCTGGATCTCCAGCTACTTCTCCAACTCCATCAAACTCGCACAGTACACTCATCATGGTGACTTGCACTGAAACTCGAATAACTTCCCGAATCATCGCTTTATTTTCATCATTCAGGTCGACATACCATTTAGAGCGTCTGACAGCCGACTCGTACGGCTGCCTTCCTGTTGGTTTTTCGAGTTTTTCGACAACCGAATCGATTGTGCCTGCGCCTATCTTAAACATCAACTGTACAAATTCTTCTTTGTTCACTTTTACTGACCTCCCCAGGCTAATTATAACTTTCCGAAGGAATCTGGATACAAGCTCATTACAAGATCAATTCCGCTGAGTTCAATGTGCACTTGAAAAGGGGAAGTCCGAGCCTGTCACTGCCGCGTGACCCGTATATTTCCCCAGACAATACTCTCGAGTATTCTACTCTGAGCGGCCACTCCCAATCACAGTGGATCCGCCCAATCACCTCTGGCTCTCAGCACCTCAACCTCCCTCGCGGGGACCTGCTCGCCGGCCACCTCCGCCCAAAGCAGAGCGCGTTTTGCGTGTATTTCCTCGTTAAACGCCTGATCCCCCAAAGGGTTGGCCAGAGTGCGTCGAGCGGCGCAGCGCTCTTAGCTCGACATCCACTTCCGGTTCACTCAACAGGCGCGCCCAAGCGGTAGCGCCACCAGACGAGTGCCAGAACGACATGTCCGCAATGCGCGCGGGATCTTCCCCTGATAGCTGAGCCTCCGCGCTGGACCATTCATAACACCGCGAGTCTGCCACCAGTCCGGCCCAAACCGGGTTCATCTCCACAAAGCGCAAGGCCGCCCACGAGAGCCGACGCGCCCGACGGACAGGAATGGAACCGGTTCTGCCGAAGGTGCCCGCAGCGCCCCCGGCGAGCATTCAAGTATTGAGCGTAGCGGCCGTGCACACGCTGCATCACTACGACCAGGACAGGCACCTCACGCGGCACGGCAACCAGGTGAATCTGAGTCGGTCATCAGGCAATAAGCCAAAATCGGGAGTGTTGCTGACTGCCGCCTGTTCGCGTAACAAACGCAGGTAGGTTAGCCGGTCGCGGCGGGAATGGAACACTGCTCTGGCGGGCACTCCACGTTACGTTTATGCGACTCTGCGACGCCTGGCGCAATGAATCGAGCGGATCGAGGCATTCTCATCAATCAGTACACTGCAGGGTGATTTCTCCTCGTCCAAATTCGAGCGTGACAGGCCAGGAGGTCCACTTTGCGGCCGTACCTCCGACAACTTGCCACGTCTATCGGAAAAACCGCCTCAAGCTCGGCCCCATCAGTCCGCTGATCATATAAATCGCGAGCATAAGGCAAACCCCGCCCAGGATCCTGATATGAATCCGATTTTCCAACTGACTCATATCCAACTCATCAAGCCGCCCTCTGACAAGACAATTTGGATCTCTTCCACAACGCCTGGTTAAACACCATGCAGTATCCGTTGAACAGCATGTATACGAGGAATACGGCACTTGCCGTCCATAGCGCATAGAGCTTCATAGCAACAGGCTCCACGCCCGCATACTCATCCAGCCGACCCCGGCCTCCAGCGGGCGAGTCAGTTCCATCAGGACGCAGGGACCTCCGCATTGGTTGCAGTGGATTCAGCCCGCCGGGCAACGAACACCAGTTCCTCGAACGCGGCATCCTCCAGAGTCAGGAAGACGCGTCCAAACCGCGCCTCAAGCACCAGAACCCCTCCGCCAAACTGCTCGACAAACCAATCCGACGGATCCTCCTAGGGTCGGCGATCGTCTCGATCTCACCCGGATACCCATCCAAGAGAACACGATCCCCGGCGAGAATCGGTTCGCGTGTCGTGTAAAAGAAAGGCATACGCCGGATCCCGCTGGTGCCCCCTACCACATCGATAATCGTTCTCTCCCAATCCCCCGCCGCTCAGCCCTCACGGTCGCCCAACGTCGTCCTGTACCTGCTCCGCTCGCGCCTCCGCCGCCATCCGGACCGCATCCCATGCGGTCCACACACAAAGCACCGCAAAGCCGGCCCAGAGCCAATCCCTGTCTTCGAGCCAAGTCCCAATGGCGACCGCGCCCCACAGCACACTCTGGACGGCGAGGGCTTTCACCGGGCGTAGCGCCTTCCTCCGGGAAAGGGCCAAAGCGAGAGCCGCAAAAAACAGGATCCCGGCGACAGCGAGATAGCGCGGGCGAGCCTCCTCGGTGGCAGAAGTCCAACCGAGGCAATCACCACGGCGAAGGCCGTCAGAAACCAGGTTTGTGGGGTAATCCGCATGGGTTCAGTCTGAGAAGGAATGATGGGCCGCTGTGTCTGGATTATTAGTGATTTCTGCGGAATCGTCAAAAGCAAGCCTGCAAAAAGCATATCTCAGTCCGCGGAGGCTCCAGATAGACCAATCTGCTCGTGGTCGTTTTGAGGCGTAATATTCAGCGCCCGTGCTCAGACTGAAACATGGCGGCAGGTCTCCATGCGCTGAAGTTCATCGCGGGGGAACTGCGGGGTGGATCGCCGGATCAGCCCACGCGTTGGTGTTACTGTTCTGACCACTGAGTTGACCTGCCGCGAGCCTTATAGTGTGTCAGGTGAGGGATGCACTTCGGCCAGTCCCCTTCTATGGCAACTTGTGCGTTAGCGAACGCACAATATCCTCCACAGCCTGCCTGTATGCCTCCACGTTCCGAGGTTCATCCGGATACTGCGCCGACACGCGGAGCAGCACCGGGCCTGCTTCGATCCCGTAAACTTCGTTCCATACCGTAATCGGGCTCATCAGAAGCCGTACAACTTGGCACTCGCGCCCTGGGCCGACAGGACCCGCTGTCGCCGGTCGTCGTTCAGGTTCTCCCGCTTGGGCGCGCTGAATCACCTCTCCCACCGTGCGCGAGTGGCCCGGCAGCAGTGCCGCCGGAGCGATGGTCACGATCACTCGCCCCCGAAGAGGAAAACCACCTCCCGTTCCAGTGCACGCCTGCAGACTCCCATTGCATGCGGTAATCCCTTCGATTTCAGCATGCTTTGTCCACCTCCACGCCTTGGGAAGACAGGCGGAGTAGTGGCGCATCTCGACACGCTGTTCGCACGGGGAGTCGGTAGCTTGCCCCATGACTGAGACGACAGAGACGCCCATCGACAGCAGGGCTATAGCGAAGCTCTTGACTCTCTTTCTTGTCATATAAGCCATTTTGTAGAGTGGGACAGCCGGCTCTCCCTGTCGCCCCGTCACTTCGCGCCCTCTCTCCCTGCGCTCTCCCTTGGCGTGCATCCGGGCACTCGCCCCTTGAGAACACGACGCGCCTCGTCCGGAAGCTTGGATGACGTCCAAATCTCTTCCTGCTTTCGTTCGATTGTTGGCGACAGGATTCGAGTACATCCAAACGGCTCCCATACGTCGCCGGTCCATGGGTTCACAGCGAAATACTGCACTGCGACCTTCTCAATCGACGTGACGTATACTTGTGCCTGGAGAGTGATGAAGTCGGGGGCCCAATAGTAAAGCCAGGGCCGCACGGAGATTTTCGTACCTCCGCCGTCGTAGCCAAGACGGGCAAGGGCATCTCGAACGAGATCCGCGGCGGCCGCCTTGCTGACAACAGGATCAAGTGCGAACCCTGCGGGACTGGCCGCGACTAACAGGAGTAGGAGTGATATTGCCCTGGTCATTGCTGTCCTCTGTTCCAGATGCCTGATGCCCATCGTGCCAGATTGGCCGGATCCGCGCCGAAGCTAAGCATGGCCGGCGTCGGATGAGCAGTATAGTTCAATCAGCCTAAGTGAAAAACAAATATCATCACCAGAAAATAGACCACCAGATACGCCATCACCCAACCAAAGCGATTCCATTCTCGCGTCGATTTGGGCTACCAACACCAACTTGCATATCCCGCCAGCAAGGCGTTTGGCACCATGATCAGCATCTGCAGCCATACTGGCCAATCTGGATAGGGTGTGACTCTAATGATCATTCTGTCCTACTCCTGAAGTGTTACTCGCGACGGCATCTCCTGCACCCACTGATACCACGGTAAGAATCCGACACCCCAGCGCCCGGTTGCCGCCCAAATCCGCACATCCCAGCGTCGCACTCAGCCCAGGTCCTCAATGGACCGGTCCCGACGGACTCTGAGCCGGAACGACCGGAGAAGCTGCCTGAAGACCTCGATACTGGCCCAAAGCACCGGTCCTCCAAAGGCCAGGTTGATCAACACAAACGGAAACGGAACGAATATTAAACTGCCGATAATCATCCAGAACGAAAACACCAGCCCGCAAACGCAAAACACGGCGCCCGCCCACTTATGGTTCAGCAGCAACCCGATCCCAAGAATCAGAAAGAAAGTGCCGATTATCCAGATGGGCTGCAGCTCCGCAGCCCGGATTCGGGCACCTTGCCTGCTCAGGTAGAAAACCGCGAAACAGAAGCCCGAGTAAAGCACAGTGCCGATGCCCAGCCAGCGAAACAGCGTCATCCCTCCCTGCCGCTTCGTTCGTGTTGGCTCATGAATACATGACGCTCGCAGAGGCCCGATCGTCCAAGTTGTGGGTTCGAATTGCACGCCACTGGCCTGGGAAGGAATCGACTGCCCACCACCCATGGATGTCCCCTTTTCCGGAGGCACCTCGCTCCTGCCGGAGAGGGTCCGTCCCAGAGGGAAAAGGTGGAAAAGGGGACGTCCTGTCACTGCCGCTTTACGGTGTGGCACGGCAATCAGGTGGATAGGATCGGCTATCAGGCAAAAACCAAAATCGGGAGGTTGCTGACGGCCGCCTGTTCGCGTAACAAACGCAGGCAGGTTAGCCGGTCGCGGCAGGAATGGAACACGGATTGGCGGTCGGTACCACGTTGAGTAATGTGACGCGCTACGCCTGACGCCATGAATCGAGCAGATCGAGGCATTCTGATCAATCTGTCCGCTGCGGAATGATTCCTTCTCATCCAAATTCGAGCGTGACAGGCCAGGACTTCCACATTGCGGCCGTACCTCCGACAACTTGCCCACGTCTATCGGAAAAACCGCCTCAAGCCCGGCCCCACCAGTCCGCTGATCATATAAATCGCGAGTACAAGGCAAACCCCGCCCAGGATCCTGATATGAATCCGATTCTCCACCCGACTCATATCCAGCTCATCAAGCCGCCCTCTAACAAGCAACCTGGATCTCTTCCACAGCGCCTGGTCAAACACCATGCAGTATCCGTTGAACAGCATGTATACCAGGAATACGGCGCTTGCCGTCCAAAGCGCGTAGAACTTCATAGCATCAGGCTACACGCCCGTCTTCTGATCCAGCGGACCCCGGCCTCCAGCGGGCGATTCAGTTCCATCAGGATGCAGGGGCCTCCGCATTGGCTGCACTGGATTCCGCCCGCCGGGCAACAAACACCAGTTCCTCGAACGCGTCATCCTGAGGAGTCAGAAAGACGCGTCCGAACCGCGCCTCAAGCACCAGAACCCCTCCGCGAAACTGCTCGACAAACCAATCCGACGGTTCCACCTGGGAGCCGGCGATCGTCTCGATCTCGCCCGGATGGCCGTCCCAAAAGAACACGATCCCCGGCCAGAATCGCTTCGCGTGTCGTGTAAAAGAAAGGCATTGGAACTCGCCGAAACATCCCGCTTGGACGTCGTGAACTTCACCTGGTCACGGTCGGATCTCATTTCAGACCCCGCCGTAGAAAGCGAACCGCATGCTCGCCGGCTATCAGGCCGGCCAGTCCACATAACATAAGCAGCACGTACTTTGCCCCGCTGCTACAAGTCAGTCTATGCGCTCCGAGGGTTGAAAACAGCGCAAGAGTTGCAAGTAATCCTATGATCCGCGCCGTTAGAATCATGTGTCCTCGCTAACTCAATTAGCCTTCCACTCCCTGGTGCCGAAGTTCGTTCCAGACGCCAGCGGGACCAGTCGCCTATTACTTGGGGTGCGTCACTACGTCACTCCGCTCACGGAAGGTAACGGACTCAACCTTTCTAACTATCATCTGGAATGGCGAGCCGCCCATCTGGCAGAAGCCCGCTCCTCCGGTGCGACCCCCAGCCATCCGCACCGCCTTCGAAGCGTCGGCGGGAAGAATCAACTCGCCAACAACCACTACCTCCACAGTGGGTACCTTGCCGGCTGCCACGCGACGCACGTAGAGTTCCTCCGCCCAACGGAGCACCTCCAAATCCACTTTGGCTGTTGCTGCGTCGGCGCCACCGGGGCAGGCTGTGTTCGACCAGGTGTCCCACCTAAGAAGACGACCGTCGGGCAGCCTTTATCGAAGAAGGCGGCACCGTGCACGCCGGCGCCATACTCGGCCGTGAGTCGTAGGGTTCTTCCCGAATACTTCTGCGGTTCGCGCGCCAGGACGCACATTGTTAGCGTGGGGACGGGGTCATCTTCGATCGTCTTGGCCTGTGATGGCGGCAGCAGAGACAGCGAGAGCAGCACTATGGATCCACTAAGTTTGGAGAACATGTCCCTCCCAATTCTCGACCATCAGCCGCGAGTCGGAGGAGGGATGCAGCCTGACTCCGCCCAGCGGACCTTTCGACTTCCCTTAATGCGGTGCTTTCCACTTTCCTTGGGTCCGATTACTCTTCATACCAAGGCGGCCACCGCCGTCTGCCGCATCGTGCCCCAACGCCAACCTGCGTGGCCTGTGGCTGAATGCGCGGGAAGGTTCTCGACCCTAACCCTCACTACTTCGGAATATTAGTTCGATCCGCGGTCGGCAGTATAGGGTTTGTCCGCAGTATGAAGTGGTTTGGAGGTCGATATGTGACCGTCACTGGCGGAGAGTAGTCAGGAGCGCCTGAGATCTCATAGGTGAACTTCAATGAGAGCACTTTCCCCGAGCACTCCGGTAAGAATCGTGACCTCTGAATCGCCATTCTGACATCAGAACGATGCCCATCGCTTCCTCCCTCAAAATCGAGCCTGCCTGCTTGACCGGTCGCCTCAACGCGTAGGCGGACATTCACGGTCACGGATGGAGCCATAGACCGAGCCAAGTCCGAAAACGTTGGCAGCCTTAGTTCACTAGTACATGCAACTAGTGCATTGGTGGTCTCCCGCACTTGCGTAGATCCAGATGGTGAAGAGAGCAGCACTAAGCAGGCGAGAGTGGCATTACGAGTCATGCTTCGCATTCTAGAGGGGGAGTGGACCGCTACCCACTCTGCCAGAGAGAGTTTGGTTTTCCTTTTGCAGCTGCTCATGACGAATCACTGCCTCTCCCAGGTGTTTCTTATACAACAAGCTAGGTACTCAGTCATGCCGCTGCTACCTCGATTGTGGTATCCGGCCCTTTCCTAAGAGCAAAGATTCCCGCTGGATGTCGTTTCGAATGCGGAGAGGGCAAGAATCTCCGGCACTGTAGACACGATGCTTCGAGCTCTGCGTTCGAATACGTAGCCATGCCTGGTCTACATCATCAAGTGCATACACCACATATTCAGAATTCTTCACAAACTGGTAAGCCCCTCCCATTGAGACCCGACTGAATGCGATGACCGTTACAGATTGCGCTACTGCGCCCTTCCATGCGCGGTCTACCAAAAAAGTTACTGCTTTCAGGTTGCTTACCGCGGAAGGGCGAACCAGTCCCTCCTTGTCGTCTCTATTCCTCGGGCCAAGTTCGACATCCTTGATCTCAGCTACGTTCCCACGAAAAACGAGACCCGCAGTCTGAAGCGCTTCGCTCTGCGAACTGCTCACACACTCACCGGAGGGCGGCTTATTTGCGCACAGTAATAGCGAACACGCGATCGTGATCGCGGTTAGCGCGGCTGGATTCGCCTGATTGCTCATTGAAAACAATCCTTCAAAGGCGCCTCTGTGATACTCTCCACTGCACCCACACTCAATCCGTGGGCTCTCTGGCTCTGATCGTCAATCCTCCGGAGAAGGTGCCGTCCCCTTCATCACCTTCTGCGGCGTTCGGTTGCCAAACTCGTCACAGATAGACAAACGACAAACCCCACTGCGGGCCTGTCGTCCACGTTGGGACCAGCCGCCCTCAGCGAGTCTACTGGTAGACTCACCGCGCCGGCGGCAGCAAAACCCGAAAACCCTCCGTCTCAACGGGCGTTGACAACACCTGCCCATTGGCTTGCTGGCAAAGGAGATAGAACTTCAGACGCAGGGTAGGCTCCTTCCCCAGTCTCGGCACCTGGCTCTTGAGGAGCACAAGCGCGCTGGGTACATCCTCGACAACATAAGTCTTCCCGGCTTGCAACTCCATGCAGGCTTCATACTTGGTTTGCGAGGTTCCGTACCAGCTCGAGTGAATGAGCGTTTCCCACTTTTCGTCCGGCAGCTGTAACTCTGTCGTCAGGGCCGCAACCCGATCTGTCGCCTCATCCACCCGAGGCACTGGAAGGAAAATGCTCTTCCGCAACAGGTTCTTTACTCGCAAATCAAACCTGAGGCTGTAGGAGGCGATGTCCGGATCCTCGGTCGGAAAGGCAGCAGCCGTGATGCGTTGAACGTCAGCGTGTACAAACGCATCATCGCCGCTGGCCAACCTGGACCCAAGGATACATGCAATGGTCAAACGCTGAACGATCGCAGATACGGGCCTTGTCATCAACGATGTACCTCCACTGCGTGTCTTCCCTGAAGCAAAGTTGGACGTCCGGCCCCACCCCCGACTGCTCCGTCAGTGGACTCCGGCTGTTGTAGTGGAGGCGACGGCCTCCAGTTGAGTGACCTCCAAAGCAACTTACCACCAGGAGGGCCGCACCCCCCTACGGCACCGTCCAACTCCCCGTCTTCACCCAGTTCGAATCCCGGAACAGCGGATCCATCATCCGCTGATACAAATTCTTCGCCCCCGACATCGGCGCCTTCAAAACCACCGGGACTGTCACCGAAAGCACACCAAACTGGCTCACCGCCGAGGCCCCCGCCGGATCGACCGAACACGCACTACTGCTCAATGCATTCGACGCCGTCCCCGGACTCACCGGACCCAGGAAAAAGCCTACGTCGCCCGAGTACATCCACAAACCGTTCCCGGCCCGGTCGTAATGCACAAAGCAGAACGGCTGCCCACCTCCATCCGGCGCCGCGGCCACCAGGAACTGCGCCCAGCCCAGATTCGTACCGTCATAGCCCGATGGATCGTAATACCTCGCTGTGAACGTCTGCTGCCCGCCCGATCCCGACGAAGGAATCACCAACTTATTCCCCAGGGGAACGGCCGCGGTGGTCCAGGTGCCGCGCTCCACCCAACCGGTGTCGAGTTGGCCCTGCGTGTACGCTCGCAGATAGAGCTTCAGGTTAGCCGCACTCTTGAAAACCAGCTTCAGTCCCATCCCCAGCGTATCCCCGCTGCCGCTCGTGTTGGACATCTGCGTGTTCAGCCCGCAGAGCGTGTTCTGAAGCTGACCACTCGCGGTGCCAGGCTTCACCGGTCCGACGAAGAACCCGCCGTCTCCATACATCCAGAACGCGTCACCCTGCACGTCGTAGTGCACGAAACAGAACGGTTGGCCGCCCCCATCCGGAGCCGCCGCCACCAGGAATTGGACCCACAGCAGGTCTTTGTACCCATAGCCCGCCTTGTAGATCGGCGTGAACGTGACTTCTGAGCCCGACCCCGTGAACGGAGAGACGCCTACCGTCGAGGGTTGTGGCGAGATGACGGCGAAGTTCGCAGTCATCGTGGCAGGCACCGGCATCGGCACCTGGAACGGGGTGAAGGATGCGGTATACGTCCCGGTGAACCCGGTGAACGCGTAGCCCGCCGCCAGCGTCGCCGTGAGTTGCACACTCTGGCCCTGCGCAAACCAGCCACTTGCCGGGCTGATCGTCCCGCCCGTTGTGGCGCTCGTCGTGAGGTAGACCTGCGCATCGTAGTTCGCCGTTAGTTGGATGACCTCCGCGGACGCGACGGTGAACGTGTGCGCCATCGCGCCGCCATCTGTCCATGAGGCAAACAGGGACCGCTTGCCCGTGCCGGTGTCCACGCTGGCGGGCACCGAAACCGAGTGGCTGCTCCCAAAAGCCCAATTGAAGGTCTGGGCTTGCTGGTAGCTAGTGCCATCCACGGTCATTGGGCCAGCCTGCGAACTCACCTGAACCGAGACCGGAGGCGGAGTCGCGGTGAGAATGACCAACAGGCTGTAATCCGCGTCCGCCGACAGCGCATTGGTGATGTCCTTGGGCGCGGGTGAGGATCCGAAGGTTGTGCACCCCTGCTGCCGGACCGTCTGGTCGGTGCCGATGCCGACTGAGCAGAAGGCTCCGAATGCCGCCGATGCGATGCCGCTCCAGTTGGAAGGCACCCCGTTAATTCCACCAGACCCCCAGAACCGGATACTTCCGTCAGCGCCGATCGCCGCGTTCATGCCGCCGCCGTTGGCGATCGCAATCGACGCGGGGACGCCCTGCGGGACTGCGTCATTCGCATAGCCGCTGAGATTGACCGGCACTCCATCGCCGTTCAATCCCAGTGCCCCTGACGAGGCGGACAGCGCCACCAGACCCGTAGCCTGCCCCACCACGTTCATATCGAGATTGTTCGTCACGCCCCACGCGGCAAGAGTGCCGTCGGCCTTCAGTGCCAGCAGGAAGCTCGATCCGGCCGCGAGCTCCACCACATCCGCCAACGTGGCGGGCATCGCGGTCCCAGTCAAACCCGTGCCCCAGACAACCACTGTCCCATTCGATTTCAGGGCCGCACTGAAACTACCTCCCGCCGAGATGGCGATCACGCCACTCAGTCCATTGGGCACGTCGCATTGCTGCTTCTGGTTCGAGCCCCAGGCCGCAACCGTTCCATCTTCTTCAAGGCCAGAAAATGATCCGCGCCGGCGGCTACCGCCACGATGTTTGAGAGCCCGGTAGGGTACGGTTTGTCATTCCGGTGCGGATTGCTCAGCACATCCAGCCACATCACCGGCGTGGCGCTGGCATTGACGGCAGCCGTGTCCGTAGCCGTGGGTGTGGCTGTATCTCCTCCACCCGAAGCGGCAGCCTGCATGCTCACGCTAGCCGGAGCATTGGCGGCCACAGTGGCAACAGCCGTGATCGCCGGATACCACTTCCCGCCCGCCAGCGCATCGCTCCGCGTACACGAGCCCGCCGCGCAACTCCACCCCGGTCCGCTCAAGGCCGTAACCTGCAGGCCCGTCGGCACCGTCAATGTCACCGTCACCTGGCCGCTCGTCGGTCCGGCCAGTGGATCATTGCCGGCTCGGATGAGATACACCGCGTTGGTCTGGCCTTTCAGGAACGCGTTTGTATGCCGCACGGCGATTCTCAGTTTGGGCTTCGGAGGAATTGCCGTGAAACTGGCGGCGATCGTGATCGGCGCGGTCACGGTGAGAGCTCTCGGATTCGTGGTCCCTGTCAGGCCGCCGCTGAACCCGGCGAACAGGTAACCCTGATTTGTTGTGGCTTGCACATTGATCTGTGTGCCGTAATCGAAGTAGCCCGTGGGCGGCGTGATCGTTCCGCCTGCCGACGCCGAAGTCGTCACCAGGTACTGCATTTTGAAGTTCAGGACGAAATCCCGAGTCTCGTCCGCGAAGAACGTGCGGCTCAACATCGCCTGTTCGTCAGACCAGCCTGTGAAGATCGCCATCGATCCGGTGCCCGGCCCCGCTTGGGCAGCTGGGATCGCGACGACGTCGGGACTCCCATAAGCCCATTGCACGGTCGCGCTGGAGGTGTACTCGAACCCCATCCACGTAAAACGGGATGCCCTGTGGTTATGTTGAAAAGGTGTACTGCAGGCGGACTTGTCCTGAGGTAATCGCCAGACTATCGCGCCGCCGGCGCCTATGCCGGTGACTCCACTCAGGCCCTGAGGCACGGTACTCTGTCCACTGCCGCTGCTGCCCCACGCGGAACAAGCCCCGATTCCACTGCTCAGCCAGTACATGGTTCACCCCGGCTGCCACCATGGCCGCGTCCGTCAGTCCGCCCGGCAAACCGGCTCTGAAAATGGACGCCAGATTCGTACCCCATGCCACCACGTGCCCATCACTCTTTCGCGCGAGGCTGAAATGTGCTCCTGCCGCGACATCCTCCACGCCCTTCAGCCCGCCAGGAACCCTACTCTCCTGGTCAGTGTTGCTGCCCCACGCGGCCACCGTGCCGTCGATCAAGTACCGCCAGTGAATGGTCACCGCCGGCTGCGATCGCCACGGCCTGTGTGACGGAGGCGGGCACTGTGGACTGCCCACTTCCATTCACCACACACGGATCACCTTGCGGTCCAGCTTGTCAGCGCCAGGCTGTGGTTCGCCCCCGCTGCAATGGCGATAACCTGCAAAGCCGTCCCCGGCACCGTCGTCTGTCCGCTGCTGGAGTCTCCCCACGCCACCACCGTGCCATCCTTCTTGACGCCAGGTTGTGGTTGTTTCCGCTGGCGATTCCGATAACTCCCGTCAAATAGAGCGGTACCTGCGTCTGGAGCAGGAATCCCCCCCGGCGCGCACCGTGCCATCGCCTTTCAAGGCGAGACTGTGGAACAGACCTCCCGGAAACAGCAACCACATTGGACAGCCCTTCGGGATATGGAAGTCTGGCCCTTCGTGTTGTCACCCGAGCCGATGACCGTATTACCATTATAATAGGCAGTCGAAAACACAGTTCCCAGTACACTCAGATTACCCGAGGTCACGGAAAGGCTCGGATAAGCCGAGCCTCGCGCTTTCGAGGGTACGGAACCCACAAACAACAGCGCCGGATACTCCTGGCCCGGAGCCAGTGTGTCCGCTCGACTGCAGGAACTCGAGGAGCATGTCCAGCCGGTCCCGAATCCGGTCCACGATTCAACAACTCCTCCGCCGAAAGTAACCGAAGCGCCAGTCAGTGCGCTCGTCCCGGCATTCCGTATGCGTCCGGCATAAACGGCATTGGTCTGGCCCTGCAGGACTGGTCCGCTCGGGGTCAGTTTCGCTGCCAGCAACGCGCCTGAAGGTTGAACAAATGTGCCTGCCACGCCGTCGGCATTCACATACAGCCGGAATGGGTTGCCCTGAAACGGTCGCCGCTGGTGGTGAAACTGGCAAAGACATAGCCACTGCAGCACCGCAAGCAGTTGCAACGCGGAACCCGCATCAAAGTAATTGGTGGAGGGACTGATCGTGCCGCCCGTTCCGGCCGACAAGGTGACCTGGAATTGTGTCCTGAACTTCGCGGTGTAGGTTGTGTCCGCCACCGGAATGACGCTGTGTGTGATGGCCCCGCCATCCGTCCCAGTCCAGGAACTGAGAATCGCATATAGTACCCGGCTGGGTTAGTCTGCATCGCAGTGGTCGAAATCTCATGGGTGCTGCCGGGCGGCACGAGAATGGTAGTTGTCTGGTACAGCGGTTGGCCATCCAGTGGAAACATCCGGCCGCACGGAGAAGTAGGGGGAATCCGGCAGCAGGTCGGGTGTTCGCGTCTGGATTGTGGAGCCGCTTTACCGAGACAATCGCCACGCCGAACGTCGATCGCGGCGGAGGCGGCCCGCACGCTCGTCGACCGGAAAGTGGAATCGACCTTTCCGAAGCTGTTGTCGCCCCACGCGGCAACTGTCCCATCGTCCTTGATGGCCAGGGCGTATTGTCTTGCGGAAATGCTCACGACGTGGCTCCGGCCCGCCGGCACATTCGTCAGGTCCGTCCCCATGGGATCTTTCCACGCGACCACCGTGCCGTCGGGCCTTAGTCCAACCGCGGCCCCGAAGGAGACGCCCACAACCTGCGAAAGCGCGCCCAGTCCGTTCGGAACGGCCGGTGCATACGGTCCCCAGGTCATCACACTCCCGTCCCACCGCAGCGCTGCGACGGTATCTTGGCTGCCGGAGACGGCCACGACACCCGAGACTGCGTTTGGATCCAGCGAACCCCAGGTGATGGTGCCCCATTGCATCACTGTTCCGTCACTCTTCACCGCGATGCAGCCGGTGAAGCCGGAAGAAATGGCCACGACATCCGCCACGTTGGCCGGTGGTGTCTGGGGAATGTCCCCTACCGCCCAGGCCACAACGGTCCCATCGCTCTTCAGTGCAAAACTTCCGTTGCCGCCTGCGGCTACCGCGATCACTCCCGTGAGGTTCTGTGCCGCCGCCGGAGATTGCATCGCATTGCCCCATTGCACCACCGTCCCGTTCTTCCGCAATCCCACCACGTGGTGATCGCCCGCTGAGATCGACACAAGATCGTCAATCGAGGTCGGCACAAAACCATTGATCCCGGTAGAGATCACCCCAGGTCACCGCGTAGCCCACCGCCGCAATTGTGCTGACATCGTTCGCGATATTGTTGGCGATGTTAGTGTCGCCGCCGCCCGACACAGTCGCCATATTGCTGACGGATGGCGGAGCATTCGCCGCGATACTGGCCAGCACGCTGATCGTGGGCAGCACTTGACCAGCCGGCCAACTGTCGATTCGCGTGCAGGTGTTCGCGGCACAGGTCCACCCTGGCCCCCACATCGATGTAATCGTGATCCCCGATGGCATGGAATCGACGACGGTCGAATCACTCCGCTGGTATTGGCGGAGCCCTCATTCGCCACGCGAATAAGGAACCAGACCGCATTGGTCTGGCCTTGCAGGAAGCTGCTGGTATGCGTCAGAGCGATGCTCAAATCGGGGCCGGAAGCGGCGCTGCGCACCCTGCAGGGGCGGTGCGGCCAGCGTCCGCGGCAACAGGCCCATCTGGCGCAGGCCAGAAATCCCAATCGTCCAATCCATCAGTCTATAATCTGGCCCGCGGGAAATGCCGGTGCCGCAAAAAGAAGAAAAGGAACCAGCAGGGAAACACCGAGTTTTTTGAATCCGCAAGACGCCCTCTGGAATAAAGTCGCACGCCCCAATCGCTTTGGTCAATCTCGCGAGTCTGTCTTTTGATCTGCTACTCGTTCCCGGCAAACACGAAAAAGGCGCCATTGCGCGGACGGCAGAGTCCCCAAGTCGTGACAAATTCAGAAACCTAAACCCAAAAGAGTGAACTTCGTGTGAACAATCCCACTGATTCTGGCAACTTATCTCGATGTCAATCAGAACTCCCCCCAGCGTCAAAGAAAAGTGTCGATTCCATGACACCGGCCCCGGAACACAAACCGCAAAGAACCACGACCGCCAGCGTGTACTCCCAGCGCACGCTTCGAGTCCCACCTTCAGCGGAGGAGTCCCCGCCGCGCTGCGAACCGCGCACGTCAGTAAGCGGGCGCTCTTCTCAGTCGCACCTTCGACGGAGCGCGCCGACGGCCCTACAGACCGCGAAACCGTCTGAAACCCCCAGCGGGCCGGCCACACGGTAAGGCGGACCCCCAGGTCTGCGGTCGACCCCCTGGTCGACCACCAGGAAAGCGCATCGCTGCCCACCGGCCTGACTTTGGACGGAGGTCCCACGGCCCTATGGGCCGCAAAATCGTAGGAATCCGCGACGAACCACGACCGTCAGGGAGTGGTCCCCGGCGCACGCTTCAGTCCCGTCTTCAACGGAATAGTCCCCGCCGCGCTGCGAACCGCGCACGTCAGTAAGCGGGCACTCTTCTCAGTAGCACCTTCAACGGAGCGCGCCCATGGCCCTACAGACCGCGAAACCGTCTGAAACCCCCAGCGGGCCGGCCATACGGTAAGGCGGACCCCCAGGTCTGCGGTCGACCCCCTGGTCGACCACGCGGAGCCACGTCGTCCCGATGGCCCGCCCCTGCAACAGAGCGCGCCCAGAACGGGGACCTCCTGCCCCGCGCCCCGCGGAATCTCCACCCCAACCCCCGAGCCTCCTCCCTCGGAACCACCCCATTTCCGGGGATCCCGCCCCCACCGGTCACACAACTTCAACAAAAATCTTCTCGCCTGCAATCAATATGTTACAGACCTCATTCTCCTAAATCCTTGGTCCATCACCAGAACAATGGGTATGAGAACTTTCCTATGCTGACTACCGAACCAGTCGATTGCGCCGTCCCCGACATCGACCTCCTCACCCGCCACACCCAGGTCGAAGAGGACAACATCCTCACCGGCCCCAAAGCCTCCCAGGTCACCACCTTTTGCGAGCGCAACGCCTACTACCTCAAAGTTCGTGCCGCCGTCCACGAACAATACAAGCCCACCAACGTCTACCAGCACCTCCTTGTCGACCGCATGGCCGAAATGCATCTGGCGTCCGAACGCTACACCTCCTTCGAAAACCACCGCCCTCAACCTCCAGATCCAGCGCCAGTGGACAAGCCGAACAACTCGCCGCGAAACCCAGCCCCAGCCTTCACGCTTGGCAGGGCTTCCTCGACAATATGGATGACACCCAGCGCAAGGCCCTCCACGAAGCCCTCGGACTCGAAGAGCGTTACTGGCGCCACCACCGGGCCCTGGCCGCCGAACTCCGCCTCATCCAGCGCACTTGGCCCGTTCAATAGGTCCAGTGAACCCCGAAGGACAACACGAACAGGAACCAGCAGAGGACTAGAACAAGGACCCGCCCATGCCCCTGACGCACATCTCCGAACGCCGGCTCGCCGCCAACCGGGCCAACGCCCGGAAATCCACCGGCCCGCGCTCTGCCACCGGCAAGGCCAAAGTCTCCGGCAACGCGCGCCGCACCGGAGCCTACAGCGAGAACCACCGTCTGCCGCCGCGCCTCGAAGCCCACTTCCGCACCATCGCCGAGGCCCGCACCCAACACATCGCCGATCCAGCCCTGCGCACCCTCAGCTTCGACTGGCACATGCTCCAGGGCCATCTCACCCTGCATGCCAGCCGGGAACGAGCCTTATTCAATGCAGGTTTGGAGTATGGCTGCGGCAACGAAGAGGTCGCCAGCGAATGGGTGCTCCGCCAGCACGGCTTCATCCAGGCCCTCAACCGCTATGCCGGCTGGATCCAGATGCGCCTCCGCCGGGTCGAGTCCGCCATCCAAGCCGCCCCAGCCGGCCGGGCCCACCTCGCGCAACTCCAACAACCCGAGCCAGCACAGCCGGACCCCAACAACCAGAGCCCGTACAGCCGGAGCCCCAACAAGAGGAGCCCCAACAACCAATCAGTTCAGCCCATGTGGGGCAGGATTCATCCTGCGCGGAGCTTCAGCTCCGCCCACTAGAAGCCCCGAAATCAGCGGCGTCATTGCCGCACAAACCCACAGCCGCCACCAGCCAACCCGGCCCCACCGAGCCCCCAACCGCAAACCGCAAATCGAGTTTTGAGGGAACAAACCCATCCACACTGGAAACATCAGAACCGCCGGCCGACCACCGCGTCGACCCGGAACCCACCGTGGAATTTGAGGGAACAAACCCACTTTCATCTCTCCCGTTCGCCAACACGCCTGCCGAGGCGACACCAACGAAGCCACCCGGCCCCCAGCATTTCCCCCGGCATTGCCGGGGGCCCGTCGCAACCACAACCCCGCCCGCCCAAAGTCCAATCCAACCCAAGCAAAATCACAACTTTACAGGCATCAACCAGCCCAATCCCCACCAACCAAAATCCCGCCCCCAGCATTCCCCCCGGCATTGCCGGGGTCCGTCGCAACCACAACACCGCCCGCCCCAAATCCAATCCAACCAAAGCAAAATCAATACTTTACAGGTATCAACCAGCCCCATCCGCAACAACCGAAACCCCGCCCCCAGCATTCCCCCGGCATTGCCGGGGGCCCGTCGCAATCACAACGCCGCCCGCCCAAAATCCAATCCAACCAAAGCAAAATCAACACTTTACAGACAACAACCAGCCCCATCCGCAACAACCGAAACCCCGCCCCCAGCATTCCCCCCGGCATTGCCGGGGGCCCGTCGCAACTACAACACCGCCCGCCCCAAATCCAATCCAGCCCAATTCAAATCAACAATTTACAAGCTCCATCCAGGACCACCCGGACTCCTCCCCCGGCAACACCAGGACCCCCTCCCCGCCATTCCGCCACCCAACCAAACCGCAGCTGGATCGCCCGGCAAACCCAGTTGGCGTGCCGAAGCCCGACCACCGCCCACCCTTCACCTCAGCCCATCGAACCCAATCCCCGGCCCGACCCCAAAGCCCCGTAGCCTGCAAACCAACCCGGCCCTCAGCCTGCTCGAACCCCCAGGCCTGCTCATTCACATCCGAATCGGCACCCCTCCGAAGTGTCACCGTACTGACACACCGGCGGCCGGCACCCAAACCGCGCGCACCGCGAACCACACCCATCGAACGCAAGCCCGGCCGGCCCCCCGAGCCCACCGCTTTCCTGCCGCGAATCATCACCCCCGAGCATCCAACCTCTCAACGAAAACCGGAATGCTTGCCCGTTTGTGAAGCACTCCTAGGGAAGGACCTTTACGAATGAAAGCTAGATATGCTCAGGTGGACAAAGCGGGCGGGCCCATCACCGTGGTGACCCGGGACGTGCCGGATCCGGCCGCCGGCGAAGTCCGGGTACGCGTCGAGGCGTGCGGCGTCTGTCACAGCGACTCCATCACCGTCAGCGGAGCCCTGCCCATCGTGCAGTTCCCGCGCGTGCCGGGCCACGAAATCGTCGGCACCATCGAATCGGTCGGTGCCAATGTCCCTGAATGGAGCGTCGGCCAGCGGGTCGGCATTGGCTGGTATGGCGGCCATTGCGGCCATTGCGAGCCCTGCCGGCGCGGCGACCACGTCGCCTGCCGCAACGCCATGATCCCCGGCATCACCTACGACGGCGGTTACGCCGACTATGTCGTAGCCCCGGCCGCGGCCCTGGCCGCGGTCCCCGATGCCCTCAAGAGTGCCGACGCCGCCCCACTCCTCTGCGCCGGCATCACGACCTTCAACGCCCTGCGCAACACAGGAGCACGGCCTCCGGACACCGTCGCGGTTCTCGGCATGGGCGGCCTCGGCCACCTCGGTGTCCAGTTTGCCGCGAAGATGGGCTTCAACACCGTCGCCGTCGCCCGCGGCGCCGACAAGGCGAAATTCGCCCGGGAGCTGGGCGCGCATCATTATATAGACAGCACCGCAACCGATGTATCCGCGGCCCTCCAGAAACTCGGCGGAGCCCGGGTCATCCTGGCCACGGTGACCGATGCCGATGCCATGTCCGCCGCCATGGGCGGTCTCGGCTACAAGGGCGAGTTTGTGGTCCTGGGCGTGCCCGGCAAACCTGTCCAGGCCGCCGTACTCGGCCTGGTCTTACAGCGGCAGTCGATCCGCGGCTGGCCCAGCGGCACCTCCATCGAATCCGAGGATACGCTCAAGTTCAGCGAGATCACCGGCGTGCTGCCCCTGATCGAGAAGTATCCCCTGGAGAAGGCCGGCGAGGCCTACGAACGCATGATGAGCGGCAAAGCCCGCTTCCGCGTAGTCCTGGAAACCGGGGCCTGATCCGGGCCCGGGAGGCGAAACAAAGGGGGCGGCCCGCGCGCCCCCGAAGTTGGGAAACTGAGGCCATGGCCCAACTGGACGACACCGCCTTACGCGCTCACCTCGACAATCTGCTGCAGATGGAAGGCGCGCACCTTTCCTTCGACCAGGCGGTAGCCGGCTTTCCCGCCGCCCAGCGCGGTACGAAGCCCCCGGGCGCGCCCCACTCGGCCTGGGAGCTCCTGGAACACATGCGCCTCGCGCAGGAGGACATCCTCGACTTCAGCCGCAACCCCGGCTACGTCGACAAGACCTTTCCGGACGACTACTGGCCCGCGAGCCCCGAACCTCCCAGCGAGGAGGGCTGGCAGCAATCCGTTGAGCATTTCCAGCAGGACCTGGCGGCATTCCGAGCCCTGATCGCCGACCCCGCCAACGACCTCTTCACCCCGCTGCCCCACGGCACCGGCCAGACCCTATTAAGGGAGGCCCTGGTAGTGGCGGACCACAATTCCTACCACTTAGGCCAGTTCATGTATCTCAAAAAGCAGCTGCAAGCCTAACCATCTGTCAGCACGACGCCCAACCCAGGCAAGCAAACACAACGAACGCCGACCGTAAGGGAGGCGTCCCCGAACTGCGAACCGCGCACGTCAGTAAGCGGGCACCCCTCCCCGTCGCGTCTTCCATGGAACCCCCATGACCCTCCAGGCCAAAGCGGACACATTCGCCCACCCAGCGCCCGGGGCCTCGGCACCGGGCCACCCGCCACCCTACCCTTTGACAACCTGGCCCACCCTGCGGTACTGATCGGTTAAGGAAGGGCGTCAGCCTCAGGCTTTTCCGGGGCGCTGGCTAGACCGCCCTAGTGGCCGCGCGCCGCTGGCCCTGCGTGCCTCCCCTATACCTCTCTAGGTAGATTGTCGGATCTTTCACACCCCCGGAACCGCCGTTAGATCACTAGCAAGCCATGGAACCCATATTTCTGTTAGGAATCCTGCTGATTGGGCTGATCTTTGGAGGTATCCTCACCAGCCTGCTGGTGAAGGGCAGCCGCGGCCCCAATCTTGCCGCCAGTGAAGCGGAACTGGCCGAGTTCAAAGCCCGCATCGAGGAACGCGACAACGCCGTCAAGGACCTGCGCAAGCAGGTGGAGGATGAGCGGTCCGTCACCGCCAGGCTGCAGGAGCAACTGCTGGAAGCAGTAGGCGCCCGCACTGCCGCGGAGGAACGCGCGTCGGTGGTGCCTCGCATGGACGCCATGCTGGCCGAGAAGGACCGCGCCATCTCCGCCCTGCTGGAAGAGGGCGGCAACCTCAAGGCGCGCCATGCCTCCCTGCTCACCCGCATGGACGAGGCCGAGAAGTCGCAGGCCGACAAGCTGCGCGCCCTCGAAGAGGCGCAAGCCAAGCTGGCTGAGACCTTTAAGGGCGTGGCGGCCGAGGCCCTGGCTTCCAACAACCAGAACTTCCTCACCCTTGCCGAGACCGCCTTCCAGAAGGCCCAGGAGTCCAGCAAGGGCGACCTCGACGTCCGTCAGAAGTCCATCGAAGAAACCCTCACCCCGCTGCGCGAGGCCCTCACCCGCATTGAGAAGGACCGCACTTCCGCCTACGCCGGCCTCAGCGAGCAGATCAGCCTGCTGCACAACGCCCAGGCTAAGGTGGAGGCCGAAACCGGCAAGCTGGTGAACGCGCTCCGCTCCCCGGGAGTCCGCGGCCGTTGGGGCGAAATGCAGCTCCGCCGCGTCGTCGAGATGGCCGGCATGGTGGAATACTGCGACTTCGAGGAGCAGGTTTCCATCGAGACCGAAGGCGGCCGGCTGCGGCCCGATATGGTCGTCCGCCTGCCCAATCACCGGGTCGTCGTGATCGACGCTAAGGTGTCCCTGGCGGCTTATCTCGATTCCCTCGAACTCTCCGACGACAGCGAACGCGCCGCCAAACTGGCGGAACACGCCCAGCAGGTGCGCCAGCATGTGCAGCGGCTCTCCGGCAAGGCCTATTGGGATCAGTTCGACCATGCGCCCGATTTCGTCGTGGCCTTCCTGCCCGGCGAAACCTACTTCAGCGCCGCCCTGCAGAAAGACCCGGAACTCATCGAGTTCGGCGTCGAAAACAAGGTGCTGCTGGCTACGCCCACCACGCTCATTGCCCTGCTCAAGGCCGTTGCCTACGGCTGGAGGCAGGAAAAGCTCACCCAGAATGCCCAGGAGATTTCCGATCTGGGCAAGGAACTCTACGACCGCCTGCGCGTCTTTGCCGGCCATATGGACGGCGTGCGCGGCGGCCTCGATCGTTCCGTCGAAGCCTACAACAAAGCGGTCAGCTCCCTCGAGAGCCGCGTCCTCGTCTCCGCCCGGCGCTTCAAGGAGCTGTCGGCCGGTACCGGCGAAGACATCCAACCCGCGGAACTTGTGGAAAAGGCACCACGTCCTCTTCAGACTCCGGAACTCGCTATGCTGGCGGCGGCCACCACGAACGGCTCGCTCGCCACTGAGTAACGGTAGTCCCTGCTCGCAACAGCGGCGAGGCTCTCCTGGAACACCTCGCCGCTCTTTTTGTCTCCACCGTTCCATCCGCCCCCGGCTACCTTTCATCCTGTTTCCTAGCCGTTTGAACTTCCTTTGTCATCGCCTCGTACCTCATCACGTAAACTAATTCCTATGACCCTACAGGGAAAGAAAGTCGCCATTTTTGTCGACCAGCAGTACCAGGAGATGGAAGTCTGGTATCCCTACTACCGTCTGGTGGAAGAAGGCGCCGAGGTCCATGTGATCGCGGCCGAGGCAGGGAAGACCTACCCTTCCAAGACCGGTTACCCGTGCACGTCGGACAAGTCGTACGACGAGGTGAAGCCGTTCGACTATGACGGAGTCATCGCCCCCGGTGGCTTCGCGCCGGACTTCATCCGCCGCCATCCCGCCTCCAGCGCCTTCATCGCTCAGGTGGACGCGCAGGGCAAACTCGTGGCGGGCATCTGCCACGGCCCCTGGTGCCTCTGCTCGGCCAATGTGCTGCGCGGACGCCACTGCACCTCGTTCTTCGCGATCAAGGATGACGTGGTGAACGCCGGCGGCGTGTGGGAAGACTCAGAGGTCGTGGTCGACAAGAACCTCGTCACCTCGCGCAAGCCCGCGGATCTGCCCGCGTTCATGCGCGCCTGCATTGAAGTACTGTCCAAACAATAAACATGTCCACACAACCCGCCATTCGCGTCACCGGTCTGCATAAGTCCTATGGTGAGTTCGAGGCCGTGCGCGGCATCGACTTCGAAGTCGCCCAGGGCGAGGTCTTCGGCCTGCTGGGCCCCAACGGGGCCGGCAAGACCACCACGGTGGAGATCCTGGAGGGATTGCGTTCGCGCACCTCCGGCCAGGTATCTGTCCTGGGCTACGATCCGGCGAACGACACCATGGCGGTGAAGGACCGAATCGGCGTCAGCCTGCAGGCCACCAACCTGCCGGAAAAGATGAAGGTGCTGGAGGCGGCGGAACTCTTCGCCGCCTTCTACTCCCGTGCTACCGACATTCCCAATCTGTTGAAGCGGCTGCAGCTCTGGGAGAAGCGCGGCGCATTCTATTCGACGCTCTCCGGCGGCCAGAAACAGCGTCTGGCTTTAGCCCTGGCCATGCTCAACGAGCCCCAGGTGGTCTTTCTGGATGAGCCCACCACCGGTCTGGACCCGCAGGTTCGCCTGGAGATCCACTCCCTCATCGAGGAGCTGCGCGACCAGAAACGCACGATCCTTCTAACGACCCACTACATCGAGGAGGCCGAACGCCTGTGTCACCGCGTCGCCATCGTCGATGAGGGCAAAGTCATCGCCATCGGCACGCCCCGCGAACTGCAGCAGAAGATTCTGGGCCACTCGCGCGTGGAGATCTCGACGTTGTCGCCCATGCCGCTCGACCTGCCCAGGGACTGGCCGGCGGAGTTCCCCATTCACTTCACCGACGACCGCAAGAAGCTGACCGTGCCCGCGCCGAAGCCCGCGCGCGCCGTCGTGGATCTGGTCAAGTGGCTGGATGCGGCCGGCGCGGAGTTGGACGACCTCCACATCAAGCGCCCCACGCTCGAAGACGTCTTCATTGAATTGACCGGCAAGTCGCTGCGCGATTGAGGAAGTATCCGTGAAAGCCTATCTCGCCTATATCAAGAGCACACTGCTGCTCACCACCCGCGACCGGCTCGTGGTGTTCTTCAATTTCCTGTTTCCCCTGATCTTCTTTGTCGCCTTCGGCGAAGGCTTTGGCGCCAGGACGTCCACCGGCGCGATGTCGCAGGTGTTGACGATGGTGCTGGTGATCGGCGTTCTCGGTTCCGGCTTCTTTGGCGCCGGCATGCGCGCCACGGTGGAACGCGAATCCGGCATCCTGCGCCGCTTCAAGGTAGCGCCCATCACACCGGCACCCATCGTGACAGCGGGGCTGGTCACCGGCTGGGTCCTGTTTCTACCCACCGTGATCTTCTTCGTGCTGATCGCCCGCGTGCGCTACGGCATGCCATTTCCCGAGCACATCTTCTCGCTGCTCGTGATGGTGAGCGCCGGCGTTCTGGCCTTTCGCAGTCTCGGCGCGATCATTGCCTCGGTGGTGAACTCGATGGCCGAATCGCAGATCATCATCCAGTTGATGTACCTGCCCATGCTGATGCTGTCCGGCGCCACGGTGCCGCTGAACATCATGCCGGACTGGCTTCAGATCATCGCGCAGTTCCTGCCCTCGACACATCTTTACCTCGGCATGCAGGCCATTCTGGTGCGCAATGAGAGTCTGCAGCAGAATCTCATGCCGGCGGGCGCACTTGTACTGACGGCCATCATCGGCTCCATCCTTTCCGTGAAGCTCTTCCGTTGGGAGAAGGAAGACAAGTTCAAGCCGAGCGCCAAGTTCTGGGTTCTGGGTGTCCTGGCTCCGTTCATCGTCATGGGCGTCTGGCAATCCCAGAGCCGCTCCAATCTGAAGAAGACGGAGATCCTTGCCCGCCAGATGCGCCGCACGCAGAACTGGCTCATCCGCGATGCCCGCATCTTCGTGGGCGACGGCCGCGTGCTGGAATCCAGCTCCCTGCTGGTCCGCAACGGCAAAATTGTCGAGATCTTCGAAGGCAAATCGCCGGAAGCCAAGAGCCTGAACGCCGAAGCGATCGAGGCCTCGGGCAAGACGGTTCTGCCTGGACTGATCGATTCCGGCGTGCAGCTGATGCTGCCTGGAACGGGCATGCCCGATATGCAACAGGATCGCCTGGTGAAGGCGATGGAGCGTGAGTTGGCCGCGTATCTCTACTGCGGAATCACCGCGGTGCGCAGCGCTCCGGATGCGCTGGGACTGGCCCCCGGAATCGTATCCCGGCTCACCTCCGGCGAACTGCTGGGCGCGGAGCTCTCGCTGGGCAGCATCCCCACCAGCCCCTCGCTGGTTGCCGGCGAACTCGCCTCGGGCCGCACTGACATTTTGAAGGACACGCTGCTGCAGCAGGTGGTGCGGCCGCAGTCGATGGAGACCTTGCGCCGGATGGCACAGGGCCGGACTCTGAACGCGGACGCGAAGCTGCCGGCTCCGTCGTTCCCGTTGCCGCCCGCCTCCCTCTCCGGACTGCCGCTGCTGCCGCACGGTCCGGCACTGCATCGTGAGCTCAAACTCTGGGTCGCTTCGGGCATTTCCACCAAGGACGCCCTGCAGGCGGCTACGTTTACGGCCGCCAAGGCGATTGGCGCGTCGGGCCGGCTGGGACTTGTGCAGCCCGGTTACGAAGCGACGCTCCTGATCGTGGAAGGCAACCCGCTGGAGGACATTTCCGCCACTGAGCGTGTCTGGTTCGTCCTCTTCAAGGGCGAGCACGTGCGCCGCGACGACCTGTTTGAGAACTACGACAAAGCGAAAGAGAAATAGCGCTACTTCAGAAGTTCATCCAGAAAGACCATATAGATCGCCAGCACGCGATAGGTGAGGTAGTAATTCTCTTTGTCGATCGCGGCAAAGTCGTCCTTCCTGCTATGCAGCAGTGCGAGGGACTTGCTTGTGAGGGAATGCACGTTCACTGCCGTAATTTTGGCTTCGCGAAACGACGTGTGGTCCGATAATCCAACCGCGTCTGTGTTCACAGCCCAGATGTCCGTCTTCTGCGAGATGGCGGCCCGCCGGAGAATTCCGATCAGCTTCTCGTCGCTGTCGGAGAGGCCGACGTTCATAGGCCCGGTTCCGACGGAGTCGATATTGACCATGCCTAGAATCCGCGCCCGGTCCTCCGCGCTTAGATCCTTGATGTAGGCTCTGGATCCGACCAGCCCCTTTTCTTCATCCACGAAGGCCACGAAGCGGAAAGTGTGTTTCCTGGGTTGTTTGGAGATGCTTTGGTAGAGGCTCGGCAGCAGAGAGGCACCGCTCCAGTTATCCACGACACCCGGGACTTTGGGCACGGAGTCGAAATGCGCTCCGACCAGTACCTCCTGTTCGCTGGCGCCCGGCAGAACGCACATCAGATTAGGCAGTTTGGCATGTTTGACCTTGAGTTCGGTCAAATGCCCGCCGCAACCGGCATCTTCAAACAGCGTCTTCAGGCGCGCAAAGCGCTCCGCCTGATCGGGCGTTGCGAGGGCGAGGCGGTCCTGAACCACCGCTTCGGTCATCCTTTCGATCTGGATGCCTTGTGAGAAACCAGCGAGAGTAAACGGAAATAGAAGGGCAAAAGCCTGAATAGTTGCTGAACGCACTCACGTATTATGGCAAACCGACTCAGGACGGCTGGTCATAGTTTCGGCAACACTCCTTGCTTCCAGGGTCTGGACAGAGCGGTTAGAATCAAGTATCCACGTCGATGGGCTGAGTCCCTGTCCCGATCTTACTTTCAACTGAGGATTTCCGCACATGATGATGCTGCTCGCCGCCGCCCTGCTGTTTGCTCCCAGCGATTGGAAACCGTTGCGCTCCACGGCCACGGTGGACCCACAAGTCATCCATGACGGCAAAGCGTCGGTCCGCATCGAGCCGGACGCCAATGGAGGCGACGCCCTGGTGCGTGGTCAGGCAACCCGGTTGACGATCGGTAAGCGGTATGTGCTCAACGGCTGGTTGAAGTCAGACGGCCTGATCGTGACGGAAGGGAATCGTACCAGCGTGCCGACTGGGCTCTCGCTGTCGATGGCATCGATGCCGTGGGACGTGCACTCGGAGTCGGTTGGTGGCAGCCGCGACTGGACCCGCGTCCAGTTGAAGTTCACGGCAACACGCGGGCAGGATGCGCCGGAGATCCGCATCGCGCCTGGCGCCTCATTCCACGGCAAGTCCTGGGTGGCCGGTGTCTCGGTAGAGGAGATCAACGAAGCTCCGGCGTGGCCCTCGAAGATTGCAGTGAAGAGTTTCGGCCCGGCATACCGCTACCCGAAGGCCGGCTGGATCTACCTGCACATCGAGGGGCAACCCTATGAACGGGGATTTCAGCACGGCTACCTGATGCCGAAGGAGATCGAAGGATACCTCGACCGCTCGGCCGCGGAAGTGAACTCGAAAAACCGGGCGCTGGGCTGGGAGCAGGCGCGCACTATTGCCAACTCGGTGTTCCTGCGCGGTTTCGACGAGGAGATTCTGGCCGAAATGAAGGGCATTGCCGACGGCGCCGCCGCGGCGGGCGCCCGTTACCAGGGGCACAAAGTGGATCTGGTCGACATCGTGGCGGCAAACACGATTACCGAAATCGGTTTGCTGAACCCTGCTTCTTCCATCACCCCGACGGGGCTGGAAGGGCTTGGTCTGACCCCGCCGGCTTATTACGACCCTCGCAAGGACGTGTCGATTACAGAACGCTGTTCGGCGTTTGCCGCAACGGGCAAAGCTACGAAGGACGGCCGCATGGTCATCGGCCACATCACCTGGTGGCCGCTGACGCTGGCGGAGCAGACCAACATCATGCTGGACGTGAAGCCTGAGAAGGGCCACCGCGTGATGATGCAGTCGTATCCTGGCGGGATCCAGAGCGGCACAGACTGGTATCAGAACGATGCCGGCGTCATCCTTACCGAGACCACCATCCGCCAATCGCCGTTCAATATCAACGGGACACCGGTGGCCTACCGTGCACGGAAAGCAATCCAGTATGGCGACGATGTCGACGCCGTTGTGAAACACCTGTCCGAGCGCAATAACGGCTTGTACACGAACGAGTGGCTGATCGGCGACGCCAAGAACGACGAGATCGCCATGTTCGAACTCGGCACCAATCGCACCAAGTTGTGGCGCAGTTCGAAGAACGAATGGTTTAACGAGACGGAAGGCTTCTACTGGGGCTGCAACAACTCCAAGGACCTGAACGTCCGGCTGGAGTATGTGCCCGATCCCAAGGGCCGGCCCGTGCATCTGCCGTTCCAGCCCACCGGGCGGGACCTCAAGTGGCAGGAGATGTACGGAAAGTACAAGGGTGCGATCGATGAGCAGTTCGCCTTCACAGCCTTCCGCACGGCCCCGCTGGTCTCCGGTTCCGCCTTTGATTCCAAGGTGACGACTTCCGAGATGGCGCCGAAGATGATGGTTTGGGCGCTGCTGGGCAAGCCGAACGAGAGGGAGTGGGTGCCGAGCAAGTGGCAGAAGGAAAGCTACGAAGGGAACGAAGGGATTCACTCTTCGGGCTACTCGCTATTCCAGGCGCATGACAAGGCTCCCGAGTTCGCGGCGCCGCCTGCCCCCGCCAAGGCGCCGGAGACCAAAATCCAGAAGGTGGAGGAATCGAAGCTCTGGAAGGGCTGGGTGCTGCCGGCCTCCGAAGCGGATGAGTGGATCACGCTGGGCTCGGCTCAGTACCGGCAGATTCTGGCGGCCGAGAATCCGGCGGAGATGTTGGACGGCTACCGGTTGAGGATGGACGACTCTCCGCTGGATCTCAAGGCGGCTCGCGCGGTCTTCGCCTTCGATGAGGTTCGCCGGCAAATGGGCGACGAAGCCTTTCTCAAGATGATGGATGGCTTCTTCGCTTCGCATACGACAAAGACGGTGAGTTCAGCGGATTTTCCGGCGAAGCGGCCGGATCTGAACATCCTGCCCGCCGGCCCCGAAGCGCTGCTCAGCAGCCTGATCCCGCGTCTGGGCAATACAGTGATTGTGTATGGCACGGACCAGGAAGCCGGTGCCAATCGCTATGCCGCCGAGGTGCTGCAGAACCAGTTGAACGGCTGGTATGAGACCCGTGTGCCGATCCGCCGCGACTTCGAGATGTCGCGGATGGAGGTGGCCCAGATGAACGTGATCTACATCGGCCGTCCTGAGACGAACTCGGCATTGCGGGCCAACGCGTCGGACTCGATGCCCAGGTTTGAAGGAGCCACCTTTGAGGTGGGTGGAACGACGTACGTGGACCAGCGCAACGGAATTGCCTGGGCGGGCCGGAACCGCCGTGATCCGCGGCTGCTGGTGTTGGTGCTGGCAGGTAACTCAGCGGTGGAAACCGTCCGCCTGGCGGAGTTCCAACCGCGCCAGAAAGTATTCGCAGTGACGAATCACGGCCAGGAGGTGAGCCCCTCCGGTTCCTCACGGCGGCGCTCGCGGAACTAGACAACCGAGCCACTTTGTGCCCGCGCGCCCGGCTTGGCCCTGGCTGCGCAGGAGGTGTAAACAAATGCCTCATGCGGGAGCCGATGTTAAGAGTGTGAAGAAATCTCTTTTAACTCCTGGAGGTCCTTTGTTAACCTCTATTTCATATGCTACAAAGGGCTTTTCTGGCGACCTCGCTGGCGGCGCTCGCCGTTTGCGGGCTGTTCGCCCAGGGCACAACTTCCCGTGTGATCGGTGTGGCGCAGGACCCCAGTGGTTCGCCTGTCGTCGGCGCGACAGTGAAACTGATCAACGAGGGCACGAACGCAACCTTCTCGACCAAGACAGCAGAGAACGGAGCGTACTTCTTCGAGGCAGTGCAGAGCGGTCTCTACACCGTGACTGTGGAAGCTTCCGGATTCAAGAAGTTCAGCTCGCCTGGGAACCGTGTGGCGATCGGCCAGCCAACCACGGTCAACGTCAGACTGGAGCTGGGGCAAATCTCCGAAGTGGTGACGGTGGCGGATTCCGCCGAAGTCGTACAAACGTCCACTTCCGGTAACATCGGTAACCTGTTCAGCGAGCAAGTGATCAAGGATCTGCCGATCGTTGGTACCCGCGGACGCAATCCGCTCGACCTGGTGGCGCGGCAGCCTGGCGTTGTCAGTGGGGCCAACACCGGCGGCGGCGTGCATGTGAATGGCGCCCGCGACCGTGCCTGGAACTACACCGTCGATGGCATCGATGCGAATGAGACCAGCGCCGGCGGATCCAACTTCGCGCCGATTCGCCTGAATCCGGATGCCCTGGCCGAATTCAAGGTTCTGACGGGCAATGCGACCGCTGAGTATGGGCGGAATTCGGGCGGCCAGGTGGCCATGGTGACCAAGTCCGGCACCAACGAACTGCACGGCAGCCTGTTCTGGTTTTACCGGACGCCGCGCCTGAATGCGAACGAGTGGGAGAGCAATCTCAACAACGTGGGCAAGCGGCAGTATGTGCAGAACATGCCGGGGTTCTCGGTGGGTGGTCCCGCCGTTAAGAACAAGCTGTTCTACTATGCGAACCTGCAGTTGCTGCGCACGCGCGAATCGGCGATTGTGAACAGCACGGTGTATACCAGCTCGGCGCGCCAGGGCCTTTGGCGCTACGTCAAAGGCGGCCGCAATCTTCCGGCCGGCGTGACGGGCGCTTCGGTGGATGCCCAGGGCAACGTTGTGGGTGGTGTGAATGTCGGCACGTACAACATTGCCACCAGCGATCCGAGTGGGGCGGGTTTGAATGCTTCGACCAAGGGCATTGCGCAAGGCGCTCCGCTGCCCAACAATTTCGCGATTGGGGACGGCCTGAACACAGCGGCCTACACCTTCACGGCGCTGCAGTTCGAGAAGCAGTACGATCTCACCACGCGTCTTGATTACATCCTGAACAGCCGCAATACGCTGTTTGCCCGCGTGAGTCTCGGGAATCAGAATTCCAACTGCGACCGCGGCAATGGGGGCGCTCCGGTGTTTCCGAATACGCCGTGCCTGGTGAACACGATGCGCGACCCGAAGAACCTGGCGTTCAACTGGCGGTCGACGCCGACCACTTCGACGACGAATGAACTGGTGGTCGGGCTCAACCAGTTTGCCTTCAACTTTGAAAACCCGCGCGCCGATATCAGCAAGATCAACCTGGGCGGAGCTGTTTCGACGGTGATGCCGATTTCGAATCCGGATGACTGGTCGGTAGGCAATCAACGCAAGCTGAAGACCTGGCAGATCGTCGACAACTTTGCCTGGTTCAAGGGCGCCCACAGTCTGAAGTTCGGCACCAACATGCGATTCGGCAGCCACACCGATACGCGTGGATCGGTCGGCGGGTACAACGTAGCGCAGACGGTGGATTTTTCACGGACCGTGAACACCGTGGATGCGACGGCGTTCGGGTTGCCGGCCGACATCAACCAGGCCAACGATCGCACTCCCCTGGAGCTGAGCGTCAACTTCCTGCTGGGCCGTGTGGGCAACACCAACCGCGGGTTCCCCTCCACTGCTGACGCCTATGTGGCCGACCTGTACAAGTTTGAAACTCGCTTCAACGAGTACGACTTTTTCATGCAGGACACGTGGAAGGCGCGGCGGAATCTGACGATCGACCTCGGGCTTCGCCTGGAGCTGAAGATGGCGCCCACGAATCCCGACGGGCGTGTGCGGCTGCCCAACCAGGCGGCCGTGGCCGGAGGCCTGCCTTCGAACTCGCTGACCTGGGTGCCGGGCAGCCTGTATCGCAACGCGATCAACAACTGGGGTCCTTCACTCGGATTCGCCTGGGATCCCTTCAACAGCGGCAAGACTTCTATTCGCGGCAACTACCGGATTGCCTACGACCGCATCAACACTTTCGTTTTCAGCTCGACGGTATTTCAGAACCTGCCCGGCATCGCGGTGGGTGTTCAGGATACGACGTTTGGGCAGAATGGCGGGCGCTTGAGCAGCCTGCCTGTGTTGAATCCGCCGTCCGGCAAGCCGTCGGACTCCGCCCAGCCCGCGGCGTTCTCGACGCGTAACATTACGGTGGCCGATCCGAACTTCCAGTCGCCGACGACGCATCAATGGAGCTTCGGTATCCAGCGTGAGATCGTCCACAACACCGTGTTCGAAGTGAACTATGTCGGCCGCCGGGCGTACAACCTGTTCGGCGCCTACAACGCCAATCAGGCGGACATTCGCAACAACGGTTTCCTGAGCGCGGTCAGCACGGTGAAGTCGGGAGGCGAAAGCCCGCTGATCAACCAGCTCATGTCGGTGGACTCGCGGCGTACGGCGTCGGAGACGGGTTCGGCCGCCTTGCGCCGTATCTACTCCGTGGATCTGACGAACAACAACATCGCCTTCATCGCGCAGGACCTCTCCCGCCGGTCCGTCAGCGGCAAGGGACAGCCGGAAGCGGCGGGTCTCTCGCCCTTCTTCTTCATCCCCTACCCGCAGTTCGCCAATGGGATGAACGTGGTGGATTCCAACGACTGGTCGACCTACCACGGCCTGCAGACGCAAATTCAGCGGCACATGACGAGCGGCCTGGAGGTGCAGTTCAGCTATACGTTCTCGAAGTCGCTGGACACTCGTTCGTTCGACCCGGCTCTGTCGACAGTGGGTACTTCCAACGCATCCACGGCGGGCAGCACGCCCTTCGACGTGAACAACCGGCGCCTGAACTACGGCCCCAGCGATTTCGACCGCCGGCATGTGGCGCAAACCTACTGGCTGTATGAGCTGCCGTTCGGCAAGGGCCGGAAGTTCGCCGGCAATGCCAGCGGGTGGACGCAGCGACTGATCGGCGGCTGGCAGGTGGCGGGTGTCGGTACGTTCCAGAGTGGCCGTCCGTTCTCGGTGTACTCCGGATTCTTCACGTTCAATAACGTCGTGCAGTCCTTCGCCAATTGCGACGGCTGCAGTCCGACGATGGGCAACGTGCAGGATGGGCCGGGCGGTGTGAAGTGGTTCTTCTCCGCCGATCAACTGGCGAAGTTCAAGCCGTTGGCGATGGGGGAACTGGGGAATACGGGCCGGAACTTCTTCCGTTCGCCCGGCGGCTGGGGATTGGATGGGTCGTTCCTGAAGCGCACGCCGATTACGGAACGCGTGAACTTCGAGTTTCGCGCGGACATGACCAATCTCACGAACACGCCGCAATTTGGACCGCCCACGGCCACGGCGACCTCCACTATCTTTGGGCGGATTCGCGATACCGTGTTGAGCAGTTCGAGAAAGATTCAATTGGGCGCAAAGATCAACTTCTAACAATTGCGCACAGTTTGAATTTCAGAGAGGCATGGGTGAAAATCCATGCCTCATTCTTTTTATCTAATGCATTTTGATTATTGAACAGCAGAGATCGATACCGCTATTCTCACGTAGTGCCGAAGGGGGCATGTCTGGGGATGAGGAACGCACTCTGTCTGTTCGTTCTAAGTGCAGCCGTATGGGCGCAGGATACCGGCGCTGTTCTCGAAGGGCAGGTAACCGATGCCTCGGGCGGTGTCATTGCCGGCGCCGTGGTCAACGCGACGGAGCGTACGACAGGACTGGCGCGATCGCAATCCACGACGAACGCGGGGGCGTATCATCTCGTGCTGCCGGTTGGCGAGTACGATCTTTCGATTAGCGCGCCGAATCTCTCGGAGTTCAAACAGAGTGGCATTGTTCTGAATGTCAGCCGCACGGTGCGGGTGGATGTCCAGCTTCAGGTGGCGGGCTCCAAAACGTCGGTGAATGTCAGTGCGGCGGCCACGCTGGTGGATTCGAGTTCAAACACGATCGGCAATGTTGTTTCAGGCCGGGAACTGGTGGATCTGCCATTGAACGGCCGGAATTTCACCCAGTTGGGATTGCTCCAACCGGGTGTTGCGCCCATGACGGCGGGGCTGGCGGAGGCGGGCGGCTCCCTGCGTGCCGGTCAAGCCTACGCCGTCAATGGGCAACGCCCGGAGTCGAACAGCTACCTGCTGGATGGCGTCTCGAACGTCAACCGGGTGGATGGCGGTTTCGCGTTGAAGACTCCGGTGGATGCGATTCAGGAGTTCCGGATTCTGACGCAGACCGCGCCGCCGGAGTATGGCGGGACGGCGGGCGCGACCACGACGGTGGTGACGCGGTCCGGCGGCAACGACGTTCACGGCACGGTGTATGAGTTCCTGAGGAACGACAAGCTGGATGCCCGCAACTTCTTCGCGTCCAAGACAGAGACCCTCAAGCAGAACCAGTTTGGCGTCACGCTGGGCGGGCCACTTCGCCGCAACCGCGATTTCCTCTTCGGGTATTACGAAGGATTCCGCAATCGCCAGGGCGTTACGCGCGGCGCGACGGTGCCCAGCGATGCGCAGCGAGCCGGCGACTTTTCGGGCTTGCGGGATCCGCAGACGGGCCAACCCGTGCCGCTGATCAACTACTTCACCGGCCAGCCGTTCCCGAACAACCAGATTCCCACGCAGGCGATGAGCCCGGTGGCGCTGAAGATCATGGAGTTCTACCCGCACGCGAACGCCGGTCCGAATCTGTTCATCACCACGCAGACGATGCACAATCAGTCCGATCAGGGCGGCTTGCGGTTCGATCACCGGTTCAACGATCGCGACCAGTTTGCGGCGCACTTCACGCGTTCCGCCAGCTCCAATCTGGATCCACTGTCCGTTGCGGGCGCGAATGTGCCCGGTTTTCCCGTGGGTGAGGACATTACCACGACGCGGGCAGCGCTGTCTGAGACGCACCTGTTCAGCGGAGCCACGGTGAACAATCTTCGCGCGCAGTTCTTCCGCAATGTCTTCTTCACCGACAGCCCGCAGAACCGGACGACGCCGCGGCAGCTCGGCTTCAACTACGACAGCACGCTCAGCGCCGCGCAGGGCCCGCCGTTCTTTATCGTCAGCGGCTATGGCAGCACCGGAAATCCGATCACCGGGCCTCGCGACACGTCGCAGAATACCTATGAAGTGAACGACTCGCTTTCGCTGATCCGCGGTGCGCACAGCTTCAAGTTCGGCGTGGACTTCCGCCGCAACCAGATCAATATGGCGGAGGGCATTGCTTCGAACGGCTTTTTTGTCTTTGCGCCGTTTCCCATCAGCGACTCCTTCGCCAGTTTCCTGATCGGCTTCCCCGTAGTCTTCTTCCAGGGCGGTGGGGACATGAACCGGGGATTGCGCAATGTCGAGTTTGCCGCCTACGGCCAGGATGAGTGGCGCATCACTTCGCGGCTCACCTTGAACTACGGCGCGCGCTGGGAGGTGAGCACTCCTTACGTGGACATCAGGAACCGCATGAATTCGTGGTCACCCGGCAAGCAATCGTCGGTGTACGCGAATGCTCCGAAGGGTTTGCTCTTCCCGGGCGATCCCGGCGTGCCGGACGGCATTGCCCCTGTGTACTGGAAGGGCCTGATGCCGCGTGTGGGCCTGGCCTGGGATCCGAATGGCAATGGCCGGACGTCGGTGCGCGCGGCGTATGGGATCTACTACGACTCGTTCACGAATGGCGTGGGCGGCCCGCTGCAGGCGCCGTTGAGCGCTCTGCCCTGGACGCAGGCTCGCCAGCTATCTGCACCGATCAATTTCACCGACCCCTGGAACGGGACCAATCCCTTCCTGGCCGGTTCGTTCCCGCAACCCACCACGGTGCTGACCATCGAGAACGGTATGCGTCCGCCGTATTCGCAGAACTGGAACTTCTCAGTGCAGCATGCGCTGGCGCAGGATCTGCTGTTCGAGCTGCGCTATATCGGGAATAAGGGCACCCGTCTGCCGCGGATGATTGAGGCCAATCCCTCCGTTTACGGGCCGGGCGCCACATCGAACAATGCGGATCAACGGCGGCTGTACGCAGGCTGCCGAGGCGCCGAGGGGCCCTGCGATTTTGGTTCGGTGGGGCTCATCACGAATCAGACGAATTCCACCTATCATGCCGCGCAGTTCTCGGTCTCCAGAAGGTTCCGCGATGGGCTGTCCTTCCTGGGCTCCTACACCTACTCGAAAACGCTTGACTATGTTTCGAGCTTCAACGTTGCGGGTTCGGCCCCGCGCCTGGTGGGGGGCGAGAACGACCTCGCGCAGGATCCTTTCAATCTGAAGGCCGAGCATGGTCCGTCGCTGTTCGACGCGCGTCACCGCTTCGTCTTCAGCGGCAGCTATGTGATCCCTGGGCCGTCGAAATCGGCTGCGGCTGCTGCCCGGGCGTTGCTGGGCGGATGGCAGTTGAACTCGATCATGAACTTTGCGTCCGGCACGCCGTTCACGGTGTACGACAGCGCGAATGTCTCCCTGCAGGGCAGCGCTCCGGAGATCACGGGTTTCTACTCCAGCCGGCCGGATGCGGTAGCGGATCCGAATGCGGGGTCGCACACCCCCGATCAATGGGTGAGCCGCTCGGCCTTCCGGCGCCTGGATCCACTGACTCAATCCGGGCAGTACGGCAGTGCCGGGCGCAACACGGTGCGCGGGCCGGGCATTGCCAATGTGGATCTGTCGCTGCTGAAGACGATCGAACTCACTGAGCGCACGCGGCTGCAGTTCCGGGCCGAGTGCTTCAACATCGCCAACCATGCGAACTTCGGGCTGCCGGAGAACGACATCTCATCGACAAACTTCGGCCGGGTGCTTTCAGCGGGTGCGCCCCGCCTGATGCAGTTCGGATTGAAGCTACTGTTCTGAAGACGGGACGGCCGGGCGGTTACACTGGTGGACTCATGCCGCCCACGCGCACTCTGACGAGACGGGAACTGAACCGGGCGCTGCTGGAGCGCCAGATGCTTCTGCGGCGCGAGCGGGTGCCCGTGCTGGAAGCGATTCAACGGCTGATCGCCATGCAGGCGCAGCAACCGCGCCCGCCCTTCATCGGGTTGTGGAGCCGCCTGGAGGGATTCGCCGCGGCGGATCTTGCCTCACTGCTGCGGGCGCGTCAGGTGGTGCGTGTGACGCACTTGCGGGGCACGCTGCATCTGCTGACCGCCGCCGACTATCTGGCTCTGCGAGGGGCCATGCAGCCCGTACTCACGCTGGGGATGCAGGCGATTCTCAAGCAGCGCGGCGCGGTGCTGGATATCGAGGCGGTAGTGAAGGCCGCCGAGGGCCACTTCGGCAAGCGTCCACAAACGTTTGAGGATCTACGCACCACGCTGATAGAGCAATTCCCGGGGGTGGACGAACGCGCCATGGGCTACGCCGCGCGAATGCAACTGCCGCTGTGCATGGTGCCCGATGACACGCAATTCGCCTATGGCGCCGACACGAACTTCGCGCTCGCGTCGCAGTGGCTAGGCCAGCCGGTGCCTGACGTGCCGGGTACTGAGGATCTGCTGCTGCGCTATCTGGCGGCCTTTGGACCCGCGTCCGTCAACGATGCGCAGTGCTGGTCGGGCCTGGGGAAACTGAAGCCGGTATTCGAGGCTCTCCGGCCGCGGTTGGTGGTGTACAAGGACGAGAACGGCAAGGAACTCTTCGATGTGCCTGGCGCTGCGTTGCCGTCCGCCGATGTGGCTGCGCCGGTGCGCTTCCTGGCCGGATTCGACAATGCGATCCTGGCGCATCAGGACCGCTCGCGCATCATCGCCGATGAGTACCGGCCGCTGGTGACGACGAAGAACCTGCAGGTGCTGCCCACGGTGCTGGTGGATGGATTCGTGGCCGCCACCTGGGATGTGACCTTGCGCAAGACCGCCGTCACTGTGGCCGTGAAGGCGTTCAGTCCTCTACCGGCCAAGGTGAGGAAGTCGATCGAAGCGGAAGCGGCCGGCCTGGTGACGTTCCTGGCCGGCGATCAGCCGCGGTGCGAAGTGACGTTTTCCTGAGATCCGGAGCCGCTAGAAGCGTAGCCCGAGGAGCCGCTCCGCGTTTCCGTAATAGACCTTGCGCAGCACCGGCTCGGGCAGTCCGATGCCGTAGATCCGCCAGCGTCCTTGCGGTGGCACGGGCGCGGGGGCGTAGTCGAAGTACTCGTCCTCGGTTTCCAGGAACCGGGCGTAGATCTGGTAGAGCTGCTCGCAGAAGTACTGCTGTGGGTATTCCTTGCCTTTCGGCGTGGCATCGGTGCCAAAGAGGATGCGGTCCTGATAGCGGTCGAAGAATTTCCTTGCTGTCCTGGGCTGACGCCCGAGTTCTCCGACGCGCGCGCCGATGTCCACAAACATGTTGGGGTACTTGTCGAGGCGGGCCGACACATGCGCCAGGTTCTCGGCGAAGTTGCCGACGTGCAGGACGATGAACTGGGTCTTCGGATGACGCGCGATCACGCGGTCGCGGGCGTCCAGCAGTTCAGCGTTGCTCGGAAAGTCCTTGCCGCGGAACGACCAGTCCGGATGATTGCCCAGCTCTTCGATGCGCTCGTTGAAGCGGTCGATGGGTTCGAAGAAGGCCAGAGGGTCGGAGACGTGAATCGTCACCGGCATCCTGAGGTCGCCGCAGGCGGCCCACATGGGGTCGAAGCGCGGGTCGTCCACCTTCACCAGATGGCCGTCCTTGTCCCGCACGGTCAGGCCGAGCATCTTGAGGATCTTCAGGCCGTGCGCGCCGTCTGCCTTCGCCTTGGCGATCTCATCGCCCTGGAACTTCGCGTAGCCGGGCTCGTTGACCTTGCTCCACCAGGGTTCGGTGAAGGTCAGGAAGCGTTTCGGGTGCTTCTTGTCGTAGCCGGCGACGGATTCGCGCAGCCCTTCGCCGCGTCCGCCGGTGAGGTTCACCATCATGCGGATGTTGCAGCGGTCCATCACCGGCAGCAGTTCTTCCGGCGTGGCCAGAAACTGCATCTTCTCGCCGCGGGAGAACGAGATGTGGGTGTGGATGTCGATGAGCGGGAAGCGTGGCTTCTCGATGCGTGTTTCATGCACCGAGAGCATGCTCTTGGGCTGGTAGCTGGGCAGCGGGAGTTGCGCGTTCTGCTGGGCGCGCGCCGCGAGACAGGTTCCAGCCAGGGCGGGGAACAGGTCGCGCCGTCTCAAGCACCCTCTCCCAACACCTGGATCGCCACGGTGCGTGCCAGCGGGCCATCATATTCGACGAAGTACACTCTCTGCCGCCCTCCTCTCATCGTCCTGCCGTTTTCAATCGGAAAGAAACACTGCGTTCCACCCAGAATACTCTTCAGATGGTCGCCGGCGTTGAAGCCCAGACGTCCATCGTAATCCAGGTAGCGGTTGTGCCAGTAGTTGTACTCGCCTTGCGGCGGATCCTTGGGGGCGAGCCGCTCCAGATGAGCCAGCACGTCCCGCTCCAGGCACTCCACGCCTTCCGTCACCAGCAGGCCCGACGAGGTATGGGTCGTCATGGCCATCACCACTCCATCACGCACGCCGCTGTCGGAGACGACGCGATCCACCTCATTGGTGATGTCGATCATCTCGAGGTCGCGGCGTGACTGCACTTCAATGCGTTCCAGCTTGATAATCATGCGCTCACTCCGCCATGCGCGACACTGCCGGCGAGCTCTGCTTCCTGCTCCATGGCTTGAGTGCGCGGATTCCGCTTGCCCAGCAGCCGCTCGGCATTGGCGCGGAAGATCAGATCCAGGCAGTCGTCCGAGAAACCCAGCGCTCGTACGGCTCGGGCCATGTTCTTGATTTCCACCCTCGGGTAGTTCGACCCGAACAGGATCTGCTTGCGCAGGCTGTGTTCGAAGACGCCCAGCGGGATCTGCTTCGACATGACGAAGCTGAGGAAGTCTTTCGGGTTCTCGAAGTAGAGGGCTGAGGTGTCCAGGTGGACGTTGGGGTACTTGAGCGCGAGCGCCACGGCCTCGGTGGTCCAGGGCCAGGCCAGGTGGGCCAGGACGATGTTGAGCTTGGGGAACTCGGCGGCCACGGCTTCAAAGCGGCCGGGACGGCCGTACTCCAGGCGGCTGCCGGGCTCCCAGCTCATACCGGCATGGAAGAGGATGGGGATCCCCAACTCCTGGGCCAGATCAGGTGCTGTTCGGATTTATCGTGTTTCCCTATTAACCTT
>JASGIE010000133.1:0-8167 GCA_049841055.1 Paludibaculum sp. | reverse complement strand
TTGTTTTTGTCTGTTCTTCGTTCAGTTGCGTATTGCTAAGGTTAATAGGGAAACACGATAGAATCCGAACAGCACCTATGTGAAGTATTCGGGATCGTTCGGGCATCCGAGGCTGTGGCTTCAACTCCATCTCGAGTTCGAGGATGGTTCGACGCAGAATGTCGTGACCGACGGCTCCTGGAAAACCACGGAAGGACCCATCACGTTTTCCTGTATATACGGCGGCGAGGACTACGACGCGCGGCGGGAACAACCCGGCTGGGATTCGCCCGGCTTCGACGACTCGGGCTGGCGCCGCGCCGGTGGTGTGGAAGCTCCAGGCGGGGCGATGCGGGCGCAGTCGAGACCGCCCATCCGCGTCCAACAGACGTTCCAGTCCGCGAACGTCTCCGAGCCCAGGCCTGGCGTGTACATTTACGATCTCGGACAAAACTTCTCCGGCTGGCCGCGTGTGACGGCCAGTGGACCGGCCGGCTCGACCATCCGGATGGTGCCTGGTGAACTGCTGGATAAGGACGGACTGGTGACGCAGCGCTCGTCCGGCGGGCCGAACTCGTTCAGCTACACACTGAAGGGGCAGGGCAGGGAAGTGTGGTCGCCGCGCTTCAGCTACTACGGATTCCGCTATGTCCAGGTGGAAGGGCTGAAGCCCGAGAAGGTCGAGGGTGAGTTTGTTCACCTGGACGCGCCGCGCGTGGGCCATTTCGAAAGCTCCAACACAGGTGTTCAATCGCATTCATGCCCTCATTGATGCGGCCGTCCGCAGCAATCTGCAGCACGTTCTGACGGACTGCCCGCACCGGGAGAAGCTCGGCTGGCTCGAACAGACTTACCTGATGGGGCCGTCGATCCTCTACAACTGGGATCTGCGCGCCTTCCTGCCGAAGATGACGCGCGATATGCGCGAAGCGCAGACGGTGGAAGGGCTCGTGCCTGATATTGCACCCGAATATGTCACCTTTGGACGCGGCTTCCGGGATTCCCCGGAATGGGGCAGTGCCGCCGTGCTCGTGCCATGGATGGCCTGGCAGTGGTATGGCGACAAGCGGATGCTCGAAGAGGCCTACCCGATGATGCAGCGTTACGGCGACTATCTCGAAAGCCGGAAGGAACACGGGCTGCTTTCCTACGGTCTGGGCGACTGGTACGACATTGGGCCGAAAGCGCCGGGCTATTCGCAGTTGACGCCGCAGGGCGTCACCGCCTCCGCCACCTATCTGGAAGACCTGCGGGTGATGAGGCAGGTGGCGGCCTTGCTCGGTAAGCCCCAGGACTCGCAGCGCTGGGCGGCGCGCTACCGACACGCTGCTGGCCGCTTCAGAAGGAGTTCTACCAGCCCAGCGCGTCCTCGTATGCGACAGGCAGCCAGACATCGCTGGCGGTGCCTCTGGCGATGGGGTTTCCTCCCACGGCCGCCCGGCCCAGGCTGGTGGAGAAACTCGTGGCCGATATCCGGGCCAAAGGGAACCACACCTCGGCCGGAGACATCGGGTATCACTACGTCCTGGCTGCACTGCTCCAGGCCGGACGGAGCGAGGTGATCTTCGACATGGCCAACGAGAGGACAGCGCCCAGCTACGCCGCACAGTTGGCGGCCGGATCGACGGCCCTCACCGAAGCCTGGGACTCCAATCCGAACAGTTCACAGAACCACTTCATGCTCGGCCACATCGAAGAGTGGTTCTATGCCGGTCTGGCCGGGCTTCGCATCGATCCCGCTGCCCCGGGGCTGAACCATCTGATTCTCCAGCCCGAACCGGTCGGGGATGTGACGTGGGTCAAGGCCTCCTGGGATTCCCCGCGTGGGCTCATCGCCGTGGATTGGCGGATCGAAGGCGGCACGTTCCGCTATACGGTCGACCTGCCGCCGGGTGTCACGGCGGAAGTGCGGATGCCCACCGGTGCGCCGCGGGCCATCGGGTCGGGTCACCACAGCCTGGAGTCAGTTTTGCGTGCCAGGTAACCCGGCGCCGTGTTTCAGGAACGCCTCGACTTTTGCCTTCACGGTGCGCCGGTCGAGGTCCAGGCGGCGGGCGGCCTCATGAGCTGCCCGTCAATTGATAAACCTGTGCGGCGTAGCGCGACAGCAGCTCCTCCGCCGTCAGCGCGCCGTTGCGGAAGGCCACGGTGAAGTCCTCTTCGGCCGTTCCCGAAGATTCCAGGGGCCGGTACGAGCGTCGAATGATCACATTCCGAACGCATTGCTCCAATTCCCGGTAGTTGCCGGGCCACGCATAATCTGCAGGCAAATGCTGCCGGATCCACGACTCCACCTCCGGCAGACAACGCTCCGCCTCTTCACCCACCGTGCGGCGGGTCATGTGCAGCAGGAGTTCGTGAGGAACCTCCGGCGAATCCGCGAGCTGTTCCTTCAGCGAAGGCGTGCGAATCAGGTCGGCGCAGAGCCGGTAGTAGAGATCCTCGCGGAAGCGGCGGGCGCTGATCTCGGCCGTGAGGTCGCGGTTGGTGGCCGCGATCAGCTTGCCGTGGAATTCACGCAGCGGCCGTGTCTCCCACCGCCGAGAAAAGCGGCGCGTCTCGATCACCCGGAGCAACTTCACCTGCACCGCGACGTCGAGTTCGCCGAGTTCATCCAGAAAGACCGAGCCGGCCTCCGGGCACGACTCGAGCTCAGCCGTGGCGGTCGCCATCGCGCCGGTGAATGAACCGCGCCGGTGCCCGAACAACTCCGATTCGATCAGCGTGGGGGACAAGGCAGCCAGGTTAATAGGCAGGAAGGGCTCCGCCATCGAGTTCCAGGAACTCCATGCGGTCGGGATCGAAGGGGATATGCGTGAGTCGGCGATGGCCCGCGCAACGAGTTCCTTGCCTGTTCCGGAGGGCCCGGTGATCAGCGTGGGGAACTCACCCATCTCGACGGTAGAGCGTCCGCGTGGTAGCGCCGCATGTCGTGCGTGAAGACCGACTGCCAGATGCTGGCGCGCAGCCGGGCCGCGGGCATCGAATTGCCGAGGATCCGGTCGTAGATGGCGTGAAACGCGCGCTGGATCTGACGGAAACAGGCGAACAGGTGCGCGGGCGGCAGAATGGGTTCGAATTGCTTGCCCGGAACATGGCAAAGCCGGTGCCAGTCCGCCAGGAAGTCCCGATAGATGGATTGTCTGCCGGGGTTGGCGAAGCGGGGGTAATAGCGGTGGTATAGCAGGTAGTGGACGGTCTCTACGTAATCCGTCCATTCCTCGGGGCGTACGTCGTCGGCCTGCTCCAGGCACTGCTGGAGCCGGCCGATGGTGGACTCTACTTTCCGCGTGATGGGTGGGACGTTGGGGCGGGTGGCTGCCGGGTCCGAGACGGAGGCGCTCCACACCGGGCCGCCCGCCTGGAAATCGCGGCCCAGGACGGCGCGTTCGAGGTCGACCCGTTCAGTGAGGAAGGGGTTGCAGTAACCGAGGTTGGCGACGGAGTGGAGGAGGTGGCGATCAGCGTCCTGGAAGGCTGCCATGCATTGAATGTACATCAATGTACAAAAAATGTTCGTGATCGTTTTCGTCGCGATTTGTCGCCATACTCTACGTCATTGATTTCTACGGACCTTAGCCGTTTTCCTGAATGGCTCTGGACGTGCTTTCCCCTTATCATGCAGACAATGCAGACAGAATCCGCCCAGACCGGTTACCTCCCGCTGCTCCGCGATCGTAGTTTCCACTCGTTCCTGTGGACGCAGTTCCTGGGCGCCTTCAACGACAACGTGTACAAGATGATCGTCTCGGTCGGCGCGGTGGAACTGGCGGCCGATCAGGCATTGGGCGCGCGCTATCTCGCCCTCTCCGGTGCGGTCTTTGTTCTGCCGTTTCTGCTGTTCGCCGGATATGCCGGGCAACTGGCCGACCGCTTCAGCAAGTCGAACGTGCTGAAGATCACCAAGTCGTTCGAGATTCTGGCCATGATTGTCGGAGCAGGCGCGCTGCTGGCGGGCAGCATCCCGCTGCTGCTGGTCGTTCTGTTCCTGCTGGCGGCGCAGGCTAACTTTTTCAGCCCCGCCAAGTATGGAATCCTGCCCGAGATGCTGCCGTCGTCGCAGCTCACCAAGGCCAACGGATTGCTGGAACTCTCCACGTTTGCCGCCATCGTGCTCGGTTCGAGCGTGGGTTCGTTCCTCTTCGCGCACTGGAAGGGGGAGCCGCTGAAGTTGGGCGGCGTGCTGCTGGCGATCGCCGTGATCGGCTCGCTCACCAGCTTGATGATCAAACACGTGGCGGCGGCGGGCTCGACCGAGAAGTTCCACGTGAACCCGTTCGCCGAAGTCTGGTCGGGCTCAAAGGTCCTGTATGCTGACGCCGGCCTGTGGTGGAGTGTGATGGGCATCTCGTTCTTCTGGTTTCTGGGCGCGCTGCTGCAGATGGCGGAGATCCTGATCGGCAGCGAGTCGCTGCATCTTTCTGAAACGCACACCGGCCTGCTGGTGACCGCGCTGGCGCTGGGCATCGGCATTGGTAGTATCGCCGCCGGCTGGCTGTCGCACGACCGCATCGAGCTCGGTCTGGTGCCCATCGGGGCGCTTTTCATGGGGCTCTGCGGCATCTTCCTGGGTTTCACCCATACCTTTACCGGTACGCTGGTGGGCCTTTCGGTAGTGGGTTTCGCCGGCGGCCTGTTCATCGTGCCGCTGAATGCCTACCTGCAGGAACGCGCCGCGCCCGAGCAGAAGGGCCGCGTGCTGGCCACGAATAACTTCCTGAATATGCTCGGCGTGATTCTGGCCTCCGGGGTGCTGTACGTCATGCACGACACCCTGCATTGGACGCCGAATTCGATTCTCGGTGTGCTCGGCGTGGCGACGGCCCTGACGGCCGCCGGCATTGCCCGGTTCGCCCCCTCCACCCTCGACAGTCTGCTCGCCTGGTTCCGCAACCGGGCGAATCTACCTGCGGGTTCTGCCGCGCTGCCGCCGGCCGAGTAAGGCCAGGCTGCGCTTTCTGAAGTCTGGAAAGGCAGGCAAACTCCATGAAACTGGACCTTGAACCTTCCCTGGAACGCTGGGTTGCAGCGAACCTCCTGAGTGAACAACAAGCGGCGTCGATCCGCGAATGGGAAACGGCTCGTTCGCCGCAGAGCAAGGGCCGGCTGCCCGTCATCCTTGGCCTGAGCTTTGGCGGCCTCATGCTGGCGACCGGCATTCTTCTGTTTGTCAGCGCGCATTGGGATGAGCTCTCGCCCTTTGTCCGCATGGCGATGCTGGTGTCCACAGTGACGGGATTGCACGTGGCCGCATCGCTCTTCGTCGATCGCCAGCCCGCCCTGTCTCGTACGCTGCACGCCGTGGGGACGGTCTCGCTGGGCGGCGCGATCTTTCTGGCGGGGCAGATCTTCAACATGGAAGAGCACTGGCCCTCGGGCATCCTGATGTGGGCCCTCGGCGCGGTAGCCGGCTGGCTGCTGCTGCGCGACTGGCCCCAGATGGCCCTGGCCGCCGTGCTGGTGCCATTCTGGCTGATCGGGGAGTGGATCGAAGCCGCGCGTCCGGCCATCGCCGCCGATCAGGTTTCCGCCGCCGCTGTTCTCTTTCTGGCGCTCTGCTACCTCAGCCTGCGGCATCCGAAAGGGACGCACGACGATACGGCTCGCGCTTTCGGTTGGATCGGCGCACTGGCGCTGATTCCCGCTGCTGTGGCCGTGGTATTCGACCACCCCTACCGCTACGCCGGCCGGCCCGAGGTGGATTTCGAGTTGCTCGGTTGGGCGGGCGCATTCCTGCTCCCTCTCGCGCTGTCCTACTGGTATCGCCGCGAGGACACCTGGATGAATGCCGTGGCGGCGGTCTGGGTGGCCGGTTTGAGCTGGATCGCGCAAATGCAGAGTTCACCGCTGGTGTACCTCTGGTGCGCACTCGGCTGCGCCGGGCTCATTGCCTGGGGGATTCATGAGCTGCGGCCGGAACGCATCAATCTCGGCATGGCGGGCTTCGCCATCACCCTGGTCTGCTTCTACTTCTCGAACGTGATGGACCGCCTCGGCCGTTCCTTCAGCCTCATTGTGCTGGGCGCCGTATTCCTGGCCGGCGGATGGTATGGCGAGAAACTCCGGCGCAGTCTTGTGGCCCGCATCAGTGTGGGAGGTGCGCAATGAACTGGTCTCGCAAGAGCCTGATTCTGGCCGCCGTCCAGTGCGCCATCGTGCTGAGCATGGCCGGCAAATTGTTCTACGACCGGGCCACCTGCCCGCGGGTCTGGGTGAAAACGGTCCCCTGGGATCCGTCACTGCCTATTCGCGGCCGCTACCTGGCGCTGCGGCTCTCTTCACAGCCCGGTGATCCGCATTTCGTGGAGACCAACGACAAGCGAGTGCTGTTCTTTGTACCCGAGTACAGCACGTCGATCGAAAACCGGCGCAATGTGGAGATCTGGGCCGAAGTGACCATCCCCCGCAAGGGTCCGCCCCGGCCCATCCGGCTGGGCTTCAAACAGAACGGGCAGATCGTGCCCGTCGAGATCAACTAGAGAGGTTCCCATGACATCCGATGTAGGCGCCAGCCCGCTGGCGCGTCCGCGGCCGTGCGCCCAAAATTCGGCCGGACCCATTGCCCTGGCCACCCTGCTGGCCGTCACCCTGTGCGGCCTGTTCTGGATGCCGCCGGTATCACAGGACCCCGCCTACCATCTATTTGCCGACCAGCGCTCCTGGTTCGGAATCCCCAACTTCTGGAACGTGCTCTCGAATCTGCCCTTTCTGACCGTGGCGGCGATGGGCGCCTGGGTGCTCCGCCGCGCTCCGGTTTTCCTGTCGGGCTGGGAACGGGCCGCGCACTGGATCCTCGTAGTGGGCGCCGCGGCGGTGGCGTTCGGCTCCGGCTACTACCACTGGGATCCGGACTCCTCGACTCTATCCTGGGACCGCCTTCCGATGACGCTGGCCTTCATGCCGTTGCTGGCGATCACGATTGGCGAACGAATCAGCCTGCGTCTGGGCGGACTGCTGCTTCTGCCGCTCGTCGCACTGGGCGTCTTCTCCGTGTTGAACTGGCGACTCACCGGCGATCTGCGGCTCTACGGCGCCGTTCAGTTCTTCCCGATGCTGGCCCTGCCTGTACTGTTGCTGCTTTGCCGCGGTCTCTACGACGGCCAGCACGGAGTTTGGTGGATGATCGCGCTATACGTCGTGGCCAAGCTGCTGGAGCTGAATGATGCCGCGTTGGCCGCCTGGCTGCCCGGCGGCGGTCATCCCTGGAAGCATCTGGCCGCGGCGCTGGCGCTCGGGGTGTATTTTCTCGGCGTGAAGGCGGTTGCCGGCTATGCAATCCGCTTAGCGGCCTTGGGATCCGGCTTCTCCATCACATCCACGTGCGCCGCATCGAGAAACAGCTTCAGCCGCGACGCCCACCCTTCGTCGAGTTCCTTGAGCTTGCGGTATTCGGTGACGGCGCCGTCCACGGTCGTCGGCCGATCAACAGCGAGAAACCGAGGTAGTAATGGGCGGGAACTGCGCGGTCCAGTTCGACAGCCTTCTTGTAGCAGGCGAGTTTCGCCTTGCCGTGCCCGTTCTTGCCCTGCGCGAAGGCCAGGTGGTACCAGCCTCGGGCGTTCTGCGGATCCTGGTCGACAGCTTTCTGGAAGTAGAACAGGGCGCCGTCGAAGTCCTCCATCCACAGGTAGCCCATGGCGCGCTGGTAGGCCTCTTCCTTGGTCGCGTCGTGACTCCGGTTCCATTCGACAACCGACATGCGCGAGGTCTGCGAAATGGCGTCAAAGCGCGACAGAGGCACGGCGAACGCCGTATTCCGCCCATCCACTACGCGCGTGGCATGCCAGCCGGCCAGCAGGCCGTGCTCGTCGTACAACGGTTCACTGTCGGGGTCCTTCGGGCCGCCGCAGTCCAGCCGCGAAACGAAGCCGAAGCCGCCGGCTTCCTTGGTATTCTCGATGTTCGCCTCGTGCAGGCGCATGCGGACGTGGCGCGACAAGGTGGTGGCTGCGTCGGGCCCCTTGGGCGCCTGCGCGCCGACAAACACCTCCGCCACCCCGGCGTCGGCGTCGTCCGCCGTAATCCAGAGCACCGGATGCAGGCGGCCTGTATCGTCCAGAAGGTGCGCAGTCGACGCCCCAAACAGGACACTTCTCGAGACCAGCGCAAATCCAGGTGCTGTTCGGATTCTATCGTGTTTCCCTATTAACCTTAGCAATACGTAACGAACCAAGAAACACGCATAACA
>JASGIE010000132.1:0-35674 GCA_049841055.1 Paludibaculum sp. | reverse complement strand
CACACACACACACACACACACACACACACACACACACAGTTTAACCCTCTGTGTGTGTGCTCACATGTCTGTGTGTGTGTGTGTTGTATGCCTTTGTTTTGTGTGAAGTTACTTAGCAGGAAGCCTGATCTCTGCATCTGGGTGGCCTGAGGCCGGTTGCCGGGTGCCAGGGTGCGGCGGCACAGCCCTCGGCCTCATGGATGGCGAGCGCAGCCAGGGCGCGGATGCAGCGGCAGGCGGCAATGCGGCACCCGGACGGAAGATTCTCCCTGCTCGTCCAGAGGCGCCGGCGATGGAGCAGGTCTTCGGCGGCCGTCGAGGACGGCCTCAGGGGTCATCGAACCACCGTAGATCCAGTGGATTGCGAACCAGGCGGCGATGCAGGTCTCAGGCGCACTGCGCCAGTTCCCGGCGCGTGATCTCGGCCGTGTCATAGGCGGGCTGCCGCAGGAAATCCTCCTCGGTGTGCAACACTCGGCCCGCCCGGTGCGCCCGGCACGCCCCGCCCTCTGGACGGCGGACGCCTGGGCAACCCGCTTGAATCTCAATGCGCGCCAACCCGGTCCACGGATTGTCCTTCGGGATCCGCGCCAGGCCGAATCCACCACGGCCGGACGCACCTCGATCGTATATCGACGATTCCGCCACGTTCGTGGAGAGGATCACCTTCCGCTGGCCGGCCGGGGCGACAGCGCGATCCTGTTCCTGCGGGGGCACAAGCCCATGCAGCGGCATCACCGCTCGCCGCAATGGTGCGCAAATTTCTGCAACGAACATGAGGCTGCGACGGATCTCGGCGGGCTCCGGGCACGGAACACCGAATGTCGCCTGGCTTTGATCCTTCACCAGCGTCTCCACCGCCTCCGCCACCTGGGTCTCCAGCGCATCCGCGCACGCTGGCGCATGCGGACGGAAGGTCGAATAGCCGGCCATCGCGCGCAGCACGGGACAGCCGCCAAGAAACGCGGAGATGGGGTCACCGTGCAGCGTCGCCGACATCACCACCAGCGCAGATCGGGCCGCCGGGTTTGTTGCAGCCGGTGCAGCAGTGACAGGGCAAGGTCGCCCTCCAGGTGCCATTCATGAAACTCATCCAGGATCACAGCGTCCACATTCTTGAAGTCCGGTCGGACAGACGAACTTCCAGGCGGTCTACGCCTTCGGTTCAGGACCTCAGCCCGCGTAGCCGGCCCGCCTACCTGTTCAAACCGCACCTGATACCCGACGGTCTGGCCGGGCTGCGGCCCGCAACTCGGACGCCACCTCGCGGGCTGCCAGGCGGGCCGCCAACCGGCGGCCCACCACGAGAATCAGACCGTCAGGCGCCTAGCAGTGCAGCCGGCACGCCGTGATCTTGCCCGCGCCAGGCGGGGCTTCCAGAACGAGATATCGGGGTGGTGCGCAGCGAACTGAGAATCGAGGGGATGACAGCGCATCGACGGGGAGTGCGATCACGAGACCTACCATTCAGAATAAACTGGTCTGTGATGTCCACCTCAGCCTCCGCTCTCAAGCACCCACGAAGCTGCTCTTCGGCCCCGGACCGTCGCCGGTTCATCCGCGCGTCTATGAAGCCATGCGGCAGCCCATCGTGGGCCACCTGGATCCCTTCTTCTTCCAGGTGAATGAGGACATTCGCCAGGGCCTGAAGACCTGCTTCGGCACGGCCAACGAGTTCACCATGGTGATCTCGGGCACCGGCAGCGCGGGCATGGAATGCGCGGTGACCAACTTCGTCGAGCCGGGCGCCAAGGTGGCGGTCTTCGCCAATGGCTACTTCTCCGATCGGCTGACGGAGATGGCCCGCCGGCACGGCGGCGACGTGGTGCGGCTGGAGAAGCCCTGGGGCGAGACGTACACCGACGCCGAGGCACGCGCAGTTCATCGCCAGCACGAAGCCGGCGGTTGTGGCGTTCGTCCAGGCGGAAACCTCCACCGGCGCCTACCAGCCCGGCCATGCGATCTGCAAGGCAGCCCACGATGCAGGTGCGCTCGTCATCGCCGACTGCGTCACCAGCCTGGGCGGCATGCCGGTCCTGGTGGACGAATCCGGAATCGACATCGCCTACAGTGGAACGCAGAAAGCCCTCGGGTGCCCTCCCGGCCTGGCGCCCATCACCTGCTCCCCGCGAGCCCTGGAATGGCTGAAGGGCCGGAAGACGCCCACGGTGAGCTGGTATCTGGACCTCAAGCTCCTGCTGGACTACTACGAGAGCGCCCACCGCTACCACCACACGGCGCCCATCTCGATGTTCTATGCCCTGCACGAGTCCCTGGCCATCATCATGGAAGAGGGCCTGGAGAATCGCTGGGCCCGCCACAAGGCCAACCATGAAGCGTTTGTTGCCGGACTGGCCGAAATCGGCGTGGGGATGCTGGTCGCGGAAGGCCATCGCCTGTGGACGTTGAATACCCCCTTCGTCCCGGCTGGCGTGAATGACATGAACGTCCGCAAAAAGCTGATGGCGGAGCACAGCATCGAGATCGCGGGTGGCCTCGGGCCGTTGGGCGGCAAGGTCTTCCGCATCGGTACGATGGGCTACGGCTCCAGTCCGGAAAATGTCCGGTTGCTGCTGGGTGCCCTGAAGGATGCCTTCCAGGCGGAAGGTTTCGGGAAGTAAAACCAGTGGTCCAGCCGTAACGGCAGGGCCCCGATTGTCACCATACTGAGCGGGGATCGCGTCATCCCCGTCACCCGTATTGCAAACCAGCCGGAGTTCGCCCGAAAGAGGCGGAACCAGGCAGATCAACCGCCACGCAAGCAGCCAGGGGAGCCTGTTCCGTCGTGCCCGGCACGCGAACTTACGCTGCATTGCGGCAACACTGCCCTCGGAGGAATCAGCGATGTACGAGCAGTTCGGCGCCATTGTCGACCAAAACGACAAAACCGTCACCTTCCGGTTGTTTGTACCCGACAACACCCTGGATCCGGAGCAATACGACAGCGGCGGCTCACCCGGCCTGACCGGCGTCTTCGTCGTCGGCGGCTTCCAGAATCCGCTCACCCGCATCTGGGATCCCGATCACCCGGTGCCGATGACCGCGTCCAACTACACGGATCCCGATACGGCCACGGTGAAGGGGATCGTCTACACTTTCGTCTCAGCTCCACTGCCGGACGGCTTCTACGAATACAAATACCTGCTGCAATTCACGGAGGTGGAGCCGCGCGAGATCACTGATCCCTGTTCCCGCTATGGCGGTACGGAGAATCAGAACTCAGGCTTCGTGGTGGGCGGCGCCGTGGCCACCGTCCAACCGCTGGCCAGCCCGCGGCGGCCCTATACCGACCTCATCATCTACGAGCTGATGATTGACGACTTCACGGCCAACCTGAAGAGATCCGATGAGGCCCCGCTGCAGACGATCGTCCGGAAACTGGACGACCTCGTGGCTCTTGGCATCAACGCTATCGAATTCATGCCGTGGACCGCGTGGACTTACCCCGTGGACACGGCGCAGGACTTCAGCTGGGGCTACAACCCTGTCCAGTACTTCTCAGTGGCCCACAAATACACGCTGAATCCAGAAACCGAAGTCGACAAACTCGTCTATTTGAAGCGGCTCATCAACGAGTGCCACAAACGCGACATTCATGTGATTATGGATGGCGTCTTCAATCACGCCGACGCCTCGCCGCCCGACCGCGGTTTCCCCTATTACTGGCTCTATCAGGAGCCAGCGGATTCGCCCTATGTCGGCAATTTCGCCGACCACAGCTATTTCCAGGATCTGGACTACGCGAACCAGTGCACCTACGAGTACATTCGCGATGTCTGTTTCTACTGGATCGACAAATTCCAGATCGATGGCATCCGTCTGGACAACACGCTCGGGATATACAAGGCGGACGACCGCGCCCATGGCCTGCCGAAGTTGCTCTCCGACATCCGTGCGCACTGTGCGGACACCGATAACAAAAACTTCGCCCTGATCCTGGAACATAGCTGGGACTTCGAAGCCATCGATGTCACCAACAAGGTGGGGGCCACCAGTTGCTGGCTGGATCCGTTCCGTAGCCGCAACATGGACTATCTCGGCAACCGGCCGGAGGGCCATCCCCAGGTGGAGCCCGGCCTGATGCGCCTGCTGGATGCGAATCGCGACTTCGGGGCCGGCCACGCGCCCACCATCTACATCGAGAATCACGACCATCGCCGCTTCATGCTGAAGGCCGGCGGCCGCGACTTCTGGTATCTCACCCAGCCCTACGTGATTGCCCTGTTCACGGCGCCCGGAGCCGTTCTGATCTACAACGGCCAGGAGTTCGGGCTGGATAACGACATGCCGGAAGACGGGATGGGCCGCGTGGTCCCGCGCCCGCTGGACTGGCTGCTGCGCGACGCAGAACCCGGCCCCACCGTCTTCGCCCGCTACCAGCAGATGATGAGCATCCGGAACGCCCATGCGGGTCTGCGCAGCACCAATTTCTATCCAGGCAATTGGGACGAATCGAACACCCAGCGCAATGAGCACGGCTTCGGCATCGATCGCTGGAGCAACATCGTGGTGTATCACCGCTGGGGCGATGACGGAGCGGGCCACCTGGAGCGGTTCTACGTGGCCCTGAACTTCTCGCAGTTCAATCAGTGGGTTTCTTTCGAGGTGCCGGATGCAGGCCCCTGGACCGACCTGATCAGCGGCAACACTATTACCGCAACCGGCGGGCGTCTGAATGTGGAGATCGGCTCAAACTGGGGTGCGATCTTCTTCAAGAGGGATTGACCCTTCCCACAAAAATACGCCCGGAGCGGAAGGAGACTCCGGGCGTGCGGTTGAGTGAGAAGGGGTTCGGGTGTTGAGCCCGAACCCGGGCTGCTAGCGGAAGTTCGCCTGCACCGAAGTGTCCTTGGTCATGCTGACTGTGCAAGTGAGCGCCGTGCCGGAGCAGGCTCCACCCCAGCCGGTCCACACGGCCCCGGCATCCGGAACCGCCGTGAGCGTCACCAGGGAATCCTGCGGGAAGGCGCCGGAGCAACTGCCGCGTCCACCGCAATCGATACCGGCCGGTGCGCTGGTCACCACGCCTTTGCCGGAACGGCTCACTGAGAGAGCGAACGAGGACTTGAATGTCGCCGTCACCGAAGCGGCCGCATTTAGCGTGATCGTGCAGGTGAGCGAAGTACCCTGGCAGGCTCCGCCCCAGCCGCTGAACGCTGCTCCTTTCCCTGCCGTCGCAGTCAACGTGATGGAAGTGCCAGTGTTGAGGGAAGCCGAACAGACACCCGGGCACTTGATCGAGCCCACGTTGGCGGTGACCAGGCCGCTGCCGGTTGTCGTTACCGTGAAGTCGACCACGGCAGGGCCGTCCAGATTCGCAGCGGCCATCTGCGCGCCGATGTAGCCGCCCACCTCGGTATCCGCCGGAACATTGCAGAGCCCGTCGGCGCAGATCGCTTCGTGGGTGATGGGGTCATACGTGCCGGCAAACTTGTAGAACTCATAGCGGCGCACAACAGCCTGAGAACCACCGCCCAGCGCTCCCTGGTTGCGCTTCTGATTCCGTTTGCCCTTGCCGCCGATCTTCGCCTGAACGAGGTACCAGGAGGTCTCCACCTGGGCCGGATCCTCGGGTACAACGGCATTGTCGGTCACGAGTTCGTCGAGCCCGACCTTCCGTTTGTGTTCGGTCTTAAATACTCTCATCCACTGCGCGTCGCCATACTGGAACGCCGCCACGGGCGGACGGGGCGCCACCACATCGGCCGCCACCTGCACCGGGTCGGCCGGTTTGGCGGGCTGGATCACCGTCCAGACCGGTGCGGGAATCGACACCGGAGAGCCATAGCGTTTGAGGGTGCCGGGATTGGCGGGGTCGGCCACCAGCCAGTAATAGTACGTAGCAGTGGGGTTCTGATAAGTCCACACACCGAAGTGCTCGCATCCGCTGGTCTGGTAGTTCATCGTGCCCAGCACGCACTGGTGGCCATTCGTGGGCGTGAAGTCCACAGCCGCCGGAGTTGCCGTCAGGTATTGCTTGGTGGCCGGGTCGTAGCCCGCCAGATAGCGCACGTAGACGCCACCCTGGAACGGGACGATATTCGCGGCGCCAAAGCGGTTCCAGTTGAACGTGCCGCCGACACTGGAAATGCCGTGCAGCTCAATCTCAAACCCATAGGCAGGTTCCTTCGTGTCATTGAGCACGTCGAAATTAGAGAGAGCCCCGAAGAGCGTAACCGGTGTCTGGGCCTGTGCGCAGACGGCCGCCGAGAGAGCGGCAAGCAAAAGAGCGCCGCGCCGGAGTGCGCGGGCGGACGTGTCCTGACAGAGTTCGAGCCATCGCTTCATCTGGTGAATCCCCTTGTGTCCAGTACCGGGCGTGCAGTCTGCAAGCGTCCGGGATTGCTGGGTCAGACACGGGTTCGCCGTCCCGGGAACAGCTTTTTGGGAAAACTGCTTAGCCCCGGCCGATGAAGGGCATTGTAGTGGCCATGACTGTCAGGAACTGAACATTGGCGTCCAGCGGCAGCCCGGCCATGTAGACAATCGCATCGGCTACATGGCGCACGTCCATGCGCGGCTCCACCATCGTCGATCCATTGGCCTGCCTCACACCGGAGGTCATACGCTGCGTCATCTCCGTGGCCGCGTTGCCGATGTCGATCTGCCCGCAGGCAATGTTGTGCTCGCGGCCATCCAGGGAGATGCATTTGGTCAGGCCCGTGATGGCGTGTTTGGTCGCCGTGTAGGGCGCCGAACCCGGCCGCGGCGCGTGCGCGGAGATCGATCCGTTGTTGATGATGCGCCCGCCCCGCGGATTCTGCTCCTTCATCAGCCGGATCGCCTGCTGGGCGCAAAGAAACGGACCGGTAAGATTCACCGCCACCACCGCGCTCCATTGCTCGTATGTCAACTCTTCCATCGGAATGCCCGGCGCGTTGGCGCCGGCGTTGTTAAAGAGCAGATCGAGGCGCCCGAATCGATCTCGGATAGCGTCAAACAAAGCCTGCACCGATTCAGGCCGGCCGACATCGGTGGGGACGGCCAGCATGGCTCCGCCGCCGGGCGCCGCCAGCGAAGCGGTCTCCTCCAGCGCCGATGCCCGCCGTCCGGCAAGCACCACCGAATAGCCCGCGGAATGCAGCGCCAGGGAGCACGCCCTGCCGATACCGCTGCCCGCTCCCGTCACCAGGGCGAAGCGCTGCGTGGATTGCGATTGCTGGATGGATGTCATGATGGATTGCCCCATTGTCCATCACGCGGGACCAAGCCGAGGCAGGAGCGGATAAGCTGGACGGGATGGCTGAGTATCCAAGTTTCGACCTGACGGGCCGTATGGCTCTGGTAACCGGCGCCGCGCGCGGCTTGGGGCGGGCCATTTCGCTCTCGCTGGCCCACGCCGGAGCCGACGTCGCCCTCGGTCTGCGCGATGCCGCGTCGGATGGAGGACTGGCGGAGGAAATCGAGGCAATGGGGCGGCGCGCTCTGCGGCTCCAGATGGATGTGTCATCGATGGAACAGATCCGGCGGGCCGTAGCAGACACCGCGGAGGAATTCGGCCGGCTGGATGTATTGGTGAACAATGTAGGCGCGGCGGAAGTGAACGCAGCCGAAGTGGTGAGCGAGGACGAATACGACCGGCAGTTCGCACTCAATGTGAAAAGCGCCTTCTTCGCCAGCCAGGCCGCCGCCCAGGTGATGATGCGGCAGCGCAGCGGCTCGATTGTGACCTTGAGTTCGCAGGCGGGCTTCGTGGCCTTGCCCGGAGTCTCGGTTTACTGCATGACTAAAGCCACACTCGTGCACATGACGAAATGCCTGGCCGTGGAATGGGGCAAACACGGGGTTCGTGTCAACGCCGTGGCTCCGACGTTCATCGCCACGCCGGGGAATGCCGAGGTTCTGGCCGATGAAGTGTTCCGGGCGGATGTGGTGGAACGCATCGCCGCCCTGCACCGTATTGGCGAACCGGTGGAAGTGGCCGGCGCCGTTGTGTTCCTGGCGTCGGACGCAGCCTCCATGATTACGGGACACACTATGCTGATCGATGGCGGATGGACCGCGCGCTAGGCGCGCACAATCTGAAGCTGAGGTGACGACATTGTCTGAGAGATCCATACAGATCCCGAGCCTGCCCGAACTGCCGCAGGCGACGCACGAGAGCGTGTTCCGCTGGCAGGACGGCCTGCTCCTCGGAAGCGCGTTGCCGGGCACCGATCTGTTCCTCGACCCCATCGGAGACGTCCGCAAGCTCGACGCCGCGATGCTGCTCTTCCGGCCGGATGCGGAGTTTACTCTTGCAGCCTGCGTGCAAGTCGGCTTCCAGGGCACCTTCGACGCCGGCGTGCTGGTGCTCTTCCAGGATGAATCGAATTGGGCAAAGCTCTGCTTCGAGTACTCTCCGCAGGGACAGCCCATGGTGGTCTCGGTCGTCACCTGTGGCGCCTCCGACGATTGCAACTCGGTGGTGATCGATGGCAGCCGCGTCTTCCTGAGGGTGGCTCGCATCGGCCGCGGCTATGCGTTCCACTATGCAACCAGCTCCGCGGGACCCTGGCACCTGGTGAGAGCATTCGGCCTCGCGCCACTCCCGCTGCAGGCCGGATTCCTGGTGCAATCCCCATGGGACAGGGCTGTGAAGTGAAATTTAGCGGCATCTTCTACAAGGCAGAGGCATTGAAGAATTTGCGCAGTGGCGAATAAAAGACATCCGGCGATGCAAGATTCTCTTCCCACACCATCGATGTTGCGCTATATTTGATTGGCTCCGAGGACTTTCGATCCGCCGGAAACAGAGCGGAAGAAAGAATTCGGAGGGAGGCCCGGTCATCAGTTTCCCTGACTTTCGAACTTGGAGTTCGGGGGCCAGGACAGATTTTCGTTCGGAGGACGAACATGATTCGACCCTGGGGTCCGGCAAAGAGTCTGGCACTCTGCCTTGCTTTCTCACTGTCTTCCTTGGCCATTGGAGCGTCTTTCGACGACACTCCGGGCAACAGCAACAACAATTCGGAATGTTCCAAGCTGCCCAGCTATTCGGAGCTAAAAGCCGCGCTTGCCACGGCCACGGCCACGGAAACCAGCGGCCTGAACAACCAGATGTGGGCGACTGTCGTCAATCGCGACGGCGTCGTCTGCGCCGTGGCGTTCTCGGGTGAGAATCGCGGCGCCCAATGGCCCGGCAGCCGCGTCATCTCCGCGCAGAAGGCCAACGCGGCCAACGCTTTCAGTTTGGATCCGTCCTCAGACGACAAGGGCTCGGGGCAGGCAAACGGCCTCGCGCTCTCCACCGCCAACCTCTACTCCGCGGTACAGCCGGGAGGCAGTCTGTTTGGTCTGCAACACAGCAATCCGGTGGACACCAGCGTCGCCTACAAAGGACCCGCCTCCAAGAATGGAACGTCCAACGACCCGATGGTCGGAAGCACGATCGGCGGCGTGAATGTCTTCGGCGGCGGCCTCGCGCTCTATGCCACGGGCCACAAGCTCGTGGGCGGCGTGGGTGTCAGCGGCGATACATCGTGCGCGGACCACAACATCGCATGGCGCGTCAGGAACCTGCTGAAACTCGACCACATGGCCGCGGGTGGCGTGCTGCTCAGCGTTCCTGGACCGGCGAGCCTCTTTAACGCCGATCCGACGCACCCCGACAACATCATCTTCGACATCACCCCCAACCCGGCGGGCGGCACGGGGAACAGCACGAGCGGCTTCGGCCACCCCACTTGCCTCAATACCAGCGGCTCCAACACGCTGCCGCCGGTCATCCCCTAAACCCGATCCTCTAAACACAAGAATGCCGGCAGACGGTCCACGCCTGCCGGCATTTTCATTGCGGACTAGAGAGCGGCCAGCACTTCCTTCATCAGGTAGCGGGCGCCGTCCACGCCATCCCACGGACCCTCTTCGTACTCAAGAGCGAAGATGCCCTGGAATTTGTTGGCGGTCATGATGCGCACGCAGCGCTGCACATCCACTTCCTTCCAACGGCTCCAGGTCTTGGCGTGCACGGTGTTGTGAGCGTAGGGAGCCAGGTCGTCCAGCGCATGGTAGAGCATGTACTCGTGCTCCCAGTTGCAGAAGTCCGGCGACGCCTCGCAGAAGGGATGATTCACTTCGTCGAGAATGATGCGGACATGCAGCGGATTGGCGCTGAGCCCCCAGTGGTTCTCGATGGTGACCTTGACGCCGACTTTCTGCCCATAGTCGGCCATCTCCTTGAACGACTCAATCGCGTTGCCGAGGTACTTCACCACTTCGTCATTGCGGGGGTAATCCGAAGTGGCGACGGCGCTGGGCGCAATACGGGGCCCGCCTGTGTTGACTCGCATGGTCTTCGCGCCGAGAATGGCCGCTCCGTCCAGCCACTTCTTGGCTACCGCGATGCCGGCTTTCCGCTTCTCGGGGTCCAGATCGCAAATGTCGCGCGGCGCGTTGTTGGAGATGTGATGGCAGAGCACTCCGCCGGCCGCCATTTTGCTGGCCAGCGTGTCGAGCCACTTCTTCGAGGACGGCGTGGAGGGATCAAACTCGTAGACCGTACGCTTGTTCTCACCCATCACCACGGTGGATCCGACATACATGCTCTGGTCCGTGACATCGCCGAACAGCGATGACCACAGATCCATGTGCCAGACACCAGGAAAGGTGTCCTTGGTGAACTGCGGGAAGTCGAGCATCGTGATCTGCCCGTACTTCTTGCGGAAGGCTTCGGTCTCCGGACTCACCGGCCGGGTCGAGGGCCGGGACTTGAAGAGAGTTCTGAGCGGCCAGGTGTTGGAAGCCAGCCGTGCGAGCTTTTCCTTCTCAGTAAGAGCGCGCGCAACGCCCGTCCCTGGTCCGGCATTGACTGAGCCGGCGAGCGCAACACCGGCCGTCGCCGTCTGGAGGAACGTCCGGCGGCCTGTCCCTTGAGTAGGTTTGTTCTGCAATTTAGTATTCCCTTCTCGAGTGGTATGAGCTTCTTCGAAATGCATACCTGCGGTGGCATCCCATTCTGCCGGACGGAACACGGCAGGGCCGCACTCCGGCAGGCAGGTGGATCCCATCGCACACTAACAGGATGCGCGCTCCACTATCGAAAGGTTACAGGGTGGGGCCCATTTTAACCAGACCCGGGGGAGGACGGGTCCTACTTCATCAACTCCTCAAAGCGGCGCTGCATCTCTTCCGGCGAGACTTCTTCAATCGTCTGGGTCAGCATCCACTCGTGCCCGAACGGATCCCGCACCACCGCGGCGCGCTCGCCATAGAACTCGTCTCCGGCGGGTCTCACGACCGTGGCACCCGCCTGGCTCGCCCGTTCCACCATGGCATCGACATTGTCGACCTGCAACTGGAGGGCACTGGTTGCGCCGCCCAGCGACTCAGGACCGCGGATCCCGAATTCAGGATACTCGTCGGCCAGGAAGATGCTCGACGGACCGATGCGAATCTCGGCGTGGCCGATCCGCCCGCCAGGCTCGCTCAACCGCATGACTTCTTCCGCGCCAAAGGCCTGTTTGTAGAATGCAATCGCCTCGGACGCGCGTCTCAGGCGCAGATAAGGCCGGATGACATGAATCGTCACGGCCGCCGGCATTTGCTTCTCGCTCATAGTGATCCGCTTTCCCAGAGAATTTCAGCCTGGCACCAGGCCCTGTGGCTTTAGTGTATTCCTCCGTGGACACAGCCGGCGTCGCCCGTTATCGCACCGGTGCCGGAATCCTTACGTTCTTCTTATGCAGCGTCCATGACTTCCTTATGCGGTTCGGAATAGCCTCGGATTGGGAGGCAAGTGGAAGCATGTTGAAGATCGAGGCGAACATCCAACCGGAAAAACTGGACGACGTGAACGCGGCACTGGAACAGGCGGGCATCACTGGAGTCATGTTGTCGCAGATCCTGGACCACGGCGGACCCGGCACGCCCAAGGCCTGGTACCGCGGCGCGGAGTATCGCGCCAATCGACCACGCGTGCGCCTGGAGCTGCTGGTGGCCCGCGAACGAGCAGACGACGTGGTCGAACTGCTCAACCGCGTCGCGCGCACCGGGCTAGGCGACGACGGGACGATCCTAGTCTATGAAGTCGCAGACGCCGTCCGCATCGGGCGCGGCGAACATCTGCAATACTCACTGGTCTAGCGCAGCGGGAAGCGCACGCCGGAGGTGGTGCCGGCCTGCCGCACCACCAGCGCGTCCGGATAGACATCCACAACCTGGCAACTCTCGTTCACGGCATGCTCCACCATGCCGGGCAGCGTGATGAACGGAATCCCGCCGTGTGTAGCAGCTCCGCCCTTGTGGTCATGGCCATTGAGATAGGCGGCCATGGCCGGGCTCGATACAAGAATTCGCAGCACCTGCTCGTGATCCCAGAGGAGATGTTCGGGTCGGCAGGAAGCAGCCAGCACGGGGAAGTGGCTCAGGACGATGACCCGTTGACCATTCGCCCCTGCTTCTTCCAACGTGCGGCTCAGCCACTGGCGCTGCGCCGGGCCTAGCGCGCCGTTCCAGGTCTGCGCATTGGAAACGCCGGATTTCTTCAGGTTTTCCAGCGACGACCGGCCGGCCGCCGCGTGGGGGTCGCCTTCTGGCCAGCCGCCAGCCACGCTCTCGTTCATGCCGTCGAGCACCACGAAAGTCCAACCATGCTTCGAGAATGTGTAGTAAGGACTCCTGAGCCCCAGAGCCGATAGCAGCGGCGCGCGACCGGCAGTGAAGTCGTGATTGCCCAGGACGTGGTACCGCGGAGCCTGAACCTGGTCATACACCCGCCGGATCACTTCCAGATTGCCTGCTCCTTCGTCGATGAGATCGCCCAGTTGGACGACGAACTCCAGGCGCTCCCGGTTGAGCAGATTCGCACAGGCGGCCAGCTTCGCCGTGGAGGCGCGGTACTGCCGGCCGATCGCGTCGTCCTTGTCTGCATACTGCACATCGGCGATCGCTCCAAAGGAGAAGACCGGCTGCTGAGCCGTCAGGCTGAGTGGAATCAGCATCGCAATTCCAGGCAGGAATCCCAATCCTCGCATCCCTTCAGTGTCTCTGATCCGGCCGCCGCTCAGCGGTACGCCGCGCTTCGAAGTTGTCCCGCATGGAGCTGCGGGCCGCTAAGAAGACACAGCCTCTACGAACCACGGCCAGCAGGCGTGGTCCACGCCGCGTCGCGAACCTCGCACGTCAGTAAGCGGACACCCATCTCTGCCGTGTCTTCAACGGAGTAGGATAGTCGGCGTGAACGCTACGCTGTTTTTCCGCATGGTTCCCCTGTTGTCAGTGCTGGCATCCGCCGGTTGCCTCGAGACACCGCTGCCCGCGCAGCAGGGCAAGATCGCCGCCAAACCGCTGTTTCGTGACCCGGTCCACGACGGCGCCGCCGATCCGGTGCTGGTGTGGAATCGCGCCGAGAAACGCTGGTTCATGCTCTATACGAACCGCCGGGCCAACGTGCCCGACCTGCCGGGCGTCGCCTGGGTGCACGGCACCCACATCGGCATCGCGGAGTCACTGGACAATGGGGCGACCTGGAAATACCGAGGCGTGGCCGGCATCGACTATGGCAAGCCCGACTACTCGCTGTGGGCGCCAGACGTAATCGACGACGGCAAGACCTACCACATGTTTCTCTCCGTCGTTCCGGGGACATTCCCCGATTGGAACGCGCCGCGCGACATCGTACATCTCACCAGCACGGACCTGCTTCACTGGAGCAACGGCGTCAAACTGCCGCTGGCGTCGGACCGTGTGATCGACGCCACGGTCGTCCGCCTGAAAAACGGCCAGTGGCGGCTCTGGTACAAGAACGAACGCGACAAGAGCCATATCTACTACGCCGATAGCCCCGACCTGAACCAATGGAACCCGGGCGGTGTCGCCATCGACGACCGTGCCGGCGAAGGAGCCAAAGTCTTCCAGTGGCAGGGCCGCTACTGGATGATCACGGATATGTGGAAGGGTCTCGCCGTCTACTCCTCCCCTGACGCCGGCATGTGGACCGCGCAAGCCGAACCCATCCTGCGCGAAGGCGGCAAACTCCCTACCGACCGCGAAAAAGGCCAGCACGCCGACGTTGTCGTCAGTGGAGGCCGCGCCTACATCATCTACTTCACGCATCAGGGAGGAGCCGATGCCGATCCAGCCGTGCCCAACTCCAACCGCCATACCCTGCTGCAGATGGCCGAACTGAAGTACGGGGACGGGCAGCTCACTTGCGACCGGAACGAACCCGTCCGAGTCTGGCTGGCGCCGCCCACCGGTCGTTAGGCGATCTGCTCGTGTCCTGCTGCATGTAAGGCGGCCAAAGCCCGTTGCAGGTGTTGCTGGGGAATCAGCACCCAATCCGTATCGAAGGTCGAAAGCGCAAAGATCGGCACCGCCGCCTCCGCCAGGGGCTGCAGGAACGACGCCAGGATCCCCGTGAGCGCAAAGTCGAACGGCCCGGCCAGTTGGAGGCACGCCCAGCCTGCCTGTACTCGAATCCCCTCCGGAGCCTGATCCGAGGGGCACACCACCGACAACTCCTCGGGTGTCCTGGTGATGGAGACGAACCGCCCGCGGCACGCCCATTCCGGAATCTGCTCCTCTGCGTCCAGCCGGCAAACCGCCCACGCGCCTTCCAGATGCCGGAACTTCAGTTGATGACCCATGTCCCGGAGCCTACCAAAGAGCGGCACCGGACATTTAATCCACCCACCGGCTCCAGCCTGGAATCAAAGCGCCAATGGAACGTACGTCCCGACTCCCGGTTGCGACCGAACCCGTGCTCAAGTCGATCCCGGCTTATCTGGCGGCAACCGCGCTGCTCGCCTTCACCGCCCTGCTTGGCGGGTGGCCCTGGGCGCTGATGGCGGCGATCTGGGTAGCGGCCCTGCTCAAATGGCAGGAGGATTCCTGGCCGCTCCTTCTCGCCGCCGCCGCCGGCCTGTTCTGGATCGCACTGTTTCGTGGCACGGAAGACCGCCGCCTGTTCTTCCCGTTCAGCATGCAGGTGGCGGCCTCTGTCGCCTGCCTGTTGGGAGTTCACGGAAGAAGGCCGGCCCTGGCCGCGGGCATCCTGGTCACCGCCGTGTTCGCAGTCATCCGGATGCTGCAGGATGCCGGCACCCATGTCCTCGGCGTCGAACTGATAGTCGCCGCCGCCGTTGTTCCAGTGGGAGTTGCTCTGCGGCCCCACGCCGGCCAATGGGGCGCATCCGCCATCACCGCCCTGCTCGCCCTGGCCGGTCTGCTGGTCTGATGCCCGCTACCGTACCCGCTGAAAGGTTCGGTCCCATCGCGTTCCACCCTGGGGATCTCTCGACCAGTACACGAAGAGCGGCATGCCCCGAACCGACTCCTCCGGAACGAACCCGAAATACCGGCTGTCGAGCGAGTTGTCACGATTGTCGCCCAGCACGAAGTAATGGCCGGGCGGCACTACAACATCTCTGCCCGAGCGGTGCTCGGCCAGCATCTTCCGGGCTGAGTCCGGCAGCGGGAAGCCCGGCTCGGCTGGAAAATTGTCGCGGAACTGATCCACGAAATCGGTGATGCGTTGAGTGTACGGTTCCTGCACCGCTGATCCGTTGCGGTAGAGCACCTTGTTCTCAAAGTGAATCCGGTCGCCCGGTACGCCGGCAATGCGCTTGAGAAATGTCACTCGCGGATCCGTCGGCGAGCGAAACGCAATCAGGTCGCCGAATGCCAGGGACCGGTGCGCCCGGCCCAGAATCAGATGGTCGCCGACCAGAATGGTGGACTCCATGGAGGCGGCTGGCACAACAAAGGCATTAGCAACAAACGGCGTCGCCACCAGCAAGACAACCAGGGCACAGCCGGCAAGCCACAACAGTCGCCGGCTGGATAACGATTTGATGGATAACATCGGGGAGAAATGTCCTTTCCGTCCTGTCTGCTGGTACGCCATTGTCGCCTTGGGTGTTCCTGGACAAATCAGGTGGGATTCAGCAACTCCTCGATCGCCGCTCCGCTACAATACCGGAAATGAAGATAGGCGTACTGGTGAGTCTGGGTCTCTATGCCGTCGCCTGCTGCCTGCCGGCACTCGCGTTCCGCAAGAGCGGCTCGCCAGACGACATCATGCTCGGCCTGCGGGCGCTGGCCGTAGGGTGGTCGGGGATCTTCGCCGGAGTCCTTGGATGGTACGCCAACCCCCTCTGGTTCATAGGGTTAGTACTTCTCGCACTGCGCAAACCGACGGCTGCAGCCCTGGCCGGCGTAGTCGCGGTAGCCATCGCCTGCACCGTCTTTTCCGACCTTGGCCGCGAACTGCCCGCTGATGAAGGAAACGTCACCAAAACCGCCATCCTCCGCGTACTTCCCGGCTTTTATCTCTGGGTTGGCAGCTTTCTGGCTCTGCCCCTGGGCGCATTCCTCCAGCGCGGAAAATAGCCCTCGCACCTACCTTCCGATTTCTTTCCGATTCCTGGAACAAACCGCGCCGAGTAGGAGTATATTGCTGATGGAGGGCAGCCCCAACAGGCTGGTCCGCCTCGTAAATGACCTACCTCGAATCCTTGCCATAGAGCACAGCCGTCCGGCTGATGCCGCGCAAGGTTTACCCCTACAGAGTCTTGATCCAGAGTCCGCTTAAGGAGTCAGTATGTCCGCGTATGTTCCGTACCTCGTTGCAGCGCTGATCGTGTTCAGCACTGTGGTGCTCAGCAAGTTTCTGCTCGGTTGGGTGCTGATCCGGGAAGACCAGGTCGGCCACATTGTGAAGAAGTTCGGTTCGAAGGATCTGCCTCAGGGCCGCATCATCGCCCTCGAAGGCGAAGCCGGTTACCAGGCCCGCACCCTCGCACCGGGTCTCCATTTCTGGTATTGGCCCTGGAAGTACCGCATCGATAAGCGCCCCATTCTCACCATCGAACCCGGCAAAATCGGCCTGGTTGTCGCCAAGGACGGACATCTGTTGCCCATGGACCGGATTCTCGCGCGCAAGGTTTCCTGCGACAACTTCCAGGACGCCGAGGCGTTCCTGCGCAACGGCGGGCAAAAGGGCAAACAGGCGGCCGTGCTGACGGCCGGCATGTACCGCATCAACCTGGTTCTGTTCGACATCTTCAAGAGCGACGTCACCAACGTCCCGCCCGACAAGGTGGCCATCGTCACGGCGATGGACGGCGCTCCGATGCCGAAAGGACAGATGGCGGCCCCCGTGGTCGACGGGCATGCCAACTTCCAGGATCCCGACGCGTTCATCCAGGCTGGGGGCCATCGCGGTCTGCAGGAGCAGATCATCCTGGCCGGACAGTTCAATCTGAATCCGTGGTTTGTCGAAGTGCGGCTGGCCGAGCTCTTTGAAGTCCCCATCGGCTATGTCGGCGTCGTGGTCAGCTTCGTCGGTAGCGACGAAAAAGACATCTCGGGCGAGTCGTTCACACACGGCAACATCGTGCCTCGCGGCGGCAAGGGCGTCTGGAGCGAACCCCTTTACCCCGGCAAACACCCCCTGAACATGGAGTGCCTGCGCATCGAACTGGTGCCGACCACCAACATCGTGCTGAACTGGGCCAACGCCCGCAGCGAAGCGCACAAACTGGACGAGAAACTCTCCACCATCACTGTGCGTTCGCGGGACGGTTTCACGTTCAACCTCGACGTCAGCCAGATCATCAACATTGGCGCCACCAAAGCGCCCTGGGTCATCAGCCGCGTGGGTTCCGTCCGCAACCTCGTCAACCAGGTGCTGGAGCCGCTGGTCGGAAACTACTTCCGCAACAGCGCCCAGAACTATACGGTGCTCGACTTCCTGTCCGCCCGTTCCGAGCGCCAGAAGGAAGCGCGCGAGCACATCAGCCGCGCCATCTCCGAGTATGACGTGCAGAGCGTCGACAGCCTTATCGGCGACATCACGCCACCCCATTCGCTGATGGAAACGCTCATCGCGCGCAAGATCGCCGAGGAGCAGAAGAAGACCTACGACGCCGAACGTCTGGCGCAGGAGACGCGCAAGACCCTCGAGGCCGAAAAGGCCCTGGCCGAGAAGCAGCGGGAACTGGTGAACGAGGAACAGAACATCCTCATCGCCCAGCGCAAGGCACAGGCCACCGTCCGGCAGGCGGAAGGCGATTCCACCGCCATGTCGACCCGCGCCAATGGTGAAGCCGAGGCCATCCGCCGCCGCGGTACCGCCGAAGCCGAGATCCTCGCCGTCAAAGGCTCCAACGAGGCCACGGCTATCCAGGCCGTCGGTCTCGCCCGCGCCGAAGCCGCCCGCAAAGGCGTGGAGGCGATGGGCGAGTACTACGGCCTGCTGCAGATCTTCACTGCGCTCGCCGACAAGGGCATCCGCCTGACGCCCGACGTGATGGTCGCCGGGGGCGGTGCGAACGCCACCGCTTCAGAGGCCCTGGTCGCCCTGCTGGCCAGCCAGCTCGCTAAGAAGAACTGATGCCGCTAAACCGGGGATGGTCCCTCGCGGGGCTATCCCCCTTTAACGACCGCGCAAAGACGGTCAGCAACTTCTTCACCGATTGCCAGGCTGGCCGTGGCAGCGGGGCTCGGCGCGTTCAGGACATGCACGGCATTCTGGCGGGCGATGATCTCGAAATCCTCCACCAAGGAGCCTTCGGGTTTCATCGCCTGCGCCCTTACACCCGCCCCTGCTTCCACCAGATCGTCCGGCTGCACCTCCGGCACCAGCGTCTGCAGCGAGGCACAGAAGAGTTGTTTGCTGAAGGCCCGGCGCAGCTCTGCCACGCACATGGTGAAGTGCTTCCCCAGGAACCGCCACAGTCCGATGAAGGATAAGGCGTCCGCCGCATCCAGCAGGTCGAACGAGGTTCGCGTATAGCCTTCTCTCTTCAGCGAGAGCACGGCGTTCGGCCCGGCTTCGATGCCGCCCGCAATCATTCGCGTGAAGTGCACGCCGAGAAACGGAAAGGCCGGATCAGCCACCGGATAGATCAGGTTGCGAACCAGGTACTCCTTCTCCGGCTTCAGCTTGTAGTAATCGCCGCGGAAGGGCACGATCTTCACTGTGGGCCGCTCCCCCGCCAGCTTGGCCACCCGGTCCGCCTGCAGGCCGGCGCACGTGACAATATAGCCGCCCTGGAACTCGCCTCGGTCCGTGCGGGCAATCCATTCCCCGCCCCGGTAGGTCAATCCGCGCACCCCGGCGCCGCATTCAACGGCACCACCGCGCGCACGGATATCGGCCGCCAGCGTCTCACACACCAGCGGATAGTCGACGATCCCTTCTTCCGGCACGCGCAGCCCAGCCAGGCCGCCGACGTGCGGCTCCAGTTCCCGCATCCGGGGCGGATCCAGGATCTCCAGGCCCCGCAGCCCATTGGCCGTCCCGCGCTCCAGCAGGTTTTGCAGGCGCGGAATCTGCTCCTGCTTTGAAGCCACCACCAGCTTGCCGCAGACGTCATGCCGGATCGATTTCTCCTGGCAATACTCCGTCAACTGCCGGATGCCCCTTACCGCCAGCCGGGCCTTGGCCGTACCGGGCCGGTAGGCGAGTCCGCAGTGCATCACACCCGAGTTATTCCCCGTCTGATGGCGGCCGACGCCCGCTTCCTTTTCCAGCAGGGTCAGCCGGGCATCGGGCATTCGCTGCAGAATCCGGACAGCCGACGCCAGGCCCACCGCTCCGCCGCCGATCACGAGAATATGAGGTACTGACATGAATTCCCGGGGGCGAACCCCCTGTGATCAGGATAGCGTTGTCAGGAAATGGACGACGGCCGGAGGGCTCCGCTCACTGCCCCTACCGCCGCCAGCGTCATCCCGAGGATCTCGCTGTCGCCCAGGTTGTATTCAAAGCAGCCGGCCACCAGGACCCCGACCAGAACCGCCACGCCGCCGCGCAGCACCCACTCATCCTCCCCTGCCCCCTTGTGCAACTGGCGCAGCCAGTCCCACAGCGTGGCGGCAAAGAAGAAGATAACGGCCAGCATCGCGGGCAGCCCGCGCTCGGCCGCGAAGTGGATGTAGATGTTGTGCAAATGCTCGTAGTACCCTTCCGGCAGGGTCTTGGGCAGGTCCTCCGGAATATACTCGCGGAAGTGCGCCCCTACTCGTTGCGGCCCGAGGCCGAACCAGGGATGCGCCTTGATCATCTCGATTCCAGTGCGGAAGACATATTTGCGGTGGTCGTTCGAGTCCATCTGGCCATGCGGTTTCACCAGGGACAGGACCCGGTCTTTGAGCGCCGCCGGTCCCAGCAGAACCGCGGCCAGTGCCAGCACGGGCACCAAGGCCACGGTCCAGCGCTTCCAACTCCACAATAGGTAAAGCGCGCCCACGCCGGTCGCAATCCACATGCCCCGCGTAAAGGCCAGCACCAGCGCCAGGGCCACCAGCGGCAGACAGAGGGCGAACGCCCAGCGCAACCGCTTTTCCGGCCGGCCCCAGAACCAGAGCGCCAGACACAGCAGCAGAACAATCATCATCTGCCCGCTGAATGTCATCCAGTGGCTGTTGAAGCCCGTGATGCGATCGGCGACATAGGACGTGTAAAAGTCCTTGCCCGCCGTGGAGGCCTTCGACCACTTCATTCCGAACTGCCGCAATCCGTCCAGCGCTGACAATGTACCCCCGGCCAGCCAGGCCACCGCCAGCCAGTAGACGTCCCGCGCCTTCCGGAGCATGGTAAGCACGGCGAACAGCGTCAGCCAGGCGTAAAACTTCTTCACCTGCGGCATACCGGTGCGCGGAGCGTCGCTCAGCGCGATGGAGAGCAGAGTCCAGACGGCGAAGATCGCCAGGGCCTGCCAGTAGCGCGGCACACGCCAGGTCAGACGGCCGGCCAGCATCGCGGCCAGCGCCAGCCCCAGCAGGACCTGCCAGGCGGCAATCGATACGGAACACGCGGCTGCCGCCCCAAGCGCGGACCAATATGCGATTCGCTGGAAATCTGGCTTCATGTGCGACGCAACTCAGTGTGACACAATGACATTCAGAAGAGCGCGATGCAGATCTACATCCTCCGCCACGGCATCGCTGAGGATCCCACTGCCGGCCAGCGGGACTCCGATCGTGCGCTCACATTGGAGGGGCGGAAGAAACTGCAAGCCACCCTCAAGCGGGCGTTCAGCGCCGGCGTCGCCCCCACCCTGATTCTCACCAGTCCCTACAAACGGGCCGTACAGACCGCGGAGATCGCCGTCAAGGCGTTCAACTTCACCGGCGACGTATTGCAGACGCAGGCGTTGACACCCGATGCCGACCCCGGCGCCGCCTGGGACGAACTGCGCCTCCACCGCGACCACGCCCAAATCCTGTGCGCTTCGCACGAGCCGCTGTGCGGCCGCCTGGCAGGCTTCCTGCTCGGCGCCACTTCGCTCGAGATCGACTACAAGAAGGGCGCCCTCATGCGCATCGATGTGGTCAGCGCCGGCCCCAGGCCGCGCGGAGTCCTCAAGTGGCTGCTGGCGCCCAAACTCGTCTGACGTAGTCGATCGCCTCCTCTTTGCTCTCCAACTGCCCTTCCAGTTGCTTCTCTTCCACCGCCCGCAGAATCGCGCCCATGGCCGGTCCTGGCCGGTAGCCCAGTTCGATCAGGTCGCGCCCTGTGATCAGTGGCGGTGGGCGCAGTTGTTCCACCGGCAGCGCCTGATACCGCTCTTTCACCGCATCATAGCTGCGCAGGCCACCCCAGCTCGCCAGAATGTCCAGCCGGTGCAACTCGAGCAGTTGATCGAACCCAGGCTGCCGGGCAAAGCGTTTGAAGGCGCTCAAACCCATCCGCCCCGCATCCTTGAACTTCATGTGCTGATCGACCATCATCTCTACCGCGTCAATCACATCCGAAGGGAAACGAAGCCGTGACAGGATCCGCCGGGTCATCTCCGCCCCGACATGATCATGGCCGTTGAACCGGATTCTGTCCTCAAACGTCTGCGTTGGCGGCTTCCCGACATCGTGCAACAGGCACCCCAGCGCCAGTTCGATCGGCGGTTTTCCCATCCGTTCCAGCAGACCCAGCGTGTGAATCCAGACATCCCCTTCCGGATGAAACTGCGGCGGCTGCTCGACTCCTTTCATCGCCGAAACCTCAGGCAGGACCTCGAAGAGCAGCCCGCTGGCATCCAGCAGTTCGAAGCCGCGCTTCGCTCCGCCCTCCGTCAGAATCCGGACGATCTCATCGCGTATCCTCTCCGCGGAGATCCGATGAATCTGCGGCGCCAGTTTGCGGATCGCCTGCATCGTACCGGGCTCAATCTCGAACCCCAGGCGAGCGGCGAGCCTTACCGCCCTCAGCATCCGCAGGTGATCTTCCTGGAACCGCTCAGCCGGAGTGCCGATCGCCCGTAGGATGCCGGCCCGGAGGTCGGCCAGGCCGCCTAGCGGATCGAGAATCTCGCCCGTGAACGGATCCTGCAACAGCGCGTTGATGGTGAAGTCGCGCCGGCGGAGGTCCTCCACCACGTCAGTTTCAAACCGAACTTCTTCAGGATGACGGCCGTTCCGGTAGCTGCTCTCTGACCGAAAGGTAGCCACCTGGACCTCAACCCGGCCCTCGCGAATGAGCATCACACCGAAATGGGCGCCGACTTCATGGGCTGCCGGGAATAGCCGGTTCAATTCGAAAGGTGTGGCATCCGTGGTAAGGTCTCGATCATGGACTTCGACGCCAAGTAGCTCGTCCCGCACACTGCCACCCACGTAGTAAACCTGGTGCCCGGCTTTCCGTAGCCGCTCCGCCACCTCCATCGACAGTCTGGTCAGCAGGTCCTGCATGTCCGTTTGATCGTAGAATAGTTCACTAGGGCACGATTTCATTACCCATGGCTGATACTTTCGACCGGCCTGGCGCAACGACCAAAGTTGTAGTCGCCACTACCGTAGCACTCTCCTTCATCTCATTCTGGCGCGGGGCTTCCATCGTTTTGAGCGACCTCGCTTCCACCATGTTCTATGTGGGGGGCATCACAGAGCAGGCCATCGGCAAGTCGGCGCCCTGGTTCGTTCTCGGCGTAATGTTCTTCGGCTTTGCCGTTCGCAGCATCTACATGGAAAGCTGCGGCATGTTTGTCCGCGGCGGCGTCTATGTGGTTGTCCGCGACTCGATTGGGCCTCGCATGGCCAAGCTCTCGGTCTCGGCCCTGGTCGTCGACTACATCCTGACCGGACCAATATCGTCAGTATCCGCCGGACAGTACCTGGGACGACTGCTAAACGAGCTGTCGGAGTTCGCCCACTCCTCGGTTCGCGTCAATCCGAACTACTTCGCCGCCGTCTTCGGGGTGATCGTCACCATCTACTTCTGGTGGCAGAACGTCAAGGGCATCCACGAATCGTCCAGCAAAGCGTTGCGCATCATGCAGATCACGACCGTGATGGTGGTGATTCTGCTCATCTGGTGCCCCATCACCCTGCTGTACAAAGGCGACGCGGAACTGCCGCCGCCTCCGACACTGAAAAACCTCACCTTTGAGCCGCATTCCCTGGGCTGGCTGCACGGCACCATGTGGCCCTCCATCTGGGCCGCCGCGATGCTCATCGCGTTCGGACACTCGCTGCTGGCCATGAGCGGCTTCGAAACCCTGGCCCAGATCTACCGCGAGATCGCGTACCCGAAGATGAAGAATCTGAAGATCACCGCGAATATCGTGTGCGTCTACGCGCTCATGTCCACGGGCCTGGTCTCCCTCTTCGCCGTGATGATCATCCCCGACGCCGTGCGGTCGAACTACTACGACAACCTCATCGGCGGACTAGCCATGAGCCTGGCCGGGCCGGAGATCCTGAAGCTCGGGTTTCACATCTTCGTCGTGATTGTCGGCGCGCTGATCCTCTCCGGCGCCGTGAATACCTCCATCATCGGCGCCAATGGCGTGCTCAACCGCGTGGCGGAAGATGGCGTGCTGGTGGACTGGTTCCGCAAACCGCACAAGACCTACGGCACCACCTCGCGCATCGTCGGGCTGATCACGGTGGCCCAGTTGGCGACCATCATCCTCTCCCGCGGCGATGTCTACCTGCTGGGTGAAGCATACGCCTTTGGTGTTGTTTGGAGCTTCGCGTTGAAAGGCATGGGCGTGCTCGCCCTGCGGTTCCAGCGCCACGACCAGGAATACAAGATGCCCATGAACCTGCGCCTGGGCAAAGTGGAGATTCCCATAGGGCTTGGGGTCACCACCATCGCCCTGTTCCTGGTAGCCATCGCCAACCTGTTCACGAAAAAGATAGCCACCATCTACGGCGTCAGCTTCACCATCGTCCTGTTCATCGTCTTCACCATCAGTGAGCATCTGAACGCCAAGCGGCGCCGATCGAAGGACGCTAAAGGACTGGAAGAATTCAATCTGGACCATCAGCCCCAGATCGGTACCGCCAGCATGCACGCCCGTCCCGGCTGTGTCCTGGTGGCCGTCCGCGATCCGTACAACATGGAGCACCTGCGGCGCGTGCTGGAGAAGACCAACCTGCGCCGCCACGATATCGTGGTCGCCACGGTCCGGCCGGTTTCCACCGGTGCGGGCGAATACGGGCTGGCGGAAGACCAGATCTTCAGCTCGTATGAACAGGAACTCTTCTCCCGCGTGGTCACCCTGGCGGAAAAAGAGGGAAAACCGGTCGACCTGCTGGTCGTACCCGCGACCGATCCGTTTGTGGCCATGGTCCAGGCGGCCCAGAACCTGAAAGCCTCCCGCCTCGTCACCGGTGTCTCCCACACCATGGCCAGCGAGGAACTCGCCCGCCGCATCGGCCTGGCCTGGGAGCAGTTGCCGGAGCCTCGCCATCCCTTCTCCCTGGAGATCATTGCGGCGGACCGGCCGTCCACCTATGTCAACCTGGGGCCGCACCCGCCCCGCCTCTGGCCGGAAGACGTCGATCGCCTGCACGAGATCTGGCTCCGCCTCACCTCGCGGGAAGGCTTCGGTTCCAATCTGCACCACCGCGATGTCGTCGGCGCGGCGTTGCGTCGTCTGGAGCGGGAACTGGACTCGACCCGGCGCGATGAATTGGTGGATGAACTGAAGAAGGAAATGCGGAACCCGCCTGCCGATAACGGCAATTAGCGGTTCGGATTCAGCGCGGGCGGTTACTTGGGCTTCTTCGCCTTATCGTCGGCTTCCGGCGGCGCGGCGCCTGGAATTCCACCCAGCACTTCGTTGAAAAGAGCGGCCTTCTTGAGGTCTTTCTTCGAAGGGGGGATCTCGCCGCGACGATAGGGACCCTCGTTGTAACACGTCCGGCAACGAACTTTCGCGGGTTCGGAATCGATGAGCGAAAGGATGGAGTGATTGGTCATCCTTTTGCACTTGACGCAGTAATCATCAATATCGTCGCCAAGACGAATCGCAGACATGCGGCCTCCTACCCAAGAGCCACACTTTATCAAAAATCGACCCCAAAAGGCACCTACCCCACCCCTGTTACGCCCAGCCACCCGGCCACGCCTATCATAAAGTATGCGTGGCAAATGGCTTCTGTTCGCCGGCGGAACTCTCTTCCTGGCCGCCGGCGGCGGTGCTCTCACCTACTACTTCCGTCAAAAACCGGTCAAACCTGTACCGGTAGCCGTGGCACCGGTATTGCCACCAGGCACCGAAGTCCATCTGAACGGCTCCATCCGGGCGGTCAATCTCGTGCAGGTACCTGCCACCCTGGATGGCGTAGCCGAAGAGTTTCCTGTGAAACCGGGTGACGAGGTATATGAAGGGCAGATCCTGGGCCGGATCGCCAACGAGACGTTGAAGGAAACCGCGCACGAAGCCGAACTGGAAACGGAGCGCGCTCAGGCCAAGGTGAACGATGCGGAAAGCCAGTTGATCGCCGTCCGCCTGGAGGATTCCCGCGCCGCCGCCGACGCATCCCGAGCCCGTATCGAATTCCAACGCGCGGAACGAACCTACCAGCGCCAGCAACTGCTCAACTCCGAGGGCGCAACGCCGCGCAACACCTACCAGAAAGCGCAGCAGGACTACGAGGCGGCCAAGAAGGAATCCGACACCCTACAGGCTCTTTCCAACACCCTGCAGGATCGGGTACAAGGTCTGATCAAGGACATCGACTTCGCGAAGAAGGCGCTTGCCGAAAAGGTACAGAATCTCGAAACGGCAAAATCGAATCTATCCTCCGCCGACATCCTATCGCCCGCCGACGGCCTTATCATCGCCATCGGCAAGTCCGCCGGCGAAGAGGTGCACAAGGGGATGCCCGACCTGATCACGATTGCCACCGATCTCTCGCAACTTGAGCTTGTTCTGGAGCCCGAGCCACCCGTCCTCAAGCGGCTGAAGGCGGGGCAACCCGCCGTGATTCAGATCGCGGAACTGCCGGGCGGCGGCCTGTCTTCCACGGTGAAATCGGTTGAGAACGGCAAGGTGATCGTGGAGTTTTCCAGCCCGACGACGCTGATCCGGCCCGGGATGACGGCGGTCGGCACCCTGAAACTGAACTAGGCGGGAATTGCCGCGGCGATAGCGAGCGCGGCGGCCATCGTGCCGTCCTGACTACCCGAGTGGGCCGCTGTCAGCCGGGCCGCCTGGTCGTCGAATCGCCGCTCAAAGGCCACGGCGGTATGGCGGCTGGACTGAAACATCATGTCCGCCATCGAGTTGTATCCGGCCCCTGTCACGACATGCGCCGCCCGGGCCATCAGATTGCCCGCCGGGTAGTATTCGAAGAGCGGGACGCCTAAATCCTTCCCCGTCCAGGGGATGATGGCGGCCGGCTCACCGTGCATCCGCGCAATGGCAACCAGACGGGCCGCTTCCTCGACCGGCCCCCCGTGCACCACCAGCACGCAGCGCCCCGTATCCACAATCGGTCGAGTTCGGTTGGGACTTCGGTGGCCAGCTCCTCAGGACGCAGCCGGATGCGGCCCGGCAGACGGCAAATGGGGATGCGGCTTTCCAGCAGGGCGGCCTCATGTTCGGACGCCAGATCCTCGGCCGCGATGATCTGGACCAGGCCGTCCGGCCAACCGGACTCGCCAAGAAACTGTACAACGGCGTCCAATTTCAGACGCCGCGCCATGTAGACGGCAGGCGCAGGCAGGCCGACAGACCACTCGCCCCGCAAGCCACGGGGAAACGTGTCGCAAACCATCAGTTTCGGTCGGGCCGCGAGGACGAACTCGCGGATGTCCGCCCGCCAACGCTCCGGCGGAATCTCCACGATCGGGAAGCGGGCCAACTGAGCCAAACCGGCGGCAAACGGCGAGTTGCTGACGATCTGCGCCCGGACGCCGAGCGCCCGCAGTTCCAGGCAAACAGCGAGTGCGCGGTTCAGATGGCCCAGGCCGGAGCCCGGCGCGCAGTAAAGGACGCAAGGTTGCCTCACGGCGCGGCCTTGCGGATCAGATCGAGAATCGTGTCAATCTCCCGCTCCGGCGAGAATCGGTCGCGGATTCTGGCACGCACCGCGGCCGACATCCCGGCCAGATCTTCACCGGAAAGCTCCACGGCGCGGCGCGTCGCCTCACCGGCGGCGCCGCGAATCTCGGCGCGGAAGACGAAGCCGGTGACGCCATCCTCCACCACGTCCCGCATCGCGCCGGCGTCGGAAACCAGCGGCACCGCGCCACAGGCCGCCGCCTCCAGCAGCACGTTGGGCATGCCCTCAAAGGCCGAGGGAATCGCCACGAAATCGCAGGCCGAATAAAGCGCCGGCAGTTCGGACTGGGGCAGGAACGGGAGGCGCAGGCTTCGCGGGGCGATGGCCGGATCGTCCAGAATTCTGGAAGTATCTTCATCCAACTGCCCGGCGACCAACAGGGCGATCCGCGGCAGCAGCCCGGCATCGCGCACGGCCTCCAGCCAGAAGGGGATCCGTTTCTTGAACTTGAGCTCGCCAAACAGCCCGATGATGCGATGCTTTCCGGCTTGGAGCAGCGCCCGGAACTCGTCTCGCCGCTGCTCGTCGGCGGACAGCAGTTCCCAGCGCTTTGAATCCACTCCGTTGGCGGTCCACACGACGCATTTGCCGGGATAGAGCCGTTCCACCCGCTCCGCCTTTTCGGTGGAAACCGCACCGATGGCGGCGGCTCGCGAGAGCGCCTCGCGGACCCAGCCTCCGCGTCGCGGCAGGAACCAGTCGCGGTCGAGGTCGTTGCCTCGCACGAGGACGACACCCGGCAGCTTCAGCCACGCGGCATATGTCATGCCGGCAAAGCCCGCCTTCGAGGCACCAAAGGCAACAATGCAGGAGTAGGGATGGGCCAGGTGACGCTCACGGAGGAGGCTCCAGGCCAGGTTTGGGACGACCTCGGGCGCCCGCTCGCGGCGCATCCGGATGTCGGCGCCGCCGTCGGTGGGCCGGATCTCGATGGGCTCGTGCGTGCCGCCAAACGCCAGCAGATCCACGGCGAAGCCGCGGCTGCGCAGTCCGCGCACGATGCGCGCGCAGCTGACGGACATTCCGCCTTTCACCGGCGGGTAGTGTTCAGTGACCCAGAGCAGCCGCATGATTACGTTTCGAATGGATCGTAATCGTCGCGGTGTCCCGTGCCGGCGAGGAACCCGGCGGCCGCGCCCGGGCGTAGCGACTCGCGGTCGTGTTCATTGAAGAATCGGGCGTCGCCGAACTGCGAACGGCCGCCGTACATCTCGTAATACTGGTTGCGCGCAGCTGCCTCGCGGGTGAGCTCATTCTCCTCGGGATTCCCTCGGGAGAGCATGCAGGTGGGGCAGACACCCGCGCCCAGATGAAGAGCGCACAAGGCCGCGCCGCAACTCGAACAGGAGCCCACGGCGGGCTGCCCGCAGGCGCGCAGCACCAGGAGACCAACATGTGCCTGGCAGCTCATCGTGCGGCCTCGCTCCCGCGGCTCATCGCGGAGTAGAGCCGCAGGAGCAGCCCCACCACTTCCCGCGCCGGCGGCGCTTCCTGAGGCGGATCATCCGCCCCTTTGAATACCCAGTACCGTTGCAGCCTGGCGCCGGTCACGCCGTCTTTCTCGAACAACTGCGCCTTCTCCTTGTGCGGATCGAGCCGCGCCCGCAGCACGGCTTCATTCCATTGAGCGGGCCCAGGCGGCATCAGCGTCGCCGAGGCGGCGCACTTCTTGCGCCACTTTGTCTTGGACTTCACCTTCCCCCGGCTATTCCTGCGCTTTCGTTCCAATCGGGTCCACTCCACTTCAAACTCCAGCAGGGCCGTACTGCCATCCACGAGCGGCAACCGTACCTCGCACCAGGGATCCTGGAAGATGGTCTCGGTCTGCTTCATATAGCGCCCGGCCGGCAAGTCCTGCCTGGACTTCTGCTTGCTTTCTATGGGGCCCGCCAGATCCATGCGGACCCGGATCTTCTTCGACGGATCGAGGTCCTGCGCCACGTCGCGCAAGCCCGGCTGCAGGCAGAGGCGGAAGTCATTGATCAGGTCCGCCTTCTTCAATCGCGAGTGAACTCGGGCGAAGATGATTGCCACGCCGGTCGCCGCCACCGGCAGCAGAAAACTCAACCAGGACTCCGTCACGCCCATGATGAAGAACGCCACGAAGAAGCTGATCACGGCTGCGACGATGAACACGATCATGCGTGTCTTGGCCTTCTTAATGGCCGCATCGTTCACTTCGTCAAAGTGCGCCAACTCGGTCATGAGCTTCTGGAGCTTGCGGAGTTCCCACGATCCGGAGATGGACCGGGTCTGGATGGCCGACTGGGCCTCCGGGGAAAACCCCTTGAATCGTCCGCGGGCCGTTGCCGGCGGTGTCTCGGTCATCAGATTCCTCCTCCCGCTGCTGACAGGAACTGGTGTTCCAGTTGCCGCTGGATCACCGGCGGCGCGAAGCTCGACTCGGCCTTCAGACGGGCGCCGCTGCTTAGCGACTGCCGCAAGGGCTCATCCCGCATGAGCCGGCGGATCGCCAATGCCCACGCCCTGGAGTCTCCTGGCGTGGCCAGCATGCCTTCCCTGCCCGCCCGCACCCATTCCCGGCATACGGCCAGATCCGAGGCGATCACGGGCGCGCCGGCGGCCATGGATTCTATCATCTTCACCGGGCAGCAGCCCTGCACCGTATTGCGCGGCGTGTCAGCCAGCGGCACCACGGTGAAACGAACCCGCCGCAGGACAGCCGATACGCCTTCCGGTTCCAGTGGCTCGTGGAGCAGTACTCGCCCGCTCAATTCCCGCCGGGCCACAGCCCGCGCAACAGGGCGCGTAAGGCGCTCCTGGCCTCCGTGGAGAATCAGCAGGCGGCTATCCTCGCAGTCCCGCGCCGCCAGGGCGAAGGCATCAATGACACCCTCTACACCCTGCCAGGACTGCAGGCTGCCCACGTAAGCGAACCATTTGCCGGTGTCGAGCGCCGGGATCGGGGAGGGTCCGGCAGGAGGATGGAAAAATACCTCACGCGCCTCATTCGGAATGACGTGGATCCTCTCGCGATCGACACCGAGGCCGGACAGCGCCTCGCTCGTCACCGACGACACGCAAAGCACCCGGACCGCCTCACGCAGGCAGCGCCGTTCCATGTCACCCAGCTTCGCCCGGAGAGCCGCATTCGAAGCGAGGGCGGGACGCGAATAGCCGAGTTCCCAGGTGGGTAGTGCGTTGACTTCGAAGATTGACGGACAACCCGGCTGTGCGCGCAGCAGCGGGTATCCACCCCAGGGGTCGCGAAAGACGGCGAGACGAAGGAGTCCGCGCAGGGGCGCTACCTGTTCCGTGACGAACCGGGCAAATGCCGTGGCGCGCGTGAGCAAGTCGTGATGCAGCCTGCGAAACCGGTAGATCTCGATGCCACCTTCCTTCTGATAGGCGGGCATCCCGGGCGTGCCGAGACAGAGCAGGACCACGCTGCCGAAGGTCCGCTCCAAGGCCGTCACCATGGAGGCAATGTGGCTGGACGATCCCTTGGCGCGGGGGAAGATATCGAACGCAATGTACAGCGCCTTCCCGTCCGAACCAGCCAGCTTTCGACTTGTGAGACCCAATCGTCCTCCGCCCTGGAGCAACCTGACTGTAAAGCATACCTCGACCGGAGTTTCGGCTGCTCCCGCGCGCGGCACGGCCGGGTAGCGCTCCTGATATTCTGGGGCGGCGACAAGATGAACCGCAGAGACTTCCTTCAGAGAACGACGTTCGCCGGCATGACTTCGCTGGCCCTGCCACAGGTGGCTCGGGCCGCGAGCACTCCGAATATTGTTCTGATCTTCCTGGACGATTCGGGGTGGGCCGACTTCAAACCATTTGGGCAGCCGAACTATCCGACTCCGAACGTGGAGAGGCTGGCGAGCGAGGGCTGCCGCTTCAACAACTTCTACGTGCCGCAGGCCGTCTGTTCGGCCTCACGCTCGGCGCTGCTCAGCGGCTGCTACCCCGGCCGCACCAAGGTGTTTGGCGCGCACGGCCCGGGTGCGCGCGGACTCGACCCCGGCTTCGCCACCATCGGGCAGGTACTGCAGGCGAAGAACTACCGGACCGGGGTTTTCGGCAAGTGGCACATCGGCGACCAGCCGGAAACCCGCCCGCCGGCGCGCGGCTTCGACGAGTCCTGCGGCCTGATGTACTCGAACGACATGTGGGAGTTTCATCCGGAGGATCCCGGATCCTACAGCCGGTATCCGCTACAATTCTGGGAGAACGGACGGGTAAAGATCCCGCGGGTGACGCCGGAGCACCAGCCGATGCTGACGACCTGGTACACGGAGCATGCCGTCGACTTCATCCAGCGCAACAAGACCAATCCGTTCTTCCTCTACGTCCCGCACTCAATGCCCCATGTCCCGCTGTTCCGCAGCGACAAGTTCAAAGGGAGATCGGGCGCCGGCGTCTACGGCGATGTGATGATGGAGATCGACTGGTCTGTCGGCGAGATCACCAAGGCGCTGCGCCAGAACGGTGTGGAAGACAATACGCTGGTGATCTTCAGCTCAGACAACGGCCCGTGGACGTCGTATGGCAATCACTCCGGAACAACGCCCTTCCGGGAAGCCAAGGGAACCGGATTTGACGGTGGAACGCGCAGCGCCTGCCTGATGCGCTATCCAGGCAGGATTAAACCCGGCTCCGCCTCCATCCGGGCCTTCAACTCCATTGACCTGCTGCCAACCTTCGCTTACCTGACGGGCGCTCCGTTACCCGGAAACCCCATCGACGGCAGGAACGTCTGGGACCTCATTGTTGATAAACCGGGATCGCGAAACCCGCACGACTACTATGCCTTCGGCACGGGCCCCAATTTCGAAGGAGTCATGAGCGGCGACGGGCATTGGAAGCTGCACGTGCCGCATGGTTACCGGATTCTGATCGAAGCCGGCAATGACGGCAAGCCAGGCCGGTACCGGCAGGCGTCCATCGGGCTATCCCTGTTCGACATGGAGAAGGACCCGTTCGAGACGGTGAACGTGATCGAGCAGTATCCCGAAGTCGCCGCCCGTCTCAAGGCCTACGCGGAGCAGCATCGCCGGGAGTTCTACTCGTCCGGTAGTTGAAGCGGGCAAGCCCGGGCCACTGCGCCGGAGACCCGGTCAGAGGCGCACGATGCCGCGCCGCACGGCGATAGCGAGAGCCTGTGTGCGGTCGCTGGCGCCCAGTTTCGACATGATGTTTTTGATGTGCGCCTTCACCGTGTCCTCCGAGATGCATAGGATCTCGGCGATATCCCGGTTCCGGTTCCCGCCGGCGAGTTGGTTCAGCACGTCGATCTCCCGGACCGTCAGGTCCACATCGCAGGCGTGTTCGGCAAGCTGCGCCGCCGCTTCCGGCGCCACGCTCTTCTTCCCGGAATGAACCGTTCGGATCGCCTTCAGCACGTGATCGGGCGTCATGGTTTTCAATAGATAGCCGCGCGCTCCGGCCGCGAAGGCGAGTCTGATTTCGGCGTCACCGTCCGAGGTGGTCAGCACGACCGTCCGCGCATCGCGGAAATCGGATCGGATCGAACGGATGACTTCGGCGCCGCTCATATCGGGCAGGTGCAGGTCCAGCAGCGTCACGTCGGGGCGGTGTTCCCGGAACTGCCGGATGCCTTCGATTCCATTTGCTGCCTGGGCCACAACAGCCATGTCCGGCTGCTGGCTGAGAACTCTGGACACGCCCTCCCGGATGAGCGGATGGCCATCGACACACAACACTCGAATACACAGGCGATCCATCACGGAGCCGATCCCTTCCGGCTGCAGAGACCGAAACGCCTCGATCCCGACGTTCGATATTCCAGGTTGGTATAAGCCTTGGTTCATGGGTTCATCTCCTGAAGAAAGTGGCACAGCCCGGAGTCAGCCCTTCGGCTCACTCACGATGCGATCGATGATTGCCAGCAGTTGCGAGGGCGCGAAGGGCTTATACAGAAACTCGATGGCTCCTTCCTCAAGGGCACCCAGCCGAACCGCGTTGTCATAGTGGGCGGAGACAAAAATCACAGGCAGGCCGGCACGCTGGCGGCGGATGAGGCGCTGCAATTCAATCCCATCCATCCCTGGCATGCGCACATCGGTAATGAGACAGGTCACAGTGGAAAGGGCGCCGGAGCTCAGAAACTCCTCGGCCGAAGCGAACAGAAGCGGTTCGAACCCGGCCGACTCCATCAGGCTTGCAATGGATTCACGGACTCGAAAGTCATCATCGACGGCCGCGACTATTATCTTCGTGGGTCCGGGCACGTTTTCGATGATAGGGCAGGGCCCGGAGCAGGGCTATTATATGTTCATTTAGCCGGGCCGGGCGGCTGGATTCCGAGCCTGTCCGCCATGCGCACCAGCTCCGCCAGAGACCGCGCGCCAAGCTTCCGCATAATCTGGCCGCGATGCACCCCGATGGTAATCTCGCTGGTGCCCAGGTCGCTGGCCGTCTGCTTGTTGGCGAACCCGGCCACCACGAACGGAAGGACCTCGCGCTCACGCGGCGTGAGCAGACTGTAGTGCTTCTGCAACTGATCCAGCTCCGATCGTTCTCTTCTGGCCGTTCGATCGAGCGCGAGCGCAGCGTCGATTGCCAGCAGCAAGTCCTGTTCACGGAATGGTTTCGGCAGAAACTCGATCGCGCCGGCCTTCATGGCCCTGACGGTGGTGGGGATATCGCCGTGTCCGGTGATGAAGACGATGGGCGGAGCATCCTGTTCCGCTAGATCGCGCTGCAATTCCAGGCCGTTTGTGTCCGGTAGATTCAGATCAAGGATGAGGCACGCGGGGGCGTCGGGCTTCTCCGCGGCGAGGAACTCCTGTGCCGACCCGAATGTGGCAACACGCAAGCCAAGGGACTCGATGAAGCTGCAAAGTGATTCGCGGACGCTCTGGTCGTCATCTACAACGAAAACAATGGGGTTGTCGACGATCATGGCGCGGCGCCTGCCTTCATGGAACCAGTGTCCCCCGCGGGCAGGGTGAATTCAAACGTCGCGCCGGCGCCATCATTCGAGAATCCGCCGATCCTGCCTCGATGCGCCTCGACGATGGAACGGCAGATCGCGAGCCCCATGCCCATCCCCTCCGACTTGGTGGTGTAAAAGGCGTCGAAGAGATGCTGGATGCCGCTGGAATCCAGGCCAGGGCCGGAGTCCTGGACGCGGACTCTGATCCAGTTCGTCGTCTCTTCCCACTCAGTCGCGACCGTCAGAATCCGTGCCCCAGGCGTGTCCGCCATGGCTTCGGCCCCATTGACGAGCAGATTTAGCACCACCTGCTGCAACTGGACACGGTCGCCCACAACCGCGGGCAGGCCTTCCGCCAGGCGGCTCTCGAGCGTGATGTTCTTCGACCGGAGCTCCCCGTGGATGAGGCTCACGGCTTCGAGGATTGTCTCATTGATGTCCAGCCGTTCGGATCGTGGTTCCGACTTCTTGAAGAAGGCGCGGATCCGCGTGACGACGGCTCCGGCGCGATCGCCATCCCGGGCGATCCGCGCGAGATTCTCCTTCACCTTCTCGAGGTTGGCCGGCTCTGCCGCCAGCCAGCGCAACCCCGCGGTGGCGTTGACCACGATACCGGTCAAGGGCTGGCTGACCTCGTGCGCGATGGACGCAGTGAGCTCCCCCATACTGGCCGCGCGAGCCACGTGGGCCACTTCGGCGTGAGCTTGCCGCAGGGCATCCTCGGCGCGTTTGCGTTCCGTAATGTCCATCGTCGTCCCGATGAGCTCGATCTGACCGTCCGGCCCGCCGGAGACCGCGTGCCCCGCGCTGTGGACGTATCGGATGGACGAATCCGGGTGTGCGACACGGAACTCCAACTCCATTTCGCCCTGATCCTTCACTGCCTTTTCAAAGGCCTGCCGCACCCGCTGGCGGTCTTCCGGGTGGACTCTTTGCCAGAACATTTCCATGTCCGGCTTGCGGAGCTCGTAACCCAGAATGCGGTAGTGCTCGATGGACCAGACAACCTCGCCATTGCCGGGATTCCAAGCCCAGCTGCCCGTATGGCTCAGCCTCTCGCCTTCGGCCAGGAATGCCTCGCTGCGGCGCAGCTCTTCCTCCGCCATGCGGCGTTCCGTGATGTCGCGGGCATTGACGACCATCCCAGACATGGCGGAAGACTGTGGCAAGTTGGTCACCACGGCCTCGACAGTACGCACGCCTCCGCCCGTCGCGCCGTACCGGAACTCGAAGGTTCGGATGGAATCCGGTGCCCCTGGGCCCAGAGCAGCCCTGGCACGAGAGAGGTCGTCCTGATGGTGGATGAAGTCGTAGATCTTCCGTCCGGCGAGCTCGTGCACTGGCAGATGCAGCGTCCGTTCGCTGGACCGGGCCGCGTAGCGAACGGTGCCGTCATAGCCGATGACGAAGATGAAATCGGAGGAATGCTCGATGAGGGAGCGGAAGCGGGCCTCACTCTCCTGGAGGTTTGCATAGAGGTCGCGCAACTGAGGTGCTGTTCGGATTCTATCGTGTTTCCCTATTAACCTT
>JASGIE010000131.1:0-48444 GCA_049841055.1 Paludibaculum sp. | reverse complement strand
TGTATGTGTAGCCTACTTAAGCATCGTATTGCTAAGGTTGATCGGGAAACACGATAGAATCCGAACAGCGCCTATGGATGCGCCGGCTGGTCGCCGCGCGGCCTGGCCCCCAGCAACTCCGCAATCCGCCCGCTCACCTGCGCCTGCAGCTTCAGGTTCAGCGACGTATCGAAGCCCACACGGCCCGCGCCTGTCGTCTTCAGGCCGCCGCCGTCCATCACGGCGTCTGACAATGTCAGCGTCTGATCCTGGATCGCGAAGTTGGTCTTCAAGGTCGCAAACTCGGTGAGACCGTGGCCTGCATCAACCCGGCCTTGCCCATCGCGCCCGTGATCGAGCCCAGCAGATCCATCTGTTTGAGTTTAACTTTGGCCACCTCAAATCGAGCCCGAGCCCGAGAGCGCGTTGCATGTCCGGCGCATCCCCGGCCCGCCGTACGCAGTCGAATCTGGGGATGTGCAGCGCACCCTGGATCCCCGGATCATTCTCAGGAAACACAGCCATTGCTGGATGAGGACGCCAGTGACCCCGCCAGCGACGCGCGCTCCTGCCCGGCGTCGGACGCAAATGCCATGCTCGCCGGCCAGTTGCCCGGCCGCCAGGCCGAAGCTCAATTTGGGGATATCGATCTGAATGGCCGGCCCCGACAACGCGTGCTTCAGCGTCAACTGGCCCGCGACATTGCCGGTCAGCGGCAGCCGGTGCTGTTCATCACGCCAATCAGGAAATCGGCCAGGGATAGCTGTGTCGCGCCGGATGCCGTCTTCAGGGCCAGATCGCCCTTCAAGGCGACCGCCAGCTTCAACATTGCCTTCTCGCCGGGCGCCGCCAGGAACGCCCCGATTAGCCGAGCAGGAACGCCTTCGGCAGCTCGCCCGGCGCGAAGGTGACATCCAGGTTGCCGTCAATCGGAGTCGAGCCCTCCGCGAATGGGCCCAGCGTGCCCTGGAATTCGAGCATCGATTTCGTGGTCTCCATCAGGCGCGCGGACGCTTTGGCCGTCAACGGCCGGCCGGAGCCGATCCGGCCCGCCGCAGGTCGATGCGCCGCCACGAGCCCAACACCTCGCCGGCCAGCTTCAACGCCCCGCCTTCGATCTTCAGATCCTCAATCAACAGCAACGCACTGCTGGCTGGCGCGCCCCGTTTGTCCGCCGCCGCGGCCGGTTTGGCCTGCAACCGGTCCATGAACACTTCAAGATTCGTTTTGCCCGCCCCGTTCTTCTCCACCAGCAGCACCGGCTTCGTGATCCCAGCGCAATGATGCGCGGAGCATTGGAGAACAGCGAAGAAACGGAAGACGAATAGCATCAATCGATTCGGCTTCCACCATCGGTTTCGTGCTGAAACCGGGCGGGTTCGCCAGCCGGATCTGGCTCAGTTGGAGTGCCGGCTCCAGTTGAGAATGCTGCCGATGCGGACATCCACTTCGCCCACGGTCACCGTGACGCCAAGCGAGTCGCTCAACATGGCCAGCACTTTCTGCTTGCCCCAGCCCGAGATCATCGACCGTGCAACCAGGGCGCACGCCCAGACCAGCACGGCGAAGAGAACCACCAGCCCAAGCAGAATGTTCCACAGTTTCGACATGGGCTCATGATCAGCCGGATGCTGCTGCGATGAATCCATGCATGTCGCAGGGCTGGACTCACAACTCTCGGCAAGCTCTCAACTACTACTTTCTGGGCTAAGAGAATACACGAACGATCCGGACCGCCCCCAGTTCCACTTTCTTCCCCTTCCAACTGGATGAACGACCCCAACGCCCCCGTGTGGTTCCAGGGTCAATACCACATGTTCTACCAGTAAGAGAACCCCAAGGCAGCCCAATGGGACACCATGCACTGGGGCCACGCCACCAGCCCCGATATGGTGCACTGGAAACACCTCCAGATCGCTCTCGCACCCACGCCGGGCGGCCCCGATAAGGACGGCTGCTTCACCGGCTGCATGGTGATCGAGAACGGCAAACCCGTGATCGTCTACACCGGCGTGAATCCCGAGGTGCAGTGCCTGGCCCGCTCGGAAGACCTGCAGACATGGACCAAGCACCCGGGCAACCCCATCATCGCGGGGCCGCCACCGGGCATCGATACGCCGGGGTTCCGCGACCCGCACGTCTGGCGCGACGGCGACGAGTGGCTGCTGCTCATCGGCGCCGGCTTCCGCGGCAAAGGCGGCGCGGTGCTGCTGTACAAATCGCCCGACCTCATCCACTGGACGTACGAGAAGCCGCTGCTCACCGGTCAGAAACTCTCACAGGCGGAGACCCGGTCGCCAGCGGCGAGATGTGGGAGTGCCCGGACTTCTTCCCTGTCGGCAACAAGTGGCTGCTCTATGTCTCCACCCAGGGTAAGGTGCTCTACTGGCTCGGCACGTGGAAGAACCGCACCTTCACGCCAGAATCGAATGGCGTCCTGGTCCACGGGGCGGGCTACGCGCCCCAGAGCTGCGATGCCTCGGGCAAGCGCCGCATCATCTGGGCCTGGCTGCGCGAGCAACGCAGCAAGGCGGACCAACTCAAGGCGGGCTGGTCGGGCTCCATGTCGCTGGCGGTTGTCCCGTCACTCGACAACCAGGGTGGGCTGCTGCTGAAGCCCGCGGTGGAGTACGAGAAACTGCGCGGCAAACGCCTGAAGGAGGCTGCACACGACGACTGCTGCGAGATCCACGTCAAGCTCAACGGCCTGAAACCCTTCGGCCTGCTGCGTGGCGGTCATGAGGTGCTCGGCTTCGATCCGGAAGGTCACACGCTTGGGGTGGGCCGCACCGAAGCGCCCGTGCCGGCCGGACCGGTGGACCTGCGCATCTTCCTCGACGGCTCCGTCGTGGAGGTATTCGTGAACAGCCGGATCTGGGTGACCGGCCGCGTCTACGGCGGCAACCAGGGTCTGAGTATGCGCGGCGATCCGGAGAGCATCGAGTCCTGGACATTGAAGCCGGTCTCAGGCGACAGGCTCACCACTTAAGCCGAGGAACATCCGGACCTCCGCCTCGAGCGCGGGCGTCACCACGACGGCGTTGCCGCCATAGATGGTGTCGTTCCCCGCGTAGTCGAAGTAGCGGCAGCCAGCCTCCTTGCAGATGACTGAGATTGCGGCCAGGTCCCACGGCCGGGCACTGGGCTCCAGCCAGAACTCCGCCTGGCCGGAGGCGACGAACATCGAGTCCCAGGCGCCGCCCAGGCTGCGAACGGCCCAAAACCGCGCCATGAACGGCAGCAACCGGTCGGCATGGGGCCGGATGGCCACGTTGTTGAACTGGAGAACGCAGGCGACCGCCCGCTCGACGCTGTCAATCGAAGAGGCCTTCAGACGGGTGACCTCGCCGTTCCTGGCTCGGAACGCGCCACCGCCGCGGACCGCGTAGTACTGCTCATCCAGCGAGGGAAACGTAGCGACGCCCACCTCGATGACGCCGTCCACTTCCAGACCCAGCAGACTGGACCACAGCCGGTTCCCCCGGACGAAGTCGCGGGTTCCGTCAATGGGATCGATGATCCAGCGCCGCCCACTGGTGCCGGTCTTACTGGCCCCTTCTTCCCCCAGCAGTCCATCGCCCGGGAATTCCGCCTCCAGCCGCGAGGCGAAGAGCTTTTCGCAGGCCTTGTCCGCCGCCGTCACGGGCGAATCGTCCGGCTTGTCTTCCACTTCAAACCCTTCGCGCTGGTACTTGAGGGCGAGGTTGCCTGCGTCCGCGGCCAGTTGGCGCGCCACGGCCAGTTCTCTTTCAAAGCTCATGGACAATATTTTAAGCTGTAGGTCTGGAGATCCCGCCGCCGTCATGAATATAGTAGTGTGTCCGGTGTTCCAGGCGTTTAGGTAAGGAAGGAAGGAACCGCGTCGAATGGGAAAGATGGCGCCGTCGCTCCCGGTTGAGCTTCGCACGGTCTACCGGATGCTGAAGATGGCTGAGGCCACGTGGGGCGAACAGCCCGCGTTGCACCAACCGGTGGGCCAGGGAAAGTACCGGACCTATAACTTGGGTCGAGTACACGCGCATTGTGGAAGAGATCGCGGCCGGCCTGCACGCGCTGGGCATCCGCCACGGCGACATCGTCGGCCTGGCGTCGGAGACGCGCGCCGAATTCTATCTCGCCGACACGGGGGTGATGACCAATGGCAGCATTTCCGCTGCCGTCTATACCAGCCTGCCGCCCGCCGAGCAGGTGAAGACTCTGAAAGGTTGTGATCCGCGCCTGGTGTTTCTCGAGAACGCGAAGACGATGCGCGCTCTCGACGCCGCCGGGCTGAGCGATCTCCAGATCCCGCGGGTTCTGCTGGAGGGTGAGGGCGCGGGTGCGGTCTCGCTCGACCAATTGCGGACCATGGGCCGCGAAGCGATGCACTCCGATGTGGGCCTACTGGAACGGCTGATCGACGGCGTACAGCCGCGCGACTACGCCATCCTCTATCTGACATCCGGCGCTACCGGGGAGCCCAAGATGGGCCTGGTGACGCACCTCTCCATCGTGTCGAACTGCGAGTGCGGGCCGCCCGTGCTTCCGGTGAACGACGACGACCGGACGCTGGCTTTCCTGCCTTCGGCGCACATCACACAGCGGATGGTCATGCAGCAGTTGATGATCCGCATGGGTGTACCGGTCTACTTCAGTGAAGGGCTCACGAAGATGCCCGGCGAACTGCGGGCCATCCGGCCGACGTTCTTCGTCGCGCCGCCGCGCGTATGGGAGCGCATGTACGCCAGCATCACGACCGAGATCCGGAAGAAGCCGGCCGTGATCCGGAAGCTGTTCTACCTGGGCCTGGGCGTGGGTTCTGAAGCCGCCCGGGCGCACCGCGACGGCAGGACCCCGGCGCCGTGGGTGTCGTCTTCGCTGAAGTTCTTTGACAAGGTCGTCTTCTCCAAGATCCGCACCCGCCTGGGCGGCGCGATGCGCATCGCAGCCAGCGGTTCCGCACCGCTGGGCAAGGACCTGGCGGAGTTTTACGCCTCCATCGGCCTGCCGCTGATCGAAGGCTACGGGTTGACCGAAGGCGGCGTTGTGGCCCTGAATCCCATCGACCGCCCGCGAGCCGGCTCCATCGGGAAGGTTCTTCCGTCGGCGGAGATCCGCATGGCTTCCGACGGTGAACTGCTCATCCGCGGACCGATGGTGTTCTCGGGCTACTACAAAGACCCGGACGCCAGTGCCGCCGTGCTGCGCGACGGCTGGCTTCACACGGGGGACATCGCCGAAATCGACAAGGACGGCTACATCTGGATTACCGGCCGCAAGAAGGAGTTGATCGTCTCCTCGAACGGCAAGAAGATCTATCCCGCGCGCATCGAGGGCTTGTTCAAGCTGGAGCCCCTGGTGAACCAGGTGCTGCTGGTGGGCGACCGGCTGCCGTATGTCACGGCCGTGATCACCATCAATCAGCAGGCCGCGGAGCACCTGGACGGGGTGAGAGCGGGGTCGGCTCTAAGCGAGGTGTCCCATTCGGATGCCGTCCAAAACGAAGTAAAACGCATCGTGCAGCGCGTCAACCGGCAACTGGCCCCGTTCGAGCAGATCAGGAAGTTCAAGATCCTGGAGCGTGAGTTTTCGCTGGAAGCGGGCGAACTGACCCCGACGATGAAGCTGCGGCGCGGCAAGGTAATCGAGAACCTGCGCGGAGAGATCGGGGAACTTTACGTCGGCCGCGACAGCATCGATTGAACCGGGCGCGGGAGATCTCGCCAAATCGAAGAGACTGCGGTACGCTTGCGGCGGAGCGGTCCGCGCGCGCCGGCGGGCTTCCGGCAGGTAAAAGGTCTCGGGTGTTGGGTATCCTGCAATGTCGGCAAACACACCAATCACGGTCGCCAAGGGCGATGGCATCGGCCCGGAAATCATGGAGGCCACGCTCCACATCCTGATGGAGGCCGGCGCGCGGGTGGAGGCCGAAGAGATCGAGATCGGAGAGAGAGTCTACCGGCGCGGACACCCGGCAGGCATTGAGAAGAGCTCTCTCGATACCCTGATCCGGAACAAGGTGTTTCTGAAGGCCCCGATCACCACTCCGCAAGGCGGCGGATTCAAGAGCCTGAATGTCACCACGCGCCGGCTGCTGGGGCTCTATGCCAACGTCCGGCCTTGTGTTGCTTACGACCCCTATGTGCCCACGAAACATCCCGGCATGGATGTCGTGATCGTCCGGGAGAATGAGGAAGACCTCTACGCGGGCATCGAATACCAGCACACGCCGGACCAGGTGCAATGCCTGAAGATCATCACCCGCGGTGGCTGCCAACGGATTGTCCGCTACGCATTCGAGTACGCGCGGCGCAACGGCCGGAAGAAGGTCACCTGCTTCACGAAAGACAACATCATGAAGCTGACCGACGGCCTGTTTCACAGGATCTTCGACGAGATCGGGCCGGAGTATCCCGAACTCGAGAAGGAGCATCTCATCGTCGATATCGGCGCGGCGAAGCTGGCCGATACTCCGGAAGCGTTCGACGTGATCGTGATGCCGAACCTGTACGGCGACATTCTCTCGGACGTGGCGGCGCAGATCGCGGGCTCGGTGGGCCTGGCCGGTTCAGCGAACATCGGCACGAACTACGCGATGTTCGAGGCGATCCATGGCTCGGCGCCACGGCGCGCGGGCCAGAACCTGGCGAACCCCTCGGGCCTGCTGCTGGGATCGGTGATGATGCTGGTGCATATCGATCAGGCCGAGGTCGCCGGACTGGTCCACAATGCCTGGTTGCGCACCATGGAAGACGGCATCCACACCTATGACGTCTTCAAGGACGGCATCAGCCAGGAAAAGGCGGGGACCAGGGAGTTCGCCCGGGCGGTGGCCGCGCGGCTTGGGCTGCTGCCGCAGAGGTTGAAGCCGGTCCACTATGCCTCGGCGACCGGCCTGACGGTGCAGCCGCGGACGGAAGCGGCGCCGCCCGGCAAACGCGAACTGGTAGGCGTGGATATCTTCATTCATCACGCGCCGGTGGATCCCGGCATTGTGGGTAAGCTGATGGAGGCCGTGGCCGCGGACGGCCTGAAGCTGGTGATGATCTCCAATCGCGGCCTGAAGGTCTATCCGGATCCGCTGCCGCACACGATCGTGTGCGATAGCTGGCGCTGCCGGTTCCAGAGTTCGACCGACAATCCGGTGATCAGCCTGAAGCAGGTTGTCGCCGCGTTGGGCCGTGCCGTGGAAGCGGGCGCCGATATTCACAAGGCCGAGTTCCTTTACAACTACGAAGGCAAGGCGGGCTACTCTCCGGGGCAGGGTCAATAGCCGGCAGAGTTCCGAATCGTTACACATATATCCATTGCGCATATATCCAGTGTGGATATACTGGAGCAGATGCCGCACCCTCAGGACGCCGATGCCCATGCCCTGCTCCCGCTGCCGGAAGCAACATTTCACATACTGATGGCGGTGGCGGAGGAAGATCGCCACGGCTATGCCATCATCCAGGACGTGGCGGCCCGCACGGACGGAGCGCTCCGGTTGAGTCCGGGTACGCTTTACCGCTCCATCCAGCGGATGCTGGAACAGGGCCTGATCGAGGAGACCAACGAGCGGCCGGCGCCGGACCAGGATGACGAGCGGCGGCGCTATTACCGGATCACGGAATTCGGGCGCGCCACGGCGATGGCTGAGACGAGGCGGCTGACGAATCTGGTGCGGCTGGCGAAGGCCAGCGGACTGGCACCCGGGAGGGCATGATGCTGCTCTACGATGCGCTGCTTCGGCTGTATCCAAAATCATTCCGGCAGGAGTATGGAGCCGAGATGCGGTCGGTGTTCGTGTCTCGCCACCGGGACGCGGGCTCGATAGCCGGTGTTGCCGCCCTGTGGCTGGAGACGATCCCGGACGCGCTGAGCAGTGCGGCGGGCGCGCACTGGGACATCGCGCGGCAGGATCTGCGCTATGCGGCCCGGACGTTGCGGCGGGCGCCTGGCTTCACGTTGACGGCAGTGCTGGTATCAGCGCTCGGAATCGGCGCCACGACGGCGGCCTTCACCCTGATGGATCATGTGCTGCTGCGGCCGCTGCCCTTCCCTGACCAGGACCGGTTGGTGAAGCTGTGGGAGAACCACACCCTCAACGGCAACTACTGGGATATCGCTCCGGCCAACTATCGCGACTGGAAACAGGCGAGCAAGTCCTACGAGAGCATGGGCGCCTACCGGCAACAGGCAGTGGATTTAGTGGGCCAGGGCGATCCTGTCCGGCTGGAAGGCGCATCGGTGACGTGGGAGGTGTTCCCCATGCTCGGCGTGCAGCCCCTGCTGGGACGATACTTCCAGCAGAGCGACGACACCACGGACGCGTTGGGTACGGTGGTGTTGAGCCATGCGCTTTGGCAAACCCAGTTCGGCGGTGACACTGGTGTGATCGGAAGGAAGGTCTCGCTGGACGGAGCGCCCTACACGGTAATCGGAGTCATGCCGCGCGGCTTCTATCTACCAGCCCGCGACGCGCGGTTCTGGACCGCGATGCGCTTTGAGCCGGCGGACTTCGAAGACCGGGAGAACACGTATATCTTCGGATTAGCCAAGCTCAAACCCGGCGTCAGCGCGCAGCAGGCGCAGGTGGAAATTTCCGGCATCAGCGGACAGTTGGCGCGCGAGTATCCAAAGCAGTTGACCAACATCGGCGCGAAGGTGCTGCCCATGCGGGACGAGGTATCCAATCGTTCCGTTCTGATGCTGAGGACCTTGCTGGGCGCGGCCTTCTGCGTCCTGCTTGTGGCGTGCACCAATCTCGCCAATCTGCTGATCGCACGGTCCCTGAGCCGTCGCAGGGAACTGGCGGTGCGTACCGCGATGGGGGCGGGCCGGGAACGGCTGGTGCGGCAGATGCTGACTGAGAGCTTGCTGCTTTCGCTGGCGGGCGGCGTCCTGGGTGTATTGTTCGGAGTCACGGCCCTGCCGCTGTTGTCCCGGCTGGTGCCCAATTCGCTGCCCATTGCAGAGGTACCCAGCGTCGACCTGCGCGTACTGGGATTCGCCGCCCTGCTGACGCTGCTCACTGGCCTTGCGTTCGGTCTGGCGCCCGCGCTGCGGCTGAGCCGGCACGAAGATGCCAACGATCTGCGGGAAGGAAGCAGGTCGGGAGTAGGAGGCCGCAAGGAGCGGTTGCGGTCCATGCTGGTTGTGGCAGAGGTGGCAGGGTGCATCGTGTTGCTGGTTTCGTCCGGCCTGCTGATGCGGGCTCTCTGGCGCGTGCAGGCTACCGATCCGGGCTTTCGTGCCGAGAACGTGCTCACCCTGCGCACCGCGCTGCCGATGCCGAGGTATCGGGACAGGGCTCCACGGGAAGAGTTCTACACGCGGGTGCTGGGTGCGGTACGCCAGGTTCCAGGCGTGACCGCGGCGGCGTACACCAGCTTCCTGCCGATTGTGGTGCGCGGTGGGGTCTGGCCGGTGGAGATTCCCGGGCGACTGCAGGACGGAGCCAACCGATTGAACGCGAGTCTGCGGTTTGTCACGCCGGGCTTCTTCTCGGCCATGCAGATTCCCCTGCGCCTGGGCCGGGATGTATCCGCGCAGGACCGCTTCGACCGGCCCTTCGTGGCGGTCGTGAGCGCCTCATTCGTGCGCCAGTTTTTCCCTGGTGAGAACCCGATTGGCCGCCACATCCAGTTCGGCAATCACGACAGGGAGATCGTCGGCGTAGTGGGGGATGTGCGGGTGCGCGGACTGGAGCAGGAAAGCGAGCCGCAAGTCTACCTCTCGTATTACCAGCATGACCAGGTGTCCATGTGGTATGCACCTAAGGATCTGGTGGTGCGCTCTACTCTGCCGACAGAGGCGCTGGCGACTACGCTGCGGCGCATCATTCGTGAGGTGAATCCGGAACAGTCGGTTTCGGACATGCAGACTCTGACCGAGGTGGTGGAGACGCAGACATCGTCACGAGCCGTTCAATTGCGGGTACTGGGGGCATTTGCGCTGGTGTCTTTCCTGCTTGCCGCCCTCGGGATTCACGGGCTGCTGGCCTTCAACGTCTCGAGCCGGATGCAGGAGATCGGTGTGCGCATGGCACTGGGGGCGAGGTCGGGTGAGATTGCGCGGATGATCCTGAAACAGGGCGCCGTACTGGCCGCTGTTGGCGTTGTGGTTGGCGTGTCGCTGGCTTATGGCGCAGGAGTGCTGCTGCGGTCGTTGTTGGCCGGCGTCGAGCCGGGCGATTGGCCCACGATGTTGTCCGCCGTGGGACTCTCCGCCTTCATGACGATAGGATCAGGCGCTATCCCCGCCCTGCGCGCCGCGAGAGTAGACCCCACGACCGCGATCCGGGCGGAGTAGAACTCATGATGCCTAAATAGGGTCGCGTCTGCTGAATCCATAGACGAGGCAGGCGCAGAGGACCACGCCGAGCACGCCGACGAACCAGTCGCCCCAACGGGTGTAGTAAGTGGGTAGCGGATGGAGTCCGACCGGCGCCAGCAGTGTAGCGAATGGGGCCGCATTGCTGGCACGTTCGACGCGCACACGGCCGCGAGCGTCGAGCAGGGTCATGCGTCCCTGTTTCGCCAGTCGGGCGAGATGGAAGCCGTTCTCCACCGCGCGCATAAAGGCCATGCGGCTGTGCAGCCAGTCGTCGACGACGAAATCCCAGGCAGGCACAAGCAGCAGGCCGGTGCCTTCGCGGCCGTAGCGGCGGGCCAGAGGCACGAAGTCCATGTCGCGGCAGATCTCGATGCCGATGGTGGCTCTCGGGTCGCGCAGCAGCGCGATTTCGGTGCCGGGCCGACTGCGGTCTTCCAGCACGGGCACGAGGTGATGCTTCCAGTAGGTGATTTCCAGGCGGCCTGTCGCGTCGTAGAGCCGGGCTTCATTGCGGCGCCCTTCGGGCATCGGGTGGATGATGGGCACCAGGATGCGGGCGTTGGCCGCGCGGGCTGTCTGGCTGAAGAGCTGGTCCAGCTCGGTGATGCGATCTTCGGTGACGACGGCCGCCATTTCCGGCAGCATGACGATGCGCGCGCCGCGACGGCCGAGTTTCACCGCCTCTTCCGCGTATTGCTTCAGAACGCGCGCGGCCTCCTCCGGCTTCTCCGGCAGCAGGTTCTCCTTGAGGTCAGAAACCACCATGCCGACGACAACCGTGGGATCGTCGTCGCCATCCGCCCTGAGGCGCGAAACGCCGAAGCCGAGAGCGGTGACCACCACCACCGCCGTGACGCCGAGGACCGCATGATTAAACCGCAGCGTCAGAGCGGCGGCGGCGGCGGCCGGCAGCAGCATAATCACAAAGGTGATGCCGGCCATCCCGGTGAGAGAAGCAAGCTGGAGCAGGGGCAGGCAGTCCATCTGCGTGTAGGCGAGATTCCCGTAGCTCCCTCCGGAGAGGCCGGCCAGGTACTGGCATAGCGTCCAGAAGCTGGCAAAGGCCGCTGCGGCGGACAGGGCATGCCCGCGCAGGATCAACTGCCGGTAAAGAAGAACCGAGAGTCCGAAGAGGGCCGCGGGCCCAACGATGCTGAACGCGATGATCGAATATGGGATCTGCACCAGGCGGTAGTAGCTGATGACATTCAGGTGACCGATGCCCCAGGCGAGAAATGCGGCGCCAAACAAGGACAGAGCCCGGAGGCGCGTAGCCAGCAGCAGCACCGGAAGCGGCGCCAGCCACATCAGCCACCAGACCGGGTGGAGCGAATCTCCGAAGTACACGGAGGCGGCCGAGAGAGCCACCGCGGAGAGGGCGGCAACAGCAGGTTTCAACATGGTGCGCCTTCCTCGGGCCCGAAGCCCGTCCAGCAGTCTTCTCAGAGCGCGATGCACAAGCTCGCGGAACTGCGTTTCACATCAGAGCGGGTCGACGACTGCCTCGATGACGCGCAGGCTGCGTCTCGGCGTTTCTCCGTCCAGTTCCTCTTTTTCGAAGGCATCAAGCACCTCCAGACCTTCCACGACGCGGCCGAAGATGGTGTACTTGCCGTCGAGGTGAGGCGCCGGGGCGAGCATGAGGAAGAAAGACGTGCTGGCGGAATCCGGATCATCGGAGCGGGCCATGGAGAGCATGCCCCGCTCATGCTTCAGATCGGGCCGGAATTCTCCTTTCACCGTGCGCACCCAGCGGTCGGCCGGATGCGTAGGGTTAGGCTCGCGTTTGTCGCCCATGCCGCCCTGCGCCACGAAGCCCTTGATCACGCGGTGGAAAGCAGTGCCGTTGTACCAGCCGGTGTCGACAAGCTTCAGGAAGTTGCGGACGTGGTTGGGCGCCCAATCGGGCTCCAGCTTGATCTTCATGGTGCCAAGCGTAGTCTTCATGGTGACGGTCCGCCGGAGCTGTTCGACGGTGGCGTCCACGAACGGCTCAACCTTCTTCTTCTCGATGGTGACTTTCAGAATGCGGACCGGTTCCTCAGCGATGCCGCCGGAGTCGACCTTGGATTGGGAGATCTTCTCAACGACGTCCATGCCTTCAGTCACGCGGCCGAATGCGGAATACTGCCCATCGAGCGGAGGCTGCGCCTGGACGCAGATAAAGAACTGGCTGCCATCGCTGTTCTTCTGATTCGGGATTCGGACTGTCGAGACAGTGCCGCGTTCATGCTTCATGTCGCTGAACTCGTCGGCCTGGAGTTTGAGACCGCCCGTGCCCCACAATGCCCGCGCGCTTTTTGCGTCCTTCAGGAGAGGATCGCCGCCCTGAATGATGCCGTAGGAGATGGTGCGATGGAATGCGCCGCCGTCGTAGTAGCCCTGGCGAGCCCACTTCAGAAAATTCTCGACGTGCTTGGGCGCCTTGTCGGGTGCGAACTCGAACCGGATGGTTCCGGCGCTGGTAGTAATGACGGCTTCGAGATCGGCCGGGTTCGATTGGGCGGAGGCCACAAGTGGGAGCAGTGCGACGGCGGAGACAAGGATAAGGCGGCTGGAACGCATCTCATGTTCATCGTAGCCCCACGGCAGGTACCAGGTCAGCAGGGCCGCACCCCACGAGCAGCGCGCGCTGCAATATCGTATAGGAAAGCCGATGACGTACAAATTCTGGGAACGCCTGCTCTTCGCCTGCCTTGCCGCAGGTCTGGTTCTGCAAGGACAGCCCGCTTCGCTGCCAGTGGTGCTGAGCCGCGTGGGCCCGGTCCGGACGGAAACGATGGCGCTGCCGGAACTGAGCCCGGCCCACCAGTACAGCCTGCTTTACTCAGTGGCTTCGTTGAGCGGATTGGGACCGGACGCCCGGCTCAACGTACAGATCGCGCAGGGCGACTCGATTCTCGCTGAGAAGGTCCTGCACGCGGGCGACGGAGATTTCTACACACAGTTCCGTGTGCCCAGGGACGGCAAGGGCGAAGTGCGGATCGCCAGTTCAGGAGCGTCGGGGCAGTTTCGCTTGACGGTCCACCGCTGGCCCCTGACCGGCGCCGTGCGCCGCGGCCCCATTCATCGCTGGCAGGATGCGATGGAGATGACGCTGGGCAAGACCGTGTTTGCCTCGGGCGACGACGCGCCGTATATCCCGCTGCCGGGCACGGCGCGGAGTGCCATCGTCGAGGATCCGGAGCGCACCGACTGGTACAAGTTTCACTTCGCCGGCGCGGCTCCGAAGCTGGTGTTTTTCCAGATCGAACTCATGGAGCGGGACCAGGTACCCGTGAATGTGGCAGTCTACCGCCTGTCCGGGGGCAAACTGGAGGAGCACTTCCAGGGGGAAGACCCGGTGTCGCTGCCACATGAAGTGCAGGCTCTGCCGGGCAACAAGTTCATTCCGCGGATCCTGAGTGAGGCGGGCGACTACTACGTGGCCGTGCGGGCCGCGCATCCCGAGTACAAGCTGAGGACGCGGCTGTACGATCCGGCGCCGTACAAGGATCCGCGGATAGCGGTTCGAACGGGTGTCGATTACATCCTGGCGGCGGGCGACTCGTGGCATGCGAACACGCCTCGGAGAGGCGGGACACTCGATCGTGTGAACGCGGTGCACCAGGAGACGTCGTTGTGCGTCGCCTGCCATGCGACCCATTTCTCCCAGCGCGCGCAGCTCTACGCAACCCGCAACGGATATCCCGTGGTGCAACGGCAACAGTTGCAGTTCCTCTCGGAGCGGTTTTACAACAATCCGCGCCCGTTCTATGGGTTCGAGCAGGAAGGCGCCGTCTGGGCGCGCATGATCTCGGCGCCCGCCAATGTGCTGGGGCGCATGTCGCATCTGATGGACATATTTGAGGACCAGATCAGCGGCGAGCGGCGGGAGAAGTTTCACCAAGGCGTGGCCAGGTATCTGAACATCTATTACGCCGGGCGCGAGAAGCTGCCGGGTGACGAGACCAACGGCAACACGCCGCTGGTCAGCGCACACGAAGTGGCGTGGTACGCGTGGACCGAAACCCACGACGCCCGGCTGCCGGAGATGGTGGCTCACGGTGAAGTGAAGAACATGGTGGACCTGTGCTACCAGACACTGGCTTTGGCCGAGATGGACAAAGCGCGGTACCAGGAGCAGATTGCTGGCAATGCCAGGCGGATTCTGTCGCTGCAGCGTCCGGACGGCCAGTGGGCGATGAACTTTCCGGCCGGACAGCCCGAAGTGGAGTTTCAGACCGGCCACGCGTTGTGGGCGCTGCGCGCGGCGGGCGTCCCGGCGGACCATCCACAGGTGGCAAAGGCCATCGCCTATCTGTTGGGCCGCCAACAGCCGTGGGGGGGGTGGCTGGATCCGCTGCAGTCGTATGAAAACTTCCGAACACCGTTCCGGGAATCGCAGATGGCGATTCTGGCGTTGAGTTCGTACTTCCCCCAGGCGAACCGCCCCAAGGGCTGGAATTCGCCGGTGATTGCATCGCTCTCCAAGGATCCGGCGGAGTTGCTGGCGCAGCTGGATGAAGTTTGGGACAAGCCTTCGGCGGCGGTGCTGGCCGGCATTGTAGCGGCCACGAAGTCGAACGATGCGTTGATCCGGCAGGCATCGGTGGAGGCATTGGGTCGACTGGGGCAACCGGTGGACCCGGCGCTGCTGGGCGATGCGAGCAAGATGGTTCAGCGGACCGCGGCCTGGGCGATCCGGCAGTCTTACCGGTCGCGCGTGGATGCTCCGGTGGCGTCGATCCTGACAGCGCTGGCAAGCAAGGACGACCGGGTACGCTGGGGCGCGGTGCGTATTTTTGCCGCCCACTTCTCGACGCTGGCAACACGCGCCCCGCTAGCAGCCGCACTGGAGAAACTGCTGCAGGACCCGGTGCCGCTTATCCGGATGGATGCCGTGAAGGCGCTGTGGCAGTTCTGGTTCTGGAACGCGGATCCGGCCGTGCGCTCAGGCATCGAGGACGCCACGCTGCAGGCCCTGGGGCAACCGCAGCATGCGTGGGTAGCCCAGAACCTGAGGCACGCCGTCTACAATCTGGCCGATGAGAATATCCGCTACCTGTACAACAACTGGGTGCCACTGCTGGGCCGGCCGGAGGATCGCGACAAGGCGATTCGCGGGCGGCTCGCCGTGGAATCGCAACTGGCGACGAAGTTTTCGGCGCTGCTGGACAAGGGGCCCGATTCCGCGAGGAAGGAACTGCTGCGCGCCCTGACGGAACAGCCTCTGCGCCGGGCGGACATCTACGACTTGAAGGCGGATCTGGGTATGCAGGCGCCGCTGGTGTACAACCGCATCGGCAACGACATCGAACAGATTACTTTCTTTGGTGCAAGCGCCGAGCGGTTCGCCGCCGCGCTGAAGCCTCTGCTGCTGTCGCAGGACGGCGAGATGCGGGGGCTGGCGTCGCGCGCGGTATACCTGGTGCGGTCCACAAGGTTCGGGGATGTGAACCGACTGGCGGGCGAGACCGGCGAGCAGGTGAAGTTCGTCACGGCCAAGGTGGAGCAGATGCCGGAAGGTGCGGAAGTGGCGCGGGCGCTGAAGCCTCCGCCCGTGACCGTAGCGGCCAAGAGCACAGGACCGAAGGCGCCGGTGAAGGTCAAGCTGGACGAGGCGTACTTCCGAGGCTATGTCCAGCCCATCCTGGAAAAGCGCGGCAAGGACGGCTATGCCTGCGTGCACTGCCACGCCTCGCATGCGATCTTTGACGGCACCTACGGCACCGCGATGAAAGTAGTGGATCCCAGCCAGCCGGAGACGAGCCTGATTCTCATGAAGCCAACATCGACATCGGAGTCGGAGGGTGTGGCCGGCGGCAATACGGTGGCACACGGCGGGGGCATCCGCTGGGCCAAGGATTCGCCGGAGTACGTGACGATTCTGGAGTGGATCAAGGGAGCCAAGGAGTAGAAGAGAGCCCGGACGCCGTTGGCCCGCCGGGCTCTCGCTCACTCATCAGAAGGTAAACCGGGCCACCAACTGCAGGTAACGCGGTGTGCGGCCGGTCTGTGTGATGTCGATAGTTCCGAAGGTCGCACTGGTCGATTGACCCAGCATGCCATTGGCGGGCACCAGATTTGCCGATCCGAAGCCCTTGTCGATACCGGCGTCCGCGAATTCCTTGCGGTTGAAGACATTCACGGCTTGAGCCGAAATCGACACCGCCATCTTTTCGCCGAGAGCGAACCGGCGGTCGATGGACATGTTCCAGTTGTTGGTGCCCCAGCCTCGCAGGTTCGAGAAGAAACGCGGAGCGGTTCCATACCAATAGAGATCGTTGACGATCTGCGTATTGCTGGAACCGGGCACAGGCACGGTGAGTGTGCGGCCGGAGAACGCATGCGGGTTGAAGTAGAGGTAGCGATTCTTAGGCACAACGATGGTGGTGCCGTCCGGCAGCGGGTAAGCTGTCTTGCCGTCGCCGTAGACGCGGTACTTCTCGGGGAGGATCGGGTCGCTCAGGAGATCAGGCCGGCCGAAGCCGCTGCCCCCGGTGATGGCGAGCGGCAGACCGGCGGAGAAGGTCGTCAGGCCGGAAACCTTCCAGCCGCCGAGAACCTGCGAGGCGACGGGCGTGTTCGTCAGGAATCGTTTGCCCTTGCCGAACGGCAGATCGTAGACGTAGTAGATGACGGCCCGGTGCGGGATGTCGCTATTCGAGACCGAACGCTCAATGCCGAAATTGTTCACCGTGAAACCGCTGGCTCCACCGCCATTGCCGGTGTTGCCGGAGTTGACTGAGATCGAGTTCCCGAAGTCGATGCTCTTCGACCAGACGTAGTTACCACCGATCTCCAGACCGTTGGAGAAGCTGCGCCGCAGCGACACCTGGAAGGCGTGATAAGTGGAACTGCCGAAACGCTGTTGGAACTTCGTCACGGCGTTGTAGGCGGGAAAGGGCTTCGACAGATTGAGACTCGTGATGGTGGGTCCGCCGATGGTGGCGTTGCTCGCCGGGGCCACGCCGTAGAAGGGATTGGCGACCAGCGCGTTGAGAGGATTCACACCGGTGGCGATGTATTCGGAGCGCGCGGAGTTGAGGATCGCCTCAGGGATGGCGTTGGTGCCGTTGACTGGGAACTGTTGCACGATCATGCGGGTGCCTTTGGTCCCCACGTAGGAAACCTGGAGGCTGGTGCCTTTACCCAGGTCGCGTTCGATGGTGAAGTTCCATTGCTGAATGTAAGGCGTGCGCTGATGGCGGTCGAGGGCGGTGACGCTATAGCCAAGGTAGCCGGGGTTGTTCGGGTCGGCGCCAAGGATCGTGCCGCCGCCGCTGAACGAGTCGTTGAAAGGCCGCGCCAGAATGTCGTAGCCGCTGGCCGGACGGATGTTCTGGAAGGCGGGATTGCCGAAGCCGTCGGTACCGAAGCCCTGGGCTCCGCTGCCGACGCCGGTGATCTGGTCGTAGCTGATGCCGTAGGCGGAACGAATGACACTCTTGTCATTGAGCCGCCAGGCGAAGCCGACGCGGGGCGCCCAGTTGCGGTAGTCGGGATCGGTCTGTCCGCGGCCATTGCCGTTGACGCCGGAGAACTCATACAGGCCTGGGGTGCCGGTCGCGTTGAGAGCTTGCGTATTGAACTGGGAGAGGCGGTTGTAGCGCTCAGACAGCGGGCCCTGGAACTCCCAGCGGAGACCAAGGTTGATGGTGAGACGGCGCGAGACCTTCCAGTCGTTCTGGGTGTAGCCGCCCAGGTAGACATTGCGTAGCGCCAGGCGCGGGTCACCGGTCGTGAACTGCCCGCCGCCCACCTGGCCGTTCAGATTGCCGATGAGGAAATCGGCCAGCACGAATCCCTGTGCCTGGTTGTAGGCGAGGGTCGGACAACCCGGCCCGCTGCAGGCCGAGGTGAGCTATTCGGCGCAAAGGCAAACGACGGGACGAAGGCCTGGCAAAAGTTGGTATAGAGAGGCCGGTACTCGCCGCCGAACTTGAGGGTCCAATTGCCGGCGATCTTCGTATAGCTGCCGGTGAAGGCGTAGTTGCTGGAGTGGTTGTCGCGCAGCACGAAGTTGCCGATGCCGATCTGCTGATAGGCGCCGCCGACGGCGATGCGAGGGAATGCGCCGCTGGGCGCCACGCTGATCATCTGCTGGGAGAAGCCCAGACCGGCAAGGTCTGCATTGAGACCTGACGAAGGCTGCAGGATGAGATTGATCCGCGTGAGATTGGCGCGCAGTTCCACGATGCTGGTGGGCGAGACGGTCCACGTGTGGCCGAGCGTGGCGGACCAGTTGTACTGGCTGCCGGGCGCCTGGTCAGTGGCCTGTGGATCCGTGCTCCGGAAGCGGTTGCGCGGCGTGTTCAGGGTCCAGTCCGTGGTGTAGCGGAAGAAGGAGTGGTGCTGCGAAGTGAAGTAGTGATCGAGCTTGACGATCATCTGATCCAGCCGGTTGTAGGTGGAGTTGGAGTCGTAGTAGTTCAACGTCCCGTCGGGGTTCAGGGGCGTGATGTTCGGCATTGGGTAGAGGTTGATCAGCTTCAGAGCCGTCGGATTGAGCTGACTGGAAGGGATCCTGTTCGAACACGCCGCCGCTCTGGAACTGTTGCCGCTCTAGGCGGACGTTGCTGCCCACGGGAACAACATTTGTGGTGGAGGCAAACGGGGCAAAGATGTTGCGGTTGACCACCTCCAGCAGGCCGGTGGAGGGATTCCGCACCTGGACCAGGCTCTTGGCTGAAGTCGCCCTGGCGCTCGAGTGCGGTGGGCATGGTGAGGAAGGCGCTGGCGTCTTCCGCTTCCCGCACACCTTCATAGGAATAGAAGAAGAAGGTCTTGTTGCGGCCGTCGTATAGCTTCGGGATCGTAAGGGGTCCCGAGAACGTTCCACCGAAGTCGTTCACATTGAACTTGCCCTTCTTGGCTCCGGTGGCGTTGTTGCCGAAACTGTTGGCGTTCAGAGCAGGGTTGCGGAAGTTTTCATAGACCGATCCGTGATACTGATTGGTGCCGGACTTGGTGCCGAAGCTGACGACGCCGCCGCCGGCTCGTCCGAACTCGGCGGAGTAGGCGTTCGTGATGACCTTGTAGTCGCCGATGGCGTCGATGCTGGGCAGCACCGACGCTTCGTTAAAGGCCGGATTCGTGTTGGGCGCGCCATCCAGCAGGATCTCGCTCGAGATGGGGCGGCTGCCGTTGACGGTGAAGTTGGAGAATTGCTTGCGGGAGTCGTCGCCGACCGCGAAGTTCGTCACGGACTCGAAGCCTTGACGCGGCACAACGCCCGGCGTGGTCACCACGTAATACAAGGGATTTCGCCCGATGTTCGGCAGGCTCTCGATCGCCTGCGTGCTGACGGTGGCATTGAGGTCAGAGGCGTCAGTCTGCAGGCGTTGCGCGCTGGCAACGACCTTGACTGACTCTGTCACCTCGCCTACCGTGAGGGTTACATCGATGCGGGCCTTCGAATCAAGAGCGAGGGCAACACCGGTCTCCAGGTATGTCTTGAATCCCTTGGCGGAGACCTCGACGTCATAGGAGCCAGTCGGAAGATTGGGGGCGGAGTAGTCGCCGCTGGCGTTGGTGCTGATCGACGTTTCTACGTTTGTTCCCTGATTGCGGATTCGAACATTTGCGCCGGGGATGGCGGAGCCGCTGGGGTCGCGGACGTTGCCGAGGATCGTGCCGGTGATCACCTGAGCGGAAACGGGAAACACCAGGCTCAAGGCCAGCGGAATCACGAGCATGCAGGAAGACCAAAACCGGAACCGGGGCCTATCGACAGAGATCATGGGGACCAACCTCCTTTGTCAGTCTCCGGCGATTGTAGGAGCAGGCAGAGGGGCCGGCCAGTGGCTGGACGGTACGAACGGACGGTTTGCTGAAGGTCCGTTAACGTTACCGCCTCAGTGTTATCATGGCCCCGGGCATACATTGGCGTCCAAGGGTTCGGCGATGAACGTCAATCCGGTTCTCATCACGGTGGAAGCGAAGCGGCTCGCGTTGTCACGCGTGTTGCAGAGCGATACATTCGCGCGCGCCGACCAGCTCAAGCGGTTCCTCTCGTACGTTTGCGAGATGGAGATGTCCGGCCATGCCGCCGAGATTACCGAGTACCGCATCGGGCTCGAGGCTCTGGGCAAAGCCGAGGATTACTCCACCACCGACGACACCTCGGTCCGCAATCGCGCCTATGCCCTGAGGAAGAAGCTAGAGAAGTATTACGAGGACGAGGATCCCGACGCTCCGCTGCGCATCGAGTTCATCAAAGGCACCTACGTGCCACGCTTTGTGGATCCGGGCAGCGCCGTGCACGACCCCGGCGATCATCCACCCGCTCCGGCCAATCGGCCTGTACCCGCTGCTTTGCGGCCCTGGTATCGCAGTCTGGTTGTGCCCGCTGTGATGCTGGCGGTGGGCATCGTCCTTGGAGCGATCGGCGCCGGATGGAAAGAACGCCCGGCGGCGGCAACCGCCATCGGCCTCGACCCGATCGTCCGGGAAGCCTGGGGCTCCCTGATCGGCAACCGGGAACCGGTCATGATCTCCCTGGGCACGCCGGCGCAGATGACCCTGCTCCCCTTCAACATCAAGATGGAATGGCAGCCGGAACTGCCGGAGTTCGAGGCCCCGCCTCAGCTATTCCCGTGGTACGTCCGGCACCACCGCCTGTTCTCCGGTAAGAAACTGTACATGACGCCTGATGTGAACTCGCCCCACTTCGGTGATGTGCTGGGCGCGACCACGGTCATCCGGACACTTACAGCCGCAGGAACTCCTTACAAGCTGCTGCCGGAACGAGTCATCTCCACGGCCCTGCTCAATTCCAGGGACGCGGTTCTGTTCGGGGTCCCCTACAAGAGCGAGGCGGTACTGAAGGTCTTTGAAAAGACGCCGTTCCAGTTCACTTACCAGCCGGAGATGCGGGACGTCGAGATCACCTACCAGGCCACGCCGGGGGCGCCGCTGAAAACCTTCTCACCGAAGCGCGATGAACGCAACGACCGCGTGGAGAGCTATAGCCTGATCACGGTGATGCCGCACGATCCGGCGGACGAGAAGGCCGGCCGGGTGATTGCTTTCTCGGGTGATCCCAGCGCAGGCGCCGCGGCCGCCGCTGAGTTCTTCTCCTCGCCGCAACATCTGGCGGATCTGAAAAAGCGATTCGCCGCCGAGGGTTATTCCAAATGGCCCGCCGCTTACCAGGTGCTGGTGCGGTGCAAGATCGATTCCAACCTGCCCGCGTCGATGTCCTACGAAGCGCACGCGATCCTCTCGCCCAGGTAGTCGCGCCCGCAAGTTTACATGCGTGGCTCTGTGTCAGCTTGATTTCTACTCAGACAGCTATATACTTAGTTTACTGAGTATGGCAAAAACCGATTCCCTCCAGGGATCGCTCGACCTCATGGTCCTGAAGATCCTATCCCGCCGGCCGAACCTGCATGGCTACGCGATCATGACCGCGATCAAGGAGATGTCCGAGGACGTCCTGCGCGTGGAGGAAGGCTCGCTGTATCCGGCGCTACATCGCATGGAAGAGGCTGGCTGGATCAAGGCCGCCTGGATCACCAAGGACACTGGGCGGCGCGCGCGTATTTATGAACTGACCACCGCCGGCAAGAGCCAGTTGTCGTCGGAAGAGGCCCGCTGGCAGGCCGTGACCGCGGCCGTCAATCAAGTACTAAGGATGGCCTGATTATGTCCCTCTGGTCGCGCATCGCCAATGCATTTCGCCCCGGTTCGCTGGATCGGGAACTCGAGGAAGAGCTGCAATCGCACATTGACGAAGCGGTGGAAAGCGGCCGCGATCCGGAGGAAGCGCGGCGCGCGTTTGGCCGCATGCTCCAGACCAGGGAACAGAGCCGTGACATCCGAGTCGCCGCCTGGCTCGATTCCGTTCGAGCGGATGCTGTGTTCGGCTGGCGACAGATCATGAAGCGCAAGGTGACGTCCGGCGCGGCGATTGTTTCCCTGGCTCTCGCCATCGGTGCCTGTACATCCGCCTTCCGCCTGGTGGACGCGATGCTGCTGCGGCCGTTGCCGGTGGCCGACCCCGGCAGCCTCTTCGTGATCAATTACGAAGTGCTGGACAACGATGACAAGAAGGACTTCGGCGATTCGTTCGAATACCCCTTGTTCCGGCACTTGCGCACCGCCGCAAAGGGCCAGGCCGAATTGATGGCCATCTCGTATTCGAGTCAGGTGGACTTGACCTTCGGCGCCGACCAGGAGATGGAGAAGGCGTACCGGCAGTACGTCTCCGGCTGGACCTTCGAGACTCTCGGGCTCCAACCAGTGATCGGGCGGCTGCTGACCGCCAACGACGATGTGAAGCCCGGCGGGCATCCTTACGCGGTGCTGTCGCACGACTACTGGAAGCGGCGCTTCGGCGGCGACCCGAAGGTCATTGGGCGCACCTTCCGCCAGGGCACCAGCACTTATGAAGTCGTGGGGGTACTGGCGGCGGGCTTTACCGGCACAGAGACGGGCACGATGACTGATGTGTTTGTGCCCACCATGATGAACGCCAAGGCCATCGACAACCCCAACTGGGGCTGGTTCCGGACCTGGGTTCGTTTGAAGCCGGGCGTGGAGTCGGAGCCGGTGAGGCAGAAACTGCGTGCCGCCATTCTGAGCTGGCGGCAGGAGAAAGCCAAAGGCTGGAAGACCCCGGGCGCGAAGCATCGCACGGAGCAGTATCTGAACGCGGGCGTCACACTGGAGTCGGCGGCAGCGGGCGTCTCAGGCATGCAACGCACCTACCGGCGGTCGATGCTGATTCTCGGTGTGCTGGTCGCGCTGGTCCTGCTCATCGCCTGCGCCAATGTGGCGAATCTCCTCACGGCCCAGGCCACTGCGCGGGCCAGAGAGATGGCCCTGCGCGTCTCCATCGGCGCGGGACGCGCGCGATTGCTGCAACTGGTCTTAATGGAGAGCGCCCTGCTGGCGGTCATGGCCTCGGCGCTCGGCGGATTGTTCGCGGCATGGTCGGCGCCGTTCGTCGTGAGCATGATCAATCCTCCGGACAACCCCGCGCGGCTGGTGTTGCCAGCGGACTGGCGGGTGCTCGGTTTCGCGGTCGCTCTCGCACTGACAGTGACCGTGCTGTTCGGCCTGGCGCCTGCCCTACGTGCATCGTCCGTCAAGCCGGCCAGTGCCTTGAAGGGCGGTGAGGATCCGCACTCCAAGCGCAGGCTCATGCACGCCCTGGTCGCCGCTCAGGTAGCGTTCTGCTTCCTGGTCCATTTTGTGGCCGGAATGTTTGTCTCCTCGTTTGACCGCCTGGTCCACCAGCCAGTGGGCTTCGCGACGGATCGCATCGTGCTGCTGGACGTCGTGGCGAAGACGGAAATCTCCCAGACGACATGGGATCAGGCGCTGGAGAGCGTGCGCGCCGTACCCGGCGTCGAGTCTGCCTCGCTGGCAGGCTGGCCGTTGATGAGCGGCAACTTCTGGACGTCGCCTGTCTGGGCCAACGGACATACACCGGACCGCGAACAGCCTGTGTATTTCCTCGCCACGTCTCCCGGATTTCTGGCCACCATGAGAATGCCGTTGTTGAGCGGCCGCGAATTCCGGCCCAATGAGGCCAATCCGAATTTCGCGATCGTCAACGAGGCGTTCGCCCGCCGCTACTTCAACGGGCAGGATCCCGTAGGCCGCACTCTGGAGACCTCCGGAGCCAAGGACAAACACAACACGGCGCAGATTGTCGGACTCGTGCGCGATGCGCGTTACGGCGACCTGCGCGAAGCGATCCGGCCCACAGTCTATGTCCCGTTCACTTCGAAAGACGACAAAGGCGCGGTGAAGGGAGTCGATTGGGGTGCCTTTATCGTGCGAACAACGGCGAAGGATCCGTTGCAGTTGGCGACGTTGCTGCGCCGCGAAGTCACCAACGGACGGCCCGAATTGCGCGTCAGCGATATTTCCACCCAGCAGGCGTTGATGCACACGAAGACGCTGCGGGAACGGATGCTCGCCACGCTCTCCCTGTTCTTCGCGGGCGTCGCCCTGCTGCTGGCATCGGTGGGCCTGTACGGTGTGCTGGACTACTCGGTCATCCAGAGGCAGCGCGAGATCGGCATCCGGCTGGCTCTGGGCGCGCGGTCCAACGACATCATGCGCCGTGTCACGACGGAGGTCTTCTCGATGCTCATCTTCGGGGCCTTCATCGGTCTGATTCTGGGGGTCGCCTCCGAACGCTACGTCGAGACGCTGCTGTTCCAGGTGAAGGCACTGCAGTTCTCGGTGATGCTGTGGCCGTTGGTCACGATCCTGGGTGCTTCCGCCCTGGCTGCGCTACCGCCGGTATTCCGTGCGCTCCACATCGATCCAGCGTCGATGTTGCGCTCCGAGTAGAAGCAGACGTTGACGAGTCCCAGCGGGCGTCCCTATCCTCTAGGGATGCACGCGCAAGAATCAGCTCAACCGGTGGAGACCTGGAACATTCACAACCGGATTCACGCGTTTCTACTGGACGCGCTGGATGCCGGCTCAATGGCGTCGATTCCGCAGCCCAAGGGACGCAGTGTGGCCGCGCAGTTTGCGCACATCCACAACGTACGCAAGATGTGGCTGGCACAGGCCGCTCCGGATCTCGACGCTCCGCTGCAAAAGCTGGAGGGAGCGGACTACGGCGCGGAGGATCTCAAGCTGCATCTCTCAGCCTCCGGCGAAGCGATCGCAGCCCTACTGGCGCGAGCCTTTGAACAAGGCAAGGTGAAGGGATTCAAGCCACACCCTACGGCGTTTCTCGGCTACCTGATCTCGCACGAAAGCCACCATCGCGGCCAGATTCTGCAGACTCTGAAGCAGAACGGCAAACTGCCGCCAAAGAAGGTGTTGTTCGGTCTGTGGGAGTGGGGTGTCCGCTGATCCGGGCTACGAAATGATCGCCTTGATCAGATTCCCGTGCACATCAGTCAGGCGGAAATCGCGGCCGCTGTAGCGGTAGGTGAGCCGAGTGTGATCCAGTCCCAACTGATGGAGGATGGTCGCGTGCAGGTCGTGCACGTCCACCGGATTCTCCACCGCCTTGAAGCCGAACTCATCAGTGGCGCCATACACCATGCCGCCGCGGAAGCCGCCGCCTGCGACCAACGAAGTGTAGCCGTGATTGTTATGGTCCCGGCCGTTCTGTACTTTCACAAGCCCGCTCACCTCCGTGGCGGGTGTGCGGCCGAACTCTCCCGTCACCACCACAACCGTCTCATCCAGTAGGCCGCGCTGCTTCAGGTCGCGGATGAGCGCCGCGATGGGCTTGTCCGAAAAACGCGCCAGCCGGCGGTGGTCAAGGATATCCTCGTGGCTGTCCCACGGCTGGTCGTCGCCATAGTAAACCTGCACCATCCGCACGCCGCGCTCCACCAGCCGGGCCGCCATCAGGCAACCGCGGGCGAAGTCTCCATCGCCATAGGACTCGCGCACCTTCACCGGCTCTTTCGAAATGTCGAAAGCCTCGGCCGCTTCGGTTTGCATCCGATAGGCGATCTCCATCGACTGGATGCCGGCTTCGAGTTGCGGGTCGTCTCCCTCACGCTGCGTCTGCAGGCGGTTCAGCCGCCCCAGCAGGTCCAGTTGCCGCTTCTGGTCTTCCGGCTTCCAACGCGTGTTGTGGAGATTCGGGACCAGCTTATCGACCTCTTTCTCGTTGTTGGGAATGTAAGCGCCCTGATACACGCCGGGCAGGTAGGATGAGGTCCACAGGATGGGCCCCAGCACCGGCAGACCGGGACACAACACCACGAAGCCCGGCAGGTTCCTGTTCTCGGTGCCCAGGCCGTAGGTGACCCACGAGCCCATCGACGGATGCCCCGGCAGGCGCTGCCCGCAGTTCGTCAACAGCAGCGACGGCTCGTGGTTCGGACGTTCGGTGTGCATCGAGCGGATGACGCAGAAGTCGTCGATCACCGATCCGACTTCCGTGAAGATCTCGCTCACCTCGATCCCGCTCTGGCCATATTTCCTGAACGTAAACGGCGAGCCCAGCAGGTTGCCCGTTTTCCTTTCGCTCTTCAGATTCGGCGTCGGCATCGGTTTGCCGTGCATGCGCTGAAGCTCGGGCTTGGGATCGAACGTGTCCACCTGCGATGGGCCGCCATTCAGGAACAGAAAGATGACGTGCTTTGCCTTGGCCGGAAAATGTGTCCCCTTCGGAGCCATCGGATCATTGGCCACCTGGGCAAAGGCAGCCATGGGAAAACCGGCACCCATCGTCTTGAGCAGGTCACGTCGTGTCATGGTCACTCCACGTACAGGAACTCGTTGGCGGCCAGCAGCACCTGCGCATAGCGCGGCCAGGCATCCTGGCCCTGCTGCAGAAACTCCAGTCCCAGCTTCAATTCTTCGGCACTCGGCGGCCGTGAGTACATCAGTTCGTAAGCCGCGCGGATCTTCTCTTCGTCGGTGCCCTTCAGCCGGGCTGCCAGCGCATCGGACTCGCGCAGCACCAGCGGGTTGTTCAGGAAGAACAGGCGCTGTAGCGGGACACTGGTCACATTCCGTTGCTCGTTGGTTGTATTCGGATTCGGATGATCGAACATCGCCAGCAGTTGATCGAGCTTGCGCCGGCTGCGGAAGCCGTACACGGTCCGGCGCAGATTCTTCTCATCGGTCAGCCGCAAGGCCGGACCTCCGACTGTCGAAGTGTCCAGATTGCCGGCGACCGCCAGCAGGGTGTCGCGCATGGACTCCACATCCAGCCGCTGCCGGTTGGCACGCCATAGGAAGCGATTGCCGGGATCCTTTTCCTCGTTCGGAGCGGAGCGTTCCCAGGCGCCGGCGTAGGCCCGCGATAGTACAATTTCGCGGTGAATTGTCTTGACGCTCCAGCCGCTTTCCACAAACCGCGCCGCCAGATAGTCAAGCAGTTCCGGATGCGTCGGCCGCTCGCCCAGTTGGCCGAAGTTGCTGGGCGTGCCCACGATGCCGGTTCCAAAGTGGTGCTGCCAGATGCGGTTGACCATCACCCGCGGCGTCAGAGGATTGTTGGGGCTGGCGATGTCGCGCGCCAGTTCCAGGCGGCCACTGCCCTGAGAATATGCCTTCGGTTCGCTGGCGCTGAGAATGGACAGGAAGTGCCGTGAGACCTCCGCGCCCGGATTGTCCCTGCTGCCGCGAATCAGAATGTGGCCGTTCTTCGGCTTCTCGACATCCTTTACCGCATGCAGGAACGGATACTGTTCGGGCAACGACTTCTTGATGTCCGCCACATCGGACCGGAGCCGGGTCAGATGCGCGCGATGGAGATCGCCCAGCCAGCGGTTCGAGCTTGTCTCCGCTGTAATAAAGGACACTCTTCCGCGTGCCGAAGACCTCGTTGTAGAAGCGGAACTTGGGCCGGTCCAGCGACAGCAGTTCCGTCGAGCTGAGATCGTTGCGCTGCGACGACCCGCCCAGCCGGATCAGGTTCTTCTGGTCGATTTCCTTCTTCTCCGCCAGCACGCTCAGCACAAGTTCCTGGAACTTGTCGGCATCCTTCCAGTTGTCGAGGAAGGGATGCTCGTGCATGCCGGGTTTCAGGTAGGTGCGCCAATGCTCCAGCGTTTCCGGATCAAGATCCTTTGCTTCGCCCTCACCCAGCACAGCCCGGACGTAATCGGCCGTGCGCGCCGCCAGCATCGCGGCCACCGAAATTGCCTGCTCCTCCTGAAACGTCTTGAGTTCCGCTTCCTTGTCGTCGAGCCGCTTCTTGTGCGCCTTCCAGCGTTCGACCACATCCGCGGCGGCTAACGGCACTTCGTCCACCACGGTGTTGTTGAACACGCCTTGCAGCGAGTAGAAGTCCGCCTGAGGGATGGGATCGAACTTGTGATCGTGGCATTGAGCGCATGCCACGGTGAGCCCGAGGAATCCTCGAGTGGTCGCATCCACGCGTTCGTCCTGCTGCTCCGGGCTGAGGCCGTAGAAGGTCAGTCCGGGCAGCAGCTTTGCGCGATCGGGTTCCGGCATCTGATCGGCGGCGATCTGCGCCATCACAAACCGGTCGAACGGCATGTCGTCATTGAATGCCTGAATCACCCAGTCCCGGTAGCGGAATGCGTTCGGATGGACAAGTTCCTTCTGCGACTCCAGCCGGTCGTCGGAATACCGGGCCACATCCAGCCAGTGCCGCGCCCAGCGCTCTCCGTATCGCGGAGAGGCCAGCAGGCGATCGACCACCTTGGCTTCCGCTTTCGGAGAGTGATCATTCAGAAACTGGTGGACCTCCTCCGGGGTTGGAGGTAGCCCCGTGAGATCGAAGGTCACGCGACGGATCCAGACGCGCTTCTCTGCGCGCGGAGCAGGCGTCAGCCCCTTCTCGCGCAGCTTGGTGTAAATGAACTGGTCGATCGGAGAATGCGACCACTCGGCGTTTTGCGCTGCCGGTGGAGCCACTCTGCGCACGGGCTGGAAGCTCCAGAAGGCGCGTTGTTCCGGACTGATCGCCGCGGCCTGTGCCTGCACTTTCGCACGCTCGGGCCAGACGGCCCCGTCCCGCACCCATTCCTCCAACGCCGCAATCTCTTCCGGCTTCAGCTTGCCCATGGGCGGCATGGCCTTGACGGAGTCATCGGCCTGACGCACCGCATGGATCAGACGGCTCTGGTCGGGTTGCCCTTCGACGATAACCGGACCGCCCTTGCCCCCTTTGAGCAGAGCTTCCCGCGAGGTCATCGCCAGTCCGCCCATTTTGGATGCCGTGTGACAGGCGAAACAGTTGCGGGCCAGAATCGGCCGGACCTTCATCTCAAAGCGTTCTTCCGGCGTGTCCGCAACAGCGGAGACACTCATCGCGAACAGTAATCCGGCAGGGATCGCCCAGGAGGACATTTGACGGGATTGTATCAGAGCTGTACCGCTAACTGAACCCCGGCTACCAGGCGTCTCGATTCGAGATCGTCACCCGGTAGTAAGGCTTGTCTTTTTCCGCTGGATCCATGGTGAAATTGCCGGTGGATTTCGATGAATCGTAGCCGCGCCACAACCATGTGAGCGATTCCGGCAGGTCCAGAGAGGACTGCGACGAGTTGTGCGCCGCGTGGCCAAAGCGGAAGTGGTAGTCGTATTCCCGCATTTTCAGCGAATTCGCGAGTTCAATATTCTGGAGCGGCCACGACCCGTGGTTGTTCTCGAGATCGTCCGCCCCGTCGCTCATCCACACCCGAATGTTCCGCTTCTCTTCCTTTCTCACCTTGAACGGGTAGACGTTTCCGCCTTCCAGCTTCTCTTGCGGCCGCCACTGAATGGATGTGTAACTGCCGATCGTCGAATGAACGCGAGCGAACTTCTCAGGCATGAACCAGGCGACATTGAACGAGCAGATGCCGCCCGACGACTCGCCGCCGATGCCGCGACTGTAGCCGTCCTGACGCAGCTTGTAGATCTTCTCCACCTCGGGCAGCAGCTCTTCCATCAGAAAGCGCGCGTAGGCGTCGGTCACCGTGTCGTACTCGACCGACCGCATGGCCTTGCCGTCCGTCGCGAAGCCTGGAGCGATCATCACGTGCACCATCGGTGGAATCAGCTTCTGCGCCACCAGGTTTTCCGTCACCGTGAACAGCCGCATGCGCGACAAATCGCCGGCAATCAGAGTCTGCCCGTCCTGCCAGACCATCATCGGCGCTGGTACGCTCGCATCCACACCCGGAGCGGCGTATACCCACCAGTCCGCCTTCATCCCGTTGTAGAGCTTGCTCACAATCGTGTGCTTCTCGCTGAGCTTTCCCTTGCGGGACGCCGGCCTTGGGATAGGAATCCGGATTGTAGCCGGTGAGGTCGCTGCGCGTGCCCAGCGGCTTGCCGGCGGCGTAGTACTGATACGAATGCGTGACTCCGGTCCGCATCTTTTCCAGCCGCATCCAAAGGTTCGAACCGCCGATGCGCACCATGTTCACGGCGGGCTGCCCGTCGATCGACAGCGTCACCTCATCATCCGACGCCATCACGAAGAGGAAATCCTGGCCCCAGACCGCGGTGCCGCCCTTGGCCGTGAGAGTCTTCGCCACGAGATCCTGCAATCCCGGTGACGACGCGCCCTTGCGCGCCGCCTCGACCAGCGTCTCCAGGGGATGCGTCTGTGCGCCGGCGCACACCGTGAGCAGACCGGCCACCACGAGGTGGTTCAGATTCAGGCGGATCATTTTTCTGTCTTCGACTCCTGTTTCAGGATTTACCGACTTCTGTTGTTCAAGAAAAGCCACGATGTCCTTCGCGCGGCGTCGACGGGCATAGTCGAGCGCGGTCTGTCCGCGGTTGTCTTTCGCCCCGGCATCAGCGCCCGCGGTCACCAGCGCCTTGACCCCGGGCAGGCACGTCTGGCTGGCAGCGGCCAGCAGCGGCGTCATCCCCAACATGCCTTTCGTATTCAGCTCGACGTGCGCCGAGAGCAACAGTTCGAGCACCGGCATCTGGCACGAACGCGCCGCCAGGTGGATGGGACGGGCATGCGCCGTGCCCTCTAGTTCGGGATCGGCGCCGGCTGCCAGCAGCGACGCGGCTGTTTCCTTGTGCGCGCCCTGGATCGCCAGCCAGAAAGGCGTGATCCCCGCCTTGGATTTCGCGTCCGCCTCCGCTTGATGCTCCAGCAGTACGCGGACGATCTCGACGCGGCCATCGGCCGCGGCATAGTGCAGGGCGGTCTGCCCGCGCCGCGTCTCGCGCTCGTTCACCGGCACGTCCTTATCGAGTACGAACTTCACCGCATCCAGCCGGCCGGACGAGACCGCCGCGTGCAGCAGAGTCTCTCCATTCCAGCGCCGGGCGCGAAGGTTCGCACCGGAGGCCACCAGCAACTTCATCAGGGGCACGCTGCCCTTGCGGGCGGAAAGCAGCAACGCGGTCTCGCCGTCGTCGCCGGTCTGATTCACATCCGCACCCGCCTTCAGCAGCGCGGCGGCCGCCTTCAGATCACCGTCGGCGCATGCCTTCGTGAGCGAGCCCGCCGGTGGATCGGCGGCGAGACAGCATTCCTGCGAATAGGGCGAAAAAAACTACACGAATGTGGGTTCCCAAGACTGGTCAATCTTATACCATACTGAAAGGGAAATGAACCGAATCGCGGGAGGGGCTGTCGCCGCGTTCACCGTCCTGGCTGCCGGTGCGCGTCTGGCCTGGCCGGCAGCGGAACCTCCGGAGCAGGAAAAAGCCTTTCAGGAACAGGTGCGCCCGTACCTGAAGCAGTACTGCGCCGGTTGCCACAACGCCCGCGTGAAGACCGCCGGCATTGCCGTGGATGGGTTCACCGACGCCGCCTCCATCGCCGCTCACAATGGCGAATGGGAGAAGATTCTGCGTAAGCTGCGCACCGGCGAAATGCCGCCGACAGGCTTGCCGCGCGCCCCTCATGAGAAGACCGAATCCCTCGTCACCTGGCTGGGCGCCGAACTGGACCGCGCGGCTGAGCGCAATCCCGATCCCGGCCGGGTCACCGTCCACAGGCTGAATCGCGCCGAATACAATAATGCGATTCGCGATTTGCTCGCCCTCGATTTCCGGCCGGCCGATGATTTTCCGGCGGATGACTCCGGGTACGGTTTCGACAATATTGCCGATGTCCTCTCACTCCCACCGGTGCTGATGGAGAAGTATCTGCGCGCCGCCGGCAAGGTGAGCCGCGAGGCACTCGGCCGCGTGAAGTACGACCCGGTGCTCGATCGGTTCAACGCGCCGCGCGATGTGCCGCAGAACGCCATCATCAGCGACGACGCGCCCGTAAGCTCGCGAGGCGGCATGGAAGTGGAGCACCGTTTCCCGGTCGACGCCGAATACCTGTTCCGGCTGCGAGTCCGCGGTTCCCCCGACGCGCAGGCGCCCGACGTTCTCGATATCCGCCTGGATGGGAAACTCCTGCAACGCGTCGACATCAATTTTGTCGCGAACGATGAGGATGAGGAGCGGCGCCGGTTTGAGTTCCGGCTGCCCCTCACGGCCGGCCGCCACACACTGCTTGCTACCTTTCTTCGGGACGATTCCAAGAACGAAACCGCGACACTCGACTTCAATACGAACGGCACACCGCGCCGCAATCAGGTCGGTGTGGATTGGGTGGAGATCGGCGGCCCGTTTGAGGCCAGGCCGAATCCCGACACGCCTAGCCGGCACGCGGTTCTGACTTGCACGCCGGGGCCCGGCCGGACCGAAGACGCCTGCGCGGCCCGCATCCTGACACGGCTCGCTCGTCATGCCTGGCGCCGGCCAGTCACTCCGGAAGAGTCTGCCAGGCTCATGAACTTCTACCGCATGGGCCGGCACCGACGCCGCTGAACTTCGAAGCCGGCATCCAACTGGCGCTCAAGTCGATTCTGGTTTCGCCCAACTTTCTATTCCGCATGGAGCACGCCGGACCCCGCCACAGTGGGCGAAGTGCCCGTCGAGCGGGTCACGACCTCGATCTTGCCTCGCGCCTCTCCTTCTTCCTCTGGAGCAGCATTCCGAGACGACGAACTGCTGACGCTCGCCACGCAAAACAAGCTGCATCAGCCCGAAACCCTGCACGCCCAGGTGAAACGCATGCTGGCCGATAGCCGCTCGAAGGCGCTGGCTCACCAACTTCGCCGGCCAGTGGTTGCATCTGCGCAATCTCGCGCAATGGAAGCCGGACCCCGATAAGTTCCCCGAGTTCGACGCCGAGACTCGCGCGAGAGCATGGGCCGCGAAACCGAACTGTTCTTCGAAGCCGTGCTGCGCGAATGGACCGCAGCGTGCTCGATTTTTTGGATGGTCCGTTCACCTATCTGAACGAACGGCTCGCGAAGTATTACGGCATTCCGGGTGTGGAAGGCTCGCGCTTCCGCCGCGTGGCGCTCACGGGCAATCAGCGCAGCGGCCTGCTCACCCAAGCCAGCATTCTGACGATCTCCTCTTATCCGACCCGCACCTCGCCGGTGATTCGCGGGAAGTGGATCCTGGAGAATTTCCTCGCCGCGCCGCCGCCCCCGCCGCCGCCGAACGTGCCCCGAACTCAAGACCGAAGAGATCGGCGTACACAGCTTCCATGCGGCAGCAGTTGGAACAGCATCGCGCGAATCCCGCTTGCGCTTCGTGCCACGCGCGGATGGACGCCATCGGCTTCTCGCTCGAGAATTACGACGCCATCGGACAGTGGCGCACGCACGACGGCAAGTTCGCCATCGATGCGTCGGGCACGTTGAATCGGTGCCCAGTTGAACGGCGCGTCGGACCTGAAGGCGCTGCTGCGCGGCCGGCAGGATGAGTTTGTCGGCTGCCTGACCGAAAAATTACTGACGTACGCTCTCGGCCGGGGTCGAACGCGCCGATAAGCCCGTAGTACGACCAATTAGTCGAAATTTGGCTCGCGACGACTATCGTTTCTCGATCGTCCTGGGTATTGTCGATAGCTTGCCGTTCCAAATGCGGCGTGCGTCGACAGTCTAGTGCGGTCCGCCCAAAGCGGTGAAAGTCACAAGGAAAAATCCATACTCGTAAGATCTCTTGATCGCCGGACCCTGCTGCGCGGCCTTGGATTAGGCGTCGCTCTGCCGATGCTCGATGCCATGACGCCGGCTTGCGGCACACAGGTCACCAGAAGTGGCGCCGCCGCCTGGCCTTCGTCTATGTGCCCAACGGCATTATCATGACGGCTTGGACCCCGGTCGCCGAAGGACGAGACTACGAGATGACGCGGCGCTGCTGAAGCCGCTCGAAGCTTTCGCGAAAGATGCTCGTGATCCTCAGGCCTGGCGCATAAACAACGGCATGGCCCTGGGCGATGGCCCCGGCGACCACGCCCGCGCCGCCGCTTCGTTTCTCACCGGGTGCACCCCAGAAGACCGAAGGCGCCGACATCCATCACGGCACCCTCAGCCGACCAGGTGGCCGCGCAAGCCATCGGCCAACCAGCCCGTTTTGCCTCGCTCGAACTCGGCCTCGAAAGCTCCGGCTGGTCGGCAACTGCGACTCCGGTTACTCCTGCGCTTATTCCAATTCGATCGCCTGGCGCAGCGAAACCACGCCGCTGCCGCCCGAAGTGAATCCGCGCGCCGTCTTTGAACGTCTCTTCGGCGATGGTGAGAACTTCGACCCCAACACGCGCGCCGTCAAGGCTCGCTAAGACAAGAGCATCTCTCGATTTCGTCCGCGGCAGACGCTCCGAACTTCAGCCCTCGCTCGGCGCGCCCGATCAAGTTGCAAGCTCGACGAATACCTCTACTCGATTCGTGAAATCGAACGCCGCATCCATCGATCGCCGAAAAGCAGGACAGCCGAAATAGGACGTAACTCACGACCCACCATCGACCAAGCCGGCCGGTATCCCCGTCACTTTCGAAGAGTACGCCAAGCCTATGTTCGACCTGCAACGTGGTCGCCATGCGCACCGACCTCACGCGCGTCATGACCCTCATGATGGGCCGCGAAGGCTCCAACCGCACCTATCGCTCCATCGGTGTGCCGGAGCTCACCACGGCCTCTCGCACCATCATGGGCGACCGGAGAAGATCGAAAAGATCACCAAGATCAACGTTCTGCACGCGGAACTCTTCGCCTACTTCCTGGGCGAACTCCAGAACGCGCAGGACGGCGACGGCACGATGCTCGATCACACGATCATCGTCTACGGCACCGGCCTGACCGACGGGAACGCCCACGAACACCACGACCTTCCGTTGCTGGTGGCGGGCGGCGCAAATGGGGCCTTCAAGATGGGACGCCATGTGCGATATCCCAAGGAGACGCCGCTAAACAACCTGTTCCTGTCGATGCTGGACACCGCCGGTGTCAGATCGGAATCGCTCGGAGACAGCACCGGCCGGCTGCCCAGGCTCACCGACCTCACCGCATAAGCGGCGGGCGGCTCGATACACTTGACGGGATGGACCGCCGCGCGTTCCTTCGGACGGCTGCTGCGCTGCCTGCCTTGGCCAGCGGCGTAAGAATCCTCGACACCCACACTCACTTCTACGATCCCTCGCGCGCCCAGGGTGTCCCGTGGCCTTCGGCGGACAACCAGACGCTCTACCGCCCGGTGTTGCCGCCTGAATTTGAAAAGATCACCGCGCCGCTCGGAGTGGAAGGGACCATTGTGGTCGAGGCCAGCCCCTGGCTGGAAGACAACCAGTGGATTCTCGATCTGGCCCGGCACTCTCCCTCGATCCGCGGCTTCGTCGGCCACCTGTCCCCCGGCCAACCGGGGTTCGCGGAACACCTCGACCGCTTCCGCCGGAACAGCCTCTTTCTGGGCATCCGCATCGGAGGATCGACGCTCGCGAAGGAGGCGAACAACCCGGCATTCCTTCGGGACATGCGGCGACTCGCCGATGCCGGCCTGGAACTCGACGTCCTGGGCGGACCCGCGCCTTACACGCACGCAGCCCGGCTCTCGGATCGTGTGCCTGCCTTACGCATAGTTCTCAATCATCTACCGAATGACGCCCCGAAGGCATCCGTCAGCGCTCTCCACGCTAAAGAACCGGCCGCGGATCTACGGCAAGGTTTCGGGCGTGCTCCGCAAAGTCGAGGGCCGCGTCCCGCTCGATGCCGGATTCTACAAGGAATCGCTCGACGAACTGTGGTCCGCCTTCGGCGAAGACCGCCTGATCTATGCCAGCAACTGGCCGGTGAGCGACCTGGTAGCTCAGTACGCGCAAATCCTGGCAGTGGTACAGGCGTATTTCACAGCCAAGGGCGCAAGGGCCGCCGAGAAGTTTTTCTGGAAGAACGCGGTTGCGGCCTATCGCTGCAACTTCTAGAACCAGGGAGAAGAAGGGGTGAACTGCGGACCGGAATGGAGGCCGCGGCGAGGAGGTCCGCCGGGGAGAACAAGTAAGTTCGACCGGGCGGATTGCCCGGTTCCTTAGCAGTCAGGTGGCCGATCCCAACCTCACTGGTGGTTTTCAGCCGGGGCAGCCGCCGTTCTCTTATCGAAAGTTGCCCTAATTTCAACACTTAGAGATTGGAACTTGGCTTGCACATAAAAAGGACGAAGCCTTCGAACAGGCAATGGAAAGGTGGAAGAACATGAGTTCACTGTGGAGTCGGACAGCAACCCAGCGCACAGGAGCGGTTCTCTTCGCGCTGCTGGTCGCTCTGCCCGTGAGCTACGCCCAGGAACCGGCGGACACCGTCTCGGCGCCGCCTCCGGACGCACAGGATGCCGCCGCGCAGGCCGCTCCGCAGCTGTCCCGGCAGCAGCTGAGCAACCTGGTGGCGCCGGTCGCGCTCTATCCCGATCCGCTACTCAGCCAGGTATTGGCGGCGAGCACCTACCCCCTCGAAATCGTCGAAGCCCACCAGTGGCTGGCGGACAACAAGAATCTGTCGGGCTCGCAGTTGATGGACGCGGCCAAGCAGCAGAACTGGGACCCCAGCGTCCAGGCCCTGGTCGCATTCCCGGATGCGTTGGGCCTGCTGGCCAATGACATCCGTTGGACCACTGACCTCGGCAACGCCTTCCTGGCCCAACAGGCTGATGTCATGGGCGCCGTCCAGGACCTGCGTGCCCGGGCTCGCGCCAATGGCAAGCTGACCAATACGCAGCAGCAGGTCGTGACGACCGAAACCCAGGACGGCCAGAGCGCGATTCAGATCATGCCGGCCGATCCCCAGGTCATCTACGTCCCGGTGTATCAGCCCACCTACGTCTGGGGACCGCCAGCCTACCGGCTACTACCCTGATCTCTGGTATCCGAGCTGGTTCTCGTTCGGCTTCGGTTGGGCCCGGGACTCTACATGAACGCCTATTACCCCGCGTGGGGCGGCTGGGGCGGCTGGGGTTGGAACTGCGGCTGGTTCGGCCGCGGACTCTACCTGAACTTCAGCTTCTTCAACCACTACGGCTATCGGGGTTATGACTATGGGCGTTACCGCGGCTTCTACGGCAGAGGCTATTCGGGCCGCGCCATGTGGGACCACAACCCTGGCCACCGCTGGGGCGTCGCCTATCCGAACCGTTACGTAGCCAACCGCTTCAATGGCGGCGGTTACTCGGGCGGCGGACGCGGCGGCTTCGGCGGCCGCAATAACTACGGTGGGCAGATCAACGGCAGCCGGTACGATTCGCCCCGCAATGGCGGATCTCAGTTCAGCCGCAACAGCGGCGGCAACGGCGGCTGGCGAACGTCTGGAGAGAACAACCGCAACAACGTAGGCGGTGCGGGCCGCGGGTCCGGTTTCACGGGCGGCAACAACGGCAACAGCGGCTGGCGCAGCTTTGGCGACGGCAACCGTTCGCAGCAGGGTGGACGCTCGAGCTACGGCACAAACAGCCGTGGCGACACAGGTTCGCCTCGCATGTCCTCCCCGAACAGTTCGAGTTTCGGTGGACGCGGCAGCGCTGAAACACAGAGCGGCCGTGGCTTCAGCTCCTCGCAGGGCTCCTGGAGCACGCGCTCCAATGAACGCTCGGGCGGCTCCAGCTACTCGGCTCCGCGCAGCAGCGGCAGCACCGGCGGCGGCTTCTCCTCGCCCCGGTCTTACTCCGCGCCCCGGCAGAACTTCTCTTCCGGATCCTCATCCGGATCGTTCTCCAGCCCGCGCAGCAGCTTCGGTACGGGCGGCGGCGGCTTCTCCTCGCCGAGGTCCTACTCGGCGCCCAGCCGCAGCTTCTCGTCGCCGTCTCCTTCCGGCGGCTCTCGGGGCTTCGGCGGTGGCGGTGGCTTCTCAGCGCCCAGCCGTGGATTCGGCGGTGGTGGCGGCGGATTCTCCGGCGGCGGCCGGTCCTCCGGCGGAGGCTTCTCCGGTGGTGGCGGACGCTCCTCGGGTGGCTTCTCAGGCGGTGGCGGCCGGTCCGGCGGCGGTGGTGGCGGCGGACATCGCGGACGCTAAGCTGCGTAAGTGACAATTCGATCGATTCAACAGGAAACCCGCCGGAGCGATCCGGCGGGTTTCTCATTTTCACGCTACTTTTCGATCGCTTTGCGGTCTACCGGAGTTCGTACCCCGCAGATGCCAACTCCGCGATAATCGCATTGCGGATCCCCGTCACCTCGTCATTCGACAAGGTGTGGTCTGCCGCGCCTGCCGTCACCCGGAAGCTCATGCTCTGCCGGTCGTCTGCCAGCGGCTTGCCCTGGTACGCGTAAAGGAACCGGACCCGCTCGCACAGCGGCCCGGCTGCTACCCGGATCTTCGTCTCCAGCGTTCCACACAGATCTCTCAGTCCGGTGATGACCGAGAGGTCGAACTCGCTGGTCGGATAGCGCCGTAGCGGCTTATACCGCCTGGGCGCCGGGCCCAGCTTGAACAGCACCGACAGATCGATGTCGAGGATCGCCGCCCGGCCCGCGTCCATCAACGAAGGGTGCAGCTCATACAGCGTGCCCACCGCCTGGCCTCGCCATTCGAGGGACGAGCAGCGCGCCGGATGCTGGTTCGGCCCGGCCTCCGCCGGAGTCACCGTGCAACCCGGCATCACACACTCCGCCAGCCGCTTCAGCTCGAACAGCCCGGCCTTGCCGTCGCCCTTGCTGTACAACGCAGCCATCAGGTGCGGCACTTCGTTCGGCAGCTCTCCCCGTCCACGCCTGTGGATCTCATTGCCGATCTCGAATAGACGGAACTCCTCGAAGCGCTTCGCGTTCTCGACAATGTTCCGGTGGATCCCAGGCAGCAGGCTGAGCCGCATCAGGCTCTGCTCACTGCTGATCGGGTTGATCACACGCAGGTGGTCGCCCGGCTCGAAGTGGAACTGCCGCGCCGCATCCTCACTCAGAAACGAGTAGTTGTACGACTCCGTGAACCCCTGCGCCGCCACCAGTTCCCGCACTTCGTGATGGAACAGCCGCTCTTCGTTCACCCACGGCTGCTTCACCGGCTGCAGCGGAGCCACCGGCGGCACCGTCGCATAGCCGATCATGCGGCCCACCTCTTCCAGCAGGTCGTCCTTGATCGTAATGTCCTTCGTCGCCCGCCAGGTCGGTACTGTCACCGAGAACACGCCGGGCGCCGTCTCGTCCACCAGGAACTCCAGCGATTCCAGAATCCCGCGCACCTCCGGCGCGCCAATCGGCCGGCCCAGTTTGCGCACCAGCCAGGCCATCGGCAATTCGATCGGCCCAGCCGCCGGAGCCGCTTTCCAGCTATCCACCAGTCCGCCTACCAGCCGGATGCCCGGAGCCACCTCCTGCAGCAGCGCAACGGCGCGAGCCAGCGCCCGCACCGTGTTCAGTGGATCCTGCGCCTTCTCGAACCGCATCGAAGCATCCGTCCGGATCTTCACGGCGGAAGAGGTCATGCGGATGTTGGCCGCCTGGAAATTCGCGCTCTCCAGCACGATGCGCGTCGTGTTGTCGTTGATGGCCGATCCGGCTCCGCCGATCACGCCGGCCAGCGCCACCGCGCCCTTCTCGTCGGCAATGACCAGATTGGACGCATTCAGCGTGTACGCCTCGTCGTTCAACGCTTTGAAGACTTCACCCTCCGCCGCGCGCCGCACGATAATCGTTTTCCCGTGCAGCCAGTCCGCGTCGAACGCGTGCATCGGCTGAGCCAGCTCAGCCATGATGAAGTTCGTCACGTCGACCACGTTGGAAATGGGATTCAGCCCCACCGCCTCCAGCCGCTGCTGCAGCCAGAGCGGAGACGGCCCCACCTTCACGTTGTCGAAGACCAGCGCCGAGTACCGCGGGCACAAATCAAAATCCCGGATGTCCACATGCCAGGCGGGTTCGCCCTGCGGGATGAGCGTCAGGTCCACCGGATCCTTCAGCCTGACACCCGAGATCGCCGCCACTTCGCGCGCCATCCCGTGATGGCCCCACAGATCAGGACGATGCGTCAGGCTCTTGTTGTCTACCTCGATCACGGCATCCGGCGCGCAACCGGGAATCGGTTGCCCCGGCTCCACGCCGGAGAGTTCCAGAATGCCGGAATGATCGCGATTGATGTCCAGTTCGTCGCCGGACGCGAGCATCCCGTCGCTTTCCACGCCGCCGATAGCGGCCTTGCGAATCTCTTTGCCGCCCGCCACGGTCACACCGGAGGGCACATACGCCGTCAGCACGCCCGGCCGGCAGTTCGGAGCGCCGCACACCACCTGCTTCTGCCCGTAAACCGGCCCGGCATCCACCAGCGCCTTCACATTGTGACTGCCCTCGATGGGCTCCACGGACAACACCCGAGCCACGCACACCTGGGCCAGCCACGCGGCATGCGATTCGACACCCTCGCACTCCGCGGTCTTCATTGTGATGAGCTTCATCAGCTCCGGCGGATCCATCGCCAGGCCATCTGTCAGCTCGTGAATCCAGTTGTAGGAGAACTTCACTTCGACGTTCCTCGGTGACTAAAACTGCTGCAGAAAGCGGAGATCTCCGCTGGCCAGATGACGGATGTCGTCGATGCCGTAGCGCATCATCACGAGCCTCGTCAGACCCAGGCCGAAGGCGAATCCGCTCCACTCGTCCGGGTTCGATGCCGCCCGCCCGCAGCACATTCGGATGAACCAGACCGCACGGCAGCAGTTCCACCCAGCCGCTCTGCTTGCACACCGGGCATCCCGGACCGCCGCAGATCAGGCACTGTATGTCGAGCTCGAATCCCGGCTCCACGAATGGGAAGAAGCCCGGCCGCAGCCGCACTTCCACGTCTTTCCTGAAGATCGCCGCCAGCAGCGACTTCATGAAGTACAGCATGTGCGCCACGCTCACATCGCGGTCGATCATCATGCCTTCCAGTTGATAGAAGGTATGCTCGTGGCTGGCGTCCACCTCTTCGTTGCGGAACACACGCCCCGGAGCGATGATCCGCAGCGGCGCCCCAAACTTCTCCATCGCCCGCACCTGCACGGGCGACGTGTGCGTCCTCAACAGCAGCGTATCCTCCAGCCAGAACGTATCCTGCGCGTCACGCGCGGGATGCGACGGCGGGATATTCAGTGCGTCGAAGTTGTGCCAGGGCGTCTCCACCTCAGGCCCGTCAACCACGGCGAACCCGAGTGACGTGAACAACTCCTCCAGTTCCCGTTGGATCTGCGTCAGCGGATGCAGCGACCCCGGCCGCGTACCAGGCGCCGGCATCGTCAGGTCGAGCCATTCGCCGGCCAGCCGCGCATCCAGCGCCGCGCGTTCAAAAGCAGCCTTGCGCGACTCATAGCGCGACTCCAGGTTCTGCTTGACCGCATTCAGCAATTTGCCGACACGGGCCCGGTCCTCAGGGGCCATCTTGCCCATGTCCTTGCCAATGTTCGCCAGCGAGCCCTTACGGCCCAGAAACTCGACACGTGCGGTCTCCAGGGCTTCGGCATCGGCGGCCGCTTCAATCAGCGACACCGCCCGCGTTTCCAGTTCAGACAGCGTGGAATCCAGCATTTGGGGTGAAACGACTATTGTAACGCGCGCATGAGATAGCGCTGTAATGCGCGTGCCGTGTCAGCCGATTCGCCCAACAACGGGGCCGAGTCCGTGGGACGCACCTCCACCCGCAGCTTGATCTCGCCGTTTTTTCCCTCGGCGATCCAAACCATCACGGTTTCGGCTTTGTTGTGCGCCACGACGCGTCTTTTCTCCGTCTCGATCTCGGCGCCCTTCACGCGTTCCGCCAGGTAGCCTTTCACCGGGGCAATCAGGCGCTCCGCCTTCACTGAGCACGTCACCACGGTACCCAGCCGGTTGGCCGGAGCCACGCATTGCGCCAGAAGACTAAGCGGCAGGCAGAAGTTGAGCAGGAGTTTTGCCGTCATCGGAAGCCAGATTCATGTCTCCGCCGCGCAGCAGCAGAATGTTCAAAGTGGCCTGGTCGCGATTCTGGGCCGCGCTGTGAAGGGCCGAATAACCGCCATGCTGCGTTGCGTTCACAGGAGTTCCGGCGTCCAGCAGCATCTCGACAATCGACGTCTGCCGGGCCGCGGCGGCCGCATGGATCGGCAGGTTTTCCATCTTGTTGGTCGATCGCGCCAGCGGATCGGCGCCCCGGGCAAGCAGGAAGCCCGCCACGGCCGGTTGTCCAAAGAATGCCGCCAGGTGCAACGGAGTCCACCCATCGGCGGTGCGCTCGCCCAGCAGTTCAGGCCCGGCGTCGAGAAACCGCACCACCTCTTCGGTCATGCCCAGAGCACAAGCCAGGGGGAGATCCACCGCGGCACCGGCCTCAATCAGCGCGTCCGCACAGCCCCGCTGGCGGAAATACAGAGCCAGCATGGCCGCCGGAATGCCGTTCTCGTCGCGCTCATCCACGGCAGCCGCATCGGCCGCCAGAATGGCCTTCAATGCGTCCAGGTCCCCACTGCGAATCGCTTCGATGGCGGTCATGGCGAACCTTTCTAATCCGGCCCGTGATTCCTACAGCTTAGGTTCGAACACCACGTCGGAATGCCCGGTTTCCACGGCCAGGTGATTCAGATAGAACTTCAACACAGCCGCCGGATACCGGTCTTTCAATCCGTCGAAGGCTCTCTGCTGCCAGCCTTCGGTCAGGTAGGTGCTGACATCGGCGTCCTTGGCGAAGAACCCGTCCTGGTGCGGCACCCCCAGCAGGTCCAGCGCGGCGATGATCATGTCCAGATGCGAGACCAGGATGGAATTATCTATCCCATCGAGGCTTCACCTCGAACTTAGTAAAAGGTGCACCAGCATTGTCATTGTACCGCTCATTAAACACAGTACCGTATTTCTTCAGCAAGCCTGCATACCAGAACATGGTTTCATAACCACGATATACAAGATCCGTTGGTTTTCCTCCGTAATCTTTCTTGTACATTTTAGCCACATACTTTGCAGAAGGGGAAGACAAATCGAAACTAAATGGCGTAGTGTAATGCAAGCTCAGGTTTGGCCTTGCCTTCTTTTTAGCGGCACTGAACATCATATCGTTCCACGCAGGCATGCCATATACCTCGAAACGGGTTCCCGGGAAATTGGCCGATAATATCTTCAGCAGGCTGTCGGCGTATGTAATGTCCAGTATCGGCATTACTACAACATTTACTTTACCTGTATCGATAGCAGTCACCAATTTATCTTTTGATGGAGCCACAGTGCACAGTCTTCTTTTTATTTCTACCTTTTCTATACCCGGAGCGCCTGTAAAATATTTCAGGCCGAGGCTATCAAGTTCCGACGACCTGCGATAGAACATGATCACCTTCTGGCCCGCATATTTAGCTGTAATTTCAGCAGCAATGGATTCGCAATGCGTCTTCAGAGACGGATGCACCATGGTGAAGTATGGATTGCCCTGAACTCCTGCATCAGCCGCAGACAGCGCCGATACAAAATTGATCTGCCTGTTATTAGCATGATCTGCCAGCACAGGGATATCTTTTACAGGCACAGCACCTATGATCAGGTCTGTAGAGTCGAGCTTTCCTTCGCTGACCAATAATGCAGGGTCTTCTGACGCGGATGTAATGTCGTGGATATATATATCGATCTTGTGGCCGGCCTTTTTCAGGCTATCTGCCGCCAGGTTAATACCTTCATAGATACGACATACCCGGACGTGCTTTGTCCGGTATCCTGTCTTTATAGGTCACAGAGCCACCTCTTACCAGCTCATCGAGGTAAAGCGGCATGAGAATGTCTATCCTGTAACGTTGTTTGAGAACGGTCTGCGGATATTCTATCGTGTATTTTTTCTTTACGGGAACAGAGACCTGCGGCGGGCGCTTCGTCACCATCAATATTTGTCCCTACGCTCCCGCTTCAACCGTTTTCTTTCCTGCCTCATTTCCCTGCGGGAATGATACATGCGATCTTCCTGTGCAAAAGAATCTAAGGCAAGACCTGTTGCCAGTACAGAAAGCAATAAAGAGAACAAAAAACGGCGTTTGATCATTTTATTCCCACTCTATAGTTGCAGGTGGCTTAGAACTAATGTCATACACCACACGATTGATACCCTTAACATGATTGATAATATCGTTAGATACTTTGGCCAAGAGCTCGTAAGGCAAATGTGCCCAGTCGGCGGTCATACCATCTACAGATGTTACTGCACGCAGTGCGACAGGTGTATTCATAAGTACGCTCATCGCCCATTACGCCCACACTCTGCACCGGCAGCAATATTGCACCTGCCTGCCATACCTGGCTGTACATGCCGCTATCGCGCAGATGCTGAATATAGATAGCATCTGCCTCCTGCAGCATCTGTACTTTTTCTTCAGATACTGCACCCAGTATACGAATGCCCAGGCCCGGACCCGGGAAAGGATGGCGTGCCTAGGAAAATATCATCGATACCCAATTCACGGCCAATTTTACGCACCTCATCTTTGAAGAGGAAGCGCAACGGCTCTACCAATGCATATATGCATCATCTCAGGCAGGCCACCCACATTGTGGTGCGACTTGATAGTAGCAGATGGACCATGTACTGACATAGATTCAATAACATCAGGATAGATAGTACCCTGACCCAGGAAAGTTACATCTTTAAGGTGCATAGCTTCTTCCTGGAATACTTCTATGAACAGGCGACCTATGATCTTACGTTTCTTTTCAGGATCTGTAACACCATCCAGTTCTTTATAGAAACGTCTGTCGGCATCTACGCCCTTTGTATTCAGGCCAAGATGCTTATAACCTTCCAGTACCTGTTCAAATTCATTTTTGCGCAGCAGGCCATTGTCTACAAATATGCAATACAGGTTTTCGCCGATTGCTTTGTGTATCAATGTAGCAGCAACTGTAGAGTCTACACCGCCGCTCAACGCCATCACCACTTTCTTATTACCTACTTCCTGTTTGATACGTTCAACCGTTTCGTGAACAAAAGATGCAGGTGTCCAGTCATGCTTGCAGCCACAGATATCTAGCACAAAGTTTTTCAACAACTGGCGGCCATCTGTGCTATGCGTTACCTCAGGGTGGAACTGGATTGCATACAGCGGATGTTTGGCATAAGACTATCCGGAGCCCTGAATGCCGCTACCGGAATAGCTTCTGTTTGTGCTATGAGCTTCGAAACCCTTCAGGCAGTTGCTTGATGGTATCACTATGGCTCATCCAAACCTGTGAACCCTGCGGTGATGGTTGTCAACAATGGATTGCGTACTAATATTATGCAGGTGCGCCCGGCCATATTCACGGTGGGTAGACTTACCTACTTCACCACCCGCCTGCTGTGCCAGCAACTGTGCGCCATAACAAACAGCCAATACAGGCAGATTTATCTGCTATCGCTTTAATATCAGGCTTTGGTGCGTTCGGGTCGTTTACAGAGAACGGGCTACCTGAAAGGATAACGCCTTTCAGCGAAGCTATCGTACTGTACCGGTTTGGTACAAGGTTGTATTTCACAATAAACATTCAATTCGCGTATGCTACGCGCTATCAATTGTGTGTATTGCGAACCAAAATCCAGTATCAGTATTTTATTATTCATGTAATTTTTGTAAAGATTAATTATGCCTGCCCTGTAGTACCGCCAAAATTGAATGGCATACCGGCTCCTGTTCTTTAATAACACCATTCTGTGCTTCAAAACGTTTGACGTTTTCAACCAGTGCACGCATCATCCGTTTAGCATGCTGCGGAGTCATTACCACTCGTGATTTCACTTTTGCTTTCGGCACATTCGGCATTACATTCACAAAGTCGAAAACAAACTCTGCAAAAGAATGTGTTATAATCAACAAGGTTCGATATGTACCATCTGCCATGTCTTCGGTCAGTTCTATATTCAGTTGCTGTTCAGGTTGTTGTTGGTCTGTCATAATTATTGGTTTTATCAGGCTGCAAAATTAATCTAATTTGGGTAAAGGTTAGTTAAATAAGTTAAAAGGGACAATGGCGGAACCGGCAACAGAGAATTGACGGAAAAATATTGTTGGGCATTTTACTTATTTTTGACGACATGCCACGGTATATATCTGTTTTATTATTATCACTGTTCGTTATTTCCTGCAGACCAAAAGTGTTTCCACCCAAACCACCGGGATACTTTTATATAGATACGCCATCGGCACATGAATATGTGGTATTTGACAAACCGGGTTTTCCTTACACCTTTGAATACCCTGTTTATGCCAACATTACCATAGACACTATGTACCAGCAAATGGAACGCCACCCCTACTGGATCAATGTAAACTTTCCCGGCCTTAACGGAGTGATCAATATTACGTACATAGATATCACGACACGCCATCCGCTGGACAGTCTTTTATCGGATGCATACCAGCTCTCGTTCTTCCATCACGAAAAAGCGCAATACATAGACGAATATGCTTTCGGATATGAGAAAGGCGTTTCGGGCAAAACATATGTAGTAGGCGGCAATACCGCATCGCGCTACCAGTTTTATGCTACCGACTCTGTAAAAAACTTCATGAGGGAATTCCTGTATTTTGATGTAACACCTAATGCAGACTCACTGAAACCGGCTACAGACTTCCTGCAAAAGGACATAGACCATATGCTACGCACCCTGAGATGGAAAGACAAAAGCGCCCCGGTGATCAATCAACAAAATACATTTTAAGCGCACCTTTATTTTTCGCCTGTATCTCGCCACGATATGGTGCATGTAAACTTACTCTTTACGAACTCATAGGTGGTCTGTGAAATATTAATTTTTCCGGGTTCGCTATTCTGCTCCATACGTGCGGCTGTATTTACGGTATCGCCCCATATATCGTAGGCGAATTTTTTTCATGCCTACTATACCCGCAACCGCACTGCCGCTATGTATGCCTTATTCTTATCTCGAATGTTTTATCGCCCATCTGCTCACGGCGTACTTTCATAAAATCCCTGATCTTACGCGCCGCTATCATTACATGCTCTGCATGTTTATCGTCGGCAACGGGGATACCCGCTACAGCGAGGTAAGCATCTCCAATCGTTTTTATTTTCTCAATGTTGCAGGATGCCCGAGTTATCTCGTCAAATGCCTTAAAACAGGCATGCAGCTCTTCAATGAGCTCCTGCGGACTCATGCGCTCACCTGCCTGTGTGAAATTCGCAAAATCGGTCAGCATGACCGTAACATTATCAAAATGACGGGCCGCAGTGCTCCCGGTGGTCTTCAGCTCGTCTGCCACCTCGGCAGGCAATATATTGAGCAATAATTTTTCTGAGGTCTGTTTCTCTTTAGCCAGCAACTTATAGTTGCGGTACATGAAGAATAAAAACCCGGCCAAAAGTAATGCTCCGCCAATGCCGATTCCTGTATAGATACGCTGCCGCTCCAGCTTTAAAGCTGCCGTCTTCTTTGCTTCTTCCGCCTTTATACTATCTGCGAGGCGCTCCTGGTTGTAGGCATATTCCATACCTATCTTCACTATCTGCTCGCTATGCGCATTAGAATAAATAGAGTCTTTGATCACACTGTATTGACCGGAATATTCCAATGCTTTCTTATAGTCTCCGTGTCTTTTGATATGCTTCGGATAGTCCTTTATAGCAGCGCTGCATGATCACCGGGACATCTACCTTAATCGCCGAATCGAGGGCCCTGTTAAAAAAGTCTATTGCTGTTTTTAACCTTTCAGGTCTACCGGTCGGGACTGCTGTCTGCCAGTTGAAGATTAGCATATCCAACCTGGCAAAGGGCCCATGCCACCTGGTTCTTATCCCCTATTTCTTCGGCCATGCGCAACGCCTGTTCACTATAATCAATTGACTGCCCATAGTTTTTCATATTAAAATACACATCGCCAATATTGCCGGCACAGGCCGCAGCTATGTATTTTATGCCTATCTCATTTGCCAGCTTCAGGGCTTTGAAATTATACTCAAGCGACCGTGCATATTCCTGTTTTTTATTGTACACATTTCCTATACCCTGCAGCGTAATAGAAATACCGTACTTATTCCCCATTTCTTCCTGCACCTTCAATGCTTTAAAATAATAATCGAGAGACCGGGCGAAATCGTTTTGCTCATAATAGACATTACCTATGCTAAAACATGTATTGGCACTGCCTTTCCGGTTGCCTATGTCCTCATTGATCTTTAATGCCCTGAAGTAATAATCGAGCGCCCTGGGGAAAGCACTCTGCACGCAATGCACGTTACCAATGCTTACGAAAGTAGATGCCTGGGCTTTTTTATCACCGGTCTCTTCATTAAGACGTGCCGCCTCCTCATAATACGCCAGCGCTTTCGGGAAATTGCACAGATATCATAGGTATTACCGAATGACAGTATCTCCCTCGCTTTGTCTCTTTTATCTCCTGTTTCCTCATCTATCTTTAAGGCTGCAGATAAATGAGTGAGCTCTGTATTGTGGTCTGCTTTATTATGGTAGCTCTGCGACAAGGCATAATTTGCTGCCGACATCCCTTTCTTCCATCCGAGCTTTAGGTGCTGTTCGGATTCTATCGTGTTTCCCTATTAACCTTAGCAATACATA